>JAKASE010000010.1 GCA_021819135.1 Thermoplasmata archaeon | reverse complement strand
CGCGGCCAGTTCGGTCGAGAGCCTAAACGCCTGGGGAGGACGGAGATGCATGCCAGCGATGGCAGGTGCCGCCCGGGGAAGCAGGAACCTGCCAGCGCTCACCAGCGCGTAGGTACAGGAGAACGGTCCTTATAGCCCTCGATGGGGGAGCTCCGGGAGGTCCCCTTGGTCGAGCTCCGTCCGGTCCGAGCCTGGCATCCGAATCGTGGCGCGGACCCGAGTGCTCTCATCTGTCCGGTCTATGACACGCTCTCCGAGGAGGAGCTCGAGCGCTACGGCCACCGGCCCCACAACGCCTCCCAGTTCGTTCCCCGTCCCCGCTCCCTGAGCGTCGGCGAGTTCACCGCACGCGCCGCCGCGCGACTGTCGGTCGCGCTCGCTTCGGGGGACTATGTCCAGGACCCCGAGCCGGCGTTCTACGTCTACGGGATCCGCTACGTTCCTCCGCCCGACATCCTCGAGACGATCCCGACCGGGGAGCGCCGGCGCGAGTACCTCCTCCTCGGGCTCGTCGGCGCGCTTGACCTCGCCGATCGCGCCGGACGGGAGGTCGCGATGCACGAGCGGACGTTCGACGACCGGGTGGAGGAACGGGTCGCGCTCACCCGGGCGACCGGAATGAGCTTCGCGCCGATCATGGCGGGGTATCACCTCCCCGACCACGCGTTCAACGATCGGCTCGAGTCGCTGCTGGGCATCGACCGCCGGGGCCTCGCGTTTCACGCGCGGGTCCCCTCGCTGGTCGAGGCCGGGCTCGAGGGCACCACGCACTACCTGTGGCGGGTCGACGACGCTCGCGCGGTCGCGGAGCTCCGCGAACGGGTCCGCCGTCTCCGCGCGCTGGTGCTCGATGGACATCATCGGTTCACGGCCGCGCGTCGGTCGGCCGAGCGCGGAACGCCGGTGCGCCCCCTTGCCATGCTCGTGGACGGTCGGGACCGGGCGCTCCGAGTGCTCCCCTGGCACCGGGTCCTTCCCGCGTCGGTCGCGTCGCCCGAGCGGGTCCTCACGGCCGCACGGAAGGTCTTCCCGTCGACCGCCGCGGTCCGACCGCTCGACTCCTCCGCGGACGCGGTCGAACGTTTGCACGAGTGGCATCGGTCCGGGAGTCGGGGCTTCCTCATCGTGCATGGCGGAGAGGTCCGTGAGGCGCAGACACCCCCGTCGGCCGATGTCGGCGCGGACTTTGACCGGCTGCACGAGTTCCTGGAGGGAGAGCTCGGTCTCGACCCGCATGACCTCCTCTTCGTGCGGTCCCCGTCGGCCGCCCTCGCGCGGATCGCGACGCCGGGCGACCCGGGTTCAGGGGGGACGGCGTTCCTTCTGCCGCCGCTTCACGAGCCGGGGATCGAGGCCCGGGCGTTCGGGACGGGGGCGATGATGGCCCACAAATCGACGATGTTCCTCCCGAAGGTCGCCGAGGGCGTGGTCTTCGCGCCGGCGACCGACGGGACGTGACCGTTCGACGCAGCGCGGACCGCGGTGCTCCGGCGACCGGACCGCGAAGCCGTGCCCGGACGGGCTACGGGGGTGCCGGGCCCGCGGTCGACGGAGCGCCGGCCGGCTCCGTCCGTGTGGCGTGGGACCCGACAGCGCGGGGGCGGACCATCGGCAGCGGTTCACCCCGGGGGTGCGCGACCAGCCCGAAACGCTCCCGGACCCAGTGCCGGACGTCGTAGAGGTACATGTTCCCGTACGGGCACGACTCGACGCAGTCCCCGACGCCGCAGCACTTCGAGCTGCGGAACTCCCCTTTCCGTCGGAAATGTCCGGGCATGTCGACCAGTCCCACCGGGCAGGACTGCGCGCAGTCGAGCGTGGTGCATCGCTGGCAGACCTCCCGCGAGTGCACGCGGAGCCGGAAGAACCCGACGCGTCCGAACGCCTGGCTGATCGCGCCCGTGTAGCACCAGCCCATCGTGACGCAGTTGTAGTTCCCGGTGTAGGGGATCGTCACGAAGAGGACGTACCAGAGCACGCTGAAGTAGAGCGCGAAGAGGAAGACCGTCGGGTCCGAGCCGAGGACGGTCACCGTCCAGAGGCCGGCCTGGTCGAGCACGGAGGCGACCGAGGCGACCCCGAGGGAGATCATCACGACGGAGAGCGTCACCGAGTACGCGGCCGAGAAGCGGCTCGAGAGGAACTTCCGCGCGAGGGGCGACGACCGGTTGAAGCTCTTCATCGCGTCGATCGTCGTCCCTTGGTACATGAGCGGGGCCGTGCAGAACGTCGAGCAGACCGCCCGCCGGCCGAAGAGGAAGCTCGCCACCCCCACGATCGCGTACGTCGCGAGGACGACACCGAAGACCCCGACCGCGAGCGGTGCCGAGCCGATCCCCATGCTCCAGCCGAGTACCGGGACGCTCGCGCCGGTGGGCGCCCGGGGGAAGAGGAGCGGGTAATACAGGCTCGGGAAGAAGACCGCAAAGGCGCCGTAGCAGCCGAGCATCAGGGCGAGACGGATCCGCGTCTCCCGGCTCCGGGTCTCGCGGAGCTTGAACACGACCAGCGCGCCCATCTCGATCCCCATCATCGCGAGGAAACCGGTCGACGCGGTCACCGCGGCGAAGAACCAGAACCCGTTGTAGAACGCCGCGTAGAGACTTTCGGGGAGCGTTCCCGTCCACGGGAGCGCCGGGAGTCCCGACACGAATGCGGAGCCGGAAGCCTGCGCGTCCAGAAGGGCGCCCATGAACAGCTCGGCGACGAAGATCGTGCTGAGGAGCGCGAACGTCCAGTGCGGCCGGTCCTGCCAGGCGACCCGGGTCGATGGGTCGATCCGCTCGGGGCGGACGACGAGTTCGAAGTACAGGACCATCTCGAGCACGACGGACAGGGCGAAGGCCGCGGGGAACGCGTAGACCCACCAGAGGTAGAGGCCCGCCATCATGAGCGCGTAGAGGCCGAGGAGACGCACGAGATAGTCGAGGAACGCTCGCGGGGCCTCGCGCGTCCGATAGAGGTGCTCCATCACGAACACGATGAGACCGATCATGAGGCCGCTGCCGCCGTAGACGGTCGCGGCGGTCCACGCAGAGTCGCCGAGCGCGGGAGGGCTCAGGAACATGATCGCCGACTGGGAGAGTAGGACGGTGAGGAGCGCCGGGGACAGTCGGTCGCGCAGGAGGTACGCCGTGAGCAGCATCTCCGCCGACATCGTGAACAGGAACCAGGGGGAGACGACCACCTGCGCGAGGCCGACTCCGAACGCCGCAAGGCCCGCGGGATCGAGTGGGATCGTCGCACCGGCCGCGGCCGAGAACGTCCAGCCCATCAGGAACTCGTTCGCGAGCACCGTGGCGATGACGGCGGCGACGAACGTGCGGGGATGGCGGAGGACCGGGGGTGGATCGGTCGGTCCCCGGGAGGCGCGGCGCCGGACCTCTTCGAGGAACCCCGCGAAGACGAGCACGACGCTCACGGACATGAGCCCGCTCGCGACCCAGAACCCTTCCACCAGTCGCGCCGGTCCCGGGGCGGTGTAGTAGATGGCCGCGCCGGCGACCATGGCGACCATCATCAGGAGGAGGAAGAGAACGGTCGATGCGCGTAGCGGCGTCCGGGCGTCCGCGGCCCACCGGATCAGGAACGCCGTCGCGGCGACCATTCCGGAGGCGAGGAGGACCAGGACGATCTCTGCGGCGAGCATCCTCTACCTACTCGCGCTCGCGCGCCTCCTTCCCGTCAGGGCCCGTCCGCGGCTACCCCGGCCGGACTCCCGGCGGGGGTCGAACGGCCGATCGTAGAGCCGGAGAGGGCCGGGGTCTCGGTCGATGGAATCGCGGTCGGCGAGCCCACGACGAAGTCACCGGTCGGTGTGCGGGTCGACTCGAAGCGACCGAGCCCCCAGAGAAGGACCGACAGGGTGCGGTCGGGGAAGAGGCCCACCGCGAGGGAGAACCCGCCCACCAGGAGGTACTGTAGACCCCAGCGGAAGAGCAGATCCGGTCCCCACGGGAACACCGGCGGGACCGCGCCAGAGCTCGCGGGCAGGCCGAAGAGACCGAGGAGCTCGTTACCGAACCCTTCCAGGCCGGCCCCGGCGAGCGGCGGCGGGGTGCCGATGATCAGGGTGAGCCCCCCGAGCACGAACAGTCCCCGGAGCACGGAACCGAACGCGTTGCGGAGGGTCTCGCAGATCGTGTCATAGACGCCCCGCGGGAAGAGGGCCGCCAGGATCGCGAGCAGGGCCGGCACTTGATGCTGGACGACCCAACGGATCGGCATCACGATGTCCGACCCGCCCTGCAGAGGCTGGGTCCATTCGACGAGCATCGCGAGGGACCAGGTGATCCCCCCGACCAACAGCCCGAGCCGTAGGGCGGTGGCCGCGAGATATCGGCGCTCGACCGGAGGAGCGACGTATCTCGCGGTCTCTTCGGTCTCCTTGCGCAGCCCGAGCAGGCCCCCGTAGATCCCGAGGACGATCTCCTGGGCGATCAGCGCGACCCAGACCACCACGATCTGGAACGCCCCGAGGAACCAGTTGTTGTAGAGGAGGTTGTCCGCGCTCGATCCGCTCACCTGGGCCACGACCCAGACCCCGGCGGTCGCCGCGGCCGTCGTCGAGCAGCACGCCCCGAGGGTGACGAGCGCGATCATCGCCGGGGTGAGCCCCGCGATCGTGCCGACCGAGGCAGGCCTCGCCGCAGCCCGCCGGCGGTTCCGGACGAGGTCCACGCCCAGAAGGACCGCGACGGCCATGCCGAGACCGACACCGATCGCGACGATCCCCATCGCGAGCGTCTGGAAGAACGGAAGGGCCACGACCCCCCACGGCGCGACGATCAGGATCCCCGGGTAGAGCCACGGCTGCGTACCAAGCGCGCTTCCCCAGAGGACCTGGACCTCGTAGCCGCCGCCGAGGTTCGCGAAGACGAGCATCCCCCCGATGACCATCGATCCGAGGGCGTAGAGAAGGACGAACGTCACGGTCATGGCGATCGCGTGATGACCGCGGATGTAGCCCCGGATCTCGCGAAGGGTGAGCAACGAGACCGGGGACGGTCGCCGGACCGGCTCCGACACGCCGTCGTAGCTTCCGCCGCCCTTATATCTCACCGGTTTGCACGAACGCCTCCGCCTCCGGGACGGGGGTATGCGCCCCCTCCGCGACGCCGCCGTGAAAGAGGCGGCCCCGGCCCTAGGCTAAACTATTTGGTAGGGGGTCGATACGGAGTCCGGTGGAGTCCTCCCGAGATACTGGAGGGTCGCGCCCGAGCCGCTCCGTGGGGCTCCGTGGACCGCACCCGCGGTCCGAGGTAGGATGACCGCGGTCGGCCGGACCGCACCGACCCATGGGATCCGGGTGGTCGGCCCGGACGGCCCCCGATTTTCGGAGATACTCACCCCCGAGGCGCTTCGATTCCTCCGCGAGCTCGACGCACGGTTCGACCCACGGCGCCGGGCCCTCCTCGCCCAGCGGGGAGAAGTGCATCGCCTCCTGAACACGGGTCGAACGCCCGGTCTCCCGCCGGAGACGCGGGACCTCCGCCGACGGTCCTGGACGGTACCCCCGCCACCCGCGGACCTCACCGACCGCCGGGTCGAGATCACGGGACCGGTGGACCGGAAGATGATCATCAACGCCCTCAACTCGGGCGCCCGCGTCTTCATGGCCGACTTCGAGGACGCGCACTCTCCGACGTGGGCCGGGACGGTCGCGGGCCAGGTGAACCTCTGGGACACGGTGCGCCGCCGTATCGAGTACCGGTCCCCGGACGGTCGGGACTACCGGTTGAACGAACGAACCGCGACCCTGATGGTCCGCCCCCGGGGGTGGCACCTCGAGGAGCGGCATCTCCGGATCGGGGACCGGCCGATCTCGGGCAGCCTCTTCGATTTCGGCCTGTTCTTCTTCCACAACGCGGCCGAGCTCGTCCGCCGCGGGACCGGGCCGTACTTCTACCTCCCGAAGATGGAGCACTACCTCGAGGCCCGCCTGTGGAACGACGTCTTTGGCTGGGCAGAGGAGAGGGTGGGACTGCCGAGGGGTACGATCCGGGCGACCGTCCTGATCGAGACCCTGCCCGCGGTCTTCCAGATGGACGAGATCCTCTGGGAGCTGCGCGAGCACTCGGTGGGGCTCAACTGCGGTCGGTGGGACTACCTGTTCAGCTTCATCAAGCAGCTACGGGACGACCCGAGCCATCTGTTCCCGGACCGGGCGCTCCTCACGATGACGACGCCGTTCCTGACGGCGTACTCCGAGCGGCTGATCGCGACCTGTCACCGGCGGGGCGCGCACGCGATGGGCGGGATGGCCGCCCAGATCCCCATCAAGGGGGATCCGGTCGCGAACGAGGAGGCGATCGCCCGGGTGGTCGCCGACAAGGAACGGGAGGTGCGCGCGGGCCATGACGGGACCTGGGTCGCCCACCCCGGCCTCGTCCCGATCGCCACCCGGGTCTTCGATGCGGAGATGAAAGGCCCCCACCAGATCGACCGGCCGGCCTCACGGCCGATCCCGCGGCCCCGGGACCTGCTCGTCGTCCCCCATGGCCCGATCACGACCGAAGGGGTCCGGCGGAACACCCGGGTCGCCCTCCGATACCTCGAGTCGTGGCTCCGGGGGATCGGCTGTGTCCCCATCGACCATCTGATGGAGGACGCGGCGACGGTCGAGATCGCCCGCTCCCAGCTCTGGCAGTGGGTGCGCCACGGAGCACCGCTCGAGGGCGGAGGGACGGTCGACCTCGCGCTGTTCCGCCGGCATCTCGAACGGGAGTCCGACGCGCTCCGGGCGGAGACGGATGCCCCGGACCCCGCCGCCTCGGTCCGAGTCGCGGCGCGCGTGCTCGACGAGGTCGTCGCCGAACCCGCATTCGAGGAGTTTATCACGGAGCACGCGTACCATCTGTTGGACGAGGGGCCGGGCTCGGAGGAAGCATGAAGGAGGTCGTGGGCCAGGACTGGAAGACGAGCGAGCGGTGGAAGGGGATCGTCCGCCCCTACAAGGCCGAGGATGTGGAACGGCTCCGGGGATCCGTCCGCATCGAGAACACGCTTGCCACCCTCGGCGCCCAGCGGCTCTGGCGTCTCCTCCACACCGAGCCGTACGTTCCCACCCTCGGGGCGATGACCGGGACCCAGGCGGTCCAGATGGTCGCGGGGGGGCTTCCGGCGATCTACGCGAGCGGCTGGCAGGTCGCCGCGGACGCCAACGACGCTGACCAGACGTACCCGGACCAGAGCCTGTATCCCGCCGACTCGATGCCGCACCTCGTCCGTCGCATCAACAACGCGTTCCGGCGCGAGGACGAAAAGCAGCACGCCGTCGGCAAGGAGGACATCTACTGGTACGCCCCCATCGTCGCCGACGGCGAGGCCGGGTTCGGCGGCAACCTGAACGTCTTCGAGCTCACGAAGGCGATGATCGACGCCGGTACGGCAGGCCTTCACCTCGAGGACCAGCTCGCATCGGTGAAGAAGTGCGGGCACATGGGCGGCAAGGTCCTGGTCCCGGTCCGGGAGTTCAACCAGAAGCTCTGGGCGGCCCGCCTCGCCGCGGACGTTCTCGGCGTGCCGACCGTGCTCGTCGCGCGGACCGACGCCCTCAGCGCGAAGCTCCTGACGAGCGACATCGACCCCCGGGACACCCGGTTCCTGACGGACAAGCGCACCCCCGAGGGGTTCTACGAGATCACCGGCGGGCTCGACATGGCGATCGCGCGTGGGATCGCCTACGCCCCCTACGCCGACCTCCTCTGGTTCGAGACCGCGGGCCCGGACCTCGACGAGGCCGAGCGGTTCGCCCGGGAGGTCCACGCCCAGTTCCCGGGGAAGATCCTGGCGTACAACTGCTCCCCGTCGTTCAACTGGCGCAAGAAGCTGAAGCCGGATGCGATCGCCGAGTTCCAATCGACGATCGGGGAGATGGGCTACAAGTTCCAGTTCGTGACCCTCGCCGGCTTCCACGCCGTCAACCTCTCGATGTTCCGGCTCGCGAAGGCCTACGCCCAGTCGGGGATGCCGGCGTACACGGAGCTCCAGGAGGAGGAGTTCCGGGCCGAGGAGGACGGCTATGCGGCGGTGAAGCACCAGTCGTTCGTCGGTGCCGGGTACTTCGACGACGTCGCTCAGGTCCTCTCGGGCGGGCTCACGTCGACCCTCGCGATGGACGGTTCGACCGAGGCCGACCAGTTTCGGGAGCCCCCGAAGGCGCCCACGTCGCCCGAGCCGTCGCGCTCGGGACGGTCGCGCTCGGCGTCGAGCAAGGCGACCTGAGCCCGGCCGGTCCGGGGACCTTCAATCGCCGCGGGGCGAAGGCCCACAGGAGGGTCGACCGTTTCAGGCCCGGGGGGCTTCGCCCCTCGGGCGCTTCCAGATCTCCCGCGCGGCGACGCGGAGCATGATCTCGGAGGTGCCGTGCGCGATCCGTCCGCTCCGGACGTCGCGCCACCGCTGCTCGTGCGGGAACTCCTGCGAGTATCCGCGGCCCCCGTGGAACTGGATCGCGTGGTCGAGGACGGCGAGGGCCGTCTCGACGGCCATCCACTTCGCGAGGGCGGCCTCGCGCGCGACCGGTTCGCCGCGGCCGATCGCGTCGAGGACGCGGGCGGTGTAGAGCCACGTCGCCTCGAGCCGTCCGGAGTCCTCGGCGAGCGGGAACGCGACCGCTTCCTGGGCGGAGAGCGGACGGCCGAACGCCTCCCGATGCCCCACCCAGGCGACCGTCTCGTCCCAGGAGGACCAGGCGACGCCGAGGTACAGGGCCGCGAGCAGCGCGTGCTCCCGCGTGAGCTCGGTCTGGACGTAGTCGAACCCGCGGCCTTCCTCGCCGATCCGCAGCTCCCGCGGGAGACGCACCCGGTCGTACCGTACGGTCGACCGCCGCTGCCACCGTTCGCCGAGGTCCCCGGGAGGGTCCGCCCGATGGATCCCGGGAAGGTCCTGGGGGACGAGGAAGGCCGTGATCCCGCCGGCCCCGGTACCCGGTACCCGCGCGTAGACGATCGCCGCATCGGCCTCGTGGGCGAAGGCGATCTCGCTCTTCTCGCCGGTCAGGAGGTAGGCGTCCCCCTCGGGGACCGCGACGCTCGCAAGCCCGCGGGCGTCCGAGCCGGCGCCCGGCTCGGTGAGCTGGTTCCCCACGAGCCGTTCGCCGCGGACGAGCGGCCGGTAATAGGCGTCGACGAGCGCCGGGGACCCGTGCTCGGCAAGGACGCTCGAGAACTCCGGCTGCAGGGAGAGCTTCGCGAAGGTCGTCCCTCCGAGGTAGGCGAGGTGGAAGAGGAGGACCCCGGTCCGCCCGAGAGGGAGCCCCCGGCCCCCGAGCGCCTCCGGGGTGGGCAGGCCCAGCATCCGAGCCTCCCCGAGCGCGCGGTACTCCGCGCGGGGGAACGCCGGCGCCCGGTCCAGCTCCCGGTACCTTCGGGCGAGGTCGAGACGGGAAGCGAGGGCCCGGACCTCCTCGACCAGGGGGTCCGTGGGGAGAGAGGGACGCTCGGGCATCGACCTAGAGTCCCTCGCGCACGAAGAACGGAACCGGCCCCGCCGGCGGGCGCTCCGGGGGATGCTCCCCGATGACGCCGTCCGACCGGAGCTTCTCGATCGTCTCCTGGGAGTAGCCGAGAACCCCCCCGAGGACGTGGTCGTTGTCCTGGCCGAGCCAGGGAGCCCCCCGCCAGACGCCCCCAGGGGTCTCGGAGAACTTCGGCGCGACGCCGGGGCCCTTCACGCGACCGGCGATCGGATCATCCCACTCGAGGAACATGTCGCGCTCCCGGTAGTGCGGGTCCCGGGCGATATCGGCGATGTCATAGACCTTGGTGATCGCCACGTCGTGTGTCCGGCCGATCGTCTCGAGCTCCTCGCGTGTGCGGGCCCGGCAGAACTCGGCGATCGCGCGATCGACCGCCTCCCGGTGGGCGAGCCGGTAGTCCCGGTCGTCGTGCTCCGGAGCCCGGAAGCCGATCAGTTCCCGCAGCGCTTGCCAGGAGTCCTCCGTCGGGGCCGCGACCACCACCCAACCGTCCGAGGCCCGGTGGACGTCGTACGGGTGCAGCCGCGCGTGACCGGACCCGAACCGGCCCCGCACCACTCCCCGCATGAAGTAGTCGATCGCCAGGTTCTCGAGCAGGACGAAGAAGATCTCGTACTGCGCGACGTCCACCGACTGCCCCTTCCCCGTGCGCTGGGCATGGATGTAGCCCATCAATCCCGCCGTCGCGGAGGCGAGGCCGGTGACGGTGTCGTTGAGCGCCGTCCCGGCCCGCATCGGCGGTTCGGGCTCAGGGTTCCCCTGGATCGCCAGGAACCCGCTGAACGCCTGGGCGGTGAGGTCGTAGGAGGGGGCCGAGACCCGGGCCGGGTCGCCCGTGCGCCCGTGGCCCGAGATATGCACGATCGTGAGCCGGGGGTTCGCCTGCCAGACCTCCTCGTCGGAGAGTCCGAGCCGGTCGTAGGTTCCCGGTCGCGAGGACTCGATCCAGATGTCCGAGCTCCCGATGAGGTCGAGGAAGACCTTCCGCCCCTCGGGACGCCGGATGTCGAGGCCGACCGAGAGCTTGTTGCGCGCGTACTGGGCCCAGGACTCGGAGACGACCTCCCCGCCGTTCGCGCCGCCGAGCAGAGGACGAAGGGTCCGGGTCGGGTCCGCGTAGGGAGGGCCGAACGGAGGGGCCTCCACATGGATGACGCGCGCTCCGAACTCGGCGAGATAGCCCGAGGCCCAGGGCCCCGCCACGAATCGCGCCGACTCGAGCACCCGGATCCCGGCGAGGGGGCCATAGGGCGGCACGAGCGGCGTGCCGCCCGGTGAGGTGGACACAGCCGCCGGTGGGCTCCGGCCCGATAACGCGCGAGGTTCGCGATTGAACCTCGCGTTCCAAATAGCCGAGGCCGGCTCGGCCGCCCGATGCCCGAACCCCCCTGGGTGCGCTACGAAGGCGCCCGGTTCCGCGACGAGCTCACGAAGTACAAGATGGCGAACCACCCGTTCAAGACCCACCCGTTCTTCTCCGCGCTCGAGAAGGGCGAGGTCCCGCTCCCGGTCGTGAAGGAGTGGGTGAAGCAGTTCTACCCCTGGCTCGCGTCGGTCCCGATCGCGATGGCCGAGCGGTTCGCGAACTGCTCGTGGGAACCGGGAAACGACCCCTACCGGCGCATGATCCTCGACCAGCTGGTCGAGGAGGCCGGGGACCCGAAGGGAAAGGCGCCCGGGCACCCGGAGCTCTGGCTCCGGTTCGCCGAGGGGATCGGCGTGCCGAGGGCCGAGATGCAGGGCGCGCCGCTCCTCCCGAGCACGATGGTCGCGATCGACGATTTCCTCTATACGAACCGCGTCAACACCTTCTACGTCTCGGCCGCCGGCTCTTCCGAGCCGCCGAACGTCGAGCTCTGCGCACGGCTCCTGCCGTCGTTCCGGAAGCACTACCGGGTCCCGGAGGACAAGCTCGAGTACTACACCCTCCATGTGGTGGCGGACGTCGAGCATTCCGAGTGGATCGGCCAGATCGTGGCCGGGTTCGCCCGGACACCGGAAATCCGCAAGCAGATGTGGGACCAGATGCTGCGGGGCTTCTCGATCCACGCCCTGCTGGTGGACGGGGTCCTCGCGACCGCGAACGGAAAATCGGCTCCGACGAACTCTAAATAGCCCCCGGCGAATCCGGTGAGGGATGGCGGCCAACGACGGGGCGCACCGGTGTTTTCGACCGGCGGACCGGGCTGCCGCGACCTGGCTCTGGTGAACGGGAGGCGCCGGGAGGGCGCCATCCCGACGGACCCCGCGTGGGGTCGGCGGATTCTCCCGGAGCCTCCCCCCTGAAGGAACATAGAGGAAGTACACGATGTACGGAAAAACGGTCCGACTGAAGCGTCTGTTTCCCGACCCCGCCCACCGGCTGTTCTCGGTCCCCCTCGACCACCCCGTGTCGATGGGGCCGATCGACGGCCTCGAGGAGCTTGCGCCTCTCGCGACGGAGCTCCAGAACGGTGGGGTCGATCTCCTGATCGTGACGAAGGGCGCCGTCCGGGAGCTGGTGCCGGTGCTGCACCCCACGACCCTCCTCGGCATCCATGTCTCGGCCTCGACGGCCCTCGGGACCACGTCGAACCGCAAGGTGCTGGTCGGTTCCGCCGAGGAGGCGGTGAGCCTCGGCGCCGACCTGCTCTCGATCCAGGTGAACTTCGGCATCCCCGAGGAACCCGAAATGCTCCGGGACCTCGGCATCGCCGCCGACCAGTGCCGGCAGCTCGGACTGCCGCTGCTCTGCATGGCCTATGTGAAGAAGGCGAACGGCGGGACGCCCGAGGAGCTCCGCCATGCCGCGCGCGCGGCGGCGGACACGGGCGCGGACATCGTGAAGACCAGTTACCCGGGCTCGGCCGAAGAGTTCCGGAAGATGTGCCGGACGACCCCGGTGCCGGTCCTGATCGGTGGCGGAGTGCGGCTCGACCATGAGGAGCAGTTCCTGCGGATCGTCGCCGACAGCGCCGCCGCCGGAGGGGCGGGGATCTGCATCGGACGGAACCTCTTCCAGCGGCGACCGGTCGGTCCGCTCGCCCGCCGGATCGCCGACGTGCTCCACGGAGCGGGTGCGAGCTAGATCCCGATGGCGCGCGAGCGAGTGACGATCGCACCTCCCGCGGATGACCCCGAGCGGGCCCGCGCGGTGGTCGAGCGGGCGCGTCGCCGGGGGTTCCGGTCGTTCGTCGTGCCGGCCGGCTCGCAGACCTCCTTCGAACCCGAGGAGGAGGTCCTCCGCCGGGACGGTGACCGGATCCTCCGCCCGACGGAGGGCGCCCCACCCATCCCGGTCGTCCGGGTCGGCTCGGCCACGGAGCTCGAGCGAGCGCTCCGGGCCGCCGGGACCGGGGGCACCCTCGCGATCGAGTGGTCAGGGGACCGCGTGATCCCGCTCGAGAACGCGATCGCCGCGAGCGATCGTCGCTTCGAGCTCTGGGTCTACGCGGGCACGCCGGACGAAGTGCCGGCGGCCCTCGGCGCCCTCGAGCACGGCGCGAACCGGGTCCTCGTCGAGGTCGGTTCGCCCTCCGAGGTCGATACGCTCGAGGGGGTCGTCGACGGACCGCTGCCCTCGGGGCTCGAGTGGCGCAGCGTGACCGTGACCGAGATCCATGCGGTCGGCGTCGGGGACCGCATCATCGTCGACACGACCTCGCTCCTCAAGCCCTCGGAGGGCCTCCTCGTGGGGAGCGCCGCCGCCTTCCTCTTCCACGTCGCGAGCGAGGCGGTCGGCTCGACGTTCAGCCGTCCCCGTCCGTTCCGGGTCAATGCCGGCGCGGCCCACTCCTATGTGCTCATGGCGGACGGATCGACCCGCTACCTCTCCGAGCTCGGGCCCGGCGACGCGGTGCTGGCCGTCGAGCCCCGCGGGCCGGCCCGGTCGGTGCGGGTCGGACGGATCAAGATCGAACGGCGACCGCTCACCGTGGTGGTCATCGAGGACGAGGGGGAGCGACGGACGGTCTTCCTCCAGGAGGCCGAGACGGTTCGGCTCTCGACCGAGGCCGGACGCGTCGCCACGACGGACCTCGAACCCGGCGCGAAGGCGTTCGGGGTGCGGTTACCGGCGGCCCGTCACCTGGGCCGGGCGATCACGGAGACCATCGAAGAGCGATGAGGTCCCCCGTCCCCGGCATCATCGTGACGCTCCCGGCCCGGGGCCCAGAAGAGGCCCGGGACGAGGTCCGGGAAGCGCAGGCCGCCGGGGCCGACCTCGCGGAGGTCCGATTCGACCGGTGGGAACCGTCCGACCGTCGGCGGGCCAACGCGCTCTTCCCGAGCCCCCTCCCGCTGGTCGCGACGCTCCGGTCGCGGGCCGAGGGGGGGAACGGACCGGATGACCCGGCGGAGCGTCGCGCGATCCTCGAGGATCTTGGACGGCTCCCGTTCCGGTGGATCGACCTCGAGGACGGGAGGGACCGCCCGGAAGCGATCGCGCTGCCACCCCCGCCTGGCCTCGGTCGCATCGTTTCCACGCATTGGCCGGACGGCACGACCCCGGAACGATGGTCCGAGGAGATCCGCCGGGAGCTCCCGGCGGGCGCGGTGCGCAAGGTCGTCGCTCGAGCCGAAGTGGCCGAGACGTTGACGCGTCTCATCCCGGCCCTCCCTCCGCCCGAGGAGGCCCGCGCGATCGCGCTCACCACCGGGCCGTCCGCCCCGCTCCTCCGGGCGCTCTCACGTCGTCTCGAGCTTCCGTTCGTCTTCGCGAGCCTCCCCGAACGGTTCGACCAGAGCGGGCTTCGTCCTCCCGTGGAACCCGGACAGATCCCGGCCGACCGTCTCCGGCCCTACCTCGAGGCGCCGGACGAGGCTCCGTTGTTCGCGATCGTCGGTCACCCGGTCGCGCATTCGCGGAGCCCTTCGATCCACGGTCGGTGGATCGGCCGCACGGGACGACGGGGTCTCTATGTACCGCTCGACGTCGGATCGGAGGAAGAGTTCCTGTCCTCGCTCCCGCTCCTCGCCGGCTGGGGGTTCCGCGGCCTCAACGTCACGCACCCGTGGAAGGCGGCCGCTCTCTCCGCCGCCTCCGAGGTCAGTCGGGGGGCGGAGTCGTGCGGGGTCGCGAACTGCCTCACGCTCGACCGGGACGGGCTCGCGGCCGAGAACACCGATCTCGTCGCGATCCTTCGTCGCCTGGACGAACTGAAGGACGACGGGCGCTGGAGCGGCCGGTCGCTCTCGGTCATCGGGGGCGGAGGAGCCGCCCGGGCGACCCTCGCGGCGGCCCGCGAACAGGGCGCCTCGGCGCGGCTCTACGCCCGGAGCCGCGCGATCGGGGAAGCGGTAGCGCGGAGCTTCGGCGCGGAGTTCGTGCCGCCCTCGGACGCCCGGGTCGACGAGCTCGTGGTGCACGCCACCCCCGTGGGACGCGCGGGCGCGGGCCCGCTCGAGGTCCCGCTCGCGCCCCTCGTCGGTCAGGGCACACACGTCATCGACTGGGTCTACGCGGCGGATTCGCCCGTGCTGCATCGGCAGACCGAGGAGCAGGAAGGCACCTACGAGGACGGCACCCGGCTCCTCGTCTACCAGGCGGCCGCCAGCTTCGGGATCTGGTGGGGAGAGGAACCCGCCCCCGAGGAGATACGTCGGGTCCTCAAGGAGGAAGAATGCACGGCGTAGGGACCGCCTTCTCCGCGATCACCATCGTCAACGCCCTCCCGACCGGGATCGGGTGCGCGATCGGGATCGAGCTTCCCGCCACCGCCGAGGTCGACCTCACGGTCCGGGACCGGAGCGCCCCGTTCGAACTGCGCATCGCGCCGACCTCCCGCACGCGTCTGGTCGAGACGGCGGTCCGGACCGGGATCGCCCGGTATCTTCCCGATTCCTCCGCGGCCGCGGAGGTCCGTCTCCGGTCGGAGATCCCGGTCGCGCGGGGGCTCAAGAGCTCGAGCGCGGTCGCGAGCGCCGTGCTGCTCGCGGTCGCCGACGCGGCGGACCAGCACCCCACGGCCCAGGAGATCGCTTCCCTCTCGGCGGACGTGGGCCGCGAGGCCGGCGTTAGCGCCACCGGTGCGTTCGACGATGCGTTGGCCGGCCTCCAGCCGGGGTTCGTCGTGACCGACAATCGGGAGAAGCGGGTCCTGCGATCCGAGGCGTTGACCGACGACTGGGAGGTCGCCGTCCTGGTCCCCCCGGGCACCCACCGGCCCTCGCCGGAATGGGCTTCTCAGTTCGCGCGCGAGCACGATGCCGGGCGCCGGGCCGTGGACGCCGCCCGATCGGGAGACTGGGCCGAGGCGATGCGCCGGAACACCGAGCTCGTGGAGCGGGTCATGGGCTACGACTACGCCCCCCTCCGATCCGCGCTTCATCGCGCCGGTGCCGGGGCCGCGGGAGTGAGCGGGCTCGGTCCCGCTCTGGCGGCTCTCGCGCCGCCGCATCGCACCGATGAGATCCTCGCACGGCTCGCGCGGGAACCGGGCGAGCACCTCCGCGTAGGCTTCGTCCGGAACGGGCCGGGTGCCCCGAGGATGGCCCCATGACGGCCGTGGTGGTCCGACCCGGCACGGCCACGGGGCGGCTCTCGGCGCCGGCCTCGAAGAGCTACACCCATCGAGCTCTCGTCGCCGGACATCTCGCACATCGGTCCTACCGGATCCGGGGTCCGCTCGACGCCGACGACACGCGCGCCACCGCCCGCGCCCTCGCGACGCTCGGTACGACGGTACGGCGGACCCGCGACGCTTGGACCCTGACGCCCCGTGCCTCGAGCCGGGGATCCGCGCTCCCGCCGATCGACTGCGGCGAGTCTGGCACGACGCTCCGATTCGTCTCGGCGCTCGCGAGCCTTCAGGACAGGCCGGTACGGCTCATCGGCCACGGGCGCCTCGGCGACCGTCCGATGGCCGAGCTTCGGTTGGCGCTTGAACACTTGGGGGCCCAGTGCCGATCGACGAGGCGAGGGCATGGTCTGCCGCTCGAGGTCGAGGGACCGGTGCACGGCGGTCGGGTCCGACTCCGTGCTTCCGAAAGCTCCCAGTTCGCCTCCGCGCTGCTCTTCATCCTGCCGACACTGGACGAGGACTCCCGGCTCACCCTGGTCGGTCCGGTTGTCTCGCGACCGTACCTCGACGCGACGCTGGCCGTGCTCCGCCATCACCGGGTGACCGTGCGTTCCTCCGACCGAGAGTTCACCATACCGGGTCGGCAACGGTACCGCGGGGCCGTTTTCGACGTCCCCGGCGACGCCTCGTCGGCCGCCTACCTGTGGGCCGCCGCGGCGGTGTCCGGCGGAATCGTCCGGGTCGAAGGGATCCCGGCGTCCTGGCCCCAAGCCGATCTCGCCGTGCTGGACCTCCTCGAGAGGGCGGGCGCCCGGGTCCGGCGCCTGGGCTCCGGGGCGGAGGTCCGGGGAGAGACCCCCCGTCCGTTCACGGTCGACCTCACCGATTCTCCCGATCTCTTCCCCCTCGCTGGGGTCCTCGCGGCGACGACCCCGGGCCGGAGCGAGCTCCGCGGGGCGGAGCAGGTCGCGGGAAAGGAATCCGACCGTCGGGCGGAGACGGTCCGCCTCGCCCGCGCGTTCGGCGCGAGCGCCCGTCCCTCGCTCCACCGCGTCGTGATCGAGGGCGCACGGCGTCCGAAGGCGATCTCGGTGCGGGGGCTCCGCGACCATCGTCTCGTGATGAGCGCGGCCGTGGGGGCGCTCGCCGCGCACGGTCGGTCGACGATCGGGGAGTCGGAGGCGGTCCGCAAGTCGTTCCCCGGGTTCTGGGAGGCCCTGGAGGGTCTCTCGGACAGGGGGGTCCGGTGATGATGCGATACGGAGAGCAGTTCCGCGTGACCTTGTTCGGATCGAGCCACGGCCCCGAGGTCGGGGTATCGATCGAGGGGATCCCGGCCGGCACCCCGGTCGATCCCGCCGGGGTCCAGAGGGACCTCGACCGACGCCGGCCGTACGGCCGCCGTCTCGCCACGCGCCGGCAGGAGGAGGACCGGCTGATCGTCGACGCCGGCCTCGCGAACGGCCGCACCGACGGCACGGTGTTCCGGGCCCACGTGGCCAACGAGGACGTCCGCCGGGAGCCGTACGATCGCCTGCGGAACACCCCCCGCCCCGGTCACGCCGACTATCCGGCGCGGGTCCGCTACGGTGCTGACGCCGACCTTTCCGGGGGCGGGATCTTCTCCGGTCGGATGACGGTCGGTCTCGTTATTGCCGGTTCGGTGGCTCGGTCGGTCCTGTCTCCGCTCGGTATCGAGATCGGCGCGTTCACCCGGTCGATCGGCGAGGTCGAGGGAAAGGTCCCCGACCCGATCTCCGTGGCCGAGCTGCGCGAACGGGCCGCGGTCCACGAGGTCGGTACGCCCGACCCGGAGGCGGCGGGGAGGATGGAGGAAGTGATCCAAGCCGCCCGTCGGGACGGCGACAGCGTCGGCGGGGTGGTGGAAGTGCGGACCTCCGGGGTCCCGGTCGGGCTCGGGGAGCCGTTCTTCGACTCGATCGAGAGCGCGATCGCCCACGCGGTCTTCTCGGTCCCGGCGGTCAAGGCGATCGAGTTCGGGGCCGGCTTCATCGCGGCGCGGATGCGGGGGAGCGAGCACAACGATCCGTTCCTCTGGCACGACGATCGGGTCGTTACCGAGACGAACCACGCCGGGGGGATCCTCGGGGGCCTCGCCACAGGCATGCCGATCGTCTTCCGGGTCGCCGTGAAGCCGACCAGCTCGATCGCGCGCCCCCAGCGCACGGTCGACCTCGTGACCCACACCGCGACGACCCTCGTCGTGACCGGCCGCCACGACCCGTGCATCGTCCCGAGAGCGGTCGTGGTCCTCGAGTCGGTCACCGCGATGGCGCTCGCGGACCTTGCGCTGCGCGGGGGGTTCGTGCGATGACGTCGGAGACATTGCCCACCGCCATCCTCGGCGCGAGCGGATACATCGGCCAGCACTTCGCCCGGCTCCTGGCCGACCATCCGTTCTTCGGGCCCCCGCTGCTCATCGGCAGCGAGCGGTCGGTCGGCCGCCGCCTCGAGGAGGTCTGGCAGCTGGCCGAGCCGCCGCCCGAGGGCCTCGCGAGCGCCCGCCTCGTGGCCGGGGGCCCGGGAAAGCTCGCCCGTTCGGGCCTCCGGGTCGCGTTCTCCGCGCTGCCGAGCGGGACCGCCGGTCCCCTCGAGACCGACCTCGTGCGCCGGGGCGTCTCGGTCTTCTCGAACGCGGCCGATCACCGGATGGACCCGAGGGTGCCGCTCCTCGTTCCCGAAGTGAACGGCGACCATCTCGACCTTCTCGCCCCAGCGACGCGGAGGCGCGGAATCCTCGTGACGAACCCGAACTGCTCGACGACCGGCCTTGTGCTTGCGCTCGCGCCCCTCATCGACCTGGTGAAGCCGCGGGCCGTCCATGTGGCGACGTACCAGGCGCTCTCGGGGGCCGGCTACCCCGGCGTTCCGTCGCTCACGATCACCGATAACGTCGTGCCGTTCATCCGGGAGGAAGAGGAGAAGATCGCGCACGAGTCGGCGCGCATCCTGGGATCTCTTTGGGGCCGTCGTGTCACCGGGCTCCCCGTGCCGTTCGTCGCCCACTGCGCGCGCGTCGCGACCCGGGAGGGACATCTCGAGGCCGTCACCGTCGAGGCGGGCCGCCGCCCCCGGCGCTCCGAGATCGAACGGGCCTGGCGGACGTTCGATCCGCTCCGGGGGCTCGACCTCCCGACCGCTCCGCACCCGCCGATCGAGCTCCGGGCCGAGGCGGACCGCCCGCAACCCCTGCGCGACCGCTGGGCGGGTTCGCCGTCCCGCGCGCGCGGGATGGCCGCGACGGTCGGCCGGGTCCGCTGGGAGCCGCCGTTCCTCCGGTTCTTCGTCCTCTCCCACAACGCGGTCCGCGGAGGTTCCGGCGGCTCGGTCCTGAACGCGGAGCTCGCACGCGCCCGGGGATGTCTCGGAGCCGGGGGCGCATGACGTCCCCCTCGCGCCCGTCCGCCCCGGTCGTGCTCAAGTTCGGGGGGGCCTCGCTCGAGAACGTTCGGCGGGTCGTCGAGGACATCCGCTCGGTCCGGTCGGACGGCGGACGGGTCGTGGTCGTCGCCTCCGCCCGCCAGGGAGTGACCGATCTCCTCGGCGAGGCGCTCGCGCACCCCCGGTCCAGGGCCGTTCACCGGTCGGTCTGGGAGAAGGTGCGCGACCGGCATCCCCGGCTCCCGCCGGCCGAGCGGCGGCAGCTCGATCGCCTGCGGCGCCTCTTCGAGACGGTCGAGGCCGCGCCGGCGGGGGACCGGCCCCTGGCCGACCGAGTGCTGAGCCAGGGGGAGCGGCTCGCGGTGCACTGGCTCGCCTCGGAGCTCCGGGAGGCCGGCCTCCCGGCCGTCCCGATCGAGGCGGACCACCTCGGCCTGATCACGGACAATACCTACGGGGCGTCGCTGATCCTCCTCGATCGTTCGCGCGCCGCCGTGCGCTCGGGACTCGGCCGACGGCTCAACCGGGGAGAGGTCCCGATCGTCACCGGATACTTCGGCCGGAGCCTCGAGGGACGGGTCGCCACGCTCGGACGGGGAGGGTCGGACTACGCCGCCTCGGGGATCGGGGCCTTGATCGGGGCGTCCCGGGTCGAGCTCGTCAAGCGGCACGTCGCGGTCCTGTCGGCCGACCCCCGCGAGGTCCCCGGAGCCCGGCCGATCCCCGAGCTCTCCTACGAGGAGGCCGAGGAGCTCGCCCAGTTCGGGGCGAAGGTCCTCCACCCGCTCACGATCGAACCGGCGCGCACGCACGGCGTCGTCCTCCGGGTCCGGTCGCTCGAGGACCCGAGCGTCGCCACCACGATCTCGGCCGGTCGCTCCGACCGACACAATCGGGCGCTCTCGCTCCTTCGCTCGCTCCGTCTCGTCCGACTCCGCGTCCCCGGCGGCCGCCAGCGACCGGGGATCGTCGCGGAGGTGTCGCAGCGACTGTCCACCGCCGGCGTGAACCTGGTCCAGCTCTACACGTCCTCCGCCCTCCTCTGCCTGGTGCTCGAGCCCCCCCAGGTACTGACGGCGATCCGGGCGCTCGCCCCGGTCACCCGCGAAGCGGCGGCGATGGTCGAGGGCCCGTACCGGGTCACGCTCGTCATCGCGATCGGCGACGGGATCCTGGGCGACCTCGATCGCATCCCGTCGCGGGCGGTCCGGGGGGCCGAGGGGTTCAGCGCGACGCCGCGCGCCCTCTCGCTCGCCGTGCCCGAGGAACGGGGCCCCGAGGTGCTCCGGGCCCTCCATCGCGCGCTCGTCGAGGAGCGGACGCCGTGACCGACCCCTGGGAGGAGTTCGCGTCGCGCGCCGCCGGGGCGGAGACGGCAGGCTACTTCGAGCGGAGCGCAGGGCTCGGCCGAGGGCCGGGAATCGCCGTATCGTTCACACGGGCCGAGGAGGTCCGCACGCTCTCGCCGCGGTCGGACCTCGAGGCGCTGGCCCGGGACTCCAACCGGTTCCTCGAGCGCGGAGGCCAACGGGCCGTGATCGGCTATGCCGGCTTCGACGCGGTGGGTCTCATCGAACCTGCGCTCTCCCGCTTCCCGGCGGGCTCCCCGTTCCCGCTGGGCGAGTTCGCCTGGGTATGCGACCCTGTCGTCCGCCGCGTCGGTCCGACCGGGCGCACCGATCCCTCGCCGGTCCGGAGGATCCCCCGCCCGGAGCGGGATTCTCTGCCTCGAGCCCACTTCGAGGCGAGCGTGCGCCGGTTGCAGCGGGACATCCGGAACGGGGAGACGTTCCAGACCGTGCTCGCCCACCGCCGGACCTGGCCGCGGCCGGATGACCTCGTAACTCGGGCCGGCGACCTGCGCTCTTCCGAACGGTTCGCGTACTTCTACTACCTGCGCTTCGGCGACCGGGAGATCGTCGGCGCCACGCCGGAGTCCGTCGTGGAGATCGAGGGGCGACGGGCCCGGGTCGACCCGATCGCGGGAACGACCTGGGACGCTCCCGCACGTTCCCGGCGGCCCCCGCTCGCGGTCGACCCGAAGGAGCTCGCCGAGCACCGGATGCTCGTCGATCTCGCCCGGAACGATCTCGGCCAGGTCGCCCGTCCCGGTTCGGTGCGGCTCGCCTGGAGGGAACGCACGGTGCGGTACGCCCGGCTCGCGCACCTCGTGAGCCGGGTCGTCGCCGACCTCCGGCCCGGGGTCGGACCGTGGGAAGCGCTCGCGGCGACCTTCCCGGCCGGCACCGTCAGCGGCGCTCCGAAGATCCGGGCGACCGAGCTCCTCCGACGCGAGGAAGGGAGCTGGCGCGGGCCGTACGCCGGTGCGGTCGGCCTGTTGCGGCCGGGAGGCCGGGGGGACTGGGCGCTCGCCATCCGGACGGGTTTCGCCGCCGGTCGGTCGCTCCACACCGCCGCCGGTGCCGGGATCGTCTACCGCTCGGACCCGGCCCAGGAGTTCGAGGAGACGCTGACCAAGCTCTCCCACCTCGAGTCGGTCCTGGTCGGGGGGCCGCGATGAAGGTACTGCTCATCGATCACGAGGACTCCTTCGTCCACAACATCGAGCAGGGGCTCGCCGCCCGGGGCGCGACGGTCCGGTGCCTCCGCGCGACCGTCCCGCTCCGGCAGGCGCTCGCGTACGACCCAGACGCGGTGGTCCTCTCGCCGGGGCCCGGACACCCGGCCGACCCGCGGATCACCGGGCTCGCCCGGTCCCTCCTTCGGCGGTGGGACCGGGAGCGGCCGTTCCTCGGGGTCTGCCTGGGGCACCAGCTGATCGGCGAGCACTACGGGGGCTCCGTCGGCCGGGCTCCGCATCCCGTCCACGGCGAGCTCTCCGAGGTGATCCACGACGGCCGGGGGATCTTCGAGGGGGTCCCGTCCCCGCTGACGGCCGCCCGGTACCACTCGCTGGTCGTCCGTTCCTCCTCGGTGCCGGCCGCGCTCGAAGTGTCGGCTCGGGACCCAGAAGGACTCGTGATGGCCCTCCGTCACCGTACGCGGCCGGTCGAGTCGGTCCAGTTCCACCCGGAGTCGTACCTCACCCGGCATGGCCCGGAGATCCTCGCGAACTTCCTCGAGGCGGTCCGACGATGAACCTCGGCGAGCTCCTCCATCGGACCTTCGACCCGACGCCCCTCTCTCCGAAGGACGTGCGCGCGATGTTCGAGGGGCTCCTCGACCCCGCGGGGAGCGATGTCGAGCGCGCGGCGATCCTGGTCGCCCTCGCGTCCCGGACGATCGACGCTCAGGAGCTCGCCGCCTTCGCCTCCGAAATGCGTCGGCGCTCCCGCCGCTTCCCCATACCCTCAGGGGACCAGCCGGTGGACCTCTGCGGCTCCGGCGGCGCCCCGCGTCCGTCCTTCAATGTCTCGACCGTCAGCGCCTTCGTGGTCGCGGCCGCCGGGGCCCCGGTCGTCAAGCACGGGAACCGTAGTGCTCGCGGTCCGTGCGGGTCGAGCGACCTGCTCGAGGCGATGGGCCTGCCCGTGATGCAGGATGTCGACTTCGCCCGGGAGACCTACCGGAGGTACCGGCTCGCGTTCCTCCACGCGCCACTCTACCACCCAGCGACCCGGGTCGTGGCGAACGCCCGCCGGCTCCTCGGCATCCCGACGGTGTTCAACCGGCTCGGTCCGCTGTCGAACCCGGCCCGGGTCCCCTTCCAGGTCGTGGGGATGCCCGACCGGGGGGAGGCGGAGCGCGCCGCGGGGGCTCTCGCCCGGCTCGGGGTGTCGCGAGGTCTCTCGATGACCTCCTCGGAGGGCTGCGACGAGTTCTCCCCCCGCCGGCCCACGACCGCGGTCGTCTGGAACGGTCCCCGCCGACAGCGGATACGCATCCGACCGGAACAGTGGCTCGAGCCGGAAGACCGCCGCGGTGACTGGGGAGCGCTCGAGCCCGGACCCGCGGCCGAGGAGGCGGAACGTCTCCTCGCCGGCGGAAGCGGCGCCCGCCGCGGCTCGGTCCTGCTGACGAGCGGCGCCGCCCTGTGGATCGCCGGCCGGGCCCGCTCGTTCGCGGACGGGGTGAAGCAAGCACGCGAATCGCTGGACGACGGCTCCGCCGAGGCGATCTACCTCGGCATGCGGGCCATCGCCGAGACCCGCGCGTCGCGACGGGGGGCCTGATCATGGGATTCCTTTCGGAGATCGTCCGCGCCACCGAGCGGGAGGTCCGCTCCGACGCGTACGGCTCGTCCCTCCCGGATCGGCCCGCGAGGGGGAACCGACCGCGCTTCCGCGCCGCCATCGAGGCCGATCGGGCGTCCGGCGCGCTCTTGGTCGAGTACAAGCGCGTGTCGCCCGGCCAGTCCGACCCGCGGCTCCCCGTTCGTTCCGTGTCGGAGTTCGTGCGCGCGACCGAGGGGGCCGGGATCACCGGATACTCTTGCCTCGCGACCGGCCCGCGGTTCGAAGGGAGCCCCGCCGATGTCGCCGGCCTCGCGGACGCCACGTCCCGGCCGGTGCTGTTCAAGGACTTCGTCGTCGATCCGAGGCAGCTCGAGGTCGCCCGCCGAGCCGGGGCCGCCGCGGTGCTCCTGATCGCGCGGCTCGAGACGGCCGGCCTCCTCTCCGTGCCGCTCTCCGAGCTCGCCCAACGCGCCCACGCGCTCGACCTCGAGGTTCTCCTCGAATTCCACGATAAGGCAGAATTAAGTGTGGCGGAACGGGTGGCGGCCGACATGTACGGTGTCAACGTCCGGGACCTCGACTCGCTCGCCATCGAACGCCGAACCGCCGGGGCCACGATCGCCGAGGCCCGGATGGCCGGCCTCGAGCCGCTGCTCGGGCTGAGCGGGGTCGACGGGCCGGCCGAGGCGGCCCGATTCTGGAGGTCCGGCGTGGACGGCATCCTGGTCGGCACCGCCGTCGCCCGGGCCCGCGACCCGGCTCGCTTCCTGAGGGGACTTCACCGTTCCGCCCGAGGAGCCCCGCCATGAGGACGTTCGTCAAGTTCTGCGGCCTTACCGACCCCGAGTCGCTCGCCGAGGTCCCGGACGGGGGGGCAGCGGGCTTCGTCATCGACGTCCCCCAGTCCCCCCGGAACCTCGCGCCCGAACGGGCCGCGGAGCTGATCGCGAACGTCCCACCGGACGCGGAGGCCTGGGCCGTGGTCGTGCGGCCCTCCGCCGAGCTGATCCACCGATTGTTCGACGAGACCGGCGTCGACCGGGTCCAGGTCTACGGACCGGTCCCGGGCGGGCTCGAATTCCTCGAGATCCACCACCTCGTCCCCTCCGTGCCGGTCGCGCCGGCGGGTGCGGACGCGCCCATGCCGACGATCCCCCCGGCCGAGGACTTCTCCCGCGTCCATCTCGACGCGGCTGGCCAGCCGCTCCCGGGCGGGAACGGCACTCGGCCGGACTGGGAGGTCTGCGCGCGGATCGTCGATGCCCATCCCGGACGCAAGTTCGTCCTCGCCGGCGGGCTCACCCCCGAGAACGTCGGCGACGCGCTCGCCACGGTACGTCCGTGGGGCGTGGACGTCTCCTCGGGCGTTGAGAGCCGGCCGGGGGTCAAGGACGTCGAGAAGATGCGCGCGTTCGTCCGAGCGGTGGAGGCGTTCGAGAAGGGTCATGCCTAGGCGCTACGGTCCGTTCGGGGGGTCGTTCGTCCCCGAGACGCTCGTCCCCGCGCTTCACGAGCTCGACCGGGCGTGGCGGGAGGCCCGGCGCGACCCCGAGTTCCGTCGGGAGCTCCGCCGGCTCTCGGAGACCCTCGGCGGCCGCCCGACCCCTCTCTACTTCGCCCGGAACCTCACCCGTCGGGCTCGGGGGGCCGAGATCTGGCTCAAGCGGGAGGACCTCGTCCACGGGGGGGCGCACAAGTTCAACAACGCCCTCGGGCAGGGGCTCCTCGCGCGTCGGATGGGAAAGCCCCGGCTGATCGCCGAGACGGGCGCGGGCCAGCACGGGGTCGCGACCGCGATGATCGGAGCGACGCTCGGCCTCGATACCGAGGTCTACATGGGCTCGGTCGACATGGAACGGCAGAAGCCGAACGTCGAGCGGATGCGCCTCCTGGGCGCGAAGGTGATCCCGGTAACGACCGGCGCGCGGACGCTCAAGGACGCCATCAATGCCGCGCTCCGTGACTGGATCGCGAACGTCCGCACGACCCACTACCTCCTCGGCTCCGCCGTGGGCCCGTACCCGTTCCCGGCGATCGTCGCCGACTTCCAGAGCGTGATCGGCCGGGAGATCCGCACCCAGTCGGTCCGTGCGTTCGGCCGGCTCCCCGACCTCGTCGTCGCGTGCGTCGGCGGCGGGTCGAACGCGATCGGCACCTTCCGCCCCCTCCTCCGGACGAAGGTCGAGCTCCTCGGCGTCGAGGCCGGCGGCCCCCGCGGCTCGAAAGGTGCCGGGTCCCTCACCTCCGGGAGTCCCGGGGTCCTCCACGGATCGTTCTCCTACGTCCTCCAGGACCAGGACGGCCAGGTCTCCGACACCGAGAGCATCTCCGCGGGGCTCGACTACGCCGGTGTCGGCCCGGAGCACGCATGGCTCAAGGAGTCCGGTCGCGCCCGGTACATCGCGGTGCACGACACGGACGCGCTCCGCGCGTTCCACTGGCTCGCCCGCGACGAGGGGATCCTCCCGGCGCTCGAGCCTTCGCATGCCCTCTTCGCCGCGGTCGCCGAGGCACGGAAGCGTCCCTCGACGCAACATGTTGTCGTGACCCTCTCTGGGCGGGGCGACAAGGACCTCGGGGTGGTGCTCGGTGCGGCTCGCTGACGCCCTGGCCGACGCCCGATCGGCCCGTCGCCGCCTGGTCGTGCCTTATCTCCTGGTCGACCGGCGGCGTCTGGGACGACTGCGCGGAACGGTCGAGGCCCTCCGGGACGCCGGTGCGACGGCGCTCGAGCTCGGCTTCCCGTTCTCCGACCCGATCGCCGACGGACCGGTCCTCGCCGGCGCCGCGGACCAGGCGCTCGCGCACGGCACGGACTGGAGGGACCTCCTGGCCGCGGCCCGGATCGCCAGCCGCTCGCTCCCGACCGCGGTGATGACGTATGCGAACCCGGTGCTCCGGCACACGCTACCCGCCGGGCTCGCGGCGCTCGCCCGGAGCGGCGTCTCGGGCCTGATCGTTCCGGACCTGTCGCTCGAGGAGTCGGGGCCCTGGCGCTCCGCGTCGCACCGCGCGGACCTCGCGCTGGTGCTCCTCGCCGCCCCCGGCGCGACACCGGTGCGGATCGCGGCAATCGCCCGGGCATCCCGGGGATTCCTCTACCTCGTCTCCTATTACGGGACCACGGGGAGCGCGGCGAGCACCGGAACCCCGGACCTCGCCCCGCTCGTTCGGGCGGCCCGTGAGGCGGCGCCGGCGCTTCCGGTCCTTCTCGGGTTCGGGATCCGGGACCGCGGGAGCGCCGAGCGGGCCCTCCGCACCGGGGTGGACGGCGTGGTCATCGGCACCGCCCTCGAGGAGGCGATCCAGCGGGACCCGCGCCCGGCGGCAGTCGGTCGCTGGCTAGCGTCGGTCGTCGGACCCCGGGCCGGCTAGCGGCGTCGGGAGCACCCGGGGGGCCGCTACGGGCGCACCCGCTCAAGGGACAGGAACCGGACCGCCGACTCGGGTCCGACGCCCGCCAGGAGGAACTCCTTGCGGACCCCCTGCGCCACCCGGACGCCTCCGGCGATCTCGGGCCACGCGGCCACGTGCCCGCTCGGCACGGCTTGCACGAGGTAGCGGGCGTGCGCGTTCGCGGGGTTGCGGGGGTAGGCGCGGAAATGCGCACCGTACTTGAACCCGGTCTTGACGACAAGGTGCCGGCCCCGGAGGTCCCGGTACGCCGCCAGCCGTTCGAGGAACCGCGGGTCGAGCCGGTGCGCCCGCCGCTCGAGCTGCTCGAGGGGGAGCGAGCGACCGGTCTTCGTCTCCTTGAGCGTGAGCTGACCGCTGGCGACCAGGTACGCCGCCTCGAGCAGGCTGAGCTCGAGCCGGTTCCCGACGCGGCTCCCGTAGGCGAGCTCGCGCCCGAGCTCCTCGACCGCCTTCGGGTCGAGGACGGTCACGCGGTCCTCGGAGAGCCAGCCCTCCGTGGGCTCCGTGAGCGGCCGCGGCGGGAGGGCGCCGTTCGGGGCGGGGCGCCGGACCCGGTAGTACGTGAGGTCGGACTCCTCGTCGACGAGGCCGAGGAGGAGCGCCTTCTTCGCCGACTGGGCGCGGTCGGCGAGCTCGAAGAGCCGGGCGAGGTCGAACGGGACCCGTTCGCTGAGCGCCTCGACCCAGTAGCGCGACGGGGTCTTGTGGAGCACGCCCCCCCGCGGCAGGACCGCGAACGCGACCGGCGGAGGGCTCGCCCGGACCACGTACCCCCGCTGCCGGAGGTCCCGGTAGACCAGGTACCGAACGGGAAAGCCGGGGTCGACCCGCACGGCCCGCCGGAAGATCGTCGACCACGGCACCGCCCGGCCCGACGGGGCGACGACGGAGGCCCGGGCCATCTCGGCGAGGTAGACGGCCTCGTAGCGGTCGAGGGTCAGCCCGCCCCCCGTCCTCGGGGTGCCGAAGTAGCCCTTGCCGTAGATGCTGCTCGCTTCGGCCGGGTCGTCGAACTGGACCGTCGCGTCCTCGAGCAGGACGCCGCTCACCGTCGGGCGCTCCGCATCTCGGAGAGGGTCAGGAGGGGCTCGAGCCGGACGCCCTTCTCGGCGAGCCGCTCGCGCGCACCGACCTCCCGGTCGACGACGACCAGGGCCCGGTCGACGATCCCACCGGCCGCCCGGACGATCTCGACCGACCGGATGCTGCTCCCGCCGGTGGTCGAGACGTCCTCGATCAGGAGCACGCGGCTACCCGCCGGGATCTCCCCCTCGAACGCCTGCTTCGTCCCGTGCTCCTTCGCCGCCTTTCGGAGGACCACGTACGGCCGCCGCGTCTCGAGCGCGGTCGCGACAACGAGCGGGACGGCGCCGAGCTCCATCCCGGCGAGCCGCTCCTCCGAACCGACGCGGAGCGCGAGCGCGTGGGCGATTGTCGCGAGCCGACCGGGGTCGGTCCACGCCCGCTTCACGTCGATGTATACGTCGCTCTTCTCCCCCGAGGTGAGCGTGAAGTCGCCGAACCGGACCGCCTGCGCGTCGAGCAGCAGGCGGAGGATCTCCGCTCGGCTCGGTCCCGTCCCTTCCTCGCTCGCCATCACCAAGGCACCCGCTTCAGCCCGGCCTTGTAGCCGACCCAGTTGAAGGCCGCGTGCAGCCCGAGCGTGAACACGATGAGCCATAAGACCGCTTGCCAGGCGAGGAAGATCGACGCGAAGAGCGACGGGTAGAACGCGAAGCCGAGGCCGATCGGCACGAGGACGAACGGCAGCTGGTCGAGCAAGAGGGTGCGGGTGCCGCTCTCGCGGCCGAGGCGCCGCTTCAGGAACGAGCCGATCGCGTCGCCCGACATCGCCCCGAACGTCAGGATCGCCGCGAGCGGGACCGCGCCGGCGACCGTGGGCGCGAGGACCGGCACGAGCTTCCAGTTCGGGGGCGCGAGGAGGATGAGCCAGGCCTCGAGGAGGCCGAACGGCATCGCCGCGAACCCGGCGAAGAGGAACCCGGACCAGGTCTTGGAGGGGCCGAGGAGGCGTCGCCCGTCCCCCCAGTTCCTGCCGAAGTCCATCGGCGGACCCCGGCCGCGCGGGAGGGTCGCGAAGGCGTTCGCGATGTACGTCGGCAGGAGCACCCACAGGACCGCGAGGGCGCTCGAGAAGAACGGGTCGAGCACCGGGGCCCCGCTACGGCTCTCGAAGGTACCGCTCGATCGTCTCGACCACGCCGCGGAACAGGCGAGGGTCGAGGCTCTCCTCGGCGTCGTGGATGTGCGACGCCGGGTCCATGCTGCCGAACACGAGAGCGGGGAGGGGGTCGCCGGCCGGGGTCGCGAGGCCCCGGAGCGCGCTCGCGTCGGTCCCGCCGTACTCCCCGTAGACCCCCGAGACGCCGAACGTCGCCTTCAGGGTCCGCGCGAGCTTCTCGACCGCCGGGTGATCGACCGCGACCGCGTAGCCGGCCCGGCGGCGGCCCGGGGGCGCCTCGACCTTCATGCCGGAGGCGCGGACCGCGGGATCGGCGTCGAGCCGCTCCCGGACGCGGTCGAGCGCCTCCTCGAGCTCCATCTCGGGGATCAATCGCAGATCGACCGTGAAGCTCGCGACCCCGATCGACCGACCGTCGATGTGTCCCCGCTCGGCCGCGAGGGTGAGCAGACGGATCGCCTCGGGGACCGGGTTGTGCCCGCGGTGCGGGTACCCGCCGTGCGTCGCCTCGCCGATCACCTGGATGGCGCGCACCCCGGGAGGGATATCCAGCGCGGAGGCGCCCACCGGCTCGAGCCGGTACGGCGGGCGCACGAGGGGCACGAGCTGCGCTCGCAGCTCGTCGAGCGGTCGGGCCGGGCCGCCGAAGAGGAGCGTGACGGCGCGGGCGACCTGGTTCGCCGCATCGGTCTCGGCATGGGCCTCGAGGAGGCCGACCCGGTCCGGGTCGATCTTCGCGTCGCCGAGGTCGAACTGGGTCACCGTCGCCCGGCCGGTCAGGACCGGCTCGGGCGCGTGACGGTCCGGCCAGTCCGGCGACGTGTAGACCGACCGCCAGCTCCTGGCGAGCTCGTGCAGGTCCACGAGCGAAGCGCCCGCGGCAAGCGCTTGCGCGAGCGGGATCGGCCGTTCGAACGAGGCCTCCAGGAACGCGATGCCGCTCGAGCCGGCCGTCGTCTCCGGGCTTCCGTCCGGGATGAGCGCCACGTCGGCCCGCAGGATCCGCTCGGGGTCGTCGGGCGGGAGCGCGTCATCGTGGTCTCGGATCGCGTCGATCCCGCCCTGGCCGCCGGTCTCTTCGTCGCAACAGACCAGGAGCCGGACATTGTGCCGGAGGTCCTTCGCGTCGACCAGATGCCCGAGCGCCGTGAGCGATGCGACGACCCCGCTCCCGAGGTCGTCGTTCGAGCCCCGGGCATACAGTCGGCCGTCCGCCCGCTGGGTGAGCGTATGCGGCGGGCTCTTCCACCGCGCGCGCTGCTCCGCCGGGACCGGCACGACGTCGTAGTGCGCGAGGATCAGCACCGTCGATTTCGCCCCGACGTCCAGGTCGATGATGACGTTCGGGCGGCTCGCCCCGTGCCAGTCGACCCCGGGCGCCCCCGAGAGGGTCGGGTCGTAGATCCGGGTCGCGAGGCCGAGCGACCGGGCGGCCCGGACGATCGCCTCGGAGGCCCGGCCGTAGTGGGGCTTCTCCCAGCGTCCGTGGAGCGGGTCCTCGAGGTTCGTGGGCGCGATCGCGATGAGCTGGGCGAGGAGACGCAACGCCTCCTCGCTCCCGAGCCCGGCACCGGGGTCGGTCCCCGTTCCCTGGGCCGCGGAACCCGCCATCCCGTCCTCCCTAACGGAGCGCGTAGGTGACGAGCAGGGTACCGAGTAGGAGCAGGAGGAGGGTCGCCGGGAACATGTTCGTGAACATCGATAGGGTGTCGCCGAGGGAGGTCAAAAGCCGAGCGGTAAGACCCGGCCCAAGGACCCTCACGTCGGGCACGTCCACTTGGCCGGTCCGCGTCTCGGCCGGCGCGAGATCCGCCAGGGCCCGCGTGAGGACCTCCTTCGCGTCCCGCACGAGGTCGGATAGGGGGTAGCGCTCCCCGACCGGATTGATGCCACCGTCCACCTCGTGGACGACGTGGTTGTCGGTCGTGAGGACCTCCGCGACGTCCACGACCTCCTCGAGCGCCCGCAGGATCGGGGCCCGTTGGCCGACCACGAGATTGTTGCCGTCGATCACGACGTAGCCGCTCGTGCGCCCTCCGCACCGTACGACGAGCGCCCGGATCCCTTCGGGGCCGATCCCGTCGCTTCCGATCGAGTAGCCCGACCGGACCGCCGCACCGACCTCGAGCGGGCCCGTACCCGCGGCCGCTTCGGCGGCCGCGACGGCGGCGCGCACGTCCTTGAGCAGCTTGTCCGCGGTCGGCGTGCCGTAGATGATGTCCCCCTGGCCTTCCACGTAGGAGTTGTGGGCGTCCACGAGCGCCACCGCGGGGCTCCCCGGAGCCTCGATCTCCCGGACAATGCGGTCCGCGAGGCTGTACGGGATGTCGTCGGTCGGCGCCGGCGCCTGCGTCACGAGGACGAGCGCGACGTCCCCGAGGATCTGGGCCCGGGCGAGGCCGTCGGGCCCGGGCGAGACGAGGGGACCGTACCGGGTCCGGCGCGGAGGCGGGAGCGAGGCGAGAAGGTTCCTCGCGGCCCCGGTCACCTTCCCGAGCTCGGCCTCCGAGGGGAGATCGAGATCGTGGTCGGAGGGCGTGTGGGGCACGAACACGGTTCCGGCGGACGGGCCCAACCCCTCCGCGAACTTCCGCGGCAGGTCGCTCGCGCCGAGGGCGGCGAACGGCCCGGGGTGCACGGTGGGGAGAGCCACCGTGACGGGGGGGTGGCCTTCTCGACGGAACGAGATCAGTCGCACCTTGAGGTCGGCCGGGATCGCCGTCCGGAGGAAGAACGCCTCGATCGCTGCGGTCGCCCCGGAGTCCCGGCGCCCGACATGGTCGAGCAGCGGGCGGATCAGCGCGACCCCGGAGATCTGGAACTCGCGCCGCATCGGGCGGTCCGACGCCCGCAGGAGCCAGAGCGCGCAGCCGAACGCGATCACCAGCGACGCGATCGCGACCAGGAGGACGTGGAAGGACGGCGGGATGAGCAGGTAGAGCGCGACCAGGTAGAGGGCCACCGGCAGGATGGATACAGCGACCGTCCGGCCGTGCCCCGGCCGGGAGACCCCGTAGAGCGTCAGGTGGCGGAACCAGAACACCGGTCCGGCGAGGAACGTCGCGAGGTAGAGGAGACCGGGGACATCGCCCGGCACTAGCGCGTAGGCCCCCCGCCAGATCGCGGCGAGGGGGAGTCCGAGGAGGAAGGTCGTCAGCGTGAGGAACGCCGACCGCCGGAACTCGAAGCGGCCACCGAGGGCCATCGCGAACGATGGCGTGACCAGGATGCCGACGAGCGCCGGCACGACCAGGACGAAGAGGAACCCTTCGAGGAAGAGGGTCGTGTTCGGGAGCCACAGGAGCGCGGCCAGGGCGGCCGCGAGCACGACGACGATCCCGATCGTGACGGGAGGCGTCGGCGCGCGGATCATGAGCCCCGGCCGGCGCACGTCCCGGTGGCGCGAGACGGTCGGGGGCTCCGCCTCAGCGACCACGGGCGCGACGCACCTCCGCGAGGATCGCCCGGTACGCCGGGCCGAGCCCCTGTTCCTCGGTGATCGTCCCGGTCACGAGCGCGCTCGCGCCGGCCGCGAGCAGCGTCCGGGCTTCGGCGCCGGTCCGGATCCCTCCCCCGACGATCACCGGGATATGCACCGCCTCCCGGACCGCGGTGACCATCGGCGTCGGCACCGGCGCGGGCGCCCCGCTTCCCGCCTCGAGGTAGACGAACCGCATCCCGAGGAACTGCGCGGCGAGCGCGTACCCCGCCGCCCCCTCGAGATCGTCCCGGGCGACGACGTCGACCTGGCCGACCTCGCCGACCCGCATCCCCGGTTCGACGACGAGGTATCCCATCGGGATCGGCTCGAGCCGCATCGCCCGGACCACGGGTGCTGCCCGGGCGTGCGTACGGATGACGAGATCGAGGTTCCGCGAGTTGAGGAGGCTCATGAAGAGGACCGCGTCCGCTTCGGGCGCGAGGGAGCCCGGCCCCTCGGGGAAGATCACGACGGGGACCTTTACGGCCGCCTTCACCGACGCCGCGGCGCGTCCCATCACGTCACGCGAGATGCCGGTCGACCCCCCGAGGAGGATCACGTGGCTCCCGAGGTCGACGGCGCCGCGGGCGACGTCGGCGGCCCGATCTCCCGGGGACTTGTCCGGGTCGATGAGCGTGATGTGGATCGGACCGCCGGCGAGCGTCCGGCCGAGGTACTGCTCTACTTTTCCCACACTGTGCGAACCGGTCACCGGAACGCCACCGCCAGGAACGCGAACAGGGCCACGGTCATCGCCACCTTGCTCATGGTCTGCTCGTAGTGGAGCCTCTCGGGAAGGTACCGCACCGATACCCCGAAGACCGCGTCGGCGGCCCCGACCAGGACGATGTAGATAATCCCGGCGACCGAGGTCACGGATACGAACCAGGCGAGCGGAAGGACGCTCAGCACCACACCGGCAAGGACGGCCCCGCGCGCGGTCCGGGTGGCGAACGACATGCCGTAGGTCATCGGTAATGTCGTTCGACCGACATCGCCTCGGATGTCCTCCATGTCCTTGATCACCTCCCGACCGAGCGTCGCGAAGAACGCCATCCCCGCGAACGGCAGGAGCAGCGTGGCCTGGCCCACGGCGGCCCCGCCGTAGAGGAACACCATCGCGGTCAGGAACGCGATGACCAGGTTGCCGACGAACCCGCGCGCCTTGAACCGGAGCTCGTAGCCGAGCAGGGCGAGCACCGCCGCAGCCAGGATGACCCCGACCAGCGGCTCGAGCGCGATCACGGGGAGCGCGACGAAGAGGCTCGCCATGAACAGCCCCACGACCAGGCCCCGGGCGGTGTCGACCCGAACCTCGCCGGTAACGAGCGGACGGTCCGGGTGGTTCGTGCGGTCGACCTCCCGGTCCAGGAGGTCGTTGAGCACGTTCCCGGCCGACGTGACGCAGGCGGTCGAGATCGCCGCAAGGACGGCGAGCACCCAGAACGAGGCCGGGGCGCTCTCCAGCGCGGCCCGGCCCACGGCGGCCCCGACGACGGTGCCCACGAACGAGACCGCCACGTTCGCCGGCCTCACGATCCGCAGCAGGGGGTGCACACCGGGCGATGGCGAAGTCGCTCGCTTAAACGTACTGGTGCTCGGCCATGGTGTCTCGAGAGAGGGGGCGCTCCGCCCCGGCGGGCCGATCGGAACCGGAGGGTCCGCCGATCCCCCCGACGACCCTTCCGCGTTCGAGACGGGGCGTGGCGTGGACCCGTCAGCGCCGCCGCGCGCACTCGTTGAGCACGCGGGTCAGCCGTTCCCGCCAGCCTTCCCCGAAGTTCGCGGCGATCTCCACCTGATCGGCGAGCTCGGGACGATCGTGGTTCCTTAGCCACGTGGAGAACGCCGAGAGCGCCTCGGGACGTTCGGCCACCTGTTCGGCAAAGGAGAGCGGAAGCTCGCCGGCCATCGCCCGGGTCCTCGATGCCTCGTGGAGCAGCGCCGGAAGGCGCTGCGACCGGAGGAAGTCCTCGAGCGCGGTCGTGGTCTCAGAAGGGCGTGAGGGGAGCCCCGGCACATAATCCTGCCGGAGGGCGCGAATCCTCCCGCTCCGCGCGCCGAACGGCGTCCGGGTCGGACCGCTTCTCGTCGCCCCCGTCGGATTCGGCGCAGGGGCCTCTGGGTCCGAACGGACCGGACCGCTCGCCCGGTGTTATGGCTCCGCTCCTCCATGGGACCCCGGTGCGCGTGGCGGAGAAGGCGGTCGTCTCCTGGAGCAGCGGTAAGGACTCGGCGTACGCGCTGTGGGAAGTTCGCCGTTCGGGGGAGCACGACATCGTGGGACTCCTCACCACCGTCACCGACTCGTTCCACCGGGTCTCGATCCACGGTGTCAGGGAGGAACTGCTCGATCGACAGGCGCGCGCCGTCGGGCTCCCTCTCCTCAAGGTGGAGATCCCCTACCCGTGCCCGAACGAAGCGTACGAACGGGCCATGGCGGGGGCGCTCGAAACCCTGCGGGACCAGGGGGTCCGGCGCATCGTCTTCGGAGACCTCTTCCTGGAGGACGTCCGGGCGTACCGGGAATCCCGGCTCCGCGGGACCGGCTTCGAGGCGGTCTTCCCGCTGTGGCATCGCCCCACGGATGCGCTCGCCCGGGAGATGATCGGTGGTGGACTCGAGGCGTACGTGGTCTCCCTCGACCCGCGGGTCCTTCCGAGGACGTTCGCGGGGCGTCGGTTCGACGCCGCGTTCCTCCGAGACCTTCCGTCGTCGGTCGACCCGTGCGGAGAGAAGGGGGAGTTCCACACGTTCGTCTCGGCCGGTCCGATGTTCTCCGGCCCTGTCCCGGTCGCGGTCGGGCCCACGGTCGAACGGGATGGGTTCCTCTTCACGGACCTGACCCCCGCGTGAGAGGGTCCGGTCCCCCGACCGCGGGCCGCGCAGGAACGACGTCTCGATCCCACGCAGGGCAGACGGTCCCTACCCGCGGAACGGTATCGGCCGGCCCTTCAGGAAGTTCCGCACGCGCCCGGGCGTAAAGTCGTGCTCTCCCGAGAGATGCGCACCGTCCGGTCGGATGAGCACCGGGAAGAGGAGCATGTCCCCCTCGCCGTCGTCGAAGGTCTCGGGAGGCACGGCCACGTGAGAGACGTCAATCACCTCGACCGGGCGGTGCAGACGATTCGCCATATCGAGCACGAGCCAAAGGCACTGGGCCTCCATCGGCGTGAGCTCTCCGTCGGGCGACGACAGGGACGGGCTATCGGGCGTCGGAGGGTAGAGCGACATCGGCATCAGGAAGCGTGCCAGCCCAGAGACCGGTCGTGGTCCCAGGGAGGGGTATGGGACGGACTGGTGAGGCTGGGTCCGCACGTACATGCGGAAGGCGGCCCCGTCGGGCCCCGCGGCCATCCCTCCCCCATGACCGACGCTCCTCAAATCCCCGCCCCCCCGGGCTGCGTTCTTCCCCTGCGTGCGGAACTTACCGTACGGGGCGGCGGGCCTCCGACAAGGGTTCTCGAGGCGCCGCTTTTGCGTTATATGGGGGGCCGTCTCCCGTCCCGCGATGCCCCGGGATGGCGTGAGGCAACCTCCGCACCGTACGTTCGAGCTGCCGAACGGCCTCCGCGTCGTGCTCGCTCCGATCCCCCACAGCCCGACCGCGAGCGTCTGGGTATGGTACCGGGTCGGTTCGAAGAACGAGCGACCCGGCATCACGGGAGCCTCCCACTGGGTCGAGCACATGCTCTTCGAGGGGTCGCCCCGGTACGGCAAGGGAGAGATCGATCGCGCGATCGTCCGCGTCGGCGGGGAGCTCAACGCGTTCACCGACACGGACTTCACCGCCTACTTCTCGACGGTCCCCCGCGAGCACCTCTCGGTGCCGCTCGACATCGAGTCCGACCGGATGACCCGCGCGCTCATCGCCGACGAGGAGGTCGAGCGCGAACGGACGATCATCCACTCCGAACGGGAGGGGAACGAGAACTGGCCGGAGTTCCGGGTGGAGGAGGAGCTCTACCAGCTCGCGTTCCGGATCCACCCGTACCGATGGGATGCGCTCGGGCATCGCGAGGACATCGCCCGCATGACCCCGGCCGAACTCCGCGAGTACTACCACCGGTTCTACGGCACCCGGAACGCGACCCTCGTCGTGGCCGGCGGCTTTGAGATCGACGCGATCCGGGCCGAGGTCACGGAGCGGTTCTCCCCCCTTCCCGCGACCGGCGAGGATGTCGCCGTACGGGAGGTCGAGCCTCCGGGGCGGGGCGAGCGACGCGCCGAGCTCTCGGGCCCGGGGACGACGCCGTACATCCAGATCGGCTGGCGCTCTCCCGCGCTCGGCGACCGCGCAACGCCCGCGACGATGGTGCTCGACACGCTCCTCGGCGGGGAGACCCGCATGTTCTCGGCGGGCGCCGGCTGGTGGCGCTCGGCAGAGCACCCGAGCGCTCGGCTCTATCGGGCGCTCGTCGATACGGGGCTCGCGGTCCGGGCGACGAGCGAGTTCCGACCGAAGTTCTTCCCGTCGCTCTTCACGGTCCAGGCGCTCGCGACGCCGGGCGTCGGGCTCGACCGGCTCGAACGGGAGATCGAGCGGACGGTCGCGTCGGTCGCCCGGCGCGGGCCCACCCGGTCGGAGGTGGAGGAGGTCCGCACCCGGATCCGGCGGGGGGCGGCGCTCGCCTACGAGGGGGCGTCGCGCACCGGCTTCCGGCTCGGGTACTTCTCGGTCCTTCGCTCCCCCGCCTACGAGGGCGAGCTCTATCGCGCGATCCTGCGCGTCACCCCTCAAGCCGTGCGAGAGCAGGCCCGGGCCCTGTTCACGGACGATGGGAAGGTCACGGTACGGTACACCCCGACCGGGAAGGAGAACGATGACTGACCCGGCGGGACCGCTCACGTTCCAGTACGGGACGGAGATCGACGGGCTCCGGGTCGTCCACCAGCCGCCGCCGCCCGGGTCCGCGAGCTTCTCGGCGACGTACGTCGGACCGGCCGGCTGGGGGTTCGACCCGTCGGGGTCGGAAGGGGTCGCGCGGCTCGTCAATCAGCTCGTCACGAGCGCCGCCGGTCGGTTCGACCGGGTCGCGCTCGCCCGCCACCTCGACCGGCTGGGCGCGACGCTCTCGCGGCAGGCGGCCCCCGAGTCGGGGGAGGTCACGGTCTGGGGACCGGCCGCTGAGTGGGAACGTCTCCTCGGGATCCTGTCGGACGCTGTCCTCCGGCCGCGCTTCGACCCGAGCGACATCGCCCGCGCGCGCCGTCAGGCGCGCGAACGGCAGTTGCGCGAGCAAACGCAGCCAGCGAGCCGGGCGGTGGTCGAGCTTCTGCGCGCGATCTTCCCGAAGGGGCATCCGTATCGCGAGTCGGGCCTCGGGAACCCGCGTTCCCTCGGCCGCATCGATCGCCACGACATGCTACGGTTCCACCGCACTCACTACTCGAGCGGCGGGGCGCTCCTGGTCATCACCGGGGCCGCCCGTCTCGGCACGGTCGAGCGCGTCGCCCGCCGGTGGTTCCGGGGCTTCGACTCGAGGAGCGGCCCGGTCCTCGCGGTCCCCCCGGTGGGCCGTCCCGCGACGCGAGAGAGGACGATCGATCTCCCCGGCCGCTCCCAGGTCGAGGTCCGTCTCGGCGGCGTATCGATCCCTCGGTCCCATCCGGAGTACCCGGCGGCGTTCCTCGCGAACGAGATCCTGGGCGGCCGGGCGATGCTGAGCCGCCTCTTCCAGCGGGTCCGGGAACAGGGGGGGCTCGCCTACCACGCCTCGAGCGAGCTCGAGGCGATGCGATACGGCGGGCACTGGACGGCGCAGGCCGGCACGGGCCCCGACCGCTGGCGGAAGGTCGTCACGATGCTGCGGGAGGAGGTCGAGCGGCTCACAAAGACCACGCTCCCCGCATCCGATCTCCGCCTGATCCGCGAGAGCGCGATCGGGCAGATCCCGCTGGCGCTCGAGTCGACCTCCGACGCCCACGAACTCGCGGTCGAGGCGGCCTACCACGGGCTCCCCGAGGACTACTGGCTAAAGTGGCCGGCGCAGCTACGCGCGGTCGGGCCCGAGGACCTCCGGCACGCGGCTTCGGTGGCGCTCGACGCGCGCACCGCGGTCACCGTGCTCGCCGGACCGGTCCGATAGGCAAGACCGCGGGTTCCGCGACCCCGAGAGTCCGGAGCGATCCCCGGTCTACGGCCGGGCCCCGCGCACCCGCTCCGGATGGGCGTAGAGGCTCAGCCGGTCCTCCCGCACGAACGAGGCGAGCGTGATCCCGAGACGGTCGGCCGCGGAGACGGCGAGGCTCGAAGGCGCGGATACGGCCGAGAGGACCGGGATCCCCGCGACGGCCGCCTTCTGCACGATCTCGAAGCTGACGCGGCCGCTGACCTGGAGGATCGCCTGCTGGTCGGGAAGCCGCCCCTCGAGGAAGCGGGCCCCCACCACTTTGTCGACGGCGTTGTGCCGCCCGACGTCCTCGGCCAAGCGGAGGAGCGTGCCTTGGGCGTCGAAGAGGCCGGCCGCGTGGAGTCCACCGGTCCGATCGAACAGGCGCTGCGCCGCCCGCAGGGTCCGCGGGAGCGCGACGAGCCGCTCGGCGTCGACCTCGAACGAGCCCGCGACCGGCCCGCCCCGCGCGGCGAGGAGTCCCTGGACGAGGGACCGGCCGCAGACCCCGCAGCTCGAGTTCGTGAGGAACGATCGGGTGAGCGAACGGTCGACGTGGACCGGGTGCCGCACGTGGACGTCCACGATCTGGTCCCCCTCGGCGCGGTGCGACGAGACCGCGGCGATCTCCGACCGGTCGGAGACGATCCCTTCGGCGAAGAGGAACCCGACGGCGAGGTGCTCGTCCTCGGTCGGGGTGCGCATGGTCACGCTGACGGTCTCGGGTCGGCCGTCATGGACGAGACGGATCTCGAGCGGCTCTTCCGTCACGACCGTCTCCTGCACCGGGAAGGAGAACGCGGTCCCCCCGGGGGGCAGCGACCACTTGAGGCTCTCGACCGAGGCGACGCTCGCGAGGTCGGGTTCGGCCATGCTACCTGTCAGGGTCCCGGCCGATGCCCCGCAAGAAGCCGAGCACCATCCGGACCCCCCGGTTCACGTCCGGCTCGCTGAGGGCCTTGAGGATGTCGAGAGCGGCGAGGGGTGGCTCCGCCTCCCCCTGCCGGGCTCCCTGCAGGGCGTTCGGTAGGCGACGACCCAACCATCGGGCCGCCTCGGGTTCCACCGGACCGAGGACGGCGCCCAGGCGCTGGACCGATCGCACGAGCGCACGGACATCGGCCGGGTCGACGCGCTCCGTGAGGACGGAGATCATTCGGTCCTCGGACCGGAGGACGTCCGTTCCGAGTCGAAGGAATCCCTTCTCATCGAGGAGCCGGATCAGCTCGAGCAGGTTCCGTAGGGAGTCGGCGGAGGCGTCGAGCGCCTCCGACACGGAGGCCCCGGTGCGCGCGCGCCGGGACCCGTTCGCCGGCGGGAGGGGGCGGGTGGAGATCGCCTTCGCCATGAGGGTCAGCTCCCCGGGAACCGATAGTCCGGCCGGGCCCACTTCGCGTCTACGCGGACCCCGCGCTGGGGCTCGCGTGGCTTGCCGCGCGGGTTCGAGACTGCGACCGGTGACTCGATCGGCCCGGCGGGTTCGATCCGCTCGAGCCGCACGCGCGCGCCCTTGTAATCCGGGGTCGTCGTCGGACCGTCCCGGACATCGCTCGTCAGCCGGTTCACCGCGCTCTCCCCCCGATCGTGCAGCGTGAGGAAGAGGGTCCGATCCCGGACCCGCTCGGTGATGTGGGCGCGCGCCCGGAGGGACCCGGTCGACGAGACCAGCCGCACCCATTCGCCTTCGCGGACCCCGCGCTCGGCGGCGAGCGAGGGAGAGAGCTCCACGAAGGTCCCCGGGACCTTGTGCCGGATCCCCCCGGTCTCGTAGGTGAGATTCCCCCAGTGGAAGTGCTCGAGGAGCCGGCCGTTGTCGAGCTCGAGATCGAACTCGGGCCCGGTCGCGGTCGGCTCGGACCAGTCGACGGGGAAGAAATGGGCCTTCCCGTCGGGGAAATGGAACCGGTCGAGGTGCAGGGTCGGGGTGTCCGTTCCGTCGGCGGCGATCGGCCAGAGGAGGCTGGAGAACCCTTCGAGACGCGCGAAGCTCGCGCCGGCGAAGATCGGGGCGACCCGGGCGACCTCGTCGAGGACCTCCTTCGCTCCCGGGTACTCCCAGGCGAAGCCGAGCCGGCGGGCGAGGTCGATCACGATGTCGCCGTCCGTCCGGGCGTGCCCGAGCGGCGGGAACGCGGGGTAGAGCCGCTGGAGACGACGCTCGGTCGAGACGAATGTCCCCTCCTTCTCAAGGCTCGCCGCGACCGGGAGGACGACGTCGGCGTGCTGGGCGGTCCGGGTGAGGAACAGGTCCTGGACGACCAGGAAGTCGATCTTCTCGAACGCCTTCGCCACCTTCGCTTCGTCCGCGTCCGCAAGGAGCTTGTCCTCGCCGAGGATGTAGAGCGCGTGGATGCGCCCGTCCAGGATCGCGTCGACGATCTCGGTGCTCGTCAAGCCCTTCTTCGTGGGCAGCGGGGTCCCCCACTCCTTCTCGACGCGCTGACGCGCGATCGGGTCGTCCCACCTCTCGTAGCCCGGCAGGAACGTGGGGAGGCATCCGAAGTCGCTGACCCCCTGGACGTTGCAGTGACCCCGCAGGGGATAGCCGCCGGTCGCGGGACGTCCGAAGTTGCCGGTGACCAGGAGCAGGTTGCAGATCGCGGTCGACGTGTCGCTCCCGTTCTGGTGCTGCGTGACCCCCATCGCCCAGAGGATGCACGCCGAGCGGGCCTCGTGGAACATCTCGGCCATCCGGACGATCTCCTCGCGGGAGAGCCCGGTGACCGTCACCGCGAAGTCGAGCGTGTAGCGCTCGAGCGCGTCGCGGAACTTCTCGAAGTTGACCGTCCGGTCCCGGATGAACGTCCGGTCCTCCCAGCCCTGGTCGAGGATGTACCGGGCCACAGCGTTCAGGAGGACGAGATCCGTCCCCGGCCGCGGGGACAGGAAGAGGTCGGCGCGCTCCGCGAGCTCGTGGCGCCGGGGGTCGACCACGAGGATCTTCGTGCCCCGCAGCTTCTGGGCACGCTTCACGCGCGCGGCGAGGACCGGATGGGCCTCCGCCGCGTTCGACCCGATCGTCATCACGAGCTCCGCCCGCTCGATGTCGTCGATCGTCCCGGCATCCGCGCCCATCCCGACCGTGCGGAAGAGACCGGTCGTCGCCGGGGCCTGGCAGTACCGCGCGCAGTTGTCGACGTTGTTCGTCCCGAGGACCTGGCGGGCGAACTTCTGGGTGAGATACGCCTCCTCGTCGGTACCGGTGCACGTCGCGATCACGGCGATCGAGTCGGGACCGTGGCGCTCCCGGATCTCCCGGAAGCGGGCGGCGACCCGGTCGAGCGCCTCTTCCCAGTCCGCCGTCACGAACTCGTGTCCCTTGCGGAGGAGCGGCTCGGTCAGCCGGTTCGGGCTGTTGACGAACTCGTAGCCGAACTTGCCCTTCACGCATGAGGCGATGCCGTTCGCGGGGGACTCCGGCTTCGGCAGGACCTTCAGGACCTCCCGGCCTCGGGTCCAGACCTCGAACGAGCAGCCGACGCCGCAGAACGTGCAGACGGTCTTGGTCCGCCGGATCGACGCCGACCGGGTCGCCGCCTCGAGCTCGCTCGTCACCCACAGCGGGGTGAGATCCGGCGACGCGGACTTGGTCCAGCGGACGAGCCGGTCGCGGGTGACGGGAGCGAGGTCCGAGAAGTGCCCCGCCCTCCCCCGCATCGATTTCTCCATCATCGCGTCGACCGGACAGATCGTCGCGCACGTGCCGCAGGAGACGCAGGAGGAACGGTCGATCGGGGTCCCGTGGTCCCAGACCACGCGCGGCGGGTTCAGCGTCCAGTCGATGTGCAGGACCTCGTTCACGACCACATCCTGGCAGGCCTCGACGCACCGCCCGCACAGGATGCACTGGCTCGGATTGTAGCTGTAGAACGGGTTCGAGTCATCGATCGGGTACGGCTTCGGCCGGAAGTCCTGGTGGGTCACCCCGGTCGCGACCGCGAGGTTGTGGAGCTCGCAGTCGCCGTTGTTCCGGTCGCAGATCGTGCAGGCGAACTCGTGGTCCTGGGTCACGCGGGCGATCGCCGCCTCTCGGGCGGAGAGGACCGTCGGGTCCCGGGTCTCGATCCGCATGCCGTCCCGGAGCGCCGTCGCGCATGCGCGGACGAGCTTCCCGTCCACGAGGGTGAGGCAGGTGTCGCACGTCTCGAGCGGTCCGAGCCGTGGATGATAGCAGAGGCTGGGAACGCTCCGTCCCTGGTCCCGGAGCACTCCGAGAAGGGAGGCACCGTCCGTCGCGATCTCGATCGGCTCGCCGTCCAGTACGATTCGGGCCATATTCTGCGGGGACACCGGTTCCCGTGCGATACCGAAGCACGGTCGGTGTAAAAGGGTGCGCGAGCGAGAAGGGGGGTCTCACGGATAGGGCGGACCGCGGGGAACAGTGTTCCACCGTGCGGAGGGTCGTCTCAGTCCGGTTCGCGATCGGGGGCAGGGACCCCCTCGCGCCACCGCGCGTAGGCCTCGGGGGTGTCGATGTCCACGAACGACCCCTCGTCGAGGGTGCCGGCCGGGAGCAGGCTCGCGGCCCCCCGGTCGAGTTCCTTCCGCACGATGTCCACGAGGCCGCCACCCTCCCGGAGCACCCGGTCGATCGAGGGGCCCGGCACGTTGGCGTAGACCGCGTGGAGAACCTGCCAGTGGCCGGCGCGGTCGACCGGGACGAGGGTCCGACCGGTGAAGTGGGAGCACAGCCGCTCGATGCTTGGCGCGTCGAGGAACGGCATGTCCGCGCCGAAGAGCAGGATCGGCGCGTCGGACCGGTCCCTCACGGTGGCGAGCCCTCCCAGCGGACCGCGATCGTACCGGTCGGGGATCACCATCACGTTCCGGAAGGAGAGCGACGGGTCCGCGCTGACCACGGCCACTTCGAGCCCGAGGGACCGGAGCACCCCGACCGCGCGGTCGATCATCGGAACGCCGCCGACCGGAAGGAGGAACTTGCCGGGGAGCCGAAGCGCCCGACCGGCGAGCAGGTACGCCTCTTGGATCGGACCCGTCCGATGACCGGTACCGGTCATGAACGGTCCGCCCGCCGCCGGCCCGCGCCTCGGGACGGACCCCGGACGGCGCGGGCCGCCATCGAGATCCGAGCGCGGCGGGGGGAGGGAACGGACCGGACTCGGCGCGGCTGACCCACGTGCGATTCGATGGCCGCGACAACCTGGGCAACTTCGCCGGGGTGGCGAAGGTGAAACCGAAGACCGGGCCACCGCCGGCGAGAGTATCCCTCTACCAGGATGACGTCGATCGGCAAGCGACGGACGAGGTCGGGATCCTCGCCGGGAAACACGAGGAACGAGACGCGCGAGGAGAACAGGACGAACTCGGCACCGGCCGACACGAACCGGGCCGAGTCCTTCCCTCGGAGGTCGGGGGAGTGGTGCGAGTGCTTGACGACCGCCACCCGGAATCCCCGTCGCCGGAGGCGGCGCGTCGTTCGCTCGATAACAAGGGTTTTCCCCGAACCGCTGTCTCCCACCACCTGGATGACGAGCGGACGGTCGCGCACGGCCGGCGGCGATCGTCGTCGGGCGGTATCAAGCCTCTTGCTCCCGCTGGCCGAAGCGTCCCGGAGGATCGAGCGGGCCCGGATCGTCCGGGTGGCCGAGACCTGGGTGTCGCCGTTCGACGCGGTCGGCCTCGCGAGCGCGCGGACCCTGAAGGCGCGGCGCGACGAGCCCTCCGAGGACCGGGCGGCGATGGACGGCTTCGCCGTCCGGTTCCGACCCGGGTCGGCAAATCGTGCCTTCCGGCTCCGACCGGGGCTCGTGACCCCGGCCGCGCGGGCGTCGCCGCTCGCCCTTGGCGAGGGGGTCGCGATCGCGACCGGCGGCCGGCTTCCGCCGGGCGCGGACGCGGTCGTCCGGAAGGAGTGGGCCCGTGCCTCGGGGACCGAGATCCGTCTTAGGCGAGACGTCCGCGCCGGGAGCGACGTGCACGAGCGTGGAGAGGACCTCGAGAGGGGTACGGTCATCCTTCGGGCGGGAGAGGCGATCCGTCCCTTTCACGCAGCACTGTTCACGGCCCAGCGAATCGAGCGGGTGGGCGTGCGTCGTCCCCGCGTCGTGCTGGTCCCGATCGGGGATGAGCTCGTGCCGGGCCGTCACGGGTCGGGGGACCGCACACCCGACACGATTTCCCCGCTCATCGAGCGGCTCACGCCCGGTCCGATCTACTCGAGACTGCCTGCGGTCCGGGACCGGGCTGATGCCCTGCGCCGGACGCTGGCGCGGGCCAGCCGCGGGGCGGACCTCATCGTGACGATCGGGGGAACCTCGGTCGGAGAACGGGACATCACGAAACCGGTCGTCGCCGCGCTGGGTCGGCTCGAGGTCCCCGGGGTGCGGGTGAATGTGCTGAAGCGAGGAGGGTTCGGCCTCATCGGGCGGGTGCCGGTGGTGCTTCTCCCCGGCCAGGTCATCTCCGCGGTGACGACCTGGTGCGAGCATGGCCTCCGGGTCCTGGCTCGGCTGACCGGCGCGTCGCCCCCGGGGCCGTTCTCCGCACGCCTCACCCGACCGATCGCGAATTCGCATCGGATGGACTCGGTCTACCTGTTCCGCGTCTCCGAGGGCTCCGCCGAACCGCTCCGCTGGGGCGTCCGGCTCTTCTCGGAGCTGGCCCGGGCGAACGCCTACGGCATCGTTCCCCACGGCGCCCGATGGTCGAAGGGATCCCAGCTCTCGCTGGCGTGGCTCGGACCGAGATCGTGAACGGCCCGAGCCGATCCCGTCGAGGTCCCGGCCCGGCTCCGACGGAACCTCGATTCCTACGCACCAATACGCATTTATACGTCAATCCCGTGGGGAGGTCCATGCCCCCGAGGCCGAAGCTGGAAACGCCGATCCAGGGGATGCTGCGAAAGAACATCACGATCACGCCCGAGGAAGCCCAATTCCTCGAGCGTCACCCCGAGATCAACCAGAGCGCCCTGTTCCGACAGATCGTCGAGAGCCTCATGCTCGCCGAGCGTTCTCCGGGCGTGGCGTCGACCCAGCCGGTCCGCCTGGGCAAGGCGGTCTACCGCTCCGGCGCCATCATGTTCCAGAAGGGCCAGCGCCGCGAGTAGACGCTCCCCGAGCCGCTTCGAACAGCGGGGCTTCGGCCTCTCGGAGTCGGGGTCCGAGGCTCTCGAACACCGCGAGCCCGGCGTCCTGGGCCCGGGCGAAAAGGATCCCCTCGCTCCCCGGCGTGCCTCGATACGCCTCGGCGGCCGTTGCGCGGTCGAGGGAGTCGAGCGCGTGGCGGGAAAGGATGTGGCCGAACGCCCACCGACGGGCGAGCGCGAGCTCGCTGAAATGCGGGGCATAGTGCCCTCCCCCCACGGCGAGGGCGACGCGGTCGGCCGGGTCCGGTCGTATCTCTCGAAGCGCGTCGGCGATCGCCGCCACCGCGCCGGACGGGGGCTCGGGGTCGGCCCCGTACCCGATCTCGACGAAGAACGTCGGCAGCCCGAGCGCCGGTCCGTGGTGAGTCGACTCGTACGTCGCGGAGAGTCCCGAGCGTGAGGAGGACTCGGCCAAGGACCGGAGGACCGACGTCATCGACCGAGGGTCCGATGGGCAAAGGGTCCGGGGCCGTCCACCGAAATCGGCCGACGGTCCGGGATTGCCTACGGGGTGCGCGGTGATGCAGGGAATGTTCTGCGCGCTCCGATGGATCGACGGGAAGACGATCGTCGGCCGACGGTCCCGGACGACGGAGGGCAATCGCGCATCCAGGTCGTCATCGTGGATATGATGGGCGGCGCGACCCAGCACGAGGGTCCGCGGCCCGAGGCGACGCACCGCCGCCCCGTCGATGTGCTCCCCGATGGACTCGAGCGGCCCCCACTGCTCCGCCACCCGGACAGCCACCGGGTCCACCTCGGAGATCACGATCAGGTACTCGGTCTCCGTCGGAGAGGTGGCCATCCGACGGCGATGGACTTCGCGATTTCAAGCCTGCGGGGGAATCGCTTCGGACTTCAAGCGAGACCCGCGGGGCGCCGGCCCGGTACCGGGAGATGTCCCCGGCAACACACAAGGCCGGTGGGTATCCTGGGACGAGGGAAAGCCACGACAGTAGCGGCTCCCGAGAACGAGGGGCCTGTGGTAGGGCGACGGCCTAGCGAACTCGCTCGGTGTGAAGGAGCAGGAGGACGAAGCACGAAGGCGTGTGGATCGCGATGGGGGTTCTCGTACTCGGGGGCAACCCGGGCGATCTCCGGCACCAGGATCGACGCCGCGATACGATTCTGGAGCGGGCACTCTCGCCCATTCGAGTCTATCCGCGTGTGGAAGGTGCTCCCGGCGGGAGTCTCCCCGGCCGGGAGGACCCGGCCGGCTTTGAACCCGCGTCAGAGGCTCGAGAGGCCTCTATCCTTGACCACTAGACTACGGGAGCGCCCACCGCCCGTATCGGGACGGCTCTTTGAGCCTTTCGTGAGGTCGCCGGTTCAGCGCAGGGCGACCGGCTGCGGGATCGACGGGTCGGCCTCGGCGACGACCGCGGTCCCGTAGGCGAGCACCTCGGTCATCACCGAGCCCATGTCCGACGTATCGAACCCCAGCGACAGGACGGCGTTCGCCCCCAGGCTCTTCGCATGGTCCCGAAGCCGGATGATCGCCTCGTGACGGACCTGTTCGAGGAGCTGCGTATACTCGGTGATCTCCCCTCCCGCGATGGACCGTAGGCCGGCCACCACGTTGCGACCGAGCCCCCGGGAGCGGACGATCAGGCCGAACGTCGCGCCGATCACCTTCGTGACCCGGTAGCCCGGAAGGTAGGGGGTGGTCACGACCAGGCAGTCGGACGGCGGCGCATAGAGCGGGGTGCCCGAGGACGACGGCAGCGGGTATGCGGACATGCCATGGGCAGGCCGACCGAGCCCAAGACGGTTCTCGGGGTCCCCCGGCGTTGTTATCTCGCGACGACCTTTCCCGGCGACGTGACCCCTCCCGTCAAAGCCCGCAGCGGCCACATCCTGCTCGACCCGAAGCGATCGTACAAGGACCTCGTCCGGGTCTATCCCGAGATCCACAAGCGGGTCGTCGAGATGAACCGGCCGTTCGTCAAGGAATCCGATCCCCTCCTCCCCGAGGTGCTCCTCGACGAGAACCTCCGGGACCTCAAAGGGGACCGAAAGCCGGTCGGCTACAACCGCCAGGACGCGTTCGGTCTGCGGCTGATCTTCCCGATCGTCGAGACGCGACGGGCGGAGTTCTACTTCACCAAGCCCGCGCGCTGCCAGGAGGTCGTCCAGATCACCGAGCAGGTCTCGGCGCTCCTCCGCCGCCGGGGGATCAAGCACACGGTCGAGTACGACCGGCTCGCCCTCGGGCCCCCCCGCGGGATCCCCAACGTCCCCTCCACCGGGGTCGGCTCGGGGTATCTATCGAACTAGCGGCAGCGGATCGGGCCCAGCCCGCGGCGTCCCGACTAAACACGGCGTCTTAATGAATTGCGCATAGTCGCCGCAGCGTCTCGTTGGGACCAGCCCAGTCATCGAAGGTGCTCTCGACGGCCTCGGCGATGGAGTGGAGCGTGGGAAAGTACTGGTTGTGCACCGCGCGGCGTCGGGTAAGCTTCCACACGCGCTCGATCGGGTTGAGGTCCGGGCTGGCGGCGGGAAGGAACGACAGCTCGAATCTCTTCGCCCTCTCAGCCCGCCACTCCTTGTGGCATCGGGAGTGGTGGTAGCTCGCGTTGTCGCTGATCACCACCACTCGGCGCGGGCTCCGCGTGCTGGCGCGATAGAACTGACCCAGGAACGCCGCGCAGGTGGGACCCTCGAACGTCCCCTCCTCTCGTCGATAGACCAGCTTCCCATCTCGCAATCGAACGGCACCCCAGTAGCCGATGGTCTTGTGGGTCCAGGCGTGGAGAAGGACCGGGTCCTTCACCTCGGGAGGCACCCACATCCGGCAGCGCGAGCCGTGCTGCTGAAAGTGGACCTCGTCCATCGCCCAGAGATCCACCGAGGGATCGGCATTCAGCGCCGCGAGTTTTTTTTGTGTGCCGCCTGGGCGATTGGGTCACCGGACGCCAGGTGGGGGCGCGGCTTGCGCATCCGGAAGCCCAACTGACGGAACAGACGCTGGCATTGTCGGACCCCCAGGTCGACCGAGAATCGCTGCTCGAGGAATGCGGAGAGCGTCTTGCCATCCCAGAGGTTGCCGGAGAGGCCCACATCCTCGGGACGTTGTCGAAGGACCGTCTCGATCGTCTTCAACTGGGCCTCCGTCAACCGACGGGGGCGACCGGGATGAACGCCTTCGGCGAGGCCCGCCAACCCCTCCTCATCGAATTGGCGGACCCAATACTGAACGCTCCGGGTAGAATCTCCCAAGAGCCGGCCCACTTGAGGTGCGGTCATCCCTTGAGCCACGAGGAGGAGTCCGTGGAGGCGATGGTCGTATCGGGACTCGTCGGTCCGGCGGATCTCATCCTGCAGGGCGAGGATCACGTTCTCGGCGTCCGGTACGGTCAGTGGTCGCATGAGGGCCCTCAGCCCTCCTCAACAACTCGCAATTATTTATGACGTTCTGTTTAGGACGACCGACGACGGAACGGCCAGAGCGGGGAGGCCGACGGGGCGGCCTCGGTCGGGGTGGCGCCGGCCTCCTGGAGCGTGCGCAGCGCCTCACGGGCCTTCTCGAGCGCGGCCGCGTAGTCGGTCTCGCGGATCCGGATCGACTCCGCGAGCAGCGCCCGCGCCGGAGCGGTGTCGATCCGACGGTCGTGGGCGCGCGCGAGTGCCGCGTCGATGAGGTAGTGGAGATTGACGAGCTCCCGATGGAGCGACTTCCTCAGGTTGAGGTCCTCTTCCGTCTTCAGGAGCTGGCGCGCCGCGTCGAGGAGCCGACCGGCCCGGCTCAGCTCGTCGGCCTGCTTCAGCCGGTCCCGGACCGTCCCGACCGAGACATGGAGACCCTCCTCCGCGAACGTCACTTCGGTCTGGACCTCCTTGAACCGCAGGCCGTACGGCTCCCGGACGACCCCCTCGAGGGCGGTCACGGCCCGGCCGAGGAGGAGCTCGGCCTCCTCGAGACGGCCGGAATCGAGGGCCACTCGGGCCTCGCTGAACTTCTGCATCACCGGCGTCGTGTCGACCCCGAGCCGCTCGCCGACCCAGAGACGGTCCCGGAACTCCGCCATGCGCGCCTCGACGAGCTCCTTGCGGCGGCGCCGGATGGTCTCCTCCTCGAGCTTGACGAGGGCGAGCGCGGCGCCGAAGTCGCGCTTCTCCCGCAGCGCCTTGAGCTGCTGGACGAGCTCGGCCCGCCGTGTCCCCTCGGCGGCGGGGGGGGTCGGCCCACGGGCGTACTCCGCCTCGATCTCCCGCCAGCGCCCGTCGACCAGCTCGTCGAGCATCCGGCGCGAGAGGGACTCGCCCCGGCCGATGACTTCCTTCACCCGGCCCCACTCGCGGCTCCGTAGGGCCGTCTCCCCCTCGCCGACCAGGGAATCGAGCGGGTCGACCTCGGTCGTGAGCCCCTGTCGCCGGGCCCCGTCGACCTGCCGCCGCAGGTCACCGAGGGGGACCGCGAACAGGCGCTCGATCGACCAGCGTCCGACCTCGACGGCCTCGCGCGCCGCCCGGATCGCCTCGGAGTATTTGCCGGCCTCGAACAGGTGCCGGGCCTCGGTGAGCCGGCCGCCGGCCTCGGCGACGTCCGCGCCGTTCGCCTTGGCCTCCGCCACCTGGCGGTCGGCCGCGGTCACGGCGTCCAGGGCCCGGCGATGTCCGTCGCGCGCGCCCGTGAGGGCGTCGAGCGCCGCCATCGAGTGCTCGAGCACATCGGGGTACGCCCGGGATTGGAAGGATGCCTTCGCCTGCTCGAACTCGATCTCGGCGGCCGGTCCCACAATCCCGTCCGCGGCGGCCTTCGCGACCTTCGCCTCCGCCGTCCGCAACGAGCCTTCGGCGATCTTCCGCTGGAGGTCCGCGCGCTCGATCTCGGACTCGCTGCGGGCGGCCAGCTGGAGCGCCTCGACCGCGCGGCCCTCGTCGAGGGCCATCCGGGACTGGTGGAGCAGGTTCTCGGCGAGCGAGGTGTCGACTCCCGCGGTCCGGAAGCGGGAGACCGTCGCCTGGAACCCGGCGAGCGTCTTCGAGACGTGCTGGTACGTCGCCTGCACGAGATCGCGCTCGAGCGGCCCCCCGAGCTCGATGGCGCGGGCGAACTGCCGCTGCGCGAGCAATTGATCGAGACGGTCCATCTGTCCCTTGAGCCCGACGGTGTCGACGTGCAGGAGATCGGCCTGCCCGAGCGCGTCGCGGGCGCGCTTCGCGACCCGCTCGGCGTGATCGACCAGGCCGCGGGTCTCGATGAACTCCGCCCGCGCCTGGTCGAGGAGCGCGGCCGCGCCGATCGGGACCGGAAGCACGATGCGGCGCCGGGCCTCGGCGAGCGGCACGAGGATCCGGTCGAGGTCGACGCCGGCCGACCGGGCGATGTCGAGATCGCGCTCGAGGCTCCGCAGGTTCTCCTCGAGCACGGGCCGAAGGATCGCGATGAGCTCCTCGTGCAGGAGGCGCGCGGCGGTGCGGGTCGCTTCCGCCGGTGCGGTCGCCCGTTCGGTCCGCACCTGCTCGATGCGGGCCACGTACGGCTCCATCGGCGTCGAAAGACGTCGCCCGTCCTCGACCAGGAGCCCGATCTCGTGGAGGAGCCGCGTGGTCTCGAGCCGGGCCCCCTCCTCGACGAGGCGCTGCTCGACCGACTCGAGGGTCGTCCGCGCCGCGTCGAACTGGAGCGCCTGGAAGGCGAGGCGTGCTTCCCGCAAGGGCTCGTAGAACGGCGTCGGGTCGATCCCGGCCTCGCGGAGTCGGTTCAGCTGATCGCCCGCATGGGCGATCCCCTCGATGACCTGCTGGCCGGCGGCCCGGGCTCTCCCGGCGGCCTCCTCGAGCTTGGTCGCCGAACGGTACGCGTCCAGGAACTGGCCGGACCGCGACGCGGCCTGGGCTTCCTCGAGCTGGGTGCGGAACGGCGCGAGGTCGACGCCCATCGTCTCGAGCTCCACGAGGGAGAGCTTCGCGTGCGAGACCGCCTCCTCGCTCCGGAGGAGCTGCTGCTGCTGGGCGCGCGTGCGGATCTCCTGGGAGGCCCGCGACGCCTTGACGAAGTCTCCCATGTTGAAGATCTGCTGGACCTCGTCGATCTGGCGCTGGATCTCGTCGCTGCCACCCCCCATCTGCTCGAGCAGGTGGCCCTCGGTCTCGAGGACCTCCACCAGGGAGGAAGCGTGCGCGGCGAAGACGGCGGCGAAGTCCCGCTCGGCGCGCCGGAGGCTCTCGATCGACCCGATGAGGTCCTGTTTGACCCGCAGCGCGACGTCGGCGTCGGCGAGCTGGCGGCGGACCGGGGCGGTGAGCGCATCGTCGGGGATGTCGGAAAGGCCCTGGACCATCTCCTCGACCCGGCGCCCCACGTACGGCGTCGCGGCCGTGCGCAGGTCGACCTCGGCACGGGAGAGCGACTCGGCCGCCTCCGCGAGGTTTCCCTGGTCGAGGAGCTCCCGGGCCTCGCCGAGGCCGTGGTCGATCTTCTCGGCCAGGAACCCGTGGTTCTGGGCGTACTCCCGGACCTTGTCGAGCGAGGTCCAGCGACCCAGGAAGAACTGAAGGGCGTCCCGGCCGATCGCGACGAGGCTCGTCCGCAGGAGCTCCTGGGCGGGGCCGACCTCACCCTTCTCGAGATGCGCACGGATCCGTCCGACCGTCGCGTCGATCCCCTCGACCGAGAAGCCGACCGTTCGGAACCGCTCGATCATCTCGTCGAGGGCCTGGAGCTCGTCGCGGGCGGCGGAGAGGTCCTCGGTGAGCCGGGTGACCCGTTCCAGTGCCTCCTGGCTCGCCGCGAACGCCTCGGAGTAGATCTTGAGCCGCAGCGCCTCGCGCGCGCGGTTCATGGACGCGAAGACCTCGCTCGGGTCCCGTCCGAGGCGACGGGCCTCTGCGATGCGGGGACGGACCTCGTCGAGCAGCCCCGCGATCACCGTCACCACCGGCTCCTCGGCGATCTTCCGGGCCTCGACGAAGACCGGATGGATCTCGAGCGCCGGTGCCGTGGCGAGCAAGGCGAGCGCCTCATCGATCGTGCGACGCGCTTCGCCCGGATCGACCCCGTACTCGACGGTCGCGTCGACCGACGCCCGGAGGGCCTGGAGCGACTGCTTCGCGCGCTCCCGCAGCGCCTCACCGAGCTCGGCCGCCGCGGCCTCGGTCTGGGGGACCGTGTCCGGCCACTCCTCGACCGCGGCATCGGCGCCGGCCTTGAGCGCGGACTCGAGACGCGCCGTCGGGGCCCCGAGCTCCTTCGCCTGCTCGAAGAGGGTGGTCGCGGCGTCCCGGATCCGGCGTCGCTTCTCCACCGCCTCGGGCAGGCCCTCGCGCAGCATCCGAGCAATCGCACCCAGCGATTCCGCCGGGCGACCCTCCTTCGCGGCTTCGGCCGCCTGGTCGAGCTGGCTCTCCAGCGCCGCGCGCCGCTCCGGGGCCAACCCGGCCCACTCGGCGACCCGCTGCGCGCGCGTGCGGGCCCCGTCGACGTGACTCGCCTCGGCGCTCCGCAGCTGCTGGTCGACGCGGACAAGACGCCCGACGGTCGTCGACCAGCTCTCGCCGGACGGCGGATGCGCGAGGGCCTCGAGCTCGGTCTTCACCTCCGCCCGGACCGAGATCCCGAGCCCGGAGAGCTGGCCGATCGTCTCGAGCGCTCGCTGTCGACGGGTCTCCAGGGTCTCGGGGACCGTCTTCTCGAGGTGGCCGAGGAGCGCGACCGACTCCTTCTCCACGCCGTCCCAGTCCGACCGCCGCTGGAGATCCTTGAGCGCGGCGACCCGCTCCGGGACGTCCGCCGGCGTGATCCCGAGGTGGTCCAGGAACGAGAGCTGGTCCTCGACCTGCTTCAGCTGGGCCTCCGCGGCCTGTCGCTGGCGCTTGAGCGCCTCCGCCTTCTCTTGGAGGATGCGCGTGAGGCGGGACGACGGGAGCGCTCCCGATCCGCCCGGTCCCGTCGTACGTCCGCCTCCTATTACCGACAGGGCCGATACGGAAGACCGGCCCGCTCGGGCAGTCGTTTCATGCGTCGTCCCGCTTATAAATGAAGCGAGCGCGCCGTGGTTCCGTACGGACCGGACGTGTCGGGGCTCAGGGGCGGGAGATCCGCCGCTTCCCCATCGCGTCCAGGTACTGGATCTCGGCGCCGGGACTGAGCTGGCCGCGGGTCTCGGCGTCGATCGGAAGGCTGAACGTCTCGTAGCTCTCGAGGTCCATCAACTGGACCTCGGCGTCGGTGAGCGACAGGACCTGGGCCTGACGTTTCCCGATCATCGGCACCTGCACCTTGTGCTTCACCGGGAAGACCACGCTCCGCTTCGACCCGTCGAAGATGCCGACCGCATCGATCCGGGCCTTCGCCTCCCCGTGCTTCCCCGGTTTCGAGGTCTGGATACTGAGGATGCGGCACGGCTCTTCGTCGATCAACATGTACCGGCCTTCCTTCAGTTCCCGAACCTCTTGCTGCGTCCAGGCCATCGAGCGTTCCTCGAGGGCCGGGGAAGGGACCGGCGCCATAAGGGTTGCGACGCGGGCACTCGGCCGGCCGCTTCTCCTGGAGGCGGGATGGTTTATGCCCGGAGGGAACCATTCGCTACCCGCGTTCCGTCGCGCGGCACCATGACCACGACCGACTCCTCCTACGATCCCGAGCGGCTCTCGGGCGAGGTGGAAGGGTTCTGGAAATCGCACGGCCTGCCGCCGGCGGGGGGGACGCTCGGTCCGCCCGACGGGCCGGTGCTACACCTGTTCGAAGGTGAACTGGGGGTTCCGCCGGGGTCCCCGTTCGCGGCCTACCGCGCGGTCGTGGCGGATGTCGAAGCGCGATACCTGGCCCTCGTTGGACGTCGGTCGGTCGGGGAAATGCGCTGGGTGCGGGCCCCGGACGGCCCGGACGAACCCCCAGGGGCGGACCTCCTCCGCACGCTCGGGGTGTGGACCGGGGGCCCGGGCCGGACCCCCTGGGACGGCGAGGTCCGGCACGACCGGCTCGAGCGGGTCGTCGGCCGTCTGGCGAGGCGCGGCACGATCGTCTCGCGGGACCTGCCCCTCCGCCTTTGCCCGACGTGCGGCGCCCCCCGCAGCCCCGAGCGGATCATCTACCAGGAGGAGGAGGGCGATACCTACCTGATCCGGTTCGACGTCGCGTACGACGAACGGGTCGTCCACCTGCTCGTCTGGGTCGACTCGCCGTGGAAGCTGCTCGGCGCCACGGCGATCCTCGTCCATCCCGACGCACCGTACGCCCTCTGCCGGTACCGCCGGAAGGGCGCCGAGGAGCTCATCCTCACGTCCCGCTCGTCCCTCGACCGGTTCCGGCAATGGATCCCCGACGGTCTCTTCGAGGTCCTCGAGGAGCGTCCGGGGCGCGAGTTCGCCGGCCGACCGTACCAGTACCCCCTGCGCCACGAGTTCCCGATGGGAGGTGCCGTGGACCCGCCCGGAGGGACGGTCCTCGCGGTCGCCGACGTCTCGGGGACCGGGACGGGCATCGTTCCCCTGGTTCCCGGGCACGGGGGCACCGACGCCGGGATCGCGGAGGCCCACGGCATCCCCGGCTGGCCGATCCTCACCACCCGGGGGACGCTCGATGTCACGCTCGTGCACAAGTACGCCGGGCTCGACCTCGCGACCGCGACCGAGTTCGTGCTGCGAGACCTCCACGAGGCCGGCGCCGTCTTCGCCACGCTGCGCGTCCGCCGCGGCGTCCCGCACTGCATGCAATGCGGTACCGCCATGATCTGGTTCCCGGGCCGGGCGTGGTGCCTCGAACCCGGCCGCCTCCCGCCGGAGGCCGTCGATCTCTACCAGCGGCTGCTCCCGGGGGGACCGCCGCTGCATCGCGTCGAAGTGGCGCCCTGGCCGGTCAGCGAGACCACCACCACGGACGCCCCCGACGGGATCGCGCTTCTCGAATGCAACCGGTGCGAGCGCCTCGATGCGCTCGACGGCCGGCCGGCGTGCCCGTGCGGGGGCTCGATGTACCCGGTCCGCCGCCGGCTCGTCCCGTCCATCGAGTCGGCGCTGGGGGCATGGGCCCGGTTCGATCCGTTCCCGGTCGCCGACTCCGCCCGGCTCTATCTCTGCGAACGGCGCCGGATCCCGGCGCTCATCCATCAGCTCGCCGGCCTCTCCGGCATCGAGGGGATCGTCACGAACGTCGGCCTCACGGTCCTCCCCACGCTGCCCGAGTTCGACCTCGCCGAGCGGCTCCACGCCGATGGGGCGGACGCGGTCCGCGCCGCGCTCGTCCGGACCGAGGTCGGGGGCGGCACGGCCGCGACGTTCCTCGACCGGTGCGCCCAGGAACGGAGACGGCTCGCGCGCCTATGGGTCCTGGCGAGCGAGGTCCTCGGGTCTGCCGACCCCGAGACCCGCGCGACGTTCTCCCAGCCGGTGAGCGGATTCCTCGGGGAGCTCGAGCGCGAGGACCGGGCCCTGCTCGCCCGTTGGGAACGCACCCGGGTCCTCGCGATCTCCGATTACGACCACGGGTCGGCCGGGGCCGCCCACCGTCGGATCTTCCGGTTCCTCGAGACCGATCTCGCCACCTACCGGCTCTGGACGTCCGCGCGGCTCGCGCTCCCCGGCACTCCCGTCTCGAAGCGGGGCGTACTACGCACGCTGGGCTACGTCCTCCGGACCGGCTCGGTGCTCCTGGGACCGATCGTGCCCTACCTCGCCGAATCGATCTATCGGCGACTCACGCCCGACCGCGGGAGCCTGTTCCGGACCGACGTCCCGACCGTCGACCGCGCCCTCTTGGATGACGGGCTCGTCGCGGCGTGGGACCGGTGGCGATCGTTCCTGTCGGCGGTCGCCGGGTTCCGGGTCGCTCAGGCGATCGCACCGGAGGCGACGATCCCGGTCGCCGCGGCCGTCCTCGGGGGGGACGACGCCGCCGAACGGTGGCGGGACGACCGATCGGTGCTCGAACGGATCGCTCGCATCGGGCACATCGATGTCGGCTCTCCCCGAGAGCCCTGGCAGGGCCGCCAGCGGCGGGTCCGGCCCGTCGAGTCGGAGATCCAGCGTGCGTACCCGGCCCAGGCCTCGCAGATCGCGCACGTGCTCCGGAGAATGCCGCTCCGTCGTTCCACCGAGCCCGCGACCGGCGAGCTCTCGGTCGTGATCCAGGGCCTCTCCCGACGCCTGCTCCCTTCCATGGTCGAGTACGTGGAGACGCTCCCCGAGGGGATGCTCCCGGTCCCCTGGAGCCTGGGAGAGCTCTACCTCGGGATCCCCGGTGCGGGACGTCCGGGCCGACCGCCGCCCCCGCCGCTCTCGTCGGACGCCTTCTGGCTGGCCCGGCGCGTGGAGCACCGTCTTCGCCGGGCCCGGGGGGCGCCGACCCAGGCGGAGGGCGTCGCGATCGTCGTCGCGTCGGACCCGCTGGCGAGCGAGCTCCGGGCGGCGGCCGAGCCGCTCGCGGAGTACCTTGGGCTCGCCGAACTACGCGTCCTCGACCACCCCGAGGAGACCGCGCCTCCGAACCGGCTCCGGGGTCGGACCCGGACCGGAAGTCGGTGGTGGGTCGACCTCCCCGGACTGCCGACACGGGCGGCCCGCGCCAAGCACCGGGTCCCCCGTCTCACGAGCCGACGCGTGCCGCATCGTCGGGGAGAGACCGATGCCCCGCCGGGGGTCGACTATGCCGCGGAGCCGGTCATTGCCCAAGAGGAGTCGGTCCGCGCCCTCAACCGGGAACTCGACTCCCTGCTCGGCGCTGCGGTCATTGGACCCGCCAAGCTCCGATCGGCCTGGTCCCTGGGATTCCAGAGCCTCGAACGGTTCCGGCACGCGTCGTACGAGGAGATCGACGAGCTGCCAGGGTTCGGCCGAGGGGTCGCGGAGCGACTGATCACCGCCGTCGGGGGCGTGGTGCCCCCCCGGTCCGTCCGCGCCGCCCGCGCCCACGCGACGGTCGTCCGATTCGCCGTGGGGAACGACCGGGGCATCGAACCCGTGCCGGCCCCGTCACCGCCTGCGACAGCGGCCGGTACTGCAGAGACCACTCCTATGCCCTCCGGCACCGACACCGTCGGTTCTCCTGCGGCCACGCCGCCCCCGACCGAATTGCGCGCCGAAATCCCTGGACTCCCGTCCGAGGTACCGGAGTCGGCACCGCCGGACGCACGGACCGAGAGCGACACCCCCGGCGTCTCCCCGCCGGACCTTGTGAACGTTCTCCCAAGCGGAGTGACCCCTTCCGCGGGTCCCGAACCCGAGCCACCTGCGGCTTCGATGGAGGTTCCGCAAGCACCCGTTCTCGAGGCACCCCGACCCGGCGCTGGTCCTCTCGATCCGGTCGAGCCCCCTGCGGCCGAGCCCCCGGAGCAGGCGGAAGCCCCCTCAACACCGGCCCCTACGGAGGGTCCCGCGGAGGCGTCCGAGGTCGTTGTGCCGGCGGAGGAACCGCCCAGACTCCCCTCGGAGGTCCCGGTGCCTGCCTCTCCCCCTGAGACCGCCGAGCCGTACCCCCCGTCCCCTCCTCTTCCGACGGAAGCCCCCGCCACCCCCGCGACGGTGGACCGGGGACCGGTGCAGGCGGATGTCATCGTTGACGCGACCCCGGCCGAGGCGATCCCCGGGCTCGACCACGAGCCGCAGCTGCCGTCCGGGGACTTCGGCGTGGAGCCTCCGTCCCTTCCCGCGCCGACGGAACCGCAGGTCCTGCTCGAGCCGCCGGTCTCGGCCCAAGGAGCTCCCCGACCAGGAACAAGAGACGAGGAAGCGGGCGAGACCGCCGCCCCGGAACCGGCTGCCGTAGTTCCTTCCGAGTCCTCCACGGAGGAGGTTCCCTCCGAAACGACCATGCCGCCACCCGGCGCCCCTGCAGAGGCGGCGTCGCTCCCGGAAGACGTGCCGGGCGCCCCGTCCACGGCGGACTCCTTGTCCGAGCTTCCGGCGGTCTCGGACAGCCCGGCGGCCGCCGAGCCCGCAGCCGGAACCGTGGTCGACGTGGGGCCCTCTCCGGCTGGGGAAGTCGCGCCGGAGTCGGCGCCTGAGATTGCGGACACCACCCCGCCGGACCTGCCGGATCTGCCCCCCGGGGGTTCCGCAACGCCGAAGCCCGCGGGCCCGGCGCCTCCGGTCCCGGTGGAGGCGGAGCCAACGCCGCCCCCGGGTCCTTCCGCGCCCGCTTCCCGGACCGACGGCACCGCGGGACTCCCTCACGCCGTCGCCCTCTCTGCCGGGAACCCTCCGTTGGCGCTCGCGGGTCCGTCCGCGCCGACGCCGGTACCGCCGGCAGCCCCGCCCCCGGTCCCCGAGCCTCCCCGGGGCGGGATCGAGCTGGTCGTGGGGTCCTCGATCGTGGGGTCCCTTCAGCCGTTCCTCGAGGCGACCAGCGCAGGTCTCCGGGGGGTCTGCGTCGTCCGGGAATCCCCCGAACGCATCCGGGCCCAGGCCGGCAGCCGGCCGGTCGACATCTACTGGCTCACGAACCTCGGTCGTGGTCGGACCCTGAAGCCGAACGACCTCCCCGGGCTCGCATCGTTCTTCCAGCGCCAGCTCGAGTCCGAGCATACGGCGGTCTTCTTCATCGAAGGGATCGAGTACCTCACGCGCCTCCATGGCGTGGAGAACGTCACGGCCCAGCTCCAGGAGGTCGACCGGATGGCCCGCGCGCACGAGGCGCGCGTGTGGTTGCACGTCACGCCCGAGCTCCTGCGCGAGCGCGATCTCGAACGGATCGTTGCGACATTCTCCCCGTCGTAGGCGGACCCGGCGGGTGCCGGAGCGACCGGGAGACGGGGCTCCGCGCGCCGTCTGCTGGAATCGATAGGTAGATAGAGGGGGACCCTCGTCGTCCAGACGCATGGGAAGGTGGACCCCCCGCCCGCGACGTTTCGTCGTCGGGGGTCGCGTGGCGGCGGGCATCCTCCTCGGCCTCCTCGTGGTCCTGCCGGTCTCTTCGCTCGCGGCGGCCCATACGACGCCCTTGACCGCCGCCCAGTGCTCGGCCGTTTCGTCCTCCTACGGGATCTCGGCCAACGTCACCTGGAACGGGAACAATGTCTGCTCGGGCAGTAGCGCCTCTTCGGCGCTCTCGGTGGACTTCTCCCAGGCCGCCTCGGTCCGATTCTCCTGGACGGCGGCGCCGGGAACGCCGCTGAACCTCGATGACGCGCGCCTGACGATGAACTACTTCGGGCTCGCGCTCGCCACCCGGGACGTCGTCCAGTCGGGGAGCGTGCCCCAGAGCCAGGGGAGCTTCCCGATGAACTGGACCCCGGGCGTGCTCACCTACGTGCTCGAAGGCGTCTACGGGGTGACCGCGAGCCTGTTCGCATCGAACGGGACCTCGGTCTGGAGCGAGTCGTTCTTTGTGAAGGCCTCCGCGCCATACGCGATCCTGGCCGCCCTGCCCCTGATCCTGATCCTCCTCGGTGTCTACGAGGTCTACGAGCTCGCCCGTTCGGGACGGCACGCCTCGCGCCGCCGTCCTCCGTCCTCGACGCCGCCATCGTCGTCCGCCCCCGAGCCGACGACCGTGCCGTCGTCGGAAACGGCGGACGGGTCCGCTGGGGGTCCCGCCGAAGGGGCCGAGAACGTCGGGTCGTCCCCGCCTCCGGACGGAGGTGCGTCGTGAGCGCCACCACGCATGGGATCGCCTCCGGGATCGTCTTCGGGATCGTCGCGGTGGTCCTGGGTCAGCAGTTCGGCTACTACAGCCTGAGCGATCTGACCTCCGCCATCCTGTACCTCGTGATCGGCGTGGTCGTGGGGGCGGTCATCTTCGGCCTCGTCGGCATGGCCCTCGGCCGCCGGTACCTCCGGACGCACGGGTCCGCCCAGAACGGACCCGCGGCCCGGCGCTGAGCGGCGCGTTCCCCGTTTGGACCGGTCCTGGCCCGGACGGCGGTTCAGCGGGCCGGGTTCGCCGCCGCCTCGGACTCGACCCAGTGCCGGACCCGCGCGGCCAGGATCCCGAGCGGGAGGGCGCCTTCCTCGAGGACGACGTCGTGGAAGCGGCGCACGTCGAACCGTTCCCCGAGGCGCTCCTCGGCGAGGCGCCGGAGCTCGAGGAGCCTGAGCTGGCCGATCTTGTAGGCGCACGCCTGGCCCGGCCAGGCGATGTACCGGTCGACCTCGACCCCGATGTCCTGGTCGCTGCTGCTCGTGTGGTCACGGAAGAACGCCACGGCCCGCTCGCGGGACCAGCCGAGGGCGTGCATGCCCGTGTCCACCACGAGGCGCACGGACCGCCACATGTCGAAGGAGAGCTGCCCGAACTTCGCGTAGAGGTCGCGGTAGAGGCCGAGCTCCTCCCCGAGGCTCTCGGAGTAGAGGCCCCAGCCCTCAATGAACGAGGTGTACCCGGAGTAGCGCCGGAACTCGGGCAGGTCCCCGAGCTCCTGGGCGAGGGCGATCTGGAGGTGATGGCCCGGCACGGACTCGTGCAGCGCGAGCGCCTCCATCTCCCACGACGCACGGGTGCCGATCTGGTGGGTGTTCACGTAGAAGTACCCCGCCCGGCCGTTGGCCGGAACGCCCGGCATGTAGTACGCGGCGGGGGAGTTCGGAGCCCGGAACGGGGGAAGCGGCAGCACCCCGTACGGCAGCCTCGGCAGGCGGCCGAAGAGCCTCGCGAGCTCCGGGTCGCACCGCTTGGTCAGGGCCCGATACGCCTCGATGAGCTCCTCCGGCTTCTCCCGGAAGAATCGACGGTCGGTCCGCAGGAACTCGAGGAACGCCGGGAGGTCCCCCGAAAACCCGACGCGATGCATGAGCGCCTCCATCGCGGCCTGGATCCTACGCACCTCGGCGAGCCCGGTCTCGTGCACCTGCTCGGGGGTCTGGTCGGTCGTCGTCTGCCACCGGAGATGGAAGCGGTACGCCTCCGACCCGTCCGGAAGATGCGAAGCGCCGACCGTCTCCCGGCACGCGGGAAGGTACCGATCGGCCACGTACGCCCGCAGCTCCTGAAGCGCCGGCACGAGCCGACCCGCATAGACCTGCCGTGCGGCGGCGAGCAGCCGGTCGCGATCGGCCTCGGAAACGCGCGCGGGAAACTCGGTGAACGGGTGCAGTAGTGCGCTCTGGACCGGGTCGGACGGGGCGAGCTCGGAGAGCTGGGACGGCACCCCGCGGACCGCCACCCGGCTCGGAGTGTACCCCTTGGTGCGTCCGGCCTCCATGAGCGCCATCGTCTCCGCGATCGCCTTCGGCAGTGCTTCGAGCCGACGGAGGATGGTCTCGTAGTCCGAGACCGCGACCCGGGGCTGCAGGTCGAGGACGTCGGGGGCCAGGACATGGATCCCCTCCATCTGGTTCAGGGGCATCCACAGGTTCCTCGGGGTACCGAATCGGAACGGCAGGGGATCATCGCCGAATCGGAGCGCTTCCTCGGCGGTGTTCAGGAGGTCCTCGTAGAGGTCGAAGTTGAGACGTTCCCGCGGCGGCAGGGCGTCCCTCCGGAACGAGGCGAACCGCTCCACGCTCCGGGCGAGCTGGTTCTGCCGGGCGCGAACCCCTTCCGGGGAGTCGTCCGACCACCGGTCGTCGAACCCCCGCTGCCCGACCATCGTGGCGACCTCGGGAGCGAGAGCCATCCATTCGTGCCAATCTCGGTCGAGATACGCTCGGAACTCCTTCGCGGCCTCCGTGGACCGTTCTCCACCCGCCGTCAACGCGATCCCTTCTCCCGGCGCGCGGCAAGGCGCTCCCTTAGATAAGCCGCCAAGGCCCGGGCGTCGCTCCGCGGACTCGTCTCCCGTCGCCCCGTCCGCTGGACGTGCGGGTTTTAATAATCGCCCGGGAGAAACCGGCCGAACGCCGGCACAGGGCGCCGGACCGGAACGATCCGCATGAGTCCGTCGCGGCCACCCGAAGGGGATACGTCCGACTCCGCCCCCTCCGCCGGCCCGGTCCCGGACCGTGTCGTCCGATACTGTTCGAAGTGTTCCCGGCTGCTCAGCGTCGGGGAACGGATGTTCTACTTCCTCGAAGCGGTCCATGCCCCGTGTCTCTGCCGCATCTGCCTGCTCCAGCAGGAACAGGAGCTACTGGCCTCCCCCACCCCGGCGGAGGCACCCGCGCCACGGGGCCGGTACGCGGATCTCCTGCGCGCCGAGCCGAAGGGTGCGGAGGTACCCGAGCCCCGCGCGATCCGAGGTCCGGTCCCGATCGTAGCGGAGGATCGGATCGCCGACTCGGACGGAGAGATCGACCCGGCGGAACGCTCGGCCCGGTTTGCCGCGGGCGCGCGGCGGCTCCGGCTCGCCGCCAGCCGCTACGTTGAGGAGGACCGCCTGGCCGAAGCGGTCCAGTGCATCCGCGAGCTCGCCGTGGAACTCGCCCAGGTCGACTCGCCCCCGATCTTCGAGCCGATCCGTTCGGAAACGGCCGGGGCCGAGCCCTCGACCGGCGTCGACGGCACGGAGCCTTTGGGGCTCCACGAAGCCCTACCTGCAGAGAGGGCGGACGACGCCGCGACCCTCTCCGCCCGGAGCGAATCGGGCGGGATGACGGGCCCGGGTCGCGAAAAGACGCCTCGGGTACCGTCCGCGCCGGCTCTCGGTATCCGACCGTAGGGCGACCCGGGCCATGGTCACGAAGAGATCGACCGGCCCCCTTCGCGGCGGTCGACCCCCGACTCCGCCCGAGAGCCCCGGAGGACCGCCGGGGGAGGGCCCTACGGACGGGGCTATGAGCTCGGAGCCGGACCCGGTTCTCCTCGAGCTCGAGCGTATCGATGAGGCGGTCCGGGCCCGAAGGCCCCAGCCCCTCCACGAGGGGAACCCGGACGACCTTCCGCGGACGGAGCGCCCATCCGACCCGTTCGGACCGGGGGCGCTTATGGAACCGGAGGTAGAGCAATCCCACACCTTCCTCGCCGCGCCCCCGATCGATCTGGACCGGACGGTCCGCGCCCTCGACTCGATCACGAGCCGGCTCGAGGGGCTCGGTCTGCGGCTTGAGGCGTCGGAAGCCTCGATAGCAAGGCCAAATCGCGGGACGGGCGACGGGACCACCGGGAGCCTCGCCGAACCCGGGGGGAGCTCATCGGTCGATGCGGCGAGGACGGCCGAGGTCGTGGCGGTCTCTCATCCGTACGGGCCGAGCCGGTCGGAATCGCCTCCCGTCCCTCCCGCGCCCGTGTATGCCGCATACACCGTACGCCGCTACAACGAGACCATCGACGCCCTCAAGGATCGTCACGCCGGGCTCGTGATCGTCAGTCTCCTCCTGTCGGCCCTCATCGCGATCCTCCTCGTGGAGATCGTCCTTCGGTCCCCCGCGACCAGCCCCCCGGTCTGGATCGCCGTGCTCCCTCTCGTCTGGGTGGTCCCGCTGCCGTTCTTCCTGCTGTCGTTCCGGGGGACCCATCGCGTCCTCGATCGGAACCACCTGAACCTCCCGGAGACCAAGTGACGACGGGGACGGTGATCTTCCAGGTCACAGCCATCGGGACGAACCCGCGAGCGCTCGAGACGACCGTGGAGTCGGTCCGTTACTGGATCCGGCGGACTCCCGGCTTTCGCCATCGGGCGCTCGTCTGGCTCGTCGTGGAACCCGAGGGGTACGCGACGGCTCCCTCGCTCTACGAGGCCTGGCGCGCCTCCGGGATCGAGGTCTGGATCGTTCCGACCGGGTACCGCACTCCCCTGGGCACCCGAGGAAAGGCGCGGGCGCTCCAGTACGCGTGTGACCTTCGCTCGGCCCGAGGCCTCGACGGGCCGGAGGTCTGGGTGTACCACCAGGACGAGGAGACCTGCGTGGGGGAGGACACGCTGCGGGGGATCGCCGAGTTCATCGAACGTCGTCGGGAGCTCCTCGGGGCGGGGATCATCCTGTATCCGCTCGACTGGATGCCGATCCCTTCGCACGTCCAGGAGTTCACGCGGTCGTACGACGACCTGCGGGTCCTCGACTCGCTCACGATGCCGGGCAATCCGACCGCCGGCTTCCATGGCTCCCATTTCGTGGTCCGGGCCGACGTCGAAGGTGCGGTCGGATGGGATGCCGAGGGGTACTGTCCGGCCGAGGACCTCCTCTTCGAGATCCGGGTCCGGGCCCGGTTCGGCTCGGTCTTCGGGATCCTGAAGGGGTTCGCCTACGAGAAGGGCGCCTTCACCCTGCGAGACCAGCTGCGACAGCGCCGACGATGGATCCGCGGGATCACCTACGCGGTCCGCACGTCACGGGTCCTGTCCTCCCGGCGTCGGCTGACGATCAGCTACTCGGCGATCTCGTGGTACTCCGCCCTCCCGTCCGCCGTCGTGCTCGTCGCGAGCGCCGTACTCCACTACGGCTCGCTTCTCCTCTTCACGAGCTTCTTCTCCGGCTTCGTATGGATCTCGATGGCCGCAGGGTACATCGAGGGGGCCCGCCTGCATCGGTCGTACATGGACCGGCCCCCCGGTGCGCTCCGACTGTTCGCCTACGGGCTCGTGGGCGCGCTGGTCGACGTGCTCGCGCCCTGGTATGGGCTCGTCACGGGGACCCATCTCACCGACTTCATCCGGAAGGACCCAATCCCGTACCGGGTGACGACTGCGGCCCCGACCGTCCCGCGGCCGACGCCGACCGTCACGCCCGCGATCGGGCCGGACCGTTCGTTCCCCGCGACCGTCTGCCGGGGATGCGGTGGTTCCCTCAGCCGGGCCGAGCGCCGATTCTACGCGGTAGCGGGGACCGATGTCGAGGAGCCGAAGTGCCGGAACTGCCTGGGGCACCAGGAGTGGGTGCGGTTCGCCCCGCACGCGCGCCCCGTTCCCGGGTAGACACGCTCCCGGACCCGACCGGCGGACCGCCGTCGGGTTCCGCATGGCCCCCGGTCCGCTTCGAGGACAGTGACCCTCCGGCGGGCCGTGGGGTGCCGACCACGGAAGCGCTATGTTCCGTCCGACGGTTGCCGCTCAATCGGTGCGTGATGCCCGGAACCTCCGACCGGATGCCAACGGCCGACCCCGCCGAGACCTCGGGCCCCCCTTCGGCGGAATCGCCTCCGAGATCGGGGGGCACGGAGACTCGGGCGGGAGCGGCGGGCTCCCCATGGAAGCTCCGCTACTCTGCCAAGATCCGGACGGCCGAGGAGGCCGTCCGGGTGGTCACGAGCGGCAGCCACATCTTCATCGGCTCGGGGGCGGCCGAACCGCAGCGTCTCGTGGAGGCCCTGACCGGGCTGGGGCGGGAGGTCTTCGGCGCCGAGATCGTCCACATCCTGACGCTGGGGCGCGCGCCCTACGCCGAGGCGAACCGGGGCGAGAACTTCCGCCATAACGCGCTGTTCATCGGCCCGAACGTCCGGGAGGCGATCGCCGAGGGGCGGGCCGACTACACCCCCATCTTCCTCTCGGAAATCCCGCGGCTGTTCGAGACCGGACGGCTCGCCATCGACGTGGCGCTCATCCAGGTGAGCCCTCCCGACTCCCACGGGTACTGCTCCTTCGGCGTGAGCACGGACGTCGTGAAGCCGGCCACCGAGGCCGCCTCGATCGTGGTCGCCGAGGTCAATGCCCGGATGCCCCGGACCCTCGGGGACTCGTTCGTCCACATGGACGACATCGACTACGTCGTTCCGGTCGACTACCCGGTACCCGAGGCGAAGATCCACCGACCGGACGAGGTCGCGCAGCGGATCGGGAACCACATCGCGGGCCTCATCGAGGACGGATCGACCCTACAGATGGGGATCGGGGCGATCCCCGACAGCGTGCTCCGCTCGCTGAAGGACAAGAAGGACCTCGGGGTCCACACCGAGATGTTCTCGGACGGGATGATGGAGCTCGTCGATCTCGGCGTCATCACGAACATGAAGAAGTCCCTGCACAAGGGCAAGGTCGTGACGGCGTTCTGCATGGGGTCGCGCGCTCTCTACGACTTCGTCGACAACAACCCGTTCATCGAGTTCCACCCGGTCTCCCATACGAACGACCCGTTCGTGATCTCTCAGAACGACCGCATGGTCGCGATCAACAGCGCGCTCGAGGTCGACCTGACGGGACAGGTCTGTGCGGACTCCCTGGGGGAGGTCTTCTACTCCGGCATCGGCGGCCAGGTCGACTTCGTCCGCGGGGCGGCCCGTTCGAAGGGCGGCAAGCCGATCATCGCGCTCCCGTCCACCGCGGCCGACGGTTCCGTCTCCCGCATCACCCCGGAGCTTCGGCCGGGGGCGGGGATCGTGACGAGCCGCGGCGACGTCCACTATGTCGTGACCGAGTGGGGCGTCGCGAACCTCCATGGCCGCACGATCCAGCAGCGGGCCCTCGCGCTCATCTCGATCGCGCATCCGAAGTTCCGCCCCGGGCTCGTCCGGGAGGCGAAACGCCTCCACTTCATCTCCCCGGACATCCCCGAGATCCCCGAGGTCGGGACGATCTATCCGGGCGAGTGGGAGACCGTCCACGCCTTATCGGACGGCACGCGGATGGTCGTCCGCCCGATCAAGCCGACCGACGAGGAGATGCTGAAGGACCACTTCTATCGCCTCTCGGAGCAGACGATCTACCAGCGGTTCTTCCGGTCGCTCAAGTCGCTCCCCCACCGCGACCTCGTCCACTTCGTGAACATCGACTACACGCACGAGATGGGGATCATCGGGATCGTCCGCGACCCGCCCCCCTCCGAGCGGGAGCGGATCGTCGGGGTCGCCCGGTACTTCCTGAACCCGGCGACGAACATCGCCGAGGTCTCCTATGTCGTCCAGGACGACTTCCAGCGGCACGGGATCGGCACCTTCCTCGTGCGGTACCTGGCGCGGATCGCGCGCGAGAACGGGATCATCGCGTTCGACGCCGAGATCCTGCCGGACAACGTCGCGGCGATGAAGGTCATGCACAAGCTCGGGTTCCCCGTCGAGACGAAGGTCACGGAGGGGAACTACCTCCTGCGGGTCCGGTTCGACCGTCCGATCCCCTCCCCCGCCGAGTGACCGACCTCGGGGACCCGCCCCGGGAGCTCCCAGGGTTTCCCGAACCCGCGGCGTCAGTCTCAAGAAGGGTGAGGGGAGCCGTACGGAGGGTGCCCGACATTGGCGGACTCCTGCTATCTATGCCGGAGGACTCAGGCGGAACTCGATCGCCTCAACGAGGAGACCCGGGCTCGGGTTTACCTGTCGTACTTCAGCAACGCGCGGGCCCAGCTCGACGACGTGCTGCAGCGGATAGGTCTCTTGGAACGGCTCGCGGACGAGGAGGGAGGAGGACCCTACTTTCGGCAGGCGGCCGGCACGGTCTTCGCGGCACTGGACTCGGAGGCGAACACCCTGCCATGGTTACGCGCACTCCGAAACCTCGTGCCCCCCGGGGCGCTTGACCCCACCGGCACGATCGAAGACCTCGTCGCCGCGCTGATCGCCGAGCACCGGCAACGGGCCGCCGCGCTGGAGCGGATCCTCGCTGACCTGAGGTCGACCCTGGCCAGTCCCCGCAAGGGGCCCCTCGTGCTCGAACCCACGAATCTTCCGGTGCCGATCGACGGTGCGGGAGAGCCGGGGTCGCTCGTCTGGAGCTCCGCCGGTGGTGCGGGACCCGAGCCGCTGCACCGTTCATCGGACGGCACCCGCGCGCGGGTCGACCTCCCGGTCCACCTTTGCACAGTGTGCCGGATCCTGGTCGATCGGCCGACCTCTCCGCGAGAGCGCCCTCCGAGTGGTCGGGGTGCGGCAACCGGCGGCACGGAGCGGCCCGCGGTCGAGGGCCGTCGCGTCGACGCCCGGACAGATGCCGATTCCACGTAATGTTGATAGACCTGGACCCCCACGGGCCGTGTCGATGTCCAGGGTTCTTTCGTCCGGGGGGACGGAAGCGTGGTGATCTGCGTCCCCTCGACGGGGGCCGTCTGCAATTCGGGCGACATCGCGTGGGTGCTCGCTGCCACCGCCCTGGTGATGTTCATGACCCCGGGCTTAGGGTTCTTCTACGGCGGACTCGTCCGGCGGAAGAATCTCGTCTCCACGATCGTTCAGACGATGGTCATTTTCGCCGTCGTCAGCCTCGCCTGGGCGATCTGGGGCTACACGCTCGCGTTCGGGCCGTCCTCGCTCGACGGCTTCATCGGGAACTTCCAGTACTTCGGCCTGAACAATGTCGGCGGGACCGCGAACACGGTCTACTCTTCCACGATCCCCGCTCTCCTGTACTTCGCCTTCCAGCTCAAGTTCGCGGCGATCACCCCGGCGCTGATCATCGGGGCGTTCGCCGGACGCATCCGACTCAAGCCGCTCCTGATCTTCATCCTGGCGTGGGTCACCTTCGTCTACTTCCCGGTCGCCCACTGGGTCTGGGGGGACGGAGGCTGGCTGCGGGCCCTCGGTGTCGAGGACTTCGCGGGGGGCCTCGTCGTGCACACGACCGCCGGAGTCAGCGCGGTCGCCGCGGCGTTGGTCATCGGGCGGGGGATGGATTTCGGCAAAGAAAGCCGGCCGAACAACGTCCCGTACGTGATACTCGGGACTGCGATCCTGTGGTTCGGCTGGTTCGGGTTCAACGCCGGCAGCGCCCTCTCCGCGGACGATATCGCGGTCAATGCCCTCGTCACCACGAACCTCGCGGCCGCGGCGTCGGGGGTCGCCTGGCTCCTCCTCGACTGGACCCGCAAGGGGAAGCCCTCGGCGGTGGGGATGTGCGTCGGATTCGTGTGCGGGCTCGCCGCGGTCACGCCGGCCTCCGGATACGTGAGCCCGGGCTGGTCGATCGTCATCGGGATCGTCGCCGGCGTCGGCTGCAACCTCGTCGCCGGTTGGCGCGCCCGGACCCGCCTGGATGACTCGCTCGATGTCTTCGCCTGCCACGGGGTCGGAGGGATGTGGGGGACGGTGGCCACCGGGCTCTTCGCATCGGCCGCGATCAACGCCTCGGGCGCGAACGGTCTCATTTTCGGGAACGCCCACTTCGCCCTGCTCCAGATCTTCGCGGTGGCGGTCGTCGCGGTCTTCGCCTTCGTGGCAACCTATGTGATTCTCTACGTGATCAACTACTTCTCTCCCCTCCGCACGACGGCCGAGGAGGAGAAGGCCGGCCTCGACGAGGTCCACTTCGGTGAGGAAGCCTACTACCCCGCTCCCGAGTGATCGGACCGGGGAGCCCCGCTCGACCGGGGGCGTCCGGCACGCCGGGAATGGGAGTTCGGGATGCGCGATTCGGTCTCAGGGACGCAGGAGACGTTCCTCCACCGGATCGCCCGCACACCGGTCGTTCGGGTCGCGGAGGACCGGAAGCAGCTCGAGCGGAGGGCCGATATCGACCGGGGCACGGTACTCGGAGAGCGGACGCCCGTCGATGCGAACGACCTCCTCGGCGATGCGTCGGCAGTACCCGCACGCCTTGCACGTCGTGTGCTCGCAGTCCATCGCGGCGATGTGACGCAGGAATCCATCCGGGAACGCGGTGTTGTCGATCTCCAGCCGCTCGAGCGCGGAGAACGCCTCGGCGAACGGCCGGACTGCTTCCCTTTCCGCTCCCTCGGCGAGCTTTCGAAGGGCCGCCCGGGGACCCCGCAACTGGACGAGGCTCAGGATGTCCGCGAGGTTCCCCGGGTAGGACCGAGCGGTGTACGCGCGGGCGACCCGGGCGAGCCAGTCGGTCGGCTGGTTCCGGCCGGAGATCTTGAACCGCGAGACCCCGGCCTCCTCGTAGACCTCGAGATCCTCGGGACGCACGAAGATGCCCGAGAGGAGCTTCGCCGGGTCCCGAACGTACTCGAGCCCGCACTCGAGGATGGGGTACTCGAAGAGGGGGCAGGAGGCGCCCGGCTGCGACGCGAGCGAGCTCGTGTTGAGGTGGTGTCCCCGGAACGGACAGGAGGGCAGGCAGGACTGGTTCACGAGGATCTCGACCTCGGCCCCGGCGCGGACGAGTCCGCGGATCAGCCGGAAGTCCCGGTTCGCCTCTTCGAGGATGATCGTCCGCGCGCCGAGCGCGAGGAAGTACTCGGCCTGGGTGACCGTGCGGATCCGGGCGAACGTCGACACGGAGATCGGAATATCCGGCCAGTCCCTCCGGACGGCTTCGATGAGCACCGGGATCGCGAGGACCAGGCCGTCCACGCCGAGGTCGATCAGGTCGCGGACCTCGCGGAGGAAGCGGTCGATGTAGCCGGTTCCGTACTCCCGGAGGCCGAGGTCGTTGCTGTTGAGGGTAGCGTAGAACGTACGGCGTGCCCGGTGGACGGTCTCGAGATGGGCACGGAACCGCTCCGGCCCGATCTGGGGCAGGATGCGGGGCGGACGTCCACCCCCCGTCAGCTGGACCGGGTAACCGCCAAAGAACGTCGCGACCGGCAGGTCTGCGGTGGCCGCCACCAGTCGATCGTCGAAGTTCGACGCGAGGACGAGTTCCATGGTCGGCCGCACCGCGCGAGGGAAAAGAGCCCGGTCCCGCACCGGTGCGGGAGCGGGGCCTTGTTTCCGGCCTCGTGGCGTGGCCCGTGGACGGTTCTCTCCCGATCCCTTCCCTGAGCGAGCTCCGGAGCGAGATCGAGCGGCTCGATCGGATCCTGGTGCGGCTGGTGGCGCTCCGGCTCTCCCTCGCGCGCCATGCGATCGAGCGGCGCCGAGGCCGGGGCGAAGGACCGACCGACCTGGTGCAGGAACGCCGCGTCGTCTCGCGGGCCCGGCGCTGGGCGATCGAGTCCGACGTCAGCCCCGAGCTCGTCGAGGGCCTTCTCCGGTCCCTGATCGAGGCCGGGAAGTCCTCCTCGGGCCTCTCGCCTCGGGCCCGCCTGAGCCGGGACCCGATGCAGGAGAGGTTCGCGGCGGCAGATGAGCCCCCGGCCGGTCTCCTCCCGGGGCCGGTGCCCGGGGGTCTAGAAGCGATCGTCCGCTCCGTGGAACGCCACAAGCTGGCGAGCCACGAGATCGGAGACCGCGCGCCGTAGAAGCTCGAGCGTCGCGGACCGGCCGACCCCAAGGGCCCGGGCGACCTCCGCCAACGTGGCCCGCCGGGGGTATGCGTAGAGACCGAGGTGGAACGCCATCCGCAGCGCCTGTTCCTGCCGCGGGGTCCGGGGGCTCCGGGGACGGAAGGTGCCGGTCTTCTCGATGGCGACTGCCCCGGCATCCCGGGCCTCTAGGGCCGGCCCGAACCGAGCCGCCCCCGCATCCCGAGAGAGAAGGACGCGCGCCCGGACCCGCGAGCGGTCATCGGCGGTGGACAGCAGCGGACACGACACGCATATTCCTCCCGAGCCGAACACGGCCGCGCAGAACTTCGGCATCGGTCCAATGGCCCGGAGCGCTGCCCGACCTCCACCCATGGAGATCCGAGTCTGCTCCCCTCCGGAGTTCGCCGACCGCATCTCTTCCACGAACCGGGCGATCTCCCCCGGGGACCCCTGGAGATCGAACCAGCGGAGGAGACGGGTCCGCCCGTCCCGAACGTAGGGTCGGCAGGAGATGAGACGCGGGTGGATGGCCGACCGCCTCAACCGTGCGGAGAGCGCATCCTCGGGCCGCGGCACCCGGACACGGACCTCCACCAAGGACGAGGCCGACCGTCCCGACCTTTGGGACGGTGGGCTCCGCCTGGAGCGCGCACGGGTCGGCATCGGCGGGAGGCCGTGTGCCTCACGGCCCTATGAAGCTCTCGCGTTGGGCGCACCCGGACGGAAGACCCCACCCCGAAGAGGCTTCGGGAGACGACTCGGCGATGGGGGCGGACCGCCAGGCCTCCCGTCTCCGGCGAGGAACGTCGCCCGAAAGCATCTCGAACGCACCCGCGGTTCGGGACCCTCCGGCGGATCAGTCGAGCCGGTAGGTGGCCAGGTCGACCTTCGGCGCCGGGTAGCGAAGGTCCATCCCCCGAAGGGTCTCGAGAAGGATCTCGGAGATCACCACGTTCCGGAACCACTTGTGGTTCGACGGGACGATGTACCAGGGCGCCCACGCGGTGCTCGTGCGACGCAGGACCTCCTCGTAGGCGTGCATGTACTGGTCCCAGAACCCCCGCTCCCGTGCATCCGACGGGCTCAGCTTCCACTGCTTCGTGGGGTCCTTCAGCCGCTCGCGGAGCCGCCGGCCCTGCTCTGCGCGGTCGATATGGAGGTAGAACTTCAGGATCGTCACGCCCTCGTTCGTGAGCTCGCGCTCGAAGTCGTTGATCTCGGAGTACCGGGCCTCTAGGACCTTCTTCGGAGCGAGGCGGTGTACCCGCGCCGCGAGGATGTCCTCGTAATGGCTCCGGTTGAAGATCGCGATGTTCCCTCGGAGCGGGGTGTGCTGATGGATCCGCCAGAGGAAGTCGTGGCCGAGCTCGTTCGCCGTCGGCACCTTGAACGACGAGACCCGGACCCCCTGAGGGTTCACGCCTTCGAAGACGTGTCGGATCGCCCCGTCCTTGCCGCTCGTGTCCATCCCCTGCAGTACCACGAGCAGACCGCGGCGACCATCGGCGTAGAACAGCTCCTGCAGGCGGTCGAGTTCCCCCAGACGCGCGGGCATGAGCGAGGCGGCGCGCGACTTACCCCCATGGAACGGCCGAGTGTCCGCCGCATCGATACGGGAGAGCCGGACCCGCTGGCCGGGACGCACGCGGAGACGGTGGAACGACACGGCTAGTCCGGCCTCCTCGCTACCGGGTCGCCGGAGGGGGCCGACGGGTCGGGCGTCCGGTCGGGGTTGCGGGAGGCCGAATCCGCGAGGATCTCCTCGAGCCGGCCCTGAGCGGCCTGGATCGCCGGCTGGTCACCACCCCGCCCCCGCAGCCCATGCGCGGCCGCCACGGCGGCCAGGGCTCCCCCGATCGGCCCGATCACGTAGATCCAAGCGAGCGAAAGGTTGCCGAGGAAGAACTCGGGGGCGAGGGAACGGACCGGATTCATCGACGCCCCGCTGATCGGTGCGGCCCAGAGACCCGCCAGCGCGATGTACCCGCCCACGGCGAGCGCCGCGAGCGGGCCGACGTTCTGCGCCTTCGAGGCCGTGCCGAGGATCGTGCTGACGAGCCCGAGCGTGAGGACCGCCTCGATGACGAAGGCCTGGAGCTCGCTGATCCCCGGGCCGGGGACCGTGGCGCCCACCGACCCCGCGGTCCCGAACAGACCGACCAGGAGGCCTCCGGCCAGAACGCCCCCCAGCAGTTGCGCGACGATGTAGCCCGGCACTCTGCGCCAGGGGAAGTCTCCCCGGGCCGCGAACGCGATCGAGACCGCGGGATTGAGATGAGCTCCCGAGGTCGCGCCCATGAACAGGATGATGGCCATGACCATGAGACCGGGAGCGGTGACCTGGGCGGCGAGCGACACCTCGCCGTGGCTCACCGCGTTCACGACCGGAGCGCCAGCCGCCACCAAGACCAGAAAGAACGTCCCCAGCACCTCTCCGAACAGTCTCCGCCACTCCAAGGACGGGTCCCGGAAGTCGCGCTGGATCCGTTCGAGCACCGACTCGTTCGGTACGATCTCGAGCACGTTCCGGGAGGTCGACGCGGCGGACGGAATCCCCTCCAGACTCGGAGACCGACGGGCAGTGCCTCGGCTCGTGCGATCGGGAAGGTCCATGGGTCCTCTCCTGGGGAGCGAAGGATCGTCCGTCATCGTGTGCAGCACGACCCTCCTGAAGAGGGTATTCCCCGAAGTCCCCGAAGAGGAGACGCGGAACGCCGCCCATCCGTTCGGAGATTCCTGGGGCCAGAACGGACGTGGCCCGAGTGAGGGACCAACCATCCCACCGTCGAACCCTTCCCACCGGTGATCTCGGGTACCCCTTCTCGCGCGGACCCACGATCCCCGGGTCCCACCGTGCCCCGAATAGTACCGAGTAACGGGCGTGCCCTATGAACCGGCGCCAAAGGTCGCCCCGGCGTTGCGGAGCGGGTGACCTTCATCGCCGCGGGTGGCCGAGCCGCTCACCGCGGAGGAGCAAACTCCCTCCGGGTCCCTCGGACTGCGTGCCCTGAGTAGGTGACGATCCCGCCCCCGCTCGGCAAATACGGGTCGGTCGCGCAGTCTTCATCGTCCCTCAATCCCATCCCGGAGCGGGATGGCGGATCCGCACGCCCGTACGCGGATGAAGCGTGTGCCCGTGGTCTTGGGATCGTTGCTCGTCCTGGGTATCCTGCTGGGGGTCCCCCTTTCCGGGATGGTCCCGCCGACGCGAGCCACGGCGAGCGGGCCCATCGCCCCCGTCGGCTCGTTCCAGAATCCGCTCGGGCCACGCACCGCGACATTACTTGCCGCGAGCGGGTCAGTGGCCGCCGGAGCGGGGTCGACGTTCCACCTTACCATTTCGGGCACGAACTGCCTCACCGGGGCTCCGCCGGACGAGGCGGTGGTCTCGGTCATCTTCCTGTTCGGCGACGGGGCGAGACTCCCCACGACCGGGGTCGCCAACGAACGGTCCTGTACCGGAGCGCCGTGGAACGAGTCGATCTCGATCTCGTACGACTACATCGACACGGGCACCTTCGTCGCCTCGGCCGTAGTGACATGGGGAGATGGCTACTCCGTGACGACGGATCCGGTGTCCGTCTCCGTCGGACCCGCCGCGAACCCGGTCGGGGTGGCCGTGACCGAGTTCGCGATCGGTTTCGGGATCGCCGCGGCGGCGACCCTCCTGGTGGTGTTCTGGCTCCGCCGTACTCTCCCCCCCACGCCGGGACTGGGCGGGTCGGTGGTCTAGAGGAGGAGCGGTGGTCGGACGGGGTGGGGTGACCGCGCTTGCGGGATACGGACTGATCGCCCTCAGCCTGATCGGCGGATTGGTCGTTGTCGTGGCCGAGTCCGTTGCGCTCAAGCTGCAGGTGCTCGGTTCCGAGATGCCGGTACCGGAGTCCACGACCGTCGGGCTGTTCGTCCTGGTCGGGCTGACGGTCGCCATCGGCGTCCTCGGGGTCGTCCTCGCGTCGATCGGCCGGCAGGAGCGGGACCGTGAGGAGGAGTTCCTCCTCGATCCCTTGCGCTACCCGCCCTTCCGCCATCCGTGGGCACGGCGCCTCGCGCTCATCGTCCCGATCGTGCTGGTGCTCGTACTTCCCCCGCTCTTCGCGGTGCCGGTCGCCCACTCCGTCCAGGTCACGCTCTCGGTGGGCGTCTGCTCGACGACCTCCCTCGGCCCGGTGCAGACGCTAGTACTCCCGGCGGGGGCGATCCTCGCCTACGACTGGCGCTCGGTCAATGGAGTCCCGGTGAGTCAGGTGCTCGCGCCGGACGCCCCCCGGTGGACGACGCTGGGTTGGGTGTACGTCAACAGTTCGGACGGGCACATGGCCGCCTCCAGCAACGGGACCGCGTTCCCCTTTGCCGCGTGCGACGACCCCGGAACATCGTTCGCGGCCGGGAGCGTCGTCGTAGTCCAGGGGACTTACTACACCGGGCTCCTGTGACCCCGAACGAGCGGGCTCGCAGGCCGCTCACCGCGGAGGACCGCTCTCCTCGACCCTCTTGAGCACCCGGAGTGCGGTAAGCGTGACCCACTTGCTCGGTCTTCCGGGCGGCTCGAGCTGGAGCCGCCGCACCCTGCGGACATGCAGATGAAGGAGCGACGGCGGCGCGTCCGGATTCGCCCGGTCGATGGCCCAGGTGCCATCGCGGCGTCGCTTGCCCATGAGGATCTTCAGCGCAGGGCGAAGCCGGGGGTCGTCCGCATAGCCCAGCCGGGTGAGGAGGTCGAGTCCCACGAGGATGTCGTAGAAGTAGTGGTTCGGGTAGTGGAACCGGAACCAGGGGGCGTAGCGCGGACCTTCGCGGAACAGGCGGCGGCGGAGGTAGAACTCCGCGCCCCGGGCGATCGATCGCTCCATCCGGCCCGAGCGCTCCGATCTCGGGAGCGCGGCCAGGGCGGCCAGCGGCTCCCAGCGCTCGAGGGTCCCCGGCGTGCCCTGCGAGCAGTTCCATCCCCCATCCGACCGCTGGTCCTCGAGGATCCAGTCATACAGCCGTCCGACGCGCGGGTCGTCCGCGTACCCGAACCGGGTCAGCGTCCGGGCGGCATTGCCGACCGCGCACATCTCCTCGTGGTAGAGGTTGATCATCGAGCTGAGCCCGAGCTTGTAGTCGAAGATCCGCTCCGCCGTCCTCCGGATCCGAGGGTCCCTCGCGGTGAGGCCGAGATCGGCGAGCACCATGGCGCTCCATATCGTGGCCGAGAACTCCGGGAACCAGAGGAAATAGAGATACTCCTTCACCGTGCGCGGCTCCCGCCGCTCCCAGTAGCCGTCCGGTCCCTGGCGCGCGAGGAGGGTGCGTGCCCACCCGACCTTCGGGATGCGGGCTCGGGCCGCGCGCACCTCGGGGTCGTCCTCCGAGCGGCCGAGGAGGTCGGTCAGGGCGTAGAACCTCACCGCGGGCTGGTTCCCTTCGAGGAGCCAATCCATCACCGCGGGGGTTGCCATGGCCCCTCGACGCAACACGCTCCGCCTTAGAGCTTATCCGGTAACCTCAACGGTCCCGGACTCGCCGACCTGAATCGTTCCTTCGTCGTCCGCTATCGATAGCGCGGCCCGCCATCGTTCAGCGACTCGCGCCTCCTCATATCCCGCTCGTT
>JAKASE010000036.1 GCA_021819135.1 Thermoplasmata archaeon | reverse complement strand
CGCGGCCAGTTCGGTCGAGAGCCTAAACGCCTGGGGAGGACGGAGATGCATGCCAGCGATGGCAGGTGCCGCCCGGGGAAGCAGGAACCTGCCAGCGCTCACCAGCGCGTAGGTACAGGAGAACGGTGCAGGGGAGCTCACGCCCGCGAGTCGGCGGCCTCCCCTCCGGTGGGATGGACGCTCCCGCGCGTTCGGTCGAGGACCTCGCTCGCTCAGGGGTGGGGAGAGGACGGGCTGGCACCGGGTTCCGGACGAGTCTTCGTCGCGTCGGGGGTTGAGCGGGATGGCGTCTTCGACCGATGGAACAGCCCATAGACCCCCGCGACGATCAGCACCAGTCCCACGGATAGGAGGAGGCTATCGGTCTCCAACAGCACGACGATCCCTCCAGTGACCAGAAGCACCGCCGAGTACCCGGCGGGCCAGTAGGTTGTCGTCCTTGACGTGCTCCCCGGGTTCCGCCCCCGCGATGCCCCCATCGGTCCCCCCCACCGGTCCCGGAACGGTCTGGTCGCAGCCGTCAGAGCCCGAGGCCGAGCGAGAATCCGCCGGACCCGTGACCGGAGAGCCCGGCCCGGAGCTGATCGAACAGCGAGCCGCCGGTCGACCACACTGCCCCTGAGGAGAGCCCTGCGGAGAGCCCGTGCACGGCGCCGGTCTGGGCCACCAGCGCGACCGCAGCCGTGATCCCGCCCACGACGACCAGCGCCTTGGCCACCCCGCTCACCTTCACGATCAGACCCGCTACGCCGACCGCCTTCGATCCGGCGCTCCCGGCCACCTGGGCCGGCACGGACGCGGTGGCCTTCGAGGAGATCGCCACCTTCTCGCTCGACGTCAGCGGGCCCCTACCCGCGAGATACAGGGAAGCCATCCCCATGGACGCGAGCCCCGCCGACGCCTTGGCGCCGGCGACCGTCGCGGCCGTTCCGACCGCGGACCCCGTCCCGACTTCTGCGGACGTCACGGATCCCGCCGACGAGGGTGCGAGCGCCAAGAGGGATAGGCCCCCCTTCGCGGTCTCGCCGACTGCGGTTCCCTGGGCGTGCATCCCAATCGCCGTCTCTGCGGTCGCCTTGTTCTCGATCATGGGGGCTCCTTGCTCCTTCGGCTACGGGGAAGGTACTTGTACCGTTGTCCAACTCGTGCGCGCACAGGCGAGACATCCTCCGACCCGCCGTTTGACGGAGACGGAACGCGGTCAGGGCGGTGACGGGTCTGCGCAGATTGAGACCCTCGAGCTCCGGCGTACGTCGTTCGTGGATCGGAACGGCCGGGCCGAGGGACCCCGACGTTCGATGGGCGCCCGAAGATCCCATCGCCGATCGAATCACCCACGGTCGCACGGACGAGGGAACCGTGCGCGGTCGAGGGGACTGGTCTAGGTCCCGGAGCGGCGGTCAATCGCACCGCCCGCACGCCGTCTCGGAACTCGGGGTGTCCGGAAAGGGTCTCCGGGCTCGCGGGGGTCAGGAGACTGCAGGCCGGTACGGGAATCGAAACGACGACGATTACGGCACGGCGATGAGAGAGGCGCACCAAGACCGTAGACCGATAGAGGAAATGCGAGACCCGACGTGGGTCGGCCGAGATCGGTGTCCGGCGGCCGGGCGTCCGTTCGCCCCTGACCGAGCGCGTGCTTCTCGCCGAGCGAGGTCTCGACTCTCCCTTTCCTCCGGCAAGCGCGGCACACGTGGCTCGGAACCGGCCGGCAGCGCGGGTCGAGTGAGCCACCCCAGTCCGGATCCAACCGCGGTCGCAATCCCGGCGGTGCCACCGGTCCCGGCGCTAACCGCTCACTCAAGGCCTGCTCCACGCCCGTATCGGTGGCCACGACGTGCATGACATCACGAGCGGGAACAACGGCTACTACGACGCCAGCCTCGGATACGATGCCGGCACGGGCGTCGGAACCCCGGTGGAATCCGGCGTCGTCTCCGCGCTCTACGTGCGCCCGCTCGCTTCGACCGCCTACGCGCCGTTCCGGAGGCGGTGCCGCGAGACCCCGAGCGGTCTACGAGGCGACCGGTTCGGGAAGGCCGCTGAGGGTCTCCTTCGGCCGTATCTCGCCGGCGTCCGCGGGCGCGCGGCGGGACCCGTAGTCGAGCACCGGGGCCGCGACGAACGCGAGCGCGTAGTAGGCGATCCAGACGAGCAGGAAGACGGCCGCGAAGTCGAGAGGGGCAACCCGCTCGACCAGCGTCCGGTAGAGGGTGACCCCGTCGACCGCGAACAGGGCGAGCCCGAAGACGAGCTCTACCGCGGTCGCGCGGACCGTGGCCGAGAACGCCCCCCGTCGGGAACTGGGCTTCACCCGGGCCTTGGGGGTGCGAACGAATCCCTGCCGTCCGCCGACGAGACCGCGCAGCGCGGCCCTCAGGTCGTTCAGCTTCACCGCATACCAGAAGGCGACGATGCCGAACACATCCCGGAGCGTGGTGCGAACCGACCGGCCGAGCGCGAGACGGATCTTGAGGATCCCATCCCAGAGCAGCAGCACGGGGGCGGACGCGGCGAGCGCGAGGGCCCACGCCGAAGGGCTGGGGAGTGCGTACCCGAACCAGGAACCGGCCGCGACCAGGCTCATCACGAGGGCCATGCCGATGAAGAAGAACCCGTCGGTCCAGAACATCCCTCCGACCCAGAAGTCGGCCCACTGTCTTCGGCTCACGGTCGGGGAGGCGAGCCGCTTTCGGTTCATGCGCAGCATCTGGACGCCTCCGTACGCCCAGCGACGGTGCTGGGAGCGGACGCCCGCCATCGTGAGCGGGGCGAGGCCTCGGCCGAACGTCTCGGTCAGGTAGACAACGCGCCAGCCCTCCGTGACCAGACGGACCGAGAGCTCGGCGTCCTCGGTGATGCACTCCTCGGACCAGCCCCCGGCTCCTTCGAGCGCGCGGCGCCGTAGTATCCCCATCGTTCCGCAGAAGATCGCGGACTGGAACCGGGCGCGCACCGGCTCGACGACGTGGTAGAAGTAGGCGTCGGCGAGAGCGTACCTCCGCCCGAAGCCGGTCCCGTCGACGTTCCGATAGCTCTGCGGGGTCTGGACGAAGCCCACCGAGGGGTCGTCGAACGGGGCGACGACCGACCGGAGGAACCCTCGCTCGACCTGGTAGTCCGCATCCACGATCGCAATCAGCTCGATGTCCTTCGGCAGTTCGCGAAGCCCGTCGTTGAGCGCCCCCGCCTTGAAGCCTCGGCGCTCGGTTCGGTGCAGGTACGCGATGCCTCGGGTACGGCAAAGTCGCTCGAGTTCAGAGGAGATCTCGGGCACCGTCGAGTCGTCCAGCAACTGGATCACTCGCCGCTCCACGGGATAATCGAGCGCGAGAAGCGACTCCAGGCAGCTCTTCACGACCGCTACGGGTTCGTTGAACGCCGCCACCTGGACCGCGACCCGAGGTTCGGGAGAGTCCCGACGCGGGGTCGTTGCCCGCGGGCCCGAGCCCGGGCCATCGGAGGCGATGGTCTCGAGGGCGTAGAACTGGTAGGCGAGCATCAGGAACAGCCCGAACGACTCGAGGGCCACGAGCGCGAGGCCGAGCCCGATCGCGAAGGCGCCCGCCGCCGCCGCAACGACCAGTCCCGCATAGCCGACGAATCCGACCGCGAGGAACGCAAGCCCCATCCATGCGGAGACCCCGGCGAGACGCCACCGTGTGGAGCCGCTCAACGCTCCCGAGATCGCTCCCAGCGCGAACGCCGCCGCTGCCTCCAGGGCGATCGTGCCCCGGGGGATCCCCGCCACGAGCGACGGCACGGACCCTGCGTGTTGGACGAAGGCGATTCCGACCGTCACACCCAGGCTGGTCGTGAGAGCGAGGAGCGCCCCGCCGACCGTCCTCGCGGCCCGGCGCGCTCCGGTCGACGCACCTGCAGGTTCGCCGGCGAGGGTGGGACGCATCACGAGGCCGGCCCACCCGAGGATCAGGAGCAGCGCGCCCGTCACCATCCATGAGGCTACGACGGCGAACGACGGGTAGCCGGTCGGCAGGAGCAGGGCGAGATCGCGGAGGAGGAGGGAGAGGTCGAGCATGCGAGCGGTGAAGATGGATGGCGAAGCTCCTCCGTAGCGCAGTTCCCTGTTCGAATCGACCGCCGCCCCCTGGCTCGGGAGGGGAGGACCACTGAGGTCTGCCGGGCCGGGGTATTTGTAATTGTGTCCTGCCGATGTCGAGGTCGCCCGTGAGAGTACGACCGAGCGGTTCGCGGAGCCCGCGAATCCCTCGAAATGCTTGCACGGCTTGACACTAGGGGGAGTGACCCGTTCACCGGGCTCAGTGCCGTGGACCATGAACTCGGTCCACCTTCAGTGGGATCCTCGACGTCAGCGCGACGCGGTACGAGTGACCCGTACGGGAGCCTTGGGACCGCACGTGGCGCGTGGACCCCGTCGGAAGGTGGTTCCAAGGGTGTAACACTTCAGGTGAACCGAGAATCGCTTCAACCGGCCGCAACACAACCCGAGCAGGAGATCCCTCTCAACGAAGACCCGGTTGATGCGGCCGGCATCTCGAGGCTCGCGAGCCTGGCGAGAGGATCCCCTCGGGGAGGCAAGTGTTGGCTCGCCGCCACGATGTGTTCTTGATAGCACCCGACTGAGCAGGTGGTGGTTGAAAGTACAGATGCACTCACCTTCCGCTGCGCCGGAGGAATGGGCGACGACACTCGCTCGGGCCGCGTATGGTCGCAACGGTCGCAACCCCCACCTCCGGGAGAGCTCGTCATGGGACCCGAGGGACATCGGGAGTGCGCCCGCATGCCGAGGGAGTGAAAGGGGCCGTCCCCGATGGCCCTGGGTACCACGTCCGACTCGGCTCGGCTCTCCCGATGGTGAACGTAAACTCTTTTACGTCAAGATGCGTCATGGACTCGATGCCGGTGCTCTCGAACGGCTTGATCGGATGCTATCGGTGCGCCTTCGTCTGGCGGCCGAAGAACCGGCGGACACCCCGGATCTGCCCTCGGTGCAAGTCTCGACTGTGGGACGTTCCCAAACTGCGGCCGATCGCCCGCGGCCGTGGACTGGGGATTCCTGAGATTCTGGGACCTCATCGGAACGAACTCATCGGGACCGCACGAGCCCACGGGTTTAGCCACCTTCGAGTATTCGGTTCGGTCCGACGAGGGGAGGCCACGCCGAGGAGCGATGTCGACCTACTGGTCGACCCGGAGGCATCGACCTCGCTCCTCGATCGAGCGGCCCTGACGAACGAGCTTGAGAGCATCCTCGGGCGAAAGGTCGATGTGGTCGCCGATGACGCCCTACATTGGCTGATTCGACCCCAGGTGCTCTTCGAAGCGGTGCCCGTATGAGCGATGCGATCCGCCTCGCGGATATACTCGAGCGGCTCGACCGCATCGAGCGAGCGACTCGGGGCGGGAAGGAGGAGTTCCTTGCCTCGGAGGTCATTCAGGACGCGGTGATCCGGAATCTCGAGGTGATCGGAGAAGCGGCCAAGTCGATCACGGCCGCGACACGTCGTCAATCCTCGGACGTGCCGTGGAAGGACATGGCGCGCTTTCGGGACATGGCCATCCATCAGTACGGGAGGATTCTCGGGGAAGAAGTGTGGGCGATTGTGGCCAAGGACCTGCCCGCGATTCGGCGTGTCCTAGCGAACGTCATTGCGACGCGGTCGTGATCGAACGGGGTAGGATGCGTGTAGAGCGCCCTGCCACGGCTGCGTCCGGGGAAAGGTCCCCTCGGACTCGTGGTCCCCGCGATGTCCCCGCTCCACGTTGAATCTACAAGCCACACGCGTCTGAGACGGCCGTAGTTGCGACTACAGTTGCAGCCACCCTTCGCTGTAATGTATCTATGCGCGACTCGACTCGTTTGGGTCGTGATGGCTAATACCGTCCCATCCCCAAGTATTACTCACTATAGTGAGTAAAATTACTCACTCGATTGAGTATCCTGGCTTTCGGTTTTCCACGTGGTGTGCCGGGGGGATGTGAGACTCAGATAACCGCCCGACCACGCCACCTCGTTCCCTTCGGATCCGCTCGACGCGCGCCCTGCCGGCGGGATCCACCCGTGCCATCGGCCCGCGGCCCATCGCTCAGGCATGCAATAGGGCTCAAATAGTCCGTTTACGTTTAAACATACATGACCGTTCGGACCGTCACCATCACCGAGGAGGCCTATCGAAAGCTTCGGGCACACAAGGGGTCCGATGAGAGCTTCTCGGATGTGGTCAACCGTCTGGCCCGTCGGAGGCCTCTATCGAGTTTCGCTGGCGCTCTTACCCACGACTCCGCGGAGGCGCTGCGCCGGTCCATTGAGAAGAGCCGCCGGGCACGCGCGCGCCTGGACGCTGAACATGTTGCTGGACACTAGCTTCCTGATCGACCTCCTGGAGGGTCGGTCGAGCGCGTCAGCGATGGCCGCGGAGATCGATCGACTCGATGAGACCCCGCATATACCCTCCCCCGTATTGTTCGAGCTCTGGGAGGGCGCGGAAGGGTCGGTCCAGCCGGCCACCGAACGGGCCCGGCTCGAAGAACTGCTGGAGTCCTACGAAGTGGCTCCCTTCGACGGCGAGGCCGCAAAGGCAGCCGGCGAGCTCCAGGCCGAGCTTTCTCGGAAGGGAAGACCGCTCGGAACGATCGACGTTCTGGTCGCGGGCCTCGCCCTCGCTCGGGACGAGACCTTGGTCACCGGCGACCAGGCGCTGATGCGGCTCCGACCTCGGATCCGGATCAAGACGCATTCCGAGTCCTAGACCCGCCGCGGCCGCGCGCCCTCCACTCGGGCCCGGCCCGCCGCGTGTCCGCGGGGGGAGCGGAGTCCCGGGCCCTCGATCCCTGGGATATCTCACCCGCCCGCCGAGACCTCGCCCCGGACGGTGCGCGTGTTGCTCCGGCTTGTCCTCGGAAGAGATGATTCTACCCGTTCGTGCGAAATAGTATAAATACTATGTCATACTCGTTGGTAGGGTCAAGTGATGAAGGCCGTCGCGAGCTTCGTTCGGACCGGAGAGGGCCGGACGCCATTCATCTTCGTACCCGCCCAAAAGCCGAAGGGCCGTCCTCGAACCGAATACCGGGCTCGGATCACGAAGCCCCAGGATGTCGAGGAAGCACGGAAGCTTGGCTATCCTCTCTACCTGCTGGAGCCGGTAGCGGTCACGGCCCTGGGCTACCCGATGGAGTTTCCCCCGGAACTGGTAATCGATCGTTCGATCCTTCCGGCGGTCGACACGACCTACCGCACAATCCCGTTCGACTCCTCGGAAGCTGTGCTCAAACCACGGATCGAGGACGTAGCGATCGCATTGCTCTCGATCGATGCTATCGCGGCCCGGGCGGTTCTCGACCGGAACAGGGACGCCATCGACCCGGACTACCTCCTGAAGCGGGTTATCAAGGAGGATGCTGAGGAGCGTGCGACGTGGGTCCGGTTCTTCGACCTAGCGGCCGGCCTTCCGCGGGTCGGTGAATCGATCCCGAAGGCGGCACTCGAGCGCAAGCTTCGGAAGAACCCCGTACTTCGTCGACTTCCCCTATGAGGGAACCGATCGTTCGGGAGGTCGCCAATTGGGTCCGGGACCAACTTCAGGTCCCGTTCGTAGTCGTCGGGGGTTCGGCCATCGAACACAAGGTCCCGGTCGGAACGAACGACGTCGACCTGCTGATCGCTGTGGGATCTTGGAGACGCCTTGACGTCGTCTTGGAAGGTCGTCGGGACGCGACTCCCCTGAATGCCAGTAGTGGGACGATACGAGGAACGGTGGTGACGGTCGGGTCGGCCCGGGTGGACGTCGAGTTCATCTCCGGGGAGCCTTTTTCGGGCCCGAAGGGTGCTGACGACTTCGTGGAGTACGTCCGCGCCTACCGGTCGACCCTGTCGGACGGAGTTCGGTATGCCGACCCGGCGGTCGTGTTCTACATGCGCCTGTCGACGGACGATTGGCAGGCGTACGTTCCGAGCATCCTTCGCGACCTCCGGGCGGGCGTCCCAGGAGAGACGTTGGTCGTGACGGTCAAAGTGGCCGCTCACTTTGGCGTTCGAGAGAAGATCTCAGAACGTGTGGAGTTCGTCCGCAAGACGATTCGGCTCTTCGAGCCGCGGCACCATTGAGCTCCCCGAGCTTTCCTATTGCTCCCCCGGTGTGTGCTACGACGGTTGCACACCGCCCCCTCGCCGGTGCGGCAAAGCGCTTAGTTGCGACCCGTAGTTCGCCCACTCGGCCTAATGCCGGGAGGTTCTCGTTATCACGGGGACCGAAGAGTAGCAAGCCATGAAGTGTCCAGTGTGTGGAAAGGGTGAGCTGGCCAAGGTAGACGACATCCTCTCCGAGGTCGGGGGATTCGCGTTTGTCGAGCGGGGACACCGCTGCCCGGTACGTGGAGAGGAGTTCATCGACCAAGCCGACTCCGATCGAACCGTGAAGGTAGCCCGCCGGCTCGGACTCTGGGGAGAACCGATGAAGCTTCATCGGAAGCTTTCTCCCAGCGGACGCGGCGTCGTACTGCGGATTCCTGAGGATCTCAGGAAGAGCATGAATCTGAAGGGTTCCGAGACGATCTCCCTGGCGAAAGTCGGTAAGAAGCGGATCCTTCTCGAGGTTCAATCGCCCTGAGATTTGAGTCCCGAGCCTCGATACGCCCACCCGGCCAGTCCGACAGGGAGGCCGGGTCCTACAGCAACTGCCCACATCGATCGCCGAAGTGGCCGAGAGTTCGCTTGCACCCCTTGGGACGCCCAAAGCCAAACCCTTTGGAGCCCGAACCGGCGGAAAGGCATGACATCAGAAGTCCGGCGGACGAGCTTTCGAGTCGAGTCCGAGGGGCCACAAGCCAAACGATCACCGCCGCGCTCGTCGGGTTCGCTTTCCGCTTGTCGTGCGTCCCGGGGTGCGATCTGGGGCGCCGGCGGGCCAGGGGGAGGCCCTCGCCCAGATGCGGCGACGTTAGATCCTTCCCCCTCGTGGGGCAGGCCCCGCCCAGGTCACACGTGGGAGTGTTCAAGCTCGGACAGCAGCCGGCCCAAATCCTTACGAAGGCCCCGATACGTCGACGGATCACGGTACCGAAACCGAAGGAAGTAGACTCTCTCCCTCCGTAAGTAATAGATTCCTCGGTAACCGGGAGGATACCGGTTCGTGCCCACCGCGATACGATACAGGTCTGACTCTCCTCGCATGGCCTCCGTCGTGAGGTCACGGTCTCGAGAATCGGGTGGGGCTCGCGGACGCTTCTCGAGCTCGAGGGCGGCCCATGCGAAGGCCGACCGAGGTTCCTGTGGCAGTGTTCGTAGCTGGGCGAGCGAGTTGCCCCAGAAGTAGACCTGGCCCACGAATCAAGCCCTGGCCCATGACTTGAGTTCACCGCGAACCGTACCTAGGGGGACCAGTATCGCCTTTCCCGCCCGAATCTCCGCGATCGCTCGGCGGGCTTCCTCGAGCTCTTCTCGGTCCGTAGTCCACTCAAGCCAGTCCCTGAAGAACTGGTCCCAACTCTGGGCTCCCGACTTCATCTCCTGGAGCAGTCTCAGGGTCGAAGCATGAAGAGAAACACTGGTGACTCGGTCGGCTGCTGCCATCGCTGTCACTAATGTTACAGATATCAATAATGTTTTCTATGACACTCCGGCAAGTCCGGAGTCCAACGATCAGTTCGCCCTGAAGGAGACGGAGCCGCCGGGACCCGCGAGACGATTTCCTCCCTGGGATGCGAGCGTTCGGCGGTGGCGGCGGGCTTGGGAACCGAAGCGAACGGCGATGGACGGACCGAACCGAGGATCTCCATCACATGGCGGATGGATCGCGTTCTTCGGGGATCGCGTCGATACTCGACCGTTCGCCGATACCGGTGACCACGGCTGGAGACGGTGACGAGGCGCAGGGCGGTCAGGGCAACGGAGTCCGTTGCTGGCAACCAAGAGTCGTCGGCCGGACGAACCCCGAGACAGCTCCTCTCACGGAGAACGGTCAGGCGAGCTGTCGGTCATTGCCTATCGTAGCCCGTGAGGGCCATGATGGGCGCATACATACTATGTACTCACGGCCGTTGGTCGCCGGTCGAACCTAACGGATGACAGTGCTTCACGCGGTCATCGATCCATCAGGGCTTCAAGATCGACCCGGCCGAGTCCACCTCTGGGGAGAGTCCACCGAGCCGCGGGGCAAGCCGATTCCGACCCGCGGGATGTCCCGGGCGTCACGACGGTCCCATCCCTTCGCTTTGGGGGCGGAAGAGCTCCGCCGCCTACAGCGCGAGCTCGCGGAGGGGGTGACGACGGAACCGCGAACTGTCGGAAGCCCTGACGTGATACGGCTCCAGCTGCCCACGGCCGGACCGGCGCCCCTCGCGAGCTGGGAGGACCTCCGGCGGGAGCGGACCGAACTCGTGACGTGGACGGTGCCTTCGCTCCTCTTTGATCTTGGCGATGCGCTGGCTTGGCTCGCGAAGCTCCCTGTGGGGGAAGTCCCGCCGGACGCGCCGCGGATCGGACCGAGCCTCCGATATGCGGCGCAGCTCGCGAAGTTCACGATGGACCTGCTGGCTCGTCACCGTTTCGTCCCGTCGGTCCGTACGGACCGCGCCGGAAGGCTGCGGGGAGAGTGGCGGGCACTGTTGCTCAGCCCGGAAGAGCTCGAGACCGCGAGCGCGCTGCACCGTTCCCTTCCGCCATCGTTCTGGGCGCTCGCCTCGAACGATGACCGGGAATCCAGCCCTCCCCGCGTCCGCGACCTTCTCGACGCCGCCGTCGACACGCTCGCCCGACGGTGGCTCGCGGAAGAACCCTCCCTTTCCGGCCCCGATACGGAGCCAGCAGAACGTCGCTGGCTGCGATCGCTCGCGTCCAGCGAACCCGCCTTCGCCGTCGACCGAAGCGCTGCGGGTCGCGAGCTCGTACGCGGCTTCGATAGCTGGACCGCCGGTCTCTGGCAGGCCCCCGGTACCGAGGGATCGCTGGGGTTCCGGGCGTGTTTCCAAATCGACCCACCGCGAACCCGCCCGGAGGACGATGTCCAGACCCTTGCCGAGTCACCTCCGGGGACGTGGCGGCTTCGGGTATATCTTCAGGCCCGGGACGAACCGTCCATCCTCATTCCCGCCGGCCAGCTCCTCGACGCTGTCGACGGCCCTGTCGTACGTCGAAACCGTGTCGTGGACCAGCCTCAGGAGGTCTTGCTGGCCGAGCTCGTTCGCGCGGCCCGGGTTTGCCCGGCGCTCGCTCCGCTGCTCGACGCTACCCGACCCGAAGGCATGGCCTTCACCCTCGAGGAGGCCTACGCTTTCCTCCGAGATGGCGCGTCCGAGCTCGCCGAATGCGGCTTCGGAATCCGGACCCCGCCCTGGTGGGGCCGAGCAACACACAAGCTAGCGGCCAAGATGCAGATCGGCCCTCCGTCCGCCGGATCGGGCCTGTTTGGCCTTCAGGGTCTCCTCCAGTACGATCTTCAGATCGCAATCGGTGACCAGACGCTCACGGTGGAGGACCTCGAGCGGCTCGCGGCGCTCAAGGTCCCACTTGTCCGCTGGCGGGGTCAGTGGGTCGAGCTTCGCTCGGAGGAGGTTCAGGCCGCACTGAGGGCGATGCGGCGGGCGCAGAACGGGGGTCTGACCGTCGCCGAGGCCCTGGCCGCTGCCGCGCAGGGGTCGATTGATGACCTACCGCTGTCCGAGTTCCGTGCGGAGGGTCCGCTGCGCGCCCTTCTCGAAGCCGACCGGGCCGAATCGCTGGTGGAGCAAGTGTCCCCTCCCCCTGGCCTGAAAGGAGAGCTTCGACCGTACCAGCTACGAGGACTGGCGTGGGCGGCGTTCCTGCGTCGCCTGGGGCTGGGTGGATGCCTCGCGGACGACATGGGACTGGGAAAGACGGTGCAGACGCTCGCACTGCGACTGCACGCTCGTACGGAGGCAGGGACGCCTTGGCTCCTGGTCGCTCCGACGAGCGTCGTCTCCAACTGGCGCCGCGAGGCCGCAAAGTTCGCCCCGGACCTGCGCGTCCTGATCTACCACGGGGCGGAGCGACTCAAGGGAGCCAGGTTCCTCCGGGCGGCGGCGGAGAGCGAGCTCGTCCTGACGAGCTACGCGCTCTTGTGGAGGGACGAAAAATTGCTGAAGCAGGTCACCTGGGACACCGTGGTGCTCGATGAAGCCCAGGGCATCAAGAACCCTCTGTCGAGGGCCGCCCGGGCCGCACGGAACCTGGACGTGCGTCACCGGTTCGCGCTCACTGGGACCCCGGTCGAGAATCGCCTCACGGAACTCTGGAGCCTTTTCGAGTTCCTCAACCCCGGCTATCTCGGCCCCATCACGAGCTTCCGAGAAATCTTCGCGAACCGGATCGAACGGTTCGGTGATGAAGGCACGGCCCGGCAACTCCAACGGCTCGTCCGGCCGATGATCCTGCGCCGACTGAAGAGCGACCCGTCCATCGCCCCGGACCTCCCCGCCAAGCTCGAGCAGAGGGAGTTCTGCCCGCTCACCCCCGAGCAGGCGACGCTCTACGAGGCGACGGTCCGCGACATGATGGAACAGATCGAGGCGGCCTCCGGGATCGAACGCCGGGGCCGGATTCTCTCGGCGCTGACGAAACTGAAACAGGTCTGTGACCATCCCGCGCTCCTCCTCCACGACCGTAGCCCAGTCCCGGGACGGTCCGGCAAGCTCGAGCGCTTGGTCGAGATGCTGACGGAGGCGTTCGAGGAAGGGGATCGGGCGCTCGTGTTCACCCAGTATGCCGAGATGGGGGAGATGCTGCGGGAGCACCTCAGCCGCACGTTCCAGGTCGACGTGCCGTTCCTGCATGGGAGTCTCTCCGCCCGGGAACGGGACCTCCTGATCCAACGGTTCCAGGACGAGCGCGGCCCGCCGGTTTTCGTCCTCTCGCTCAGGGCCGGGGGCTTCGGGCTCAACCTCACGCGAGCGAACCGAGTGTTCCACTTCGACCGATGGTGGAACCCGGCCGTAGAGGACCAGGCGACCGACCGGGCGCACCGGATCGGTCAGCCGTCCCGGGTGATCGTGCATAAGTTCGTGACCGAAGGCACTCTCGAGGAGCGGATCGAGCAGCTGCTCGAACAGAAACGCGGCCTTGCCGATCGCGTGCTCGCTCACGGAGAGGCGGGTCTCACCGAGCTCAGTACCGCCGACCTCCGCGAGCTCTTCGCGCTCCGGCGCGAGGCGGTCCTCGAGGTGGCCCCCGCGGACGCGTCGCTCGCCGCCGATCCCGGTTCGCCCACGGAGGCGTGATGGCTCGCGGCCGGTGGGCTCCTTGGGGACGGGCGAGACGTCTCTCTTCGGGTCCCCGGCCGCCGCGGCGGCCGGGCCTAAGGATACGGAGCCAGCGCGGGGAGATTGGCGCGACCTGGTGGGGGCGCAAGTGGATCGCGGCGCTCGCGCGCTTCGGTTGGGCGACGCGTCTGGAGCGCGGACGGTCGTACGCCCGGCGGGGACAGGTGCTCGGCCTCCGCATCCGGCCGGGCGAGGCCACCGCGAGGGTACAGGGAAGTCGACCGACGCCCTATCGGGTCCGGATCGCCGTCCGCCCAATCCCCGATCGGGGTTGGCGCTCCGTCGAACGAAGCCTGGCCGCGCGTTCGGGGGTCGCAGCGTCCCTCCTCGCGGGAGAGATGCCCACCGCGGCCGAGGAGATATTCCGGACTGCTCGATTGCCGTTGTTCCCCGAGAGCGACTCGGACTTCCAGTCCGACTGCAACTGCCCGGACTGGGCCAACCCCTGCAAGCACATCGCCGCGGTGCACTACGTCATTGGGGAGGCGCTGGACCGGGACCCGTTCCTACTGTTCCTCCTTCGGGGTCGCTCGCAGGATTCGCTCCTCGGCGGCCTCCGCCGGTTGCGAAGCCGCGAGATCCCTCCGCGGACCGGACCGCCCGACGCGGTGGCCGCGACCCGCGCGCCGGGCCATTCCCGAACTCTTCCCACTCGGCCGTCCGAGTTTTGGAAGCCGGCCCTCCCGACCTCGGACCTGATGATCCGCATCGGCCCTCCCCGGCTTCCCCGGGCCCCCCTCCGCCGCCTCGGCGAGCCTCCGTTCCTTCGCGGTGACCCGGAGGCGGTGCAACAGCTGGAATCCCTGTACGACCGCATCTCGGCCCGGGCGCTCGCAGTGGCGATCGGAGAAGGGAACGGTCCGCTCTCGAACGCACCGGTCCCTCCGGCCCCTTCCGGCCGCCCAGCGCGACCTCCTCCGGAGAGGCCGTCCCGGCCATAGCGTCCGGTCCCGGCCGCATCTCGCGGACCGGCTCGGATCCGGTCGGTTGCCGGCCGATCCCGCAGAGAAGCCCCGACCCCCGGCGAACGGTGGCGACCGAAGGGCCAGACCCGACGATTTTACGGAACCCTACGCCCTTGGAGCTTCTCCCGGACCGTGGATATCTCCGTCGACCGACCTCGTTCCTGCCCGTTGAACCGGGAGGGAGCGTTCACCAGGATCCGCGGGAGAAGAAGCTTCTGGACGAACGGAAGGATCGGGTCGGAAATGCCCGCCGTCGACGACTCAATCGCTACCCGGGGTGTACCGGGCGAGCTCGGGGTTCCACGACTCGATCCAACGTCGGTAGGCGTCGACCGCGCGCTCCTTGTCGAGCGTCCCGGTGCCCATCTTTCGGTGAACTTAGGCAACAGGTCGCGTTGACCTGAGGCTCTTCTCTCGAGGATCTCGCGATCCCTCGCCGACACATTTATCGTGTATGGCGCCTATTATACGCTATATGACCTACACC
>JAKASE010000035.1 GCA_021819135.1 Thermoplasmata archaeon | reverse complement strand
GCGACGTGGCGTCCGAGCTTGAGCGAACCGTTCGCGGTTCCCTCGAACGCGGGTCTCACGGTCGAGCCGGTGAACGAAGACGACGCGACGTCGGGCGACCGGCCCAGGTTGCCGGATAGGTAGTTAGTCTGCCTCTTCGGGGGAGGCGGCCGCCGGATAGGGACGCGCCTCCCTTCGGAGGGAAGGGACCACCGCGAGCAGGCAGAGCGCGGCCGAGATCAGGAAGATCAGATGGATCGCGTCGAGGAACCCTCCGGCCGCCGCGAACGGGGTGCTCGGGGAGACCGCGCCGATGAAGATCTGCTCGATCGCCGTCCGTGACAGGACGGAGCTCATGATGATCAGCGTGAGCCCGAGGGAGATCGTGGCGCCGGTGTTGATGAGCGTCGTGCCGACCCCGGAGGCAACCCCGCGCTGGCTCGGCGGCACCGCGGTCATCATCGCGGCCCGGTTCGGAGAGGCGAAGATCCCCATCCCGCCGCCGACCAGGATGAGCGCCGGGGTGAGCGCAAGGAACGAGGCCTCCGGTCCGATCGTGGCGAGCCACAGGAAGCCGATCGCGCTGGTGATGAGCCCGACGATCAGGAACGGCCTCGGCCCGTACCGGTCGGACAGCCAGCCGCTCAGCGGCCCGAACGTGGCGAGCGAGGCGGACGTCGGGATGAGGTAGAGGCCGGCCGTGAACGGGTCGAGGTACCGCGGGGGTCCCTGGAGGTAGAACACGAGGATGAACGTGAACGCCCCCCGTGCGAGGGCGTTCAGGAGCATCGTGACCGCGGAGCTCGCGAACTGGCGGATGCGGAAGAGCTTGAGGTCGAGCATCGGGTAGCGCTCCCGGGCCTCCACCCCGAGGAAGACCCCGAGGAGGACGAGGCCCGCGACCACGCTCGCGATCGCCCCGGCGTCCGAGAGCTCTCCGAGCGCGCCGAACGTGATCCCCGCGAGGAGGAGCGTGAGCCCGACCGCGAAGAGGACGTTCCCGAACCAGTCGATCCGGGGGGTCCGCTCCGGGCGGGCCAGCTCATGCAGGTCCATGCGAGCGCGGATCGTGGCGATGAGGCCGATCGGGACGTTCACGAAGAAGATCCAGCGCCAGCTCAGCGCGCTCGTGATCACGCCGCCGAGGATGAGCCCCGAGACCGAGCCGACGACGATCGATACCTGGTTCACGCCGAGGGCCCGGCCCCGCTCGTTCGGAGGGAAGGCGTCCGTGATGATCGCGGCCGAGTTCGAGAAGAGGAAGCCGGCGCCGACCGCCTGCACGAGGCGGAAGCCCACGAGCTCGAGCCCGGTGCCGGAGAGCCCGCAGAGGAGCGAGCCGGCGGTGAAGACCGCGAACCCGAGGACGTAGAGCCGGACCCGGCCGAACATGTCCGACAGGCGGCCGAAGTTCAGCAGGACCACCGCCGTGAGGAGCGAGTAGCCGAGCAGGACCCAGAGGAGGATCGTGGGGGAGGTTCCCGGGAGGGACCGGCCGATGGTGGGCAGCGAGATCAGCACGATGTTCGTGTCGAGCGAGCTCATCAGGGTGGCGACGGTGGTGTTCGAGAGCACCCGCCACTTGTACTCCATCGTCAGCCTCCGCGGTCGCGCGTCGCCGCGACCGGCTCACAGGGGACGGGGAAGGGGCCGTGGGCGCGGGCCCGGCCCGGGACGATCGGGGACACGCGCTCTCGGACCTCGTCCTACCCGAGCGGCGTCTGCGTCGACTGGTAGCCGGCGATCTCGGCCGACAACCGGTCGATGTACGGTCGGAAGATCGCGAGGATGTTCCTCGCCGTGATCACCCCAAGGACGCGGTCGTCGGTGCGCACGATCATCCGTCGGACGCCGAGCTTCGACATCGTCGTCACGACCTCGTCGGTCGGCGTGTCCGGCGCGACGGAGTAGGTCACCCGAGAAGCGAGGTCCTTCAGCAGGACCCGGGCCGGGTCCGCTCCGGTCGCCACGATCTTCGACAGGTAGTCCCACTCGGTCACGATCCCCGACACCATGCCCGGTCCGCCCCGGGTCACGATCACGTAGCCGCGCCGCTGATCGACCATCCGCTGGGCGGCCGCGAGCGCGTCGACCGTCTCCTCGAGGGAGAGGAACGAAGCGTCCATGATGTCCTTCGCGAGAAGTACCATACCGGGGCCATTCCCGGCCGGGTTAAGAGACCGTGCGGCCCGCACGTCCGGCACGGGGACCGGCACGACCTCCCGACCGACCGCTCCCCTATCAACCGCCGGTGCCGTGCGGGTCTTCGGCCATGGACGACGGGGCGGCGGTACCGAGGACCCCTGGGGAACTCGCCATCGATACCGGCCTCCTGCGCGCGTTCCGGTACGCGTGCCGCCCGGATTGCGGGCTCTGCTGCTTCGCCTCCCCCCGGACGACGCCGGAGGAGATCGTGACGCTCCGTCGGCTGGACCCCTCGCTCCGGTGGGTGGAACGCGGACGAGACCGTTTCCTTTCCTCGCGACCGGACGGCGGCGCGTGTCAGGCCCTCGCGGCGCACCGCTGCCGGGTGCACGCGGCCCGCCCCCATCCCTGCCGGGAGTTCCCCGTCACCGTCCATGTCGGCCATCGCCTGCAGGCTTCGCTCGTCCTCTCCTGTCCCGGCATCGAGCTCTCAGCCCTGCGGGCGGTGCCGGCGCGCTCGCGGGATTCGCTCCCCGAACCGTTGGGGCTCGATGCGGAGCTCCGGGCCTTGCGAGAGAGACTGGATTCGTCGGTCGCCCGTCGGATGCGGGAGGCCTCTCGGAGAGGCCGCGCGATCGAGCGCCGACTACGCCGGGAGGGCCGCTGGCGGGACGACGCGGAGGTCCGGGCGGAACTGGGCCACGCGGTCCCGCTTCCGGTCGACGAGGACTTCCCCGTCGAGCCGCCGCCGCGTCGGGCGGACGGGCTTGAGCACCTGCCGCTCTTCTTCGACGGCCGGGAGGGACCGGTCGGGCTCGCCGACTCGATCGGCGGGTGGGAGGCGCTCGAGCTCTCGGAGCGGGGCGGCGGCGAGACGCGGGGTCTCTTCGTTCCCCCCGACCGGGTCCCCCCGCTCGAGCGGGAGGCCGAGGCGCTGCTTCGCGGCTACCTCGCGTACTGGCTCGAGCGGGATTCGTTCCTCGCGTCGGTGCACCTCGAGATGCTCGAGGCCGACGCGGGGGATGTCGTGGCCTGGGCCGCCGACGCCCTCCGGGAGGTCGGGGCCCAGACCCTGGCGCGGGCGTCGGTCCGACGCAAGCTCGACCGGGGCGAGGAGGGCCGGCTCGCCGTTTCCGATGTCGAGCGCGGGATCACCGCGACCGACCAGGACTGGCTCGATCGGCCGACGTGGGGCGACCGCTACTGATCGGGCCGGGGGAACTTCTGGCCGAGCTCCTCCTCGAGCTCGAGGACGAGCTTGTCGATGCGCTCCGGGCCGGCCGTCCGCCTTTCGGGGGCGGGACCCTCGCCCCATGTCGCGGGCGCTTGCGTGCCGCACCGTTCCCAGAAGTCCGCCCGCCAGGGTTCGGGGAGCGGGTCCCCCGCCATGGGGAGGGGCCGACCGGACAGGGTGAGGGCGGTACGGGCGAGGACCCGGCTCACCGAGGCGGCATCGTAGCCGCCGCCACCGGTCACCAGCAGTCGCCCGACGGAGACCTCACGCGCGAGCGCGAGGATCGTGCGGTCGACCTCGTCGTACCCCCGTGTCGTGTACTGAAGCGCCGTCAGGGGGTCGCCCACGTGCCCGTCGACCCCGTGCTGGAGGACGATCACCTCCGGCCGGAACGAGCGCAGGAGCGGCGGCACCACCCGCCCGAAGACCGTCGTGAGCTCCGCGTCGCCGCTCCCCGGCGGGAACGGGACGTTCACCTTGAGCCCGGCGCCGTCCCCGCGTCCGGTCTCCCCAGTGTAGCCGGTGCCGGGGAACAGGGTCCGGCCGTCCTGGTGGAAGTCGATGTCGAGGACCCGTCCCGAGTCGTAGAAGCCGTACATCACTCCGTCGCCATGGTGGGCGTCGATGTCGATGTACGCCACCCGGCGACCGGCACGGGCGAGACGACCGACGGCGATCGCGACATCGTTGAAGATGCAGAACCCGCTCGCCCGATCGGGGCGTGCATGATGAAAGCCGCCCGCCGGGTGGAAGGCCGGACGGCCCTCGGCGAGGACGGACTCGAGCCCGCGCTCGGTCCCCGCGACGACGCGCGCCGCGCTCGCGTAACAGCCGGGGAACGCGGGCGTGTCCCCTCCGTCCAGGAGCGGCGGGACCTCCGCCCGGCTCGCGGCGTCGACGAAGTCGAGGTACTCGGGGCGGTGGAAGGACGCGAGGGCCTCCCGGGACGCCGGCTCGACCCGATCGATCCACGTGACGGGGACCTCTCCCGACGCCACCGTCGCGCGGAACAGCTCGACCGCGAGCTTGCGGCTCTCGGGGGTGAAGGGGTGATCCGGCCCGAGGCGGTAGTCCGTGAACCGGTCGTCCCAGATGACCGCGAGCTCCGACACCGTCCGGGGGCCCTCCCGATGTTCGTGCCCGGGAGCCGGGCGCCCGGATTACATAACCCGGCGCCTTCGATGGGGATCGCGGCCGCAGAGATTATCTGCCCGCCGGGGTCGCGCCGGCCGGGGACGTTCCGTGGCGATCGAGGACGAAGTGGGCCCGCAGGCCGTGAGGGTGTACAAGGCGATGAAGGATCTCGCGATGCTCACCGAGGAGAAGATGGGTACCGCGGAGCGGATCACGCAGTCGGCCCGCCTTCCGAAGACGATGGTGATGAACGCCCTTCAGGAGCTCCAGAACAAAGGCTTCGCCCGGCGCAAGGTCCGCGAGAAGGCGGCGGGCTACTACCTCATCCGCTGAGGTCGCTCTCGTCCTTGGGGGGTAGGCCGGCCCGGCCCCAGACCCGTTCCACGAGCCGGCTGGTCGAGCGTAGCGTCACCTCGGTGACCGAGCTCACGCGGGCGACCTGGGCCCGCGACCGGTGCTCTCCGTTCTCCTCCGCCGCGAGGTAGATCAGCGCCGCGACGAGCCCGTGCGGGCTGAGTCCGGAGAGCTCGGGGTCGTCCCGCGCCTTGTCGAGCATCGACTCGACGGTCGAACGTACCCGGGGCGAGAGCGCGAGCTCCTGGGCGTAGCGGGTCAGGAACGACTTCGTCCCGACCCCGGGGATCGATAGGCCGCTGCCGCGCTGGACCACCTTGAAGGTGCGGCCGACCTCAGAGCGTTTCGCGCCCACCGCGGTCGCCACCTCCCCGAGGGTCCGGGGGATCGAGTACCGGCGGCACGCAGCGTAGAGGCACGCGCCGACGCTCGCCGGAAGGCTCCGGCCCCGGAAGAGCCCACGGACCTTCGACTCCCGGTAGACCCCTTCCGCCTCGGCGAGCACGACCGCGGGGAGGCCCATCGACTCCCCGACGGACTGGATCTCGCTGCGGGCCGGCGTCCGATCGAGCGGACCGTCCACCGCCCGTGCGGTCTGCCGGAGCATGACCCGCTTCAGGTGCTGGAACTCGTAGCGCCGGTGCCAGTCGAGACGCTTGCCTTGCCCATCCCGGTTCAGCGACAGGGTCGATCCGAGGAAGCGCTTGGTGCCCCCGGGACGAACGAACGGCCCGATGCCGCGGCCGCTCCCGTCCGAGGTCTCGCTGGTGGTCCCGGGAGGGGCGGTCGCGAGGATGGCGACGTCATCGAAAACGAGCCCGCACTCGGCGCAGGTCGTCTCCGAACGGACCTCGTCCACGATGCGGTGGGTACTGCGACACATCGGGCAGGCGGGCCCCAGCGAGCCCGGTCGGGCGGGTGTCCCCTCCCCGGCCTCTGTCACAATGTATCACGCTATCCCGACGGGGTATATACTTTAGACCCGGCCGGCCCGAACTCGGATGGACGGCCCGAGAGACTTTTACTCGGGAGGTTCCATAGTTCTGGCCGTGCGGTGGGGACTGTTCGTAGCCGGGGTCGCCGTCGGGGTCATCGGCGCGTTCCTGATCGTCGCGCTGTTCTTCCTGCCTCCGATCCCGCTCGACACGCGCACGAGCTCCGTCTCGATCTCCGACCTCGGCGGCAACCTCACCAACCAGTGGTCGCTCACGGTGGACCCCGCATTCGCCGGGACCCTGACGCTCCAGTGGACGTCGCAGAACCCCTTCAGCGTCTCCCTCTGGAACGCGTCGAGCTGCTCCGCCGCCGGCGGCACCTGTCCGACGGGCAACCAGTCCGTGGTGAGCTGGTACGGGAAGGTGAGCGGCTCCTGGACCTATCAAGGCACGACCCGGTCGCTGTACCTGCTCTTCGTCCAGAACCTCGGTCACACGCCGAGCCCGTTCTCGGCGACGCTGACCGAGACCTACACCGTGTCGACCCCAAGCCAGCTCGTGCCGGCGTGGGCGTTCATCCTGCTCGGCGGTCTCGTACTGCTCGGGATCGGAGGGGTGACGACGTTCCTCGGCATCTTCCTCGAGTCCGGGGTCTACGGTCCTCCGGGCGTGGGACCGGTCGGCGACGAGGCCCAAGACCTCCTCCCGCCGGAGCTCGAGCCGCCGACCGGGCCGGACCGTGCGACCGGCGGCGGGACGGTTCGCTGACCCGCGGACCGGCCCCGCTCACTGCCCCCAGAACGGGTGGCTCGCCCGGTGGATCCGGACGATCTCCTCGAGGATCGCCGACTCGTGGGGAGTGAGCGACTGGCCCCGGAGCGCCCGGGCGGCCGACTCGGAGAGCACCACCAGGAGCTCGTCCCCCTCGTGGAGGTTGCGGCCGACGACCGCCCCGTCGATCGACGCGGCGAGCTCGGTCCTCTCGACGGCCTCCGCGACCGACTGGCCCTCGTGCTGGAGCGACTTCAGCACCCCGACCTCGGTCCCGTCCGGATGCATCAGGCGGACCCCCGGCCGCAGGGTGCCCCCGAGGACCTTGACACCGACGATCGCCGGCTTCGACGCACGGAAGACGAACCCGGCGAGGACCTCGAGCTTCGCGGGGTGGACGAGCTCGAGCCGCGCCTTCGCGCGGACCTCGCGGGTCCGCTCGCTCTGCCAGGCGAGGTACTCCTCGATTGCCCGGTACATCACCTCCGCCCGGAAGATGCGGACCGGCCCGGCGTCCCCCTCCGGCTGGGCGTCCGGAAGGACCGGCACGTTGAACGCGAGCACGGCACGGTGCGTCGGGTCCTTGACGTTCGCGATGCGCAGGATCGTCGCCCGGCCGACGGGACCGACGCCGGCCTCGTGGACGGGGATCCCCTTGTCGCGGCACTCGAAGCTGAGCGCTTCGAGTCCGCCCAGGGTGTCGGCGTAGATCGCGACCCCCGTGAGGGCGACGTCCGTGACGGGCTGGCTCTCCCGGGCGAGCTCGGCGCGGACCGCCTCCTTCTCCTCCGCCGTCCGGACGACCTTGAGGAGGCCGCCCGGCATCGCCTCCTCGATCCCGGGGGCGGCGAGGTAGACCCCGGCCGCCGCTTCGACCTCGGGGAACGCGTCGAGCCGGTAGTGCTTGACCTTCCCGCCCTTCAGGAGGACGGGTCGGTAGATCCCGCGCACGTGCGTCTCGAACGGCTCGCTGCGTCCGGTGGCGACGATCTCGTCCCCGACCTTGAGGCGGCCGCGGTAGACGATGATGTTCCCGACGGGTCCCACGCCCTTCTGCTCGCTGCGTTCGAGGATCGTCGCCTCGCCCACGTCGCCGCCGAGCTCGAGCTCGCCCTTGAGGAACCGCTGGGAAAGACCGACCAGGAGGGCGATCAGTTCGGGCACACCGACGCCGGTCTTCGCGGAGACCGGCACGATGCCGACGTTGTGCGTGAAGTCGCTCACGCGGTCGTACCGGTCGGCCGAGAACCCGAGGGAGACGACCTCCTCGGCGACCGCGTAGAGACGGTCGTCCAGGGCCTTCTGGTACTCCGGCGAGGCGCGCGTCAGGTGGTCGATGAGCTTCACCGGACCCAACGGCTTGCGCCATCCGGGCAAGAGGTCGATCTTCGTGAGCGCGATCGCGAACGGGGTCTTCTCGTGGCGCAGGATCCCGATCGACTCGCGGGTCTGCGGCATGACGCCCTCCCGCCCATCGATCACGAGGACCGCCATGTCGGCGAGCGCGCCTCCGCGGCGCCGCAGGGTCTCGAACGACCGGTGGCCCGGGGTGTCGACGAACAGGAGACCGGGCACGAGCAGCTGGTCGCTCCGCAGGATCGCTCCGCAGAGCTGGCGGACCGTCGCCCCGGGGACCTCCACCGCGCCGATGTGCTGGGTGATCCCGCCGGCCTCCTTCTCCGCCCGGACGCTTCCGGCGATGCGGTCGAGGAGCGTCGTCTTGCCGTGGTCGACGTGACCCAGCAAGGAGACGATCGGCTCACGCAGCTCGGGCACGGGCCGGTCGACGGTCGGCGCGGAATTACTCTTTCGGAACCTCACCCGGACCCCGTTCCGGGCGACCGGGCTCGCGTCCGGCCCCCCGGAGCTCGCGGGCGGCGGTCTCGGGGGCGAACGGATTGACCGGGATGCCGCCCCCGACGTCGAAGCCATCGGGCCGGAGGAGCCGCGGCAGCACGTCCAGGTGCCAGTGGTAGCGGCCCCGCTCCGGTCGCCCCCGGGCGAACGAGCGGAGGGCGAAGTTGTACGAGTACTCCGGAACGATCTCCTCGAGGTCGCTCAGGACCGCCGGGAGGAGGCGGGCGAGCGCGTCGACCTCCTCCTCCGACGCGTCGCCAAACGAACCGGCGTGCCGGTGGGGCACGATCCGCACCTCGTACGGGTGTTCGGAGGCGAACGGGCAGTACGCCGTCAGCCTCCGCTCCTCCCGGACGACCCGGGTCCCAAGCCCCCGTTCGGAGGCGAGCGTCTCCTCGAACACGCACCGTCCGTCGTGGTCCCGGGCGTACCGTTCCGCGGCCGCCGTCTCCTCCGCGAGCACCGGGAGGACCTCCGAGAGGGCCACGATCTGCGCGTGCGGGTGGAACAGGGTCCCCCCGGACTCCGGTCCGGAGTTCTCGAAGACGATCAACGAGGCGATCGACGGCTCGGACTCGAGGGCCCGGACGCGGTCCCGGAGGACGCCGAGCACGCGGCGGACCTGCCCGGCGGGAAGCGTCGCGAGCCGGGCGTCGTGGACCGGGCTTTCGAGGATCACCTCGTGGAACCCGAAGCCCGGACGGCGGACGCCGCGGTCGTCGCGCGCGAGCCCGTCCGCGAGCCGGGCCTCGGTCGAAACGGACGGGAACTTGTTCGGGATGGCGCGCACGGTCCAACCCGGGCCGTTGGCGGGCCGGCCGGCCGGGCGGTCGGCGACGATCTCGGGCGGCGTCCAGGACTCATGTCCCTCGCAGAACGGACAGTCCGCGGGGGCGGCCGGGGGCGGTCGCCGTGGGTAATCGTTCGGACGGGAGGACCGGTGAGGAGCGATGATCGACCGTCGGCCGGTGATCGGGTCCTCCCGGAGCTCGGACACTTCGGCCGGTCGGCAAGCGGGGCAGGGTTATCAACCAATCAACCGATCAATCAATCAATCAATCTATCGGCCGATCCATCCATCAACGGTCGGCCGGCCGACCGAACAGGTCGGAGAGCGAACCGGTGACGAGCGGCACGAGGAGCTCCTCGGGGTCGATCCCTCCGTGGGCACCGGCGAGGTGACGCGTCCGGAGCGGCTGGCCGGGGAGACGGTAGGTCAGTCCCGCCGGCGGCGGGGGGAGCACCAGGAGGTCGCCGAGGCGCGCCGCGAGCTCCGGGTGGTACGGGGGCCCGCCGAACAACCCTCCCGAGACGGCCTCAGACATGCCGATGACCCGAGTGCCGGCGGGGAACCGCTCGGCGACCGCACGCGCCAGGGCGTCCAGTTCCCCGGGCCGCGCGGCCAGGAATCCGGCCCGGCGATCGCCGCACGGCGGCCGCGTCAGCCGGTCCCGGATCGCGGGCTCGCGGTCGAGGGCGACCTCCGCCGCCGGGGTCGTGGCTACCTGACCGTGGTCGCTCGTGAGGAGCAATGTCGTCTGGCGGAGCCGGGACGAGGGAAGCCGACGCGCGACCGCGGCAAGGATCCGGTCGATCTGGCCGAGCTCGAACTCGGCGAACTCCGGGAGCGGGCCTCGCAGATGCTGTACCGTGTCGAGGTCGTCCCAGTAGGCATAGATCACGGGCGGCGGCTCGGACCGGTCCAGGAGCGCGGTGAGCTGGTGCGCGAACTCGGATGCCGTGTTGTACCCGACGAACGACGCGCCATCGTAGACCATCCGGGTGAACGCCGAGTGCTCGAACCGTTCGCGCGTGAGCGCGGTCGCCGGAAGGCCCCGACGGAAGGCGGTCGGGACCCCGGAGACGGTGTCGGGGGTCCACTCGGGACCGACGAAGGCGTCCCCCTCGCGCACGCCGGAAGGGGCCATCCGCAGGATCTCGGTGACGGCGCCGAACGTCGGCAGATAGATCCGATGGCCGACGACCCCGTGCCGGCTCGGACTCTCGCCCGTGGACAGGCTCGTCAAGGCTACCGTCGTGGTCGTCGGGAAGACGCTCGTGATCGGGCGAGCCCCCCGGAGCCACTCGAGTCCGGGCTCCCCGCCCGTGGACGACCGGATGGCGGGTAGCGCGGACCAACCGAGCGCGTCCACCAGGAAGACGACGATCGGGCCCTCGGACCGCCGACCGGCGAAGGGATCAAGGTCCTCATCGAGCGGAGGGAGGAGCGGCACCCCGTCCTCCGGGCGCACGTCGAGCGCGCGGGCGACGGAAGCGGTCACGTTGGGCAGCGACCGGCCCCCGTAGGCCGGGATCGGAAGACCGAGCGAGGGATGCGGGGTGAGGAGCGCACGGACGGCGTCCGCGACTCCCGGCTCGCTGCTCATGGGGATCGTCCCTTGGCCCCGACGTCGCGACGGGGAACGCCCGGGCACCGCGGACCCTACTTAATTAGTTAGGAGCGCCCGACCGCCCCTTTCGAGAAGTCATCGAGCCGTGCCTGCCTCTGCACCCGCTCGACCAGGCGCTCGGCCCGGACCGATACCGTCCGGACCGCCCGGTGCGCGCCCGCGATCTCCGCCTCCCACAGCTCCTGGGCAAGGCGACGCGCGTGCTCGGCGAGCGACTCCGGGCCTTCCTGCGCGCCGGTCAGACTGCGGACCCGCTGGGTGCGGTTGAAGTCCTGCCAGCGGAACCCGACCCCGACGGCGCCGAAGCGGAGGCCCTCCTGGGCGAGCGACTCGGCCAGGCTCTCGGCGAGGCGACGGACCGCCGCCTCGATCTCCTCCCACCGATCGACGTCCTCGAGGAACGTGTGGTCGGTCGAGCGGGAGCGAGGACCGAGGTCGGTCAGGGGGGACTCCTCCGGGTGGCCCCGGGCGAGCGCCACCAACTCCCGTCCGAAGCCGCCGAGCCAGCGGGAGATCTCCGACGGGTGTTGCCCGGCGAGGTCGCCGATCGTACGTACGCCGTGCGCCTCTAACCGCTCCCCGGTCTTCGGTCCGACCCCCGGCACCGCCCGCACGGGCATCGGGGCGAGGAATGAAGCGACCTCGCCGGGAGCCACCACGACGATCCCTCCGGGCTTCGCCCGATCGGTCGCGATCTTCGCCACCACCCGGCTCGGAGAGACCCCGAGCGACGCCGGCAGCCGCAGCTCCTCCTTCAGCGCCTGCTGGATCGACGCGGCGACGTCGCGGGCCGCTTCGGGCGTCGGTCGGTCGACGATCACGGCGGCCTCGTCGATGCTGAACGGGATCACCTCCTCGGAGTACCGGCGGAGCACCGTGCGGACCTCCTCGCTCGCCCGACCGTATTTCTCGAACGAAGGGGCGACCCAGACCGCGTCGGGGCAGAGCCGGGCCGCGGCGGCCGCCGGCATCGCGCTGCGCACCCCGAACCGCCGGGCCTCGTAGCTGGCCGAGAGGACGACCCCACGGGTCGGCCCGGCCGCCGGGGGAGGACCGACGATCACGGGCCGTCCCTCGAGATCGGGCCGGTCCCGCTTCTCGCAGGCCACGTAGAAGGCGTCGAGGTCCACGTACACTATCCATCTATCATGGGACACGGGATATTCTTCAAACAACAGAGACTGTACCTCCGGCTGAAGTCGCGGACGGCCCGGGTCTTCCAAGGTCTATTCGCCGACGAACGGATCGCTGAATGGCATAAGGGGATGGCTACCGTCTCGAGGCGGAACGCGGAGGGTACCGTCCACCGGGTCGGACGACTCGCCCGATCACTCGGTCTAGCCTTGGCTGACACGCTGGACCTCGCAGCGAAGGAACCCCGGATACCCGAGCCGCGCTTGGTCGACTTTGTCGCCGCCGGGGCTCCCCTCCTCGAGCGCCAGGGGCAGGAAAATCGCTCTCGAGATCCCCGACGGCACTGAGCTGCAGCGCGCCCCCCTCCGACACGGGGCGCCCGTTCTCGGCGTGGCTTTCAGCCGCGGACCCCCTGCCCAAGTCCCGGCTGCCCAGTCGTACTCGCGAGTGCCGCTCACGCGATCGAGCACGCTCGGATACGCCACCCGGAGATCCATGGCGAAGAGCGAAGGGCGGCGCGGGGGGAGCGATGAGCGGCCACCTCGGCCGGGGGGGCCCGCTCGACGCCTAATCTCCGCCCCCGCTTCCGCCTATTCGATTGAACCTCACGACCGAGGAGCGCGAGCGTGTCGCGGCCGGGCGCGAGCGACGCACGCGCCTCCTGGCGGCGCTCGAGCGCGAGCGGAGGCGGCTCGGCGCGAACCCACGGGGGAGGAGCGCGCCGCGATCACGGCGAGGGGGGCGGGGTGGTTGCGGTCCTACGACGACGTCGAGCGAGCAGGGCGGCTACCAGGACCGCCACGACGATTACCACAAGGATCCCCACGATGGTCGCGTCGAGCTCCGTGGCCGTCAGCCCCCAAATCACGGCGCCCGGAGGCATCGAGCTGAACCTCAGGGGTTCAACGGCCGGAGACCCGTCCACCGTGAGGTTCCCGTTCGACCGGTTCACCTCGAACCCCGAGACGATGCCGACCGTGAACGGGTAGCTGCCGTTGGGCTCCGGGAACCCGATGGTGTTCGAAGTGGAGTCGTAGCGTACGCCCCCTACCACGACCGACCAGGTCGTTCCCGTGGGGAGTCCGACCTCCGTGAAGACCACCCGATAGGTCATCGGGGACGCGAAACCGATCGTTTGGTAGACGGCCATCCCATTCACCGTCAGCGAGCCGCTCACCGGCGAGTAATCCGTGTCGGCCGTCGTCACCGAGTATTCATAGGTCCCGTTCGGTTCGTCGAAGGAGATCGGGCTCGGAGAGGATGCCGATCCGGCCGAGCCGTTTATCGTCACGGTCCAGTTCGTTCCCGATGGGAGTCCCGTTTCGTCGAACGTCACGGAATAGGCGAAGGGCCCGAACGCCACTGGGACCGACTGGTTTCCCCCCTGGACCTCCACGAGGCCCGTGGAGTTCCCCGTCGCGACCCGCCAGCCCGGAACTCCCCCAACGGTGTAGGGGTAACTTCCGTTCGGTTCCGAGAATGTGATCGTGCTCGAACTGGAGTACAGGCGCGTGTCGTCCAGCACGACGGACCAGCTCACCCCCGACGGGAGACCGCTTTCGACAAAGGACACATCGAACTCCCTCGAGAAAGATATGTTCACCGTCTGGGCCCTGCCCGCGACGGTGACGTTGCCGGAGGAGGGTACCGGTGCGAACGGGGACGACACGGGCAGGACGGAGAATGCCGACGTGCCATTGGTCGAATAGGCGGTCACCGAATCGTTCGACGAGGACTGGAGAAGGGACTGCCCAAAGGCAACCCGCCAGTAGTGGGACGCGTTCGGGAGCCCCGTCTCCCGGAACGTGACGTCATAGACCGATTGGCTGGGTGGGGCAAACGTGACCGCTTCGAACGGTTCTCCGTACGACGCAGTGTAGTGGCTTCCGCTGACCTCCACGGATCCAGAGCTCGGGAAAGCTCGCTCGCTTCCGACCGGGGGGTACGCGAACGTGACGTTTCCCGGCGGTTCGTATACCAGCGAGGTGTTCACGCCCGAGGACTGATCCAGCCCATTCGCCACGACGTTCCACTCGGCGCCCCGGGGAAGTCCGGACTCTGAGAACGCGATGGGCGTGAGGTTCGTTGACGTGTTGGCAAATGTGAGTATCTGATCGAAGTTGCTCCCGTTGACGGTCGCGAGGAATCGGTTCGGGAGGGGCTGCAGCGTACCGATACCCCCGCCCGCAAACATTTCGTACGTTCCGTTGGTCGTGCCGACGGGCGCGGTCGTACAACTCGACTGGAGACCGTTGCAGTTCCAAGTGTAGGTGCTGGACAGCTGTACCGTCCAGCTCGAAGGTTCGGGGCCATTGACTTCGAAAGTGAAGGAGTAGTGAGGATCGAACGAAACGAGCAGCGACGGGACGCCTTGGGGCATCGCGATCGTCTCCGAAGGGTTCGCACTGGAAACCGGATATCCCCAAGGAGCGCCGAGCCACGCGGCCTTGCCGTCGGCCGCCCCCGCCGAGAGGGTGTAGTTTCCCGCCGGTTCGGTGAAGTTGATCCACGGGACGGTCGTATTCTTCTGCACTCCCCCAAAGACCGCCCACCACAGGGTGCCGGCCGGCAATCCTGTCTCGTTGAAGGTGATATTGGACGTCACGGCCGGGTCCACCCTGCTACTATGGGGGAGGGCACCGGAGGGGCCGACTGGACTGATGCCTACACCGCTCAAGATCAGTAACAACGCGAGCGCGCAGACACAGCTCGTGACGGCCACGAGAGCGGGAGACCGACGCCATCGCCGCATTCTCCGGAATAATGGCTGCGTGGGCGAATAAACCTTAGGAGATCCTGCCAGGTTTTCCCTAGAGAGAGGATGTCGGAACCCTGCGTGTACCGGGGCACCTACGAGTACCTACGGTATCCAATAACGGTCAGGGACATTCTGCCGCTTGAGTGGGGCCCGCCAGCCCCACCGAGGCGGCCCACGCCGACAGTCCCGGCTCCAGCGGCGTCATTCCACTGAGCAACTGGACCAACG
>JAKASE010000034.1 GCA_021819135.1 Thermoplasmata archaeon | reverse complement strand
GGCTGTGGTAGAGGAGCCGGGTCGACTCGCCGACGACCGACTCGTGCGCTCGAAGCTCGGCGAGCTCTTCGGTCGTGACCCCCCCGATGCGGATCGAGGACAGGGAGGAACCCCCGCCCCGCGGCCATGGAACGGTTCGTCGGCGAGGAGAGCTCAGGACGAACGAGAGCGAGTTTTCCTCGAAGTCGACGTCCCGCGTGGGAAACCGCCCGTCACCGAGCTCCCCGTAGATCGCCTCTAGGTGACGGAGCGTTTCCCGCGGAGCGTGGAAGCGGAAGGAGACGTCGCCGTCCTCCTCCGTGGCGCGTCGCACCTGGGCCGTGTACAGCAGCCCCACGAACGTGGTCAGTCCCGCCCCTCGGCTTCCCACGATGATCGCTGAGGTCACCCTTCTGCTCCGGGGGGCTAGGAGAGTCTCCCGCCCTACACGGCGAAGGCGTGTTCGATCAAGGAGTACATCGAGGTCTTGCCCTCGTACCGGGGAATCGCGGGCTCTTCGAGGGTGGCGTCCAGGAGCGTCCACGTCCGGTCGGCGCGCACGCCCCGCGCCCCGATGGCCAAGCGAAAGTGGTTCATCGCGCTCAAGGTCGGCGCGTCGCTGATTGACGGGAAGATCGGGATCCCCCCGCCGAAGTTCAACAGCTCGACCAGGCGGTAGAGGAGCGCATTTCGGTACTGGTTCGTGCTCTCCCGGCAGAGCACGAGCGTGCGGCTCTCGGGATCGGTGAGGAATCGACTCGCGAGCGTCTCCACCGCTGCCCGCGTGATCAGCCGGCGGACGCCGACCCCGGCCGGCTCGGGGGCGGAGTTCGCCGCGCCGAGCGGAACGAGGATCGGACCGATGCGGCCCGACGCCGTCGGGGACCGATGCTCGAACTCCCGGGCCGCGGCCTCGACCTGATCGAGCGTCAGCCGCCCCGCACGGAGCAAAGCGGCCGGGATGATGATCGTATGGTTCTGGATCGTCGGCCGGTCGTACTCGTCCGGCTCTCCCCGACCGAGGAGCGAGAGAAGGACCTCGTCGTTCCCCGGCGCCGGATGGATCATCCGGGCATCCATCCGGGTCCCGCCGTCCGAAGTCTTCTCCATCCGCACCGGGGTGAACTGGTTCGCGAGCAGATGCGTGTACAGCGAGGCGTTGAGCGCGTGGGACTCGGCCTTGATGCCGTAGCCCTTCTCGCGGCTGACCCCGTAGATCCAGTGTTCGAGGTGAAGTTCGCCGTCCCCTGCCATCCCGGTCGTCTCCGTCTGTCGCCGGCCCCGTCGACCCCGCCGACCTCGCGCTACGAGGGGGAGGTGGCGGGCGTGTCCAGGAGAGCGCTCTGCTCGACGATCTCGTCGGGAGCCTTGTTGGCGACGCCACGGAAGTGCTCGATGAAGGCTACGTAGTCGTCGTAGGAGAAGTCCGGCTCCGCCCCGCCCTCCGCAGAGAACTCCTTGCGGACGATGCGGGGAGCCCCGACCGGTTGCATGCCGGCTTCGGCGGACTCCGTCCGGACCCAGCTGAAGAAGTACGCGGCGTGGTCGAAGCTGACCCCTGCGACCTTGCCGCCGCGGATCTGGGAGAGGGTCTGAGGCATGAACACGCGCAGGAGCGCCTCGGCATACTCCTTCCGCCTCCGTACTTGGCTGCCGTCCGGGATCCCCCGGTGCAGGCCGAGCTTGGCAAGCACGTCGTCGCGCAGAGAATCGAACTTGGAGAGCACGATCGCGGGATAGATCGTCGTGCTCCCATCGGCCAGGCCCTGGCTTTCCATCCGGCTCTGCTCCTGCTTCTTATAGGTCTGGAGCGCGACGAGCAACGTGGCGACCTCGCTGTCGTAATGCAACATCTGCCGGAAGGCGGGGGAGTCGATCGTCGTCGTCATCCGGCTGCAGTCGGCCAGGATCACGACCACATGGCTCTTCAGCAGTTGCTGGATGATTGGACTCGCGGCGACGCCGGAGTCGATGAACTCTTGGACGTCCTCGCCCGAGACATCGTACGCGGCGAACGTTAGCTTCGCGAAGGGGTTGACCCAGTTCTTATCTCGGAACACCGCCGGGAGCCGCCCCGAGAGCGCCTTGCGGTATCCGAACATGAACTCGATGTGGGTCATCTCGTCCTTGAGCGTCGCGCCCGGGAACCGGGAATCCTTCATCCCCTCGTAGACTTGGCTCATCAGGCGCAACGACTGAAGGGGAGCATGGAACCGGAACGTGTCTACGACCCGGGTTCCGTACCTCACCTGGGCCGCGTACAAAAGACCCAAGAACGTGGTCTTTCCGCAGGCTCGCTCTCCGAGAATCGCCGCCGGACACATTTTCTTCTTCCCCTAGAACGGGATACGAGTGACTTACTCGGACCGACTATTTAGCCCCGCGGCTTGACCCGACTCTCGGGTCTGTCCCGAGCAGTGCGCGAAGATGGGTAGACGACTCCCCCGCGGAACTGGTCATGAGAGCGCCGGGTTCTGTTACGTTGTCGGGACATCTCTCCGAATTTTCTGCCGGTGCTGCGGTTCGTCCCCGCATCGAAATGTCCCGGCTCGCCACCGCACCCGTAACACGAGGATGGGGAAGTGGGACTGGGACATCTCTGACCCCAGGGATGCGTTGAAGCGGGCTCATCCCAGTGGACCGGAGAGAGCAAGCCGTCGCCGAACACAACGCCACCCATCCTTTCACGAAGTGGTTCGTCCAGCCTTAGCGAAGGCGACGTTTCAGTTCTGCGAGCGTCCGTGGCGTCACTGCCGGGCTCCGGTCGATGAGGATGACAATCAATCGGTGATCGACGGCGAGATAGAAGACTCGGGAGCCCGAATCCAAATGGAACCGCCAGATCCCCCTCAGGTCCCGGATCTCCTTGACCGGAACTCCGGGGTGGGACCGAAACGGTCCGGCTCGAAGAAACTCAAGATCCTCCCTCAGTCGCCGCCGAAGCCGCCGAGGCAGCTCAGAGGCCTCATCCAGCGCTCTGGCATCGAACTCGACGGAGTACAGGCTCAAACGCCTAACCTCTTGTACGCTTTCGAGGCCGAGATGGTCTTCCCTCGCCCGGCGCGCAGGTCCGCTACCCGCCGACGGAGTTCCCGGACGACCTCCTCAGGATAGTACTCTTCCGCCAACTCCTGAAGGAGCTCGTCGTAGGTCTCGCCGGGCCGCTTCATCACCTCCAGCAGTTGGCGCGTGCTGGATCGTATGGTGATCGTCGTGGGGGGGTCGGAGACTGCCATACGTTCAATAGCTCCACAATTGGGCATAAGACCTGCGGACCCTCCCCGATGAGCGCCCGATGAGGGGTGTGTCACGGTTGGTGGACGATGGCTCCGATCGGTGAGGGACGTGCGCCCCGTACTCGATGAGGCATCCCCATACGGTCGATGCCGGGAGCGAGGAGCCCACGGAGGCGCTCGCCGCCGACCGTCAGCGCACCGTCCTCCTCCACGGGGACGTCGACCGCGACCGCGCCGAAGACCCCGGCCGCACCCGGACCCAAGCCTCCAGGTGGCTCGGCGCCCTCATCGCCGCGAAGCCGCGGTAGGTGTCGCTGACCAGCGCGAGCCTCGCGGAGGATCGACGGCCCCCTCGGGAGAGGACCGCCCCGACACCGGCAACAAGGCCGCCGGCGCATTGCCTCCTTCGCCACCGGCCGGCCCCGATGTCCGCGAGCGCGAGGGGACCGTCCCGGCCGCGACCTTACGCGCCGGGCTCCGGCTCGGTACCCGAGCCTCGCGCCGGGCGGGTCAGCCTCTGGCAGCGAATCGAGCTCTGGGTTCGAGTCGCTCTCCCGGAACATACCTAGGTGCTGTACCTCCGAGTACGTGGCCGAGGTAAGATAATCTGCGCGCTCGGCTTCCGGTCGGTATGACCGAAGCGCCCGACACCCTCCGGCATTGCTACCGCTGTGTCTACTCCTGGCGTTCGGCGTCGCCGCACATCCGCATGTGCCCGCGCTGCAAGTCCCGGCTCTGGAATCGCCCCAAGCTTCGGCCTTCCGCCCCCCGCCGACGCGGCCTCGGAATCCCGGAGATCGTCGGACCGCATCGGAGCGAGATCCGCCGGCTCGCTCGCCGCTACGGTGTCGCCTCGCTGCGCGTCTTCGGCTCGGTCGCGCGGGGCGAGGCGCGAAGGGATTCGGATGTCGACCTCCTTGTCGCCTACCGACGGTCCTCCGACATTTTTACTCGGGCCCACTTCCGCCGGGAGCTCGAGCATCTCCTGCGCCGGAAGGTCGACCTCGTCACCGAGGAGACCCTGCATTGGGCCGTCCGTCCCCGGGCCGTGAGCGAGGGCGTCCTCCTGTGAGCGCAGCCGTCGAACGCGATCGACGGCGGATCGACGACATGCTCGAGATGCTCCGCGACATCCGCGAGCACCTGCGGATCGGCTGGGAGGCGTTCTCCCGCGACCGGGACACCCAGAAGGTCGTCGCCTACGACCTCCTGATCCTAGGAGAGGCCGCGAGCAAGACCTCGAGACGGACCCAGAAGGCGAATCCGCGGGTCCCTTGGGACGATATCGTGGACTACCGCAATGCGCTCATCCACGAGTACCAGCGCCTCGACCTCGAAGGGACCTGGGACTTTGCGGTGCATCGACTCCCGGAGCTCGAGCGTCGCCTCCGGCGCGCCCGCGTTCCGCCCGGGGGCGAGGCGTAGGCCCACGGCCGACCCGCGGAGGCGGCCGTTCTCCGCCCGGTTTCGCCGGCACGGCGGCCGCGGGGCCTCGCGAGCGAGAGAACCGCGGCTCGACCGAGTCGCTCCGGCGGCGCCCCCGAGCCACCGAGCGTTGCGGGGTGCAGGGCAGTGACCTGTTACGACGGAGTGCACCACAGTCGAGTACGATGCCTTGCTTTGTGTGCGTTCCCGTAACTCCACCCCCACCTCTTCACGGATCTTTTCACCCACCCCCCTCCCGAGCGGCTCTTAGTTACCCGTGCGCGTACGTTGGATCGAACCGGAGTGACGACCGCTCGCCGAATCCGTCACGGAGGTTAGGAAGAGTGCGGCGGGGTGGGCGGCGGTGTCACCCTACCGTAACGCTGCGACCGTAAGGGTACCGAGAGCCGACCCCGGTCGACCGGCCGCCGTGCAGCTCCCGGGAAAGGAAAATCCATGATGACCCACCGGGAACCGAGCCCAGAATCCGAGCCTTCCGCGACAGAACGAAGGCGCACGACCGCACTCTACCAAGAAGAAGTCAGACGGGACAGGGCCGAGGACCTCGGCCCCGCTCGTTCTGAAGGGGTGAAGGAGCACCGATCACCGGCCTCGGCGCAACGACGCGAAAGCGCGGTCGCCATGGCTCCGTCGGACCCCGAACCCGCGCAGGAGAACCGGACTCATGCAACGAAGGCGATCTCCGCGCAGCTCGAGGCCGGTACTCCTACCGTCGCTTCTCCCCTACCGTCGAGCGGGGAGTGAGAGGAAACCGATGTCGACACCCGCCGGGACCGCTTCGGAGTGGGAGAAGGGAGGAGCCAGCGCGCCGAACACGAACGGGGACCGGAGCGACGTGCTGCGCAAAAGCCTGCGCTGCTCGGTGTGCGGAGGATCGCTTCCGGCCGGCACGCCCATCGGAAACCTGGTGTGGGACCCGACGGTGCGGCGATTTCGACACGCTCAGCCCTGCGTCGCAACGATAAGGGACGACAAAGAGCCGGAGCGCACGGCCGCGACGAACCCGGAACAGAAGCCGACCCTGCGAACCGACGCCCGAGACCCCCGCCGGGTCGAACCCTCTCCCGATGCGCTACCGCCTCCGGAGGTCGGTCCGGCCGTTCCGGTTCCCTTGGTACCCGATTCCGCCCGGGACTGGGCTCGGGTCGGCTTCACGCTCCGCCTCGGCGACTTCGAGTCGCTCCGCGCCGAGGTCGCCCTCTACGCGGGCAACGGGGAGGATGATGCAAGCTTCACCGAACGACTCCGGGAGAGCCTGGTCCTCAAGGCCCAGGAGACGCTCGCCGCCGTCCACGAAGTGCGCGAGTGGATCGGCAAGCAGTCCGCGAGCCCATGAGCCCCCAGGCGCTCGCCTTCGAGGTCCGGGGGGTCCCGGCTCCCCAGGGCAGCACCCGCGGGTTCCTCGTCGGAGGAAAGGTCCGCATCACGACGGCGAACCGAGGCCTTGCCGTCTGGCGTCGGCTCGTCTCGGACGTGGCTCAGCAGCACGCGCCGAACCCGTTGTGGGAGGATCCGCTCGCCGTGACGCTCCTGTTCCGCCTCCCGGAGCCCCAACGCCTCCCCCGGCGACGGCGAGCGTGGCCGGACCGCCGACCAGACCTCGACAAGCTCTGTCGGGCGTGCCTCGACAGCCTCACCGGGATCGTCTGGCGCGACGACGCGCAAGTGGTGCGCCTCGAGGCGAGCAAGGACTACGGCGCCCCGGGCGTCATGATCTGGGTCGAGCCGATCGCATCGCAGGAGGTGACGCCGGCCCTGGAGGAGAGCGAGATCGGCGAGGTCGACGCGCGGTCCATCCCGCACGCCGTGCGCCACGTCGAGAGCGGCGACGAGCTCGAGGGTTTCTTCTAACGGTTCCCCGGATCCGGTCGGGGCGGGGAACGGAGCGAGACCGGCGCGAGGGCCTGTTCCGCCGGATGGCGTTCGAGCATCGGACCCCGAAACGGCGTTCCTCTCCGTTCGAACTTCGTCGTCCCGTCTCTCCCGGGTGTGACCCTACGGGCCTTCCAGGGACCTGGCGCGGGGCCGCGTTTTCCGGAAAAGGCGCGCTCCGCGCCCGAATTTGCTGTTAAAAGGCGTTGCGAAGACCGGGGAGTGGCGGCGGACTCTTGAGGAAGACTAAAGTACGGATGCCCACTTCTTTTTATGGTGAAATATGCTACCCTTCGATCCCAAGGACTGCCCGGTCGAGCCCTCGAAACACTCCCGTAACACGAGGATGCGGAAGTGGGACTGGGACATCTCTGACCTCCGCGATGCGTTGGAGCGGGCTCATCGAATCGTCCGGAGGGGACGGAACAAGCTCGAAGTCTGGACTCGCAAGGATGGTTCTAAGAAGCTGATCATTGCCTACTACCCTGAAGAGCCGATGGTGCTTGTGATCACGGGAACCGAGGGAAGGAGTCCATGAAGTGCCCAGTCTGTGGCAAGGGGACGCTGGTCCGGGTCGACGACATCATCTCGGAACTTGAGGGGCTGGCCTTTGTGGAGCGGGGACACCGATGCCCCGTCTGCGGGGAAGAATTCCTCGATGAAGCGGACTCCAAGCGGACGATCAAGGTTGCTCGGCGTCTAGGGATCTGGGGAGAACCCTTGAAACTTCAGCGGAAGTTGTCCGCAAGTGGGCGGGGTGTGGTACTTCGAATCCCCGAGGACCTACGTCGGAGCCTTCGACTCAAGGGAACCGAGACCGTTTCCCTATCCAAGGTGGGCCCACGACGGGTTCTTCTCGAGGTGGAAGCTACGACGACTTCTGGCCGATAGCCCTGCACCGGGAACCGGTGCGGAACGTGTTCCTCGAATCCGCGAGAACCGCCGGAACTCCCTTCGCCCTCGCCTTGTACTCCTCGAAGGCGCGGAGTTGCGCGAAGCTCCGCGAAAGGGGGCCGTCGCTGATGGGAACACCGGACCGTGTCCGCCCGTGGATGCGCGGTGGTTCATACCGAGGACGTGCATCCTTGTCGGACTCGAGCCCGGTGGGTAGACCCAAGCTTGAAGCTGCCCCTCGGCCAGCTCACGGTGCCTCTCGAACGTGGTCGCCGCGCAGGCGCTGTCCCAAGGTAGCGACGATGAACTCTGCCCGGACACGAAGGTCGAGGGACTCGGTCGTACCCGGGAGATTCATCCCTCCCAGTTTTGCAAGTGGAAGGATCAAGCAGACGTAATTTCGACTGCAACAGACCCGTTGATGGAACACCCCAAGTATGTGAACGCGAAGCCGCGACTTTTCACTACTTCTCGGAACGCCCGGGCTTCGTCATCGGGCATGGGAGTGCAAAATTCGTCAAAGACGATGACCGTGCCTCGTGAGAATCCTTTAGCAAGACAGTCGAGCACAAACTTTGCGCTGGCGTAGAGGTCGCAGTCCACATGTAGAAAGGACACAGAAAACCCCCTTCGCTGACGGAGGAAGTCGGGCAGAGTATCCTCAAACCATCCACTGACTAAAGTCACATTATCCCGTACGCGCGGGAGGACTCCGCCGGTTGAAAATGCTCCCGTGGGGAATTTCGGGGAATAGTTCGAAGGAAGTCCGCGAAAAGAGTCGAAACCGAACACGCGATGGTTAGTCAAAGCCGCAATTCGATTCAGACTATCTCCTCGGTAGACCCCGAACTCGAGCCACAATCCGCCCTCAGCGCGCGAGGCTGCTGTCTGTAAAAGCGAGTACCGATCTTGAAAGAAAGGTACATCCCTCGTAGATAGGCCGGCTACGCGCCATTTGGCCAGTATAACGATGGTGCCGACACTGTCAATGAGGAGTCTATAAAACCGGTACGAATACGATCTTCGGCTCGCACTTTTCCTGAAGTCTCCCAAAAGTTGGTTCGCGAAAATTAAGGGCACAGACTTCCGGGTCCGGACCGCCCTACGTATGCCGCGTATCATGTGTCACATGGTTCCACCAATAGCGGCAAACAGAGCCCTTGGCTCATTAAGGGTTAACACATGAGCCCACTGCCGTTGCCGACGCAGACGGTTTGGCGCGTTCGCCCATTCTTGAACCTCCAGCCGTGATTCTTGGTCGCCGGTCGCGTTCGCTCCCTTCGATCGGATCGGGCCGTCGCTAGGATGCGGAATTGATCGCTCAGGATAGCGTAGACGTTGACCTTCCCCCGCACTCCCGACCCTCACCCTCCATCGGAAGAGGACCACCCTTGGTCGCGCGGTTCCGAACGAACATCCGCAGGGCACTCCCGGCAATCGAACGGCACCGATGTCCTTCCCTTCGCGTGCGGAGTATGGTGATCCGGCGACGGAAGGTTGGAGGGGGGATGATTGCGAGGAAGTCGATCTCCTGGTCGAAGCTCGGGCTGTTCCAGGAACCGGTTATCGAGATTCCCACCCACACTGCAAGTCTGCCTTCTCAACCAGTTAGTACGTCTCGAGCGTCAACCCGCCGATCCGAGCGAAGTCCGAGTCCCGCGAAACCAGGGTCCCGTCGGAGGCGATCACGATGCCGGCGACCAAGCAATCCATCGTCGCTACCTCGCGGCCCCGAGCGGCGGTCTGCGCGGCGATCTCCCCCGCCCGGCGGGCCGCGCGCTCGTCGAGCGGGACGACCTCGAGCTGGGCCAGGAGCTCTTCGGTGGCCCGGAGCCCCTTTCCCGCCCGGTGGACCCCGCGAAGGAGCTCCGCGACGCACGGTGCGGGTGTCGCAAGTCGTTCGGCGGAGGCCCGGAGGGCTCCGGCGAGCCGACCCGCGTCCGGGTCGCCGGCGAGCAGGTCGATCAGGAAGGGGGAGTCGAGGAAGCGCATCGCTTATCGACCCCGGTCGTCGAGCCGGCGGAGCCGTGCACGGTCGGCCCGTCGTCCCGCCGCGATGTTCGCGCGGATGCGGGCGATGTCGCTCGCGTCCATCTCCCAGGTCCAGGCTCCGGCGAAGTCGGTCAGGGGTCGGCGGGGGCCGAGGGCTCGCTTCACGACCTCGCTGAACGTCTCGCCGGGGCGTTTCGCCTTGGCGAGAAGTCCATAGGCCTCGGTGTCGGGGGCCACGGTCTTTGCCGACATCCGCTCCCGTTAACACATTCGCTAAAGTTATCGGTTGTGTTGAGCCGGGAGCGGCGGTCCGGAGCACCACCTGCCGCCGCTCCCCCACTCCCCGCGGACCGGGCTGGTTCCCGCCGATCTAGGAGAATCCTCTCGCCGGAAACCGGCCGCCCGACCGATGGCCCGGTTCGGAGGCGCGCCGCACGATCTCCTCCCACGTCAGCGGGTGGGCGCGAACGTAGATCAACCCCCGGATCACCTCGTCGTACGTCTGGCCCCTGCCCTTCATCGTTTCCAGCATCTCCCGGGTCTCCTCGGAGACCCGAAAGGTCGTGGCGGTCACTCCAAAGTTCCTTGGCGGGAACTACTTCACCGTTGGAACGTCCCTGGGCTCCGTGTCGACAGTTGCCTTCGTAGAGGTCGACGTCACGAGCGACCTCGGCGGAACGGGCCGAGTAACCGCACTCGCGAGCCGCCGAACGGCCCCGGACTACCGCGGCCGCGACCCCGCGCCCCGATCCGAGGCGGGGGCAACCCGCACCCTCCGGAGTCGCCGCTCGAGGTTCGGCAGGGCGTCGCGAACGAACACCCACGTCTCCTCGAGGTCCAATTCCCCGTACTCGTGGATGAGGAGGTTGCGGTATCCGACGAGCTCCGACCAAGGGATCCCGGGGTTCGCCCGCTGCGTCGCCCGTCGGACCTTGCTCGCGGCCTCCCCCACGATCAGGAGGTCGTACGCCACGATCTTCTGCGCCCGCGGATCCCGCCGGAATCCTTCTTTCCCGATCCGCATCTCCCCCCGGATCGATTCGAGGTGCTCGAGAATGTCGGCGATCCTCTGCGCGTCTCCCCGGGATCGAACGCTCACAGGGGGATCATCTCCATCAACACCTGAGGGGCGATCAGCCAGCGCAGGGAGTCCTCCGTGACCAGGTCGACCTTCCGCCCGAGGACCCGGGCGAGCTCTCCTTGCAGGCGGGCGTGCCGAAGGAGGTCGGCCGGCCGCGTCCACTCGACCAGGAGGTCGATGTCGCTGTGAGGCCCCGCCGAGGCTCGCGCGACCGATCCGAAGACGGCGAGGCGGGCGCCGTACTTCCGGCTCAGGCGCTCGATCGCTTTCCGATGGGGATCGACGAGCTCCCGTATTCCCAGCCCCCCGCCGTACGGGGGGAGGTCGATCTTCGGCTGGTCGAACCGCAGCGACTTGCAGCGGGCGCACCGTACGGGAACCCGCCGGCGAAGTCGCCACACATACCCGCACCGGTAGCAGTACGCGAACCGAACCCGACGACGCGTCACGGCCACGTTCGAGGCCGAAGATCTTACTTAGAGCTATCGGCGGGACTCCCGCCGGACTTACCTACCCACGGCTGGTCGGCAGAGTCCCTCGGCGGTCGCTCCTTCTTGTCGATATCCCCGTACGGGGAACCGGTGGGGAACGCGTTCCCGAGAACCGCCCGACTCACCGCTCCCGCCGAGAGGATGTCGACCGTCGTAGGGCCAGCAGGAGTCCGCCTGCCAGCGCGCCAACCAGCACCGTCCATCCGACCAGAGCGAGCAACCCCGACAACGCCCCGCTCCCCATTGAGCTGATCCCAGCCGCCGTCGGCTCGACAACAGATGCCGTCGAGAACGACACCGACACGGTCCCACCGGCGGTCAGCGTACCCGACCGAGGATGGGCTGTGTATCCCCTCGGCGGGTCCACCGTGTACGTCGCTCCCGACGTCAACCCCACGAACGGAACGCGGGGGCTCGGTAGAGAGAGGCGTTCGGGCGGCGCGGTCGAGGCCCGCGCCGTGCCGCTCTCGTCCGGAATCCCCTCATAGCGTTCGTGATGCTTGTGGGGAAAGCGGATCGCCCGGACGCGGAGCCCGTAGGGGAGCGATCGACGGTCGGAGGCCCGGCCCACCAGGTGCCCCGGGATGAGGCCCGCGTGGTCGAGCAGGTGGCACAGCTCGCCCACGGACGGTTCGAGGGAGGACCCTCGCGGTGGGGCTCGCGCTGCGAACGCGGCGCAAGTAGGGAGCGGCAGAGATCCACTGAGGCGCCTGGACCGCACGACGTTCCGGGCGGTCCTAAATCTGAGCGGCGGTCCCGCTCGCGCCGTTCATCGACGGGTCCGGCTCCACCACGGGAAACGCTTAGGGTGCCAGGCGTTTCGCCTCCCGGATGAGATCACGACGCCCACGAGGAAAGAGCGCGCGTCATGGCACGAGGAATTGGGTCCTGAAGGTACTCGAATCGGCCGACGCGACCCGCCCGATGCGGACCCGCGAGATCCGGCAGAAGGTCGCGAAACTGAGCGGGAAGAGGATCCCGGACCACTCCCTGTACCAAGCCCTGCGGACCCTGGCCGCCCGGAAGACCGTTCGCGCGCTTCGCATCGGCCGCGAGCGCTCGTTCCAGTTGATCTCGCAAGGCCAGAGCGCCTCCGCTCGCGAGACGGCCCACCACCCATCCCAGGACCCGGGCGCCGCCACGAGCCCAACCGCCACGCAAGCACTGCACAAGCTCGCCCCGGGGGAGGTCCTCATCTTGGAGATCTGGACCGGTCACGTGGAGACGGCCACGAATCGCCGCGGACGTCTGGTCTTGGAGCGACACCCGCGACCTACGTAGATCCGTGCTTCCCGCGCTTCTCGATCTTCGCGTACACGTCTCTGGGCTCGCGATGGGCTCCGAACGCAATGAAACGCAGAGTCCCTCGGGTCCGTATGAAGAGCCCCCTGTAAATCGGTCCGACGTGAAGAGAGTACAACCCTTGCGGGAACGTAACCCGACGCTGGCGTAGCTCCTCGATGGACCAATTTCGCCCGGCAATCGGGAAGTGGCGCCCTCCAACTTGTGGAACGCCTCGATGAAGGTCTCTCGGACGGCGCGAGGGAGGCTCAGGAACTCACTGTCGGCGACCAAACTCCGTTCGATACGAAACGACGGCACGAATTCAGTACGGCTGCTGACGGCTCTTCGCGATCAGCTCCTCGATGGGCCCCGCCGGACCGCGAGCCCTTCGCACGAGCTCCGCCATGGTCAGCTTCTGCGGGTGCAGCAGGATCAACTCTCGGATCACATCGTCGTAGGTCTGGCCCCCCACCTTGAGATATTCGAGTACATGGCGAGTTTCCGTTGACACATGGATGGTCGTCGACATACTATAGTGGCTATAGTACCGAGAGTATTCACTGCTTCCCGCAGGGGCGGCTTTCGCGTGTAACAAGCCGAAAAGCGCGGGGTCCAACCCATCTCCGTCGTGCGATGAGGTGCATCATTCCACGGGAGGACCCGGGCGAGTTCCGCTTGGGGGCGAACGGGGTAAAGGGGCAGTTTATTCACTGTACCGGCAAGAAACCGGTCCGCCGTCGTCTCTTCGAGTTCTACCTTTACGTAGACACCACCGGCTCGATCGGACCGGGTCGCTCGCGACGGTGAACATCACCGATCCGCTCGGCGAACCGTTCGTCAAGGTGCCGGTCCCTCCGCTCGGGACCGTGGGCCCGGGCGCCGCGCCCACCCCGTAGCTCGCCCTCCCGCTTACTCCGGTCGTCGACGGATACGCCGTCGCGCCGGTCGGCGACGCGTTCCCCGTGGTCCTCGAGCTGCGCCCCGGGAAGAGAGTGCTTCCCGAGGTATCGGCAGCGGTGGACATGTCCCCGGCTGCGGTGCGGGTCGGGGCGGGTAGTCGCTAGCGATGGTGGGCGCGGGCGAGCAGCTCGTGATCCGAGGGCAGCGTCGGGATCCCGCGGGGGAGCGGCCCCACGAACGGGACACGGGGGCTCGGCCGAGAGAGGCGTTCGAGGGGCGCGGTCGATGATCGCGCCGGGCCGCTCTCGTCCGGAATCCCCTCATGGCGTTCGTGATGCTTGTGGGGAAAGCGGATCGCCCGGACGCGGAGCCCGTAGGGGAGCGATCGACGGTCGGAGGCTCGGCCCACCAGGTGCCCCGGAATGAGGCCCGCGTGGTCGAGCAGGTGGCACAGCTCGCCCACGGACGGTTCGAGGGAGGACCCTCGCGCGGCGGCGCCGACCCGGGTCCCGCGGACGTGGGGCTCGGTCAACGAGAGCTCGACCACGACCTTGGTCGGGGCGCTCGGAGGTGAATGGGGCAGTGGTTCGGGTACGGCGGCGCTCAGTGCTCGGCGTCGGACTCCCATAGCGTACCTCGAGAGGGCGAGGGACCGATGCTCGGACTCGTATCGAGCGGCATGGCAACGGGTTCTGCGAGAGTTGGGTATTTCAATAATCGCCTCCACCGGAATGCGGGGACCTGCTCGCTCGATGGTTCGGAGTCCGTGGACGGAGTGGAGAGCTCCGGGGAGGCAACTTGAGCTGGAACGGGCATCGGTCGCCGCGCTTCCTTGTCCTCCGCGAACGGGCTTTGAGGTCGAGGTGCGTCCGGGTGCCGTGATGGTGCCCTGCTCTCGTGCCGCTGGTCCGCCCCCGGGACAGGCGTCAGGATCCCGGCCCAGGGGGACCTCGTGGCGTGCGGTTCTATCGTCACGTGGTCGTCGTAGGAGTAGCCCGGGGGGAACGGGACGACCCAGAAAGATCGGAAGCGGACGGGTGCCTATTCGTACGATTGACGGGGGGTGCGGGGCTCTCGGAAACCGGACGGCTACCGACGGGAGGGTCTCTTATGCCTTCGAAAAGGTCTCGCTACGGGTCCGCGCAACGGACTTCCCCAGGCCCATACGGAACGACTCGCTCGAGGACGCCGCGTTCGACCTGTTGCCCGGGACAGTCCCGGATCTATCGGTCGTGCGGGCGCACGCCTACGCCGTACAAGGATCCGCCTCTGCATCTGTGTACGGGGAGGCGACGCACGCATGAGAATCGCCCTCGTGGGGACGGGCCGGCGACCGATACCTCCGACGGGCTACGGGGGGATAGAGCGAACCGTGGCGGAGCTAGGCAACGCTCTCCGTTCCGAGGGGCAGACCGTCGACATCGTCAATCAGTACCTGCCGGACCGCTACACGACGGGGTGGGCTTTCGAGCGGCATCTTCCCGGGCTTCTAACGGGGAGCCACCCCGACATCGTACACGTTCATACCGGGCGGGCCGGGTGGGTCCTGGGCCGGAACCGGATCCCGTACGTCTACACCACGCACACGCCGTCGTGGACGCGCCGGCTCCGTCTCCACCAGAGCATCCTGTTCGAGCGGGAGCGGCAGGCCGTACGGTGGTCCGACGCGACCATCGCGACGACGGAGGATGTACTACATGCGGTGGAGAAAGTGCGTCGTCGTAGGGGACCCGTCGTCCAGATCCCCCTGGGAGTCGATACCGAGAAGTTCAAAGCGAAGGGGCCCGGCGAACCCGATCGAGTCCTCGGTGTCGGCGTCGTCGAGCCGAGAAAGCGATGGGAACTCGCAGCGAGAGCGATCGAAGGGACTTCGCTCCGACTGACGATCGTCGGCCCCCTCCGAGACGAGCGCTACGCGCACAAGCTCCGAGAGCTCGGAGCGGATCTCACCGGTGAAGTCCCGGAGCGCCGGCTGCTGGAGGAGTACGAGCGCGCATACCTCCTGCTCCATCCCTCGGAGCACG
>JAKASE010000009.1 GCA_021819135.1 Thermoplasmata archaeon | reverse complement strand
CGGCCTGACGATCTACGCGTAGGGATTGGAGAGAGCCGGTTCAACACGCGGTAGGCAATACGCCTCGCGCGCCCGGTTCTCCGTCAGGAAACTGGGCCGCCCCCGTCCCTATCTTGTAAACTCCAGTGCTGAATTGGGACACAATCACGGAGGTGCGAACGCCCAAAGCGTTCATCAGCCCACGAACGCTCCCGGCAGAAGGCAGCAACATGCCCAAGAGCATCCCGGTACCCCTATTGGGCGACCTTGCTCCCGCTGGCTTCGTTTACAGCGGCCAGTACATAGTCCTCTTCGACGCGGACTCGCTCTGGTACGAGACCTCTCTGACGATTGCTGCCGCGGCCCTCCGACAAGGGATGAAGACCGAGTACCACGTGTTCCAGCACTTCCCGACGGAGGCGATCGAGGGGCTCACAGGGATGGGGGTGGACGCGAAGCGACTCGAAGCAGAGGGTTTGTTGAGCGTCTGGGACAGCTACACCGCAACGACCGAGTTCGAGAGTTCCCGTAAGGCCGACAGAGGCTGGGAAGAAACTCATGAAAATCCGCTGGACATCGTTCAGGGAGCCGCGCGATGGATCGAGCGGACCAAGGCCGGCTATCCGCCAGAGGAGAAAGGCTGGCTTCACCTTGACGACAATACCGGCATCTTTCTCCAGTACAATGACGAGAAGACCTGTATCGACGCGTGGCGGACGGCGATCCTTCCCGCCATCCGGGCCCGAGAGTGTCCGCACTTCCTGGCATTCCCAAGGGGCATCGCGTCCGAGTCGTTCTACACGAAGTTCGAGGCCCTCTGCGACGGAATCATCGATTTCAAGAGTGAAGAGGTCGGCGGTCGCGTTGAACGGTTCCTCCGAATTCGCGCGTTAAGGGGAAAGACCTTCGACTCCCGATGGCAGCGGCTGCAGCTGAAGGCCAACGGCGAGGTCGCCATTTGTGCCACTACAGCCTCGCCCGAGGGCAGACGACTGGCCGCGATCATGTTCACGGACACGGTTGGCTTCACCGAGTCAACACACCGCGACGAAGCTCACGCGCTCGAGATGCTTCGCCAGCAGCAGGATCTGATTCGGCCACTCGTACTAGATTTTCACGGACGTGAGATCAAGTCGACCGGCGACGGCCTCCTGATCGAGTTCGGGAGCGCACTAGAAGCGACTCGGTGCGCCATCGAGGTTCAGCGGCGAATTTTCGAGCGGAATAAGGCCCCTCGAGTGACCCCGATACAGATTCGAATTGGGGTTCATCTGGGAGACGTCGTCCAGCAGGGCAGCGACATTGTAGGCGACGCCGTGAATGTCGCCGCCCGGATCGAGCCGGTCGCCGAAGCCGGAGGGATCTGTGTCTCGGGGGCCGTCCGGGAGGAGGTCCGGAACAAGTTGACCAACCCTCTCGAGAGACTTCCGCCGACGATCCTGAAGGGACTGCAGGGCCCCGTGGAGGTTTACCGTGTGGTCCTACCGTGGGCTCATTAGGAGCACTTTTGGCGCAGACTCCCGGGGGCATCCGTCGGTGGAAGAGCGGTGAAGTGAGGGGGACTTTCGTCGCGGGCGCAGAGAGAACTGACCTACGACTTTGGTAGGACAGAGTAGCCGATATCTCTCCGCAATCGGAAGCGAGTGAAGCGGACCGTGTGACCGTCGAACACGTAGGTCGCACGGTACTCCCCGACTCGGGCACGGAAGACCTCCTTCGCACCCTCTCGTCCGATGGCCTTCACCTCGCACCACGGCGGAAGGCGGTGGGGGTTCTCCTTCAGGTGGTCGGCGAGCTCTTTGAACTGGTCCGCAATCTCGGGGGGCAACAATAGGAACTGGCGCCTCGCCTCGTGGCTCATCTCCACGATAGGCAAGCGTTAGCGCCTCCGACGAACGTGCTCCTCGTACACTTGGTCGAAAGGGATGCCGGGACCCTTCTCGGCTTCTCGAATCATTGCCCGGACGAACTCCTTCGGAACGTGCTCCTCAATGAAGTCGATCAGCACATCGTCCCAGGTCATGTCTCCCTTCTTGAACGGCTGGAGCATTCGTAGCGTGGAAGCATGGACGGAGATGGACGTCATCCGGTCGGTCGCCATCGTAAGACCTAGCGTCTCGACATTATTTTAATTGTAGCCCCGAGCGGATTCGAACCGCTGTCGCCGGCTCCAAAGGCCGGCATGCTTGGCCTCTACACCACGGGGCTATCGGCGGGACGAGGGTTCGGATTACAAATAGCTCCCCCCGGGTCACCGGACTATAAGGCCGGGGGGCCTACGGCGGGCGTGCGACGAACCAAGATCCTCGCGACCGTCGGTCCGGCGACCGACTCGGTCGATCGCCTCCGGGAGCTGATCGATGGCGGTGCGGATGCCTTTCGTGTGAACTTCTCGCACGGTACCGACGATGAGCACCGCACCCTGATCCGTCGCATCCGAGCAGCGGTCGGTCGCACGGATCACGAGATCGCGATCGTCGGGGACGTCCAGGGACCGAAGATCCGTATCGGGGAGCTCGCCGGAGGAACGGTGCGTCTTCAGTCCGGACGGCTCTGGGTGCTCGATGAGGACCCAACGCCCGGGGACGACCGTCGGGTCGGCGTCCAGATCCCGTCGTTCGAGCGGAGCGCCAAGCCGGGCGACCCCGTCCTCCTGGGCGACGGGAGCGTGTCGCTGGCCGTGGTCCGGGCGCGGCCGGGGGCAATCGAGGCCCGTGTGCTGAACGGCGGGACCGTGACCTCCCATGCGGGCCTGTTCCTTCCGCGCGCCCACCTCCGCACCTCCGTGTTCGGGGAGAAGGACCGGCACGACGCCGAGCTCGGGCTCGCGGAAGGGATCGACTACCTCGCGTTGTCGTTCGTGCGGGACCGCCGCGATCTCGACGAGGTCCGTTCCTGGCTCAAGCGCCAGCCCCACGGGGCCGAGGTGGGGTTGATCGCGAAGATCGAGCGCGCGGAGGCGCTCCGGTCGATCGACGCGATCCTCGACGCGGCAGACGGGATCATGGTGGCGCGGGGCGATCTCGGGATCGAGGTCCCCCTCGAGCGCCTCGCGCTCGAACAGAAGAACCTCGTCCGGAAAGCGAACCTCTCCGGGAGGTTCGTGATCGTCGCGACCCAGATGCTCCTGTCGATGATGCACGCACCACGACCGACCCGGGCCGAGGCGACCGACGTCGCGAACGCGGTCCTCGACGGGGCGGACGCGGTGATGCTGAGCGAGGAGAGCGCGGTAGGCTCCTACCCGGCCGACGCGGTCCGCTGGCTCGACCGGATCGCCCGGGCCACCGAGGGCGCCTTCGATCCTCGCCTGGTCCGTGATCTCGACATCCGCCCGTCGACCGAGACCGAACGGTCGGTGGCGGGCGCGGCGGTCCGACTGGCCGAGGGCGTGCGGGCCCGGGCGATCGTCACCCCCACGCATTCGGGTCGGACCGCCCGGCTGGTGGCCCGGCTCCGGCCGGCGTGCCCGGTCGTCGCCCTCTCCAACTCGGGAGCGACCCGGAGGAGGCTCGCGCTGGTGGGCGGCGTGATCTCGCTCCCGGCCCCGGTGCACCGGGACCTCGTGGAGCTACGGACGCGGGCCGCCGAGCTGATCGTCCATAGCCGGATCGGGGAGTCGGGCCCGATCGTCCTGACGGCGGGGTATCCGGTCGAAGGGCGACCCACGAACCTGGTCACATTGGTCGACTCGGAGCCCGCACGCCCCGGGGTCCCCGCGCCCGGGCGCGGACGTACGTCGCGTCGCCGCCCCGACCGCTCACCCACGCGAGGAGGGGGAGCGGGGCGAGTGCGATGACGCCCGCGAACCACCAGGCGGCCTCGTAGCCCCACATCCCCGCGATGTAGCCGAAGACGATCGCGAGCAGACTCCCAAGGAAGATCTGGATCGAGTTCACGAACGCGAGGCCGAGCGCGAGCGTCTCCCCTCGCGACTCTGGAAGGTACGACGGGATCAGGTAGAGGACCGCGAAGACGACCCCGTCCGCGAAACCGAGGAACCCGAAAAGGGCCAGGAGACCCGGCAGTCCGAGAAGCGGGATCGCGAAGATCCCCACGGCCGACACCACCCCCCATACGAGGAGGACGAGCCGCATCGAGACGGCCCGCTCGCCGATCCACCCCCCGATGGGGCCGCCCGGGACCTCGAGGATGATCATGACCACCGGTACGGCCGCTGCCACGGCGACCGACCAACCCGGATGGACCGCGCTTGCGAAGGCGATGAAGTACTGCGCCGCCACGTAGTACGCCGCCCACAGCCCCGATACCGCGAGGGCGAGGGCCCAGATCGATCGGGACCGGAAGATCGGCGCCGCCGCGTCGTTCCAGAGACGGCGGAACGACGGGAGCGCTACCCGTCCTGCCCCTCGCGGCAGGGTGAACGGTCCGATGGCCGCCATCACGAGGAGCCCGATCCCTCCGACCGCGAGGGCAAGGGGCCAGCCGTAGCTGGCGCCGATCAGGGCGCCGCCGAAGAGGCCGATGCCGGAGCCGATGCTGAACCCGGAGTTGTAGAGCCCGATGATCGGACCCCGACTTCCCGAGGGGTAGTACGACGCGATGAGCCCGAGCGCCGGCGCGAAGAAGAACGCGGCTCCCGCGCCCGCACCGAAGCGGAAGGCGGCGAGGACGATCCAGTTCGGGGAGAATGCCGAGGCGAGGGAGAAGCCGCCCATGAGGACGAGCGCGAACAGGGAGGTCGCGCGGTTCCCCCACCGGAGGGCGGCCAAGCCGGCGGGGACCTGGAAGAGCCCGGCGCCGATCAGGAACGCCCCGAGCACGACCCCGAACTCGAAGGTGGTCACCCCGATCGTGGCGGCGAGCGGGACCGAGAGCCCTCCGATGTTGTACCAGTTGAACGCGTAGACGATGCGGGCGAGCAGGAGCGTGGTCGCCGCCTCCCGCCGACGCGTGCGGTCGAGCGGGGCGGGGTCGCTCACCGGCCGATCAGTCCGTGGGTCTCGAAGTACCGGAGGAAGCCCCCCGCGGCGAGCTCGTACCCCGAGATGAGGGACTCCCGGTCATCCGCTGAGATCCCCTCGTGCGACGACTCGTCGAACGCGCGGAGACGTTCGGTGATGTACGCGACCTCCGGCCGCTCTCGGGCCGCGGCGAGCGCGACCTCCCGCCAGGACTCGACGACCCCGCGGTACCGTTCGAGGTCCGCAACCCCCTCCGGGCTCGGCCCGAAGTGGCTGAAGAGGACGAGACGGGGGTCGGTCCGGCGCATCGCGTCGACGCTCGCGTAGAGCTGGTCGAGGTCAAGGTCCGGAGGCGGCACCGCCGGGCGGAGGCGACGGCCGGACTGAAGGCGCACGCCGGCTCCGTCCCCCGTGAAGATCCCGCGGATCCGGGAGTCGAAGAAGGCGAGATGGTGGCGGGCGTGCCCGGGGGTGGCGAGGACCGAGAGCTCGCCGTCCTTCAGGGGAAAGCGCTCGCCTCCCCGGAGCGCGACCACCCGGGCCGCGGGCACCGGCACGATCGTCCCCCAAAGCGTATCGGAGGCCGGGCCCCAGGCGCGCCGCGCGCTCGAGATCAGACGGGTGGGATCGACCAGATGCGGGACACCGAGCTCGTGCGCATAGAAGGTCGCCCGGGGAAGCGCCTCGGCGAGCGCCCCCATCCCCCCCGCGTGGTCGAGATGGATGTGCGTGACGAAGACCTTCCGGATCTCCTCCCGCCCGACGCCCGCGCGATCGATCGCGGCGAGCAGGGCGTCCCGACAGGTCGTGGGCCCGGTCTCGATAAGGATCCAGCCGTCCGCGGCGGGCACTAGATAGGCGGCGATCAGCCCCTCCGCGTCCCTAAAGTCGAGATCCAGCAGCTGTCGGCCCTCTCCCAGCTCGCGTACGGACGGTCGCGTCATGCTCTGGCTCACCGGCCAAGAAGCGGGGTCAGATAGCCGTAGAGGACCGCGGTCGTGATTCCGGTAAAGACCCCGAACGCCACCAGGGAGGCGATCCAGATCCCGGCGTTCCACCGTCGCACCTTCGCCCCGTCGAGCGGGCCGATCGGGAAGAGGTTGAACGTCGCGAACCAGCCGTTGAACCAGGCGAGCAGGATGAGCCAGGGGTAGATGCCCGAGTGGCCGAGGTACGTCGCGGCGGCCGCGGCGTAGAAGCCGAGGCCGAATACCGCGTTCGTGACCGGCCCGGCCAGGCTCGTCCGACCCCAGTTCTTCCGGTCGTACTCGCTCATCCCGCTGACAACGGTCGCCCCCGGAACGGCCCAGATGAACCCGACGAGCGAAGTGAGGAACGAGAACAGGAGCCCGGATGGCGACATCCGGAACTCCGCCCAGAAGCCATGGCGTTGGGCGTAGACCTTGTGCGCGAGCTCGTGGCAGAGGAAACCCGTCAGTACCGCGGTGGCCGCGGCCAGGATCTCGATGGGAGAAACGAGGCTGAAGAAGCCGCCGCTGCTGGACCGCAGGAGAAGGCCGCCGCCTCCGAGGATGATGACCAGGTCGACCGTCAGCACGAGGAACGCGAGCCCGATGTGGAGGAGCTCGGTCCGCGAGGTCGAGACCCGGGCGACCGCCGGTCGGCTCGTCGTCCACGTGTAGTAGTAGTTCGGACGGCCCGTCACGCGGCCCGCCCCCCGCGCGGATCGGTCCAGCGCTCGGCCGGCATCGGCAGGGAACTCGTGTCCCCCCGGAGAAGAGCGTGGATCAGGCGAACGCCCTCGGCGAGCCGGGGCCCGGGCCGACTGAAGTACGCCTCGTCCGCGAGGATCACCCCCTTCGGAGGAGCGACCTGGGAGAGACGCCGGAGGATCTCGGGGTCACGGAGTTCGCGACGGGTGCGCTCGACCGGGAAGCTGCATGGGCTCAGCACCAGGAGCTCGGGGGGCTGGTCGGCGATCCGCTCCCACGTGGTGCGCTCCGCCACCGCGCCGGGGCGGGGGCCGAGGGGGGAACCCCCTCCGGCCGCGATGATATCCGGGGTCCAGAGTCCGGAGAGGATCGGGGGATCGAGCCACTCGACGACGGCGACCGAGGGCCGCGTGGAGGTCCCCGGGGCCGGGGGCAGCTTCGCTCGCACCGCGGCCCCGAGTCGTCGGCCGGCGGCCGGATCCCCGATCGCCCGGGAGACCCGTTCGAAGGTCGACCAGACCTCGGAGAGGCGCGTCGGGCTCAGGGATACGATCTCGGGCCGGACCCCGGCCTGCGCGCAGGCTTCCGCGACCTCTTCGTCGGTCACCGAGCAGACCCCGCACAGGTCCTGGGTCAGGAGAACGTCGGGTCGGAGACGGCGGAGGAGTCCCACGTCCAGCGTGTAGAGGCTCCTGCCGCTCCCCCGGACCTCGCGAACCCGCCGATCGATCTCCCGCGACGGCCGGTCGCCATAGAGCGTACGCGGCCGCATCACGACCGGGAGCCCGTAGGTTTCCGCCGGGAAATCGCACTCCGCGCTCCGTCCGACCAGTTCGGACCCGTGCCCGAGAGCGTACATGATCTCGGTGGCGCTCGGAAGCACGGAGACGACGCGACGAGGCTCCATCGGGACCCGCCCGTCGAGGCGGAGCGGGGCTACTTACCTTTGCGGGGCACGGACCGGCGTCGTCGTTTGCCGCGGGAGCGTACGGCGGGCCCGCGGCGGGTGGGGCGCGACCGGGCGAGGGGCGTCGCGGGGGCCCTCTCCGCTCGGACGGCTACCTTCGCCGTGGACGCGGTCGGGGCGGGCGTCGCTTCGGGTCGGGGCGGGGTAGGCAGTCCGAGATGCTGGCAGAGCGCGGACTCTCGCTCGTAGGGAAGTCCGAGGCGCCTCGCCTCGAGCCGCTCCTCCTCCCCGAGGGCCTTCTCACCGGTCTCGCTCAGGGCAACGGCGTGCAGGAACCGCAGCTGGGAATCCTCAGGAGTGCGCGACAGGAGCGCCTCGATCTCCACCCGGGCCCCCCGCCAGTCTCTTAGGTCGACCAGGGCGGCGAGGAGATGGGCGCGCACCTCCGTGCGGGCCTCGTCCTCCGCGAGGAGTTCGCGGTACAGCTCGACCTCCTTGAGCGGTTGCGCGCGGGCTCCGAGGACCGCCGCCTTGCCCATCCGTCCGTCGACGTCCTCGGGTCGGGCGGCGAGGACCTCGTCGAAGATCCGGTCCGCATCGTTCACGAGGCCGAGGGCAAGCAGCGATCGGCCGATCCCGGTCCGCGCCGGCAGGAACTCCGGCTTGAGCTCGCTCGCCTGCCGATAGAACCGGAGCGCGAGGGCCGGGACCCCCCAGTCGAGCCAGGTCCGGGCGCGGAGCACGATCGCATCGAGCAGCTGGGCGCTCGGCAGGAGCCGGCGGTCGACCTTCGGGGGGACCCGGGGCTCCTCGCCGAGATAGGTCTCGAGGCCGAGCTGTCGGGCCAGCTCGGAGAAGCGGGCCCCCTCGATGAGCGTCCCGCCGCGTCGGACGACGTCCTGGGAGATCGCGAGCGGGAGATGACCCGGGGTCAGGACGACCAGGTGGGCCGGCAGTCCGTCGCCGCTTTCGAAGAGGTGACGGATCGTCTCGAGGGAGACCCGCGTCGGGTCCTCGAGGAACGCGTACAGGAAGCCGTCCCCGGTCCGGAGCACGAGCCCCTCCTCGGTCGGCTTCGCCGCGTCGAGGCGCTGACCCATGGCCTCGACCAGGGCGCTCGCGAGCGCCACGAAGGGAGCGGACGCCATCGTGACGACAACTCCCGGTCCGTTAAATACGAATGGCGTCCAATCGCAACGCCGTGGATCTTGAAGGTCTCTTCCGGTTCCTTCCTCCCCTGACCGAAGAGCTCCGGGGGTCCTACCAACGCGCGCTTCGCACCGCCCCGAAGAGCGTCCGGCCGTTCCTCGACGTCAACCGCGAGTTCACCCTCCGCGGAGGGAAGCGGTTCCGTGCGACCCTGCTGCTCGCCGGGTACCACATCGCCACCGGCCGGTCGCCCCGACCCGTGCTGCCGGCCGCCGCCGCCCTCGAGCATTTCCAGAGCTGGATGCTGATCCACGACGACGTCATCGACCATGCCGAGGAGCGCCGCGGCGGGCCGACCGCGCACCGGGTCCTCGAGGCGATGCACCGCCGGGACCACCAGGAGGGCTCGAGCGCGGACTACGGGACCGGGTGCGCGATCGCCCTCGGCGACCTCGAGGAGCCGTTCGTCGTGAGCGCCTTCCTCGAAGTGCCGTCCGCTCCCGCCGCACGGCTCGCCGCGCTCCGCGAGTACGTGGAGATGACCCGGCGCACGGCCTACGGCCAGCTCCTCGACATCCGGAACGGGACCCTGCCGCCCGGGACGGTCTCCGAGGAGGACGTCCTGACCGTCCACCGGCTCAAGTCGGCCGTCTACACGGTGGTCGCCCCGCTCAAGATCGGCGCCGAGCTGGGGGGGGCCCGTCCCGCGCTCCTCGCCGACCTTGAAGCGATCGGCAGCGACCTCGGGATCGCGTTCCAGCTGCGCGACGACGTCCTCGGCGCCGGGTTCGACGCCGACGAGGCCGGCAAGAGCTCGAACGACCTCGTCGAGGGCAAGCGCACGCTGCTCGTCGTCCGAGCGTGGACCCGGGGAGACGACGCCGACCGCGCGCGACTCGCCCGGGTCCTCGGTAACCCGACCGCGACCCCCGAGGACGTGGAGCGGGCCCGCGGGGTGATCCGGGCGACCGGCAGCCTGGCCTACTCCGAGCAGCGTATCGACGAGCTCAATCGCCGTGGACTACGCCGCCTCGAGCGGAGCCGGGCGATCCCGACCCGGTCGAAACCGCTGGTCCAAGAGATCGCCGATCGTCTCGTGCGCCGCCGAAGTTGATCCCACGGGCCGGGGCATTTCGGGGGCCCCCGGTTCGAGCGGGCCGACCTAAGGCCCTATAGTGCCCTTGAGCGACCGTCCGGCCGACCGGGAACTCGGCCCGTGAACGGGCAGGACCACGCAGGAAGAGGACCGTCGAGGATCCGTGGCGGTCGGGTCAGTCCCCGCCTTCGGCGGGTCCGGAGGGGACCGCACCGGCGGCCTGCAGCGCCTGGGAGAGCTCCTGCTGCAGGGTCGTGTAGCGTTCCTTCAGGTGGTTCTCCTGCCGCTCGACCGCCTTCAGGCGTACCTCGGCGGTCTCCTTCTCTTCGGTGAGGAGGTCCTCGACCTCCTTCCGGCCCTTCGCCTTCACCATGAGACCCCCGATCGGCCGGTAGACGACCGCATCCTCGGGGACGGCCTTGAGTTCCTCGAGCGTGTGGGAGACCTCGCGCACCTTGAGCTCCATCTGGAGTCGCTGCTGCTGCACCGCGCCCAGCTCCTGCTGGAGCCGCTGGAACTGCTTGATGTCGTTCTGCAACTTCGCCGGTAGAGCCACGACCGCCCGACCGGACGAGAGAGATAAGCGCTTCGGCGCGACGGGCTCCCTAGGCGCGGACCCCGCCGGCCGCGCGGGCCGTCTCGGCGGTCGAGAGCGCGAGATGGATCCACCCGAGATAGGTGTTCATCGCCGCCCGCAACGCGCCGGAGTCGAGGGCGGAGACCGAGACCTCCACGGACCCATCGGGGCCCCGGCCGACCGTCGCGCGCGTCCGGGGCACCTCCCGGGCAGCCTCGGGTCGTAGGGCACGCTCGAGCCACTCGGCGAGCGATGGGTCGGATACCGTGACCCGAAGTCGCGCCGTCCAGGACCCGGCGGCGGGCTCGCTCATCCGTTCAGCGCCCGGTCGACGCCGGCGAGCACCCGATCGGTCTTGAGGGCGGCCGCGCCGACATAGCCGGCGGGGTCGAGGAGCGCCACGATCTCCTGGGGAGCGAAGTGAGCCCGCACGGTCGGGTCCGCGTTCGCCCGCTCGACCAGCGTACCGGAACCGGGACGCGTGAGGGTGCGGAGGAGCTCGTGGGCCTCGGCCCGGCCGAGACCCTTCGAGGTGAGCGCGAGCAGCAGGTTCTCCGTCATCGCGGAGCCGCCCGAGCGCGCGATCCCCTCGGCCATGCGCGCCGCGTCGACGCGCAGGCCGGAGAAGACTTCGACCAGCTTGCCCAGCACGTCGTCCGTGAGAACGATCGCGTGCGGCAGGACGATCCGCTCGTTCGCGGAGTTCGCGAGGTCGCGCTCGTGCCACTGGACCATGTTCTCGAGGGGCGGGAGCGCGAACGCCCGGATGAGACGGGCGAGGCTCGTGACGTTCTCGGAGAGCATCGGGTTCCGCTTCTGCGCCATCGTGGAGCTGCCGACCTGGTGGCCTTCGTCGAACGGCTCCGCGACCTCGGCGATCTCGGTCCGCTGGAGGTTCCGCACCTCGGTCGCGAGGCGCTCCGCCGTGCCTGCGACGAGCGCGAGGAAGTTCGTGAACTCGGCGATGCGGTCCCGCCCGACGATCTGCGTCGGGGCCTCGTCCGCGGCGAGGCCCAAGCGCCGCATCACGGCGGCCTCGACCTCCGCGGCGTGCGTGCCGAACCCGGCCCCCGTGCCGACCGCGCCCGCCATCTTGCCGACCGCGAGGCGCGGGCGGAGCTCGTCGAGCCGCTGCCGGTGGCGCACCACCTCGGCCGCCGCGACCGCGATCTTGTAGCCGAAGCTGATCGGCACGCCGTGCTGCCCATGCGTCCGTCCGATCTCGGGGGTCGCCCGGTGGTGGCGGGCGAGGTCGGCCAGGGCGCGCGCGAGATGCGTCAGGTCCTCCCGCAGGACCCCCACGCTCTCGCTGAGCTCGAGCGCGAGCGCGGTGTCGGTGATGTCGGCGCTCGTCGCCCCGAAGTGGACCCACCGGCCCGCGGGACCCGCCGCCTCGGCGAGCGCCCGTGTGATGGCCATCACATCGTGTCGGAGCGACCGCTCGAGCGTATCGACCCGGTCGAGCGACACGTGGTGGAGGTCGGCTGCGGCGGCGATCGCCGCGGCGGAGTCCTTCGGGATCATCCCGAGGTCCGCCTCTGCCCCCGCGAGAGCCGCCTCAACGCGGAGGGCCCGTTCGAGGCGGGCGCCCCGGGAGAACAGCGCCCGGACCGTCTCGCGGCCGTATCGGAACTCGAGCGGACAGAAGAGAGAGGAGGTATCGTCCGTCACGGCCGGTGAGCGGGGGAGGCGTATATAGGCGTGATTACCGGGCGCCCTTCCCCTCGGCCGGTCGCGGTGCGCCGAGGACGGCCGATTGGCTCAAGGGCTCGCGAGGCGAGTGCCGAACTCCATGGCCGGGATCCTGGTCGCGCTCGGGGGCAACGCCCTGCAGCGGGCGGGGCGCTCCGGGACCTGGACCGAAGCCCGGGCCCAGATGCGCCGGGCGGTCGCCACGATCGCCGAGATCGCCCGCCACGGCCCCGAGCTCGTGCTCTCGCACGGCAACGGTCCTCAGGTCGGCGCGCTCCTCCTGCAGAACGAGCTCGCCGGCCGGGAGGTGCCGCCGCGGCCGATGGACGTCCTCGGGGCCGAGACCCAGGGGCAGATCGGCTACCTGATCCAGACCGAGCTTACCCCGGCGCTCCGGGCGGCGAAGGTCGATCGCTCGGTCCTGACGATCGTGAGCCGTACCGAGGTCTCGCGCAAGGACCCCGCGTTCGCGAACCCGACGAAGCCCGTGGGCCGGTACTATTCCGAGGCGGAGGCGCGGGTCCTGCGCAAGCAGCACGACTGGGCGATGCAGTACGATGGGGCACGGGGGGGATGGCGGCGGGTCGTTCCCTCCCCGCGGCCGGTCCGATGGCTCGAGGGCCCGGCGGTCCGTCACCTCATGGCCGCCGGGCTCGGCCAGAGCTGGATCCCCGTGGTCTCGGGAGGCGGCGGGATCCCGGTCGTCCGTCGGCCGGACGGCTCGTACGAGGGCGTCGAGGCGGTGATCGACAAGGACCTCGGCGCCTCCCTCGTGGCCCGCGAGCTCGGCCTCGACACGCTCGCGATCGTCACCGACGTCGCGGGCGCGGCGGTGAACTTCGGCAAGAAGGGGGAGCGATGGCTCGGCGAGGTCACCCAGGACGAGCTCACGCGGCTCCACGCGCGGGGAGAGTTCGCCTCGGGCAGTATGGGGCCTAAGGTCGGGGCGGGTCTCGAGTTCCTGAAGGGCGGCGGGCGTCGCTTCCTGATCACCGACATCCCGTCGCTCGCCCGTGCCGTCGACGGGGAGGCCGGGACCCGCGTCACGCGTTCCTGACGGTCCGCCGTTCCCCGTCGCGGAGGGCGCGGTCGACGCCGCTCCCGTACTGGAGCGCCCGCTTCGGCCGCGCGGCGATCTCGGCCGGAAGCCCGCGGTGCCGGGCCCACGATCGGAACCAGGACTTGGGCTCGGGCTCGGGCAATCGTCGGTCGACCGGGATCGACCGGGCCGCCTCCATGAACCCGGGGTCGAGGTACGGAGCGAACACCGACCGACCGAACCGGGCGGCGATGCGCTGGGACCGCGGCCAATCCTCGGTGATCAGCCGACCCAGGTCGCCATCGGCGATCCGAGCAGCTTCGGCCGCGGACCGGCCGCGGAAATGAGCGTAGCCGAGGAACAGCTCGTCGGCCCCCTGCCCGCACAAGAGCCGGTCCACCGGCGATGAGCGGACGGCGACGGCGAACGCGATCTGCACCGAGCGCGGGACGGGAGCGAGCCGATCGGTCTCCTCCGCGATCTCGGCCGCCACCGACCGGACCTCATCGATCGGGACGACCACCTCCGTCCAGGGCAGGGAAAGGAGGGCGGACGCGCTCCGGGCCGCCACGAGGTCCGGGCTGCCCGGGACCCCCACGGTCACGAGCGTCAGGTTCGGCCGGTCGTGGAGCTCCCACGCGATCAGGGAGGAGTCGACGCCGCCCGAGAACAGCACCCCGAGCGGCCCGTCGTCGCGGCGGTAGGGCGCGAGCGCGCCGTCGAACGCCCGGTCGAGGCGGTCGGTCCCGGTCTCCTTCCCCTCTGGCGCCCGCAACGCCCGGCCCCCCGTCTCGCGACGACCGAACGCTTATCTCGGGAGCGGTTTCCCCGCGACGTGGCCGCACCGGCACGGGAGGGGCCGCGACCCGGACCGCCCCGCCGGGCCCTGTTCGTCGATCGGGACGGGACGATCAACCCGGACCTCAAGTATCTCAAGGAGGCCGATCGCCTCGAGCTGAACCGAGGGGTGGCGGAGGGGCTCTCGCTCGCCCGCGACCACGGGTTCCGGATCCTCTGCGTCACGAACCAGTCCGGTGTCGAGCGGGGATTCTACACCCGGGAGGAGGTGGAGCAGATCCACCGTCGCCTCAACGAGATGCTCGCGGCCCGGCATGCGCACATCGACGCCTTCTATTACTGCCCTCACGCGCCGGAGTCCTCCTGCGAGTGCCGTAAGCCGCGGACCGGCTTGTTCGAGCGTGCCCGGGCCGAGTGGAACATCGACCTCGCCTCGAGCGCCGTGATCGGGGACCGGGCGCTCGACGTCGAGGCCGGTCGGGCCCTCGGCCTCCTCACGGCGGTCGTGGTCCCGATGGGCCATGAGCGCCAGGTGCGCGCGGAGCTTCGCGAGCACGGGGCCGAGGCCGACATCGAGTCGCTCTCGTTCGAGAACGCGGTGTGCCGGATCCTCGCCCGAGGCTAGCCCGCCGGCCGCCGGGTCCCCGGCCGTCCTCGCAAGCGTCCCGCCTCGATCGCCGGGGGCATCACGTTAAGTTGCCGGCTCGGTGCGCCCCGTGGGGAGTTCCGTGCTCCTTCTCGTCCCGGCGCTCATCGGCACTGTGGCGACGGTGGCGCTCGCGGCGGCCGCCGTCTACGTCCGGGCGCTCACCGTTGCGGCCGGGGCGGTCGCCGCGATCTTCGGTGGTGCGATCGTCGTGTTCGCCGGCTTTCCGTTCCTCGCCCTCATGGTCCTCTTCCTGGTATCGAGCGTCCTCGCGACGCGGTACCGGTTCGCAGAGAAGGAGGCGCGCCACCTACAGGAGGGGACGACCGGGGAGCGGGGGATCTCCAACGTACTCGCCCATATCCTCATCCCCACCGCGATCGCGGTCGCCGGGGGTCTTCCCACCCCCGGACTCGGCGTTCCGGGGCTCGACGTGCTCTACACGAGCGCCCTCGCGTTCGGCGCCTCCGATACCTTCGCGAGCGAGTTCGGCGTGCTCGCCGGTCGGGCCCGGAGCATCCTCACCCTGCGGCCCGTGCCCCCCGGGACGAACGGCGGGGTCTCGGCCCTCGGGGAGGCGTTCGCCTTCGCCGGCGCGGCGGTCACGGGCGTGGTGGGGGTCGGTCTCTTCGGGGCCTTTGGCGGGTTTCCCGAACGGAGCGCGATATTCCTGGTGGCCGTCGTCGTCGCCGGGTTCCTCGCCTGTCAGCTCGACAGTGTCCTCGGTGAGCTCCTCGAGAACCGGGGCCTCCTCACCAAGCACAGCACGAACTTCCTCGGGATGCTTGGAGCGGTCGTGATCGCGGCCGGGATCTACGCGGCCGCCGGGGTCCTCCTGTGACGCGGCGGCTTGCCCGGGACCCGGGCAGCGTCGTCCTCCTCTCCGGCGGGATGGACTCGGCCACCTGCCTCGCGGTCGCGGCGCAGGAACGCCGTCCCGTCCACGCGCTCACCATCCTGTACGGGCAGCGGCACGCACGGGAGGTGCGCTCGGCCCGGGCGCTCGCCCGGTATTACCGGGTCCGGAACCACGTGGTCCTCCGGCTGCCTCTCGGGCCGCTCCTCCGCTCCGCCCTCACCCGCCCCGAGCGCCGCGTCCCCCGGCGTCCCGCCCGCCCCGGGCGGATCCCCTCCACCTACGTGCCGGCGCGGAACACGATCCTGCTCGCGATCGCGCTCGGGTACGCCGAGAGCCATCGCCTCGGTTCGGTCTACATCGGCGCGAACGCCGTGGACTACTCGGGATACCCGGATTGCCGGCCCGAGTACCTTCGGGCGTTCGACCGGCTCGCGGGCCTCGCGACCCGATCGGCCGTCGAGGCCGGCCGTCCGGTCCGCATCGAGGCCCCGCTCGTTCGGTCCTCGAAGGCGGAGATCGTACGTCGCGGCGAGCGCCTCGGGGTCCCCTGGGGCCTCACGTGGAGCTGCTACGAGGGCGGCCGGCGACCGTGCGGTCGGTGCGCCTCCTGCCGGCTACGTGCCCGCGGCTTCCGAGGGGCCGGGGTCGTCGACCCGCTGCTCCGGGCGGCGTCCCGTGAGCCAACCTAGGGGGACGCCGCCGGGACCGGCGACGTGCACGCCGAGCACCGCTTCGCGGCGAGCGGGATCTGCGTGAGGCATTCCGGGCACGCGCGGGTGGTCGGAGGGACCGCCTTCGCGGCCGCGGCGGCCTTCGCCGCCTTCCGGTCCTCGTAGCGCTGGTAGGGGAGCGCGATCGCGAAGAAGACGACGATGGTGATCGTCACGAACGCGATCAAGGAGTTCAGGAACGCGCCCTGCTGGAACGTGCTGCCATTGAAGGTGAAGACCCACTTCGAGAAGTCGAACTTCCCGGCCACCCCGATGAGCGGGGTGATCAGGTCCGCCACGAGCGCGGTGACCACCGCCGAGAAGGCCGCGCCCATCACGAAGGCGACCGCCAGCTGGATCAGGTTCCCCCGTTGCATGAACTTCGTAAAGTCTTCCCGTATCGACGCCATATCGAACCTCGCGCGGCGTATGGGCCTCCGCTATAATGGTAGCGGCGGTCGTTTTCACATTCTCTCGAGGGGGGCGATCCCGAGCAGGTCGAGCGCGTTCCCGAGGGTCTGCCGGACCGCGGCGACCAGCGCGATACGCGTCTCGCGCTCGGCCCCGCTCTTCAGCACCGGTACCGCGTGGTAGAAGCGGTTGAACCGGTCGGCCAGCTCGTGGGCGTACCCCGCGATCGTGTGGACGTGCGCCGTGCGGGCGGCGTACGCGACCGCCCGGGGGAAGCCGGCCAGGGTCCGGACGAGGGCCGCCTCCTCGGGGTCGGTGAGCAGCGCCGCGTCGAACGGGTACGGGGGCCGGTCCGCCCCGCCCTTGCGGAGCACGCTCGACGCCCGCGCGTAGGAGTACTGCACGAACGGCCCGCTCCGTCCTTCGAAGGAGAGGGCGTCCTCCCACCGGAAGACGACCGGCTTCTCCGGGGCCACGCGAACGACGTGGTACCGGATCGCCGCGGTGGCGACCGCCTCCGCAATGCGGTCGACCTCGGAATCCGGGAGATCCTCGCGGCGGGTCAGGACCTCCTTGCGGGCCCGGCTGACCGCCTCCTCGAGGAGCTGGTCGAGCCACACGGCGGAGCCGCCGCGCGTGGACATCCGCCCCCCCTCGGGAACGGTGATGTCCTGATAGATCACGAACGACGGGCGCCGCGCCTCCCCGATCTCCTCGAGGAGCGCGGCGAGGGTCCGGGCGTGGAGCTGGTGGTCCTGGCCGAGGACGTCGATCACCCGGTCGAACCGGGCGAACTTCTCGAGGTGGTAGGCGATGTCCCGCGTCACGTAGAGGCTGGTCCCGTCGCCCCGCTGCACGACCACACGCGTCGATTCCTTCGGGAGGCCGTGGCCCGCGGCGTCGATCGCGAGCGCCCCGTTCTCCTCCCGCATCGCATGCGGCGCGGCGCGGAGCCGGTCGAGGACCCGGTCGACGGAACCGTCCGCGACGAACCGGGACTCCCACACGAACTCGTCGAAGTGGATGTGCAGCCGGGCGAGCGAGCTGAGCATCCCGTCCAGGATCTGCTGGGCGAGCGCGTGGTGTTCGGCCGGTGCCTGCCCGGTCTCGATCGCCCGGACGAGCGCGGCGACCGCCTCGCGCGCCTCCGCGTGCTCCTTGAGGTAGGCGCTGACGGCGGGATACGGCCGTCCCCGGTACCGGTCCGGCTTCTCGCCGGGGACCTCCTCTCCCTCGACCGTCGCGCGGATCGGCGCAGGCCAGGCGTCGCGCGGCATCGACCAGATCCAGGTGATCATCGTCGCCTGCCGGCCCATGTCGTCGACGTAGTACTGCGTCGTCACCGGTACGCCGGAGACCCGCAGCACCCGGGCGAGCGTGTCGCCGATGATCGCGTTCCGTACGCGGCCGATGTGGAACGGTCCGGTCGGGTTCGCGCTCGTGTGCTCGACGCACGCCCGGGCCGGGGTCGGAGGGCCCCCTCCGTAGCCCGGGCCCAGCCCCAGGACCGCCGCGAGGGTGGCGGCCGCGAGGCGGGGGGTGTCGACGCGGAAATTGAGGTAGGCTCCGTGGGCGGCCACGCGCGCGATCGCGGGGTCGGGGGGAAACCCCTCGGCCAGCGTCGCGGCGAGCACGCCCGGGTCCCGTCCGGCCCCCTGCGCGAGTCGATGCACCGGGAGCGCGATGTCGCTCTCGGCGCCCCCCTCGAGGTCAAGCTGGGCCCGCAGCGACTCGGCGTCCACCGTCAATCCGGCGCTCCCCGCCGACTTCGTGATCCCCGCCACGATCGTCGCGACGATCGGGGCCCAGGGGTCCGACGGTGTGGGGGATGCGTTCTCCGCGGTCACGGGGACTCCGTCCGAGAAGCTCTTGAACGGGACGTCTCTGATAACGGTTCGCGATGCCGGGGCTCCTGCTCGTCCGCTATGGCGAACTCGCCCTCAAGTCCCCGCCGGTCCGCCGGGAGTTCGAGCGGACGCTGCGCCGGAACATCCTCGAGCAGTTCGTCCGCGAGGGGATCGAGGTACGGCTGCGGTCGGACCGCGGCCATCTCTACGTCGAGACGGCGGTGCCGAGCCGGGCGATCGGAGTCCTGCGCCGGGTCTTCGGGGTGACCTCGGTGAGCGAGGTACACGAGGTGGCGAGCGAACGGGAGATCATCCGGGACCGGCTCCTCGAGCTCTCCGGGGAACGGCTTCGTCCCGGCGCCCGGTTCGCGGTGCGGGCCCGCCGCACCGGGCAGCATCCGTTCACGAGCCAGGAACTGGCCCGCGACCTCGGGGGCGACGTTCTCGAGCGGTTCGCCGACCGATCGCTCTCGGTCGACCTCGAGCGTCCCGAGGTCGAGCTGTTCGTCGAGGTCCGGGGCCCCCGTACCTACCTCTCGTTCGACCGGCGGGAAGGCCCCGGCGGGCTCCCGCTGGGGGTCGCGGGCCGGCTCGTTGCCTTCGTCGAGGGGACCCGCGGCGCGCTCGGCGCGTTCCTCATGATGAAGCGCGGCTGTCGGGTCGCGCTCGTCGCCTCCTCCACCGGTGAGCCGTTCGCCCGTGAGGTCCTCGCCCGGTTCGACCCGAAGCTCTCCCTCACGCTCACCGGTCCGCCACCGGCCGACTGGCCCCCCGTGGTACGGGACCGGGCGGAGGCGATCCACGCGGACGGGATCGTCCTCCCGCTCTCCGTCGAGGAGTACCCCGCCGCGCGGGAACTCTGGGGGGACCGCGTCGTCTTTTCTCCCACCGTGGGATGGACCGATCCCGAGGTCGAAGAGCGATGGATGGGCGTGAGAGCCCTCGCGGCATGACCCAGCGCACGCTCCAGCCGACCGAAGAGAACGCCCCGGACCTCTCGCCGGCCCCCCCGCCGGCGGAGGGCCCCGCCGCGGCGCCTGCCCCTGCCGCTCCGCCGATCTCCCACGAACCGTCCGAGCGATCCCTGAGGGAACGTCGGGAACGCTGGTCCGACGAACGGGAGCGCTTCGAGGCCTCCCGACGTCGTTCCTCAGGATCCGCTGATAGTTCGAAATAGGCCGACGGCGTGGGCCGCGCGTGGCCACCGGAGGCGAGGCGGCGCTCGCGCCCCTTCTCGATACGTTCCTCCCCGGGTTCCCCGCGGACGGCACGGGCCCGGCCTATCCGGCCGCCAGCGCGGTGGGCATCGACCGCGACGTCCGGTCGCTGATCGCGGACCTGCCGGCGGGCCAGAGAAAGGAGTTCTCGACGCTGCTGCGGACCCTCGACAACCCTTGGCTCAACCTGCTCCTCACGGGCCGACCGGTCCGGTTCAGCCGTCTTCCCCCCGAACGTCGGGCGGCGTACCTGCTCGGCTGGTCGCAGAGCCGGCTCGCCGTGAAGCGGAAGGCGTTCCACGCGGCGAAGCGCCTCTCGGGAGGGGTGTACTACTCCGGGCCGCTTGGTGGTCAGCCGCACCCGCTCTGGAGCCGCATCCACTACGAGCTTCCCCCGTCCGAGCCGCCGATGCCGGACCCCTACGGAGGCGCCCGTCCGGTGCGCCCCACGGCGGAGGTCGAGGAGACCACCGACGTGGTCGTCGTCGGCAGCGGGGCGGGCGGCGGCGTGGTGGCCGAGCGGATGGTCGCCGCCGGATACCGGGTGGTCGTCCTCGAGGCCGGTGCCTGGTTCTCCCCCGAGGAGTACCCCCGGGTCGAGCGGGCGGCCCACGAGCATCTGTTCTATCGCCACGGGGTCGCGACCACGCGCGATGGAGCGTTCGGCATTCTCGCCGGCGAGACGGTGGGGGGATCGACCGCGATCAACTGGATGACCTGCCTGAGGCCGAGGCCGGAGGCCCGCGCCGAATGGGCCCGGGACGGAGGGATGGTCGGGATCGACGGCCCCGACTTCGACCGCGACCTCGCGGCGGTCTCCGAGCGGATCCACGTCTCGACTGAGGAGAGCACCGTCAATCCCTCGAACGACGCGCTGCGGCGCGGGGCGATCGCGCTCGGGTACCGTCAAGGCGTGGACTGGGACATCATCTCCCGCAACGCGGTCGGGTGCCGGTCCCGCTGCGGCTTCTGCACCTTCGGCTGCCCGTATTCGGCCCGGCAGGCCACGTCGGTGACGTTCCTCGCCGGGGCGATGCGCGGCGGGGCGCGCGTCTACGACCGCACCCGGGTCGACTCGGTCGAGATCGAGCAGGGCCGGGCCCGCGGTGTCCGCGCCACGAGCCGGGCGGGGGGGCGGGCGCTCTCGGTACGGATCCGGGCGCGGGCCATCGTGGTCTCGGCCGGGGCGCTCCAGACGCCGGCGGTCCTCTGGCGGTCGGGGATCCGTTCGCCGGGGGTCGGTGCGGGACTGAGGCTGGACCCGACGACCGCCCTCGCGGTCGAGTTCCCGTTCCCGGTCCGCACGTGGAGCGGGCCGCATCAGACGGTGGGAGTATACAAGTTCCAGACGACGGACGAGGGCGCCCACGGACCCTGGATGGAGGTCGCTCCGGCCCACCCCGGCCTCGCGGCGATCGCCCTGCCATGGACCGGGGCCGAGCGGTACCGGCGCGAGATGGAGCGCCTGGAGCGGATCGCGACCCCGATCGTCCTCGTCCGCGACGTCGGCGAGGGACGGGTGCGCTTCGACGGGGAAGGGCAGCCCCTCTACGAGTACACGCTCACGGCGCGTGACCGGAACAATCTGGTGCGGGGCATGGTCGAGACCGCGCGCCTGGTGACGGCCGCGGGAGCGACGCGGGTCCTCTCGCTCCACATGCCGCCCGTGGAGGCCGGGGACGGGACCCGGCCGATCTCCCCGGCCGACCTCGATCGGTTCATCGCGGGGGTCACGGCCGCTGGGGTGCGCGAGAACTCGATCGCGCTCTTCTCCGCCCACCCGCTGGGCTCGGCGCGCGCGGGCCCGGACGCCCGCACCTCCGCGTGCGGTCCCTCCGGCGAGGTCCACGGAGTGGAGGGGCTCTGGGTGGCCGATGGCGCCCTCCTGCCCTCCGCTCCCGGCGCGAACCCGATGCTCTCGATCCTCGCGGTGGCCTGGCGGGTCTCCGAAAGGCTCCGGGCAAGCCTCTCGGCGTCCCCGCAACGTTAAAGACCCCCCCGGAATCCTGCGCCGCTCCCGAGGAACCACGATGGCGATGTGGACGGTCACGGGGTCGTTCTATGCCCGGCGGGGCTATTGGCAACCGTTCACGAAGACCCACGAGGCCGAATCCGGCGAGATGGTCCGCGAGTGGGCCCTCTCCGAGATCGGGGGTTGCCACCACGTGAAGCGCCACCAGATCCGGATCGAGTCGGTCCGGGAAGCGAAGCCGGACTGACGCAGCCATTCTCCCGACCCGCGTAGGCCCCCGTGGGATCTCCTATCTGCTCGATCGCCGGTGCTTGATCCCCAAGTGTCGGGCGCCCGGACCGGGATGGATCGACCGGAGCCCGGTGCCGAGGCGCCGACCTTAAGGGCTCGCGGGGGTCCCCGGCGCCGATTCATGGCGACGCCCGAGGCCCCCCCTGAGGGGCAGATGGAGAGAGAGGTCCAGGAGGACCTCATGCGGCTCGACGCCTACCGCTCGCAGTTCAACGCGGCCCTCCAGCAACACCAGCTCCTGACCGGCTCGCGCCAGGAACACCTGAGGGCCCGTGAGAGCCTCGAAGGAGTGGAGGGAGCGGCCGCGGACGCGGAGCTCCTCCTGCCGCTGGGAGCGGAGACCTATGTCCGAGGTTCGGTCGACCGCCGCGCCGCGGTGCTCCTCGGGGTCGGCTCGGGGGTCGTGGTGGAGATGGAGCGGCCGAAGGTGGTCGAGCTGCTCTCCCAGCGGATCCTCCAGATCGACCAGGCGATCCGCGACCTCGAGGGCCAGATGACCGCGCTCGACGAACGGATCCAGATCCTCTCGCGCCGGCTCGACCAGGTCGCCCGGGCGAACGCGATGGGCTCCGATGTGGGCGGCGATTAAGGCCCGGCTGCGGCGCCGCGCCGAGGAAGAGCCGACCGCCACCTCCCCGACGTCCCCGGAACCGCGGGCCCCTGCGGCCGTATCCGCGACGCCCCCTCCGGCGGCGGAGCGCACGGCGCCGGCCCCCCGCGCTCCCGAACCGGCCCCCCGGGGCTCCGAGGAGGGGATGTTCTCGGACGGGATGTTCGGCCGCCGCCTGAAGGAGGAGAAGATCGAGGACGTCATGGACGACCTCGAGATCGCGCTCCTCCAGTCCGACGTCTCGCTGCCGGTGATCGAGCGGCTCCGGCGCGACCTTCGCAAGGACCTCGCCGGGAAGAAGCTCCGGTACGGGGTCGAGGCGGAGGAGGCGATCCGCGTGACCCTCGAGCGGTCGGTGCGCTCGATCCTCGCCCGGCCCCCGATCGACCTCGCCGCGGCGATCCGCGGACACGCGGGCTCGCCGTACGTCATCCTGTTCGTCGGGGTCAACGGCACCGGCAAGACGACCACGATCGCGAAGCTCGCCGGATGGCTCCGCGCCCAGGGACTCTCGAGCGTGATCGCCGCGTCCGACACGTTCCGGGCAGGCGCGATCGAACAGCTCCTCGTCCACGGCGAGCGCCTCGGCATCCGGGTGGTCCGCCAGCAGGAGGGGAGCGACCCCGCCGCGGTCGCCTTCGACGCCGTTCAGCACGCGAAGGCCAAGCATGTCGACGTCGTCCTGGTCGACACGGCCGGCCGCCAGCACACGAACGAGAACCTCATCGAGGAGGCGAAGAAGATCCGGCGCGTTGTCTCGCCGGCCCTGACCCTGTTCGTCGGTGACGCACTGAGCGGGAACGACGTGGTCGAGCAGGCGAAGCTGTTCGACCGGGCGATCGGGTTCGACGGGCTCGTCCTGACGAAGCTCGACGCCGACGTGAAAGGGGGCGCCGCCCTCAGCACGACCTTCGTCACGAAGAAGCCGATCGTCTTCATCGGGATCGGCCAGGGGTACGGGGACTTCGCCCCGTTCGACGCGGACTGGATGGTCCGGCATCTTTTCGCGGAGGGGACCGCCGGGTGACGGTCCGGCTCGACGTCGTCCTCGTCCGTCCGAAGGAGGACGGGAACGTCGGGGCGGTCGCTCGGGCCGCCCGGAACTTCGGCGCCGACGGCCTCGTCCTGGTCGCGTCACGGGCCCGGATCGGCGCCGAGGCCCGCCGGCGGTCGATGGCCGGGCTTCCGCTCCTCCGGGCCGCGACGCGCGTCCGTTCGTTCGACCGCGCCGTCGAGGGGGCCGACCTCGTGGTCGGGACGACCGACCTGTCGACCGGGCGCTCGAGCGCCTACCTGCGGCGGTCGGTGAGCCCCGAGCGTCTCGGGGAGGTCCTGCGGACGGTCGAGGGCCGCGTCGCGCTCGTCTTTGGTCCCGAGGACAACGGGCTCTCCCGGGAGGAGCTCGCGAAGTGCGACCTCCTCGTGCACATACCGGCACGTCGGGAGTATCCGACCCTCAACCTCTCCCACGCCGCCGGGATCGTCCTCTACGCGGTCCACCGGGCGCGGGGACCGGTCGATCCCGAGACGACCCCGGCGCCGGACGTCCTCGCGCTGAACGGGCGCGAAAAGGAGCTCTTCCTCACCCGTCTGGCCGAGCTTCTCGCCCGGATCGGCTACCCGGCGCACAAACGACGGGGTTTAATCCTCCTGTATCGTCGGGTTCTTGGCCGGGCGACGCCGACAGAGGCGGAGTACCGGATGATGCTCGGGCTCTTCAAGAGCCTCGGGCGTGCGATGGACCGGGGGTCTCATGGTCGAAGGCAACGGTGATTGGCTGCGGGTGAGAGGCATCGGGCGCGAGCGGTTCGCCGCGTACCTCGTGGACTACCTCGGGACGCTCGGGTTCACGGTCGAGCGGAGCGAGTCGACCGAGCCCGTGGAGAGCCGGGTCGTGGGCCGGCTCGGCCGGATGAACCCGGCGGTCCCCTCGGCCGCCAGCGAGGTCCGTTTCCGTTTCTATCCGACGAGCGGGGGCGCCGCCCTCGTCTGGGTCGGCCCGAGCGAGGTGCCGATGCACGAGCGGTCCCGCATGGACCGGTTCGTCCGCGAGATGCAGACCCACCTCGAGCGGGTCGTCCACTCGGAGAGCCACGCGACGGCGAAGGTCGTTCGCCCGCCCGAGGCCCACCTCCCCTGGACCGGACCCCCCAAGAGCGAGGGGGCCCCGTCGGGCGAGGCGTCCGACACGGCGGCTGCGTCCTAGCGGCGGAACGTCCGCGAGCGGCGGCGCGCGCGGCGGACCGCTCGCTCCGACACCTCGACCCCGATCCCGGGGCCTTTCGGTACCTCGAGGGTGCTGCCGGGACCGAGGACGAACGGCCGCTCGATCACGTCCTCGTGGTAGTACCGGTCGCTCGCCGAGAGGTCGTTCGGGAGGACGAACTCGGGGAGCGAGGCGAGGTGGACGTTGTGCGCCCGGCCGACGCCGCTCTCGAGCATCCCTCCGACCCAGGCGGGGACCCGGGCGCGTCGGGCCCGGCGCGCGAGCGCCTGGCCGACCTCGGCCCCCCCGACCCGGCCGGTCTTGACGTTCAGGCTCGAGATCGCCCCCGCATCGAGCGCGTCCTCAAGCGAGGGCATGTCGACGACCGACTCGTCGAGGCAGACCCGGAACGGGGCTCCCCGCGCGAGGTCCGCGTGGGCGCGGATCGCCCGCTCGGGGAACGCCTGCTCGACCTGGGCCACCCGGGAGGCGGTCGCCCATCGGCGGATCCTCGCCACGTTTCGGGTCGGATAGGCCTGGTTCGCGTCCACCCAGATCTCGATGTCGGGGTACGCGGCCCGGACCGCACGGACCGGCCGCGCATCCCAGCCGGGGCGCACCTTGAGCTTGATGCGACGGTACCCGTCGTCGAGGTACCGCCCGACGCGGCGGACGAGCCCGGCGACCGTCGGCTGGATCCCGACGCTCACGCCGACCTCGATGCGGCGCCGCCCTCCTCCCAGGTGGTCCGCGACCGACTCCCCCGAGAGCCGGGCGGCGAGGTCGACCAGCGCGGTCTCGACCGCCGCCTTGGCCATCCGGTTGCCCTTGTAGCGCGCGGCCGAGCGGAGGAACGACGCGGGGTCCACGGACCGGGAGCGGAGCAGCTCCGGCAGGAACCGCGTCGCGATCATCTCGTTCGCGGTCGTGACGGTCTCGCTCGAGTAGAGCGGATCCGCGGTCGCCACGCACTCGCCGTAGCCGACCTCGCCGGAACGCTCCTCGAGCTCGAGCAGGAGGAACCGCCGTCGCTTCTCGACCCCGAAGCTCGTCTCGAACGGTTCGACCAGCTCGAGCTCGAGCTCGTCGAGACGGGCGCCTCTAAGCTCCATCGGTGCGCTCCGCACGCGAGCAGAGATAGAAGCTCCGCCGCTCCCCGCCCAGTCTCACGGTCACGAAGTCATCGACCCGGTACTGGTGCGCGAACGCCTGGAGGAACGCCTCCCGCGTGACGTCGCGCCAGCGCCGGGTCACCCCCGGGTCCCGGGTCCGGACCGCGTGCAGGTCGGGGGGGATCTCGAGGTGGACCCGGTCCGCCTCGGGAGGCCGGACGTGGGCCGGACGCCGCAACCCCTGGTCCCCGAGCGCGGTCTCGACGAGCGGGGTCGACTCCCGCACGCGCTTCTCGTCCTCCTCGGAGGTCGGGCACTCGCCGGCGAGCCGGGCCTCGACCCGCGGGTCCTTGAGGCGCCAGACCAGCCGGAGCCGGTCGGTCTCGAGGCCCTCGTTGAGCGCATCCCGCATCGTCCCGTAGTACCGGGGGTAGTAGCGGTCCGGGGTGCCGCCGAGCCGATGGATGTTGAAGAACGCGTTGCGGCTCTGGAGCGGGTCGAACGTCCAGCGGATCTCGTCGAGGCCCTGCGCGAGGGCCTCCGCCCGCTGGCGGACCTTGAGGGCGAAGCCGACCGACCGGTTCTGGTAGGGGGGACGGACCCCGGTCATGTGCGAGTAATGGTAGAGGCGGCCCTCCTCGCGTCCGAGGAACCCGAGGGTGAAGCCGACCATGCGGTCCTTGTCGAAGGCCCCGAGGAGGATCCCTCCGTTGTCCTGGATCGCCCGCTGGATCGTCGCAGGGACCGGTCCGTCGCCGCCGAGACCCCAGGCCTCGCGCTGGACCTCCTCCACGGCCCGGTACTCTTCCGGGCTCGAAAGGAGGCGAAGGGTCATTCCGGCCCCGTCGCCCGCGGCCCTCTCCGAGCGCATCCGCCCCTCTCGTCCGGCCGCTCCGCACTTCCACTATGCTTATAATCGGGACGTGGGTCCCCCGCGCCGCCTTCCATGTCGCCCAGCGTCTACCGGTACATGTCCCGCTCGTTCCGCCAGACCCAGGGGGACGAGGGAGCGGACCTCCGCCACGAGCGCCTCTTGAACTGGCGCCGGGAGAACACCGTGACCCGGCTCGAGCACCCGACCCGGCTCGACCGCGCCCGGGCCGTCGGCTACCGGGCGAAGGGCGGGTTCGTGGTCGTCCGGGTGCGCGTCCGTCGCGGGGGTCAGCGCAAGCGCGCGATCATCGCGGGCCGCCGCCCGAAGCACAAGGGGATCCTGCAGATGACGCTCTCGAAGAGCCTGCGTCGGATCGCCGAGGAACGGGCGCAGAAGCACTACCCGAACCTCGAGGTCCTGAACTCCTACTGGCTCGGCGAGGACGGGAAGCAGAAGTTCTTCGAGATCATCCTGGTCGACCCGGACCATCCGGAGATCCGGGCCGATCCGAAGATCGCCTGGATCAGCGCCCCGACCCAGAAGGGTCGGGTCTACCGCGGGCTCACGAGCGCCGGCATCACGGGCCGGGGCCTGCGCTGGAGCGGCAAGGGAGCCGAGCGGTTCCGACCGTCCCGGGCCCGCAACCGCCGCCCCACGCGGCGCGTCCAGACGAAGGTCATCCCCTAATCCCCCCGGGCTCTCCCGTTCGCGGAACGCGCCGACCCGGTCCGACCGGGGCGTGGACCTTCGGGACGATGCGCAACGGACGGGATGCCGAGGCGGCGTTCGAAGCGTTCGTCGAGCTCTGGCAGAAGCTCAAGAGCGCGAGCGAGGAGGAGGGGGCGGTCGTCGTCGTCGAAGGGGAACGGGACCGGCGCGCGCTGCGTCGTCTCGGCCTCGACGGGCCGATCCTTCTGATCCACCGCGGAGAGACCCTATCGAAGACCGCCCACCGGCTCGTCGGCCAGAGCCGCCCCGTGATCCTGCTGACCGACTGGGACGCGGAGGGCGGCCAGTTCGCCCGGCGGCTCAAGGGGTTCCTCGAGGCGGAGCGGGTCGATCTCGATCTCGAGTACCGGCGTCGCTTCGCCCACATCCTGCGCGGCGAGCTCGTCCACGTCGAGGGACTGTACGGCTGGGCCCGTCGTATCGCCGAACAACTGGGCGGCACCCTCGACCAGTTCGTCCGGTCCCCCGACCGGTAACGGACCCCCGATCCCGCCGACCCGAGCGATGCGGCGCCCGTCACCGATGAGGGTCCGGGACCGCCGGTCGCGCCGGAACGAGCGACGGCGCGGGGGATCTCCACATCCAGACGAGGGAGTCCGGGTCGGGCCCCGTCCGGCCCGCGGCCCGGGTCACGCCGGCGAAGAGCGAGTCGATCGAGCCAAGCGTCGCGCGACGGGCGTTCCCGGGGCGGGGACCCGGGAGCATCCGCTCGACGGCTTCCGTCCACTCTGCGAGGGAGTCGGCCCAGGCGAGGCGCCAGCGCGGATGCGCGGAGAGCCACCGCTCCGCCCGCTGCCGGACCATCGGGTCCTGCGAGAAGACGATCGCCTCGAAGGATGTGGCGCCGTGAACGGAACGCTCCAGGGCCTGGAGGAAGATCAAGAGGTCGTACCGCGCGGCCCGGAGCGACCGCTCGCCGCCCCACCGCAGCATCCGGGAGGACTCCGCCAGCAACCACTCGAACTCCCCGCGCGCGTCCCCGACCGAGCGAAGGAGCGGGTCGCTCGGGAGCGACCCGGAGGCGGTCGCGCCCGGCGGAGTCCCCACGCTGGGCGATGGAGCGGGAAGGCCTCGGGCGAACGCGATCCCCCGGGTCAGGGGCCCCAGGTAGAGGCCGGTCACGTCGAGCGAACGCGCCCTCCGCTCGCCGCGTCGCTGGAGCGCGGTCCGCGGTTCGTAGCCGTACTTTCGCAAGGTACGGAACACGAACATGTGGTTCAGCCCGAGGTGCCGGGCGAGACTCCGCACGCTCCACCGCGCTCCGGGAGGCGGCCGCGAGAGCAGCGTGCGGAGGACCCGGCGCTCCCGGCGGGCCCGAGCGGTCGACGGAAGCCGCGCGGGGGGAGCCGAATACCGTATCCCCCGCAGTCCGTAGACCGCGAACCGTCTCCGCCAACGTCCGACGGTCGAGGGAGAGAGCCCCAGGGCCATCGCGATCTCCCGGTTCGAGCGTCTTTCGGAGGCGGCGAGGATGATCCGGGCCCGAACGGTCCGCGCATCCGGCGACCCGGAGGGGTTGGCCCACCCGGTGAGGATCCTTCGCTCGGTCTCGTTGAGAGCGACCCGGGGCGCGGTGCGCACGAGGTCCGGGACGACATTCCATACGCCGTGCCTTGCGCCTGGCGCGGTTTCCGCGTATAAAAATGGTGTATTTCGCAGCATATTGCGTATGGTGTCGTGGAGCGTGCGCAGGTGCCCTGTCCCGAGGGGGCCGGCTCCGTTCTCCGCATGTTCCTCCTTCCTCTGCGGTCCGGCCGGAGGCGTGATCGCATGGAGAACGGGGCGGAAGGCGCTCGGTCCCGCAAGGGGGTCCTCCGCCCCACCGAGCGATGACCGCCAACGAAGTATACCTATGTGGAGTGGGAGGCGCTCGCGGACCCGGAGATGCCCGACCAATTCTCACTCCTCCTCGAATGGCGGCGGAACGAATCCGCGGTCCGGGGGCTCTCGAAGCTCCCGCACGACTTCTACGCGACCACCGCCGCGTACCTCGCCGAGGTCCGACGGAGCTACGAGGCGGACCTGCGCGAGAACCCCTCGGGCCGGAAAGGGGAGCTCGCCCGACAGACCTACCAGCGGGCGAGCCAGCTCGCGCGGGATGTCGTTGAGGGACGCGCCCAAAAGGTCGTGACCGCCGCGTTCCAGGCGAGCATCGGAGGGGCCCGGGATCTTCCGAACGCTCTCAGCGAGGAGCGGTCCCTGTTCGACCAGGTGCTCCGGGCCATCCTCGAGCACCGGCGCACCGCGGCCCCGTACCTCGAGCCTTCGGGGGCTGCGGCGGCTCCCGGCCCGACGGCCCGCACACCGCCCCCGCCATCCCTTCCTCCCGCCCCTTCCGCTCCGGCTCCCACGCCTCCGGCGACCCCGCCGCCGGCAGCGAAGCCGGGCCTGCCCCGAACCGATCTCCGGTACCTGCGGATCCTGAAGGGCGGTCGACCGATCGAGGTCGGGGTGGAGACGCTCGACCTGCGCACCGACGACCTCGTCTCGCTACCGGCCGAGATCGCGAAGCTTCTGATCGACGCCGCGGTCGCAGAGCCGGTCTCCGTCGGACCCGAGCGGCCCACTACGTGACCGACCGGATGGCCGCGGCGCTCGCCGGCGGCGCGAGTTCGAGGAGTCGGAAGGTGTCGAAGCCGAACATGAGGTTCTTCGCCGAGAGGCGGAGCCGGACCTCTTCCGCCGGGGAGGGGGCGGTCTGCATCGCCTCCTCGATCCGGGCCGAGAGGCCCCAGAGCCCGAGCGCCTCGGCCTGGGAGCAGTAGGCGGCCTCCTCGAGCCCGGCCCTCCGCGATGCGTAGCGGATCCGACCGAAGTTGACGAACATCGAGAGGTCGGCGGTCCCGGGGGCCTCGAACGGATCGATCCCCGCCCGGTGGCCTCGGACCGCGGCGAGGGTGCCGCTTGGGTGCCCCTTCAGGAGCTCGGCCTCCTCCATCCCATAATCGAACAGCACGAACGCCCCGCGGACGAGATGGTCGCCGACCTCCCGGACCAGGGCCTCGGCTGCGGGAGAGATCTCGAGTATCGTCCCGACCTCGGAGGGCACCGGAAGCTCGGGAGGCGGGACCGGGAGCGGCGGCGCTTCGGCCGGAACGACTCGGCCGGCCTCGATCCGTACGCCAAGCTCGCGCCACGCCGTGCCGGTCCATCGGAGGCGGCGCGCCGGCTGGGCGTCGAGCACCTCGTTCGCGAGTACGACCCCCTCGAACGGCCCTTCCTCGCCGACCGATCCCCGGACGCGGAGCGGAATCCCGGCGCGGTGAGCGGCGGCGTCAGTCTCGCGGTACGCCCGTTCGGCGAGTCGCTCCGAGCGCTCGACGAGGGCGTACTCGATCTCGCCCCCGAGGCGCTCGCCGGACCCGAACGATTCGAGCACGGTGCGGGCGAGCGTGCCGTCCCCGGGCCCGAGCTCGACGACCCGGAACGGCCGGTCTCGGCCGAGCGCGTGATGCACCGCGGCCAGGTGGGCGGCGATCGTCTGCCCGAAGAGGGGAGACGCGTGGGCGGCCGTGTAGTAGTCGCCCTCGGCACCGAGGGGGGAGCGGTCGGTGGCGTAGAAGCCGGCGTCCTCCGCGTAGAGGGCGAGCTCCATGAACCGGTCGAACGGGATGAACGCGTCGGACCGCGGCTCACGCGCGAGATGATCGAGGAGGCGCCGGGCCCGTTCGGGGTCGTCGGTCCGGGAAGCGCTGGGGGCCCTCGGTCCCGCGTCCCGATCGGGCACGGACGGGGCTCTAGCCGATGTATCCGAGGTCCTCGCGGGAGGCGGGACCCGTCGCGGACGTCGGCTCGGCGGTCCGCTGCTCGGCCTCGTGGATCTTCTGGGCGATGCGGTCGATCTCCTGCGCCTTCGCCTCGAGCGCGGCGAAGTCGATCGGGACCTCGAGGACCCGTCCCAGGACCTTGAGGACGGCCTCCGCGCTCCGTGGGTCGACAAAATAGCCGCTCGTCTCCCCCATCAGGCAGGCCCCCTCCATCCCGAACAGGCGACCGAGGCCGAGGAACAGCCCGCTCGCCCCGATGAGCCCCCCGCCCGGATCGTTCCGGGAGAAGACCACCCCGTGCTTCTTGAGCGACTCGACTCGGGTCGGCAGGGTGGCCGCGCCCAGCACCCGGGGCGTCTCCACGACCCGCCCCTGGGCGAAGCCGGCGAGCGTGAAGACCTCCCGGACGCCGAGCCCGTGGCAGTAGTCGAGGACGCGGTGCGTGATCTCGTACTGGCCCTCGGGGCTGATCCCCTGGTAGTCCCCGCCCAGGATGAGGACGTCATGGTGGGCGCTCGCAGGCGCCCGCCAGTAGTACAGGTCGTTCGAGACGAGCCGGATGATCCCCTCTTCCGAGACGTAGACCTGGGGGGGAAAGAACTTCGAATAGACGGTCGCGAGCGGCTTCGCGCCGAGCTGCTCACGCAGGTAGTCCGCCGCGAGCTTCCCGACGTTCCCGACCCCGGGGAGCCCTTCCACGAGGATCGGGTCGCGGAGCTCGACCTGATCGAGCGTCCGGATGACGACGTCCTCCACGGTCCCTGCCTCGCGGCAAGGAGCCGCGGGGCCGCCTTAAAGGTTGGCTTACGCCGAGGGTATCTTGTCGCCCCGGGGCATCTTCCGGGGTTCGACGTGCCAGCCGGACTCCCCGACGATCGCGTCCCAGATGTGGGTGAGGTCCGGACGGTTCGCGATCTTCTCGAGATACAGCGCGTGGTCGTAGTGGTCCCCGCGAGGCTCCCCCTTGAGCTCGAACACGACGTCGGCGAGGTCCTGGAGGAGGCCGAAGACCGCCCGGTCGTGCGCGATCGAGTGCGCGGTGAGGAGCGCCTGACCGCCGATCGTCTGGCACCGGTGGCGGATCTGGCGGGCGACCATGGTGACGTCCTGCGGCTCGAGGACCTCGAAGAAGAAGTCGATCGAGTCGACCACGAGCCGGAACGGGCTGTCGATCGCGGCGAGGTCGCTCAGCATCCGGTTCGTCAGGCTGAACGAGCCGAGCGTCGCGCTGGCGGGGCGCATCTCCATGATCTCCTCGATCGAGAGCCCGACCTCCCGGGCCCGGGCGACGTCGAGGCCCCGGACGAGGACCCGCTCGTAGTACTCGTCCGCGAGGTTGACGACCGTGACCGAGGTCGGGTCCCACCCGAGGTCCTCGAACGTCGAGCGGACGTCGGCGGTCCGCTCGTAGGTCGTGTAGAACAGGACCGGGACGCTCCCGACGCCGGCGTGGGCGAACTGTTTCGCGAGCAGGGGGGCCCCCGAGCCGGAGGTCCCGCTCAGGAGCGCGAGCCATCCCAACGGCAGCGCCGTCGAGAGCGGGGTGTCGACCTCGGGGATCCCGAAGATGTTCTGCGTCTCGACCATCAGGAGTTCACCGACCCGCGCGGGCGACGTCGATCGTCTCGTCGACCACGAGGTTCAGCATCTGCTCGACGCCGGTCGCCTCTTCCTCCGACGTCTCGAGCACGAGCGTGAGGACCGGACGGCTCTTGAGATTGTTGAGGAGGATGTGGAAGAACTCGCTGAGGAGCTCGGGCGGGTTGTGAATCGCGAGCGAGTTCACGCTGTCGATGACGACGATCGAGCGGGGATGCGGGAACTTCCGCAGGAGGTACTCCACGCGCAGCATGATCTCCTCGAGCGCCCGCGGGCTGTCGACGTACGTCGCGTTCGGGAGCGAGTTCGCGTAGTTCATCATGATGTGGCTGATCGCGTCCACGAAGCTGATCCGGTCGATCGGCACGTCGAGCGCCTGCGCGAGCGACCAGACGAACGCGGCGGGGTTCGTCACCGCGACGTAGATCGTGTGGACGTTCGTCTCGCTCCCGACGTCACGCAGGGTCGCGTTCAGCACCGCGAAGTAGTGGTCGGCGTACTCCCGCGGATCGAGCTTGAGGGCGACCGCGCTCCCGCTCGGGAGCGAGCGGAGCCGCTCGCCGATGTCGAGCGGCACGGGACTAGGTGCCCCCCTCGCGCCCGCCCTTCAGGTGGGGCGCCATCAGGATCCCGATCGGGGTGAGCTCGAGGACGTACTGCGCGCGCGAATGCGCGGTCCCCCGCATCTTCACGATCTGGACGACCCGGAGGATGTCCCCCATCCGACGCGTGTTCCACAGGAGGATCACCCCGTCGACGATCGCCTCCTCGACCCCATGCAGGGAGTAGCGGGCCGGGTTCGGACCGATCTCGGAGACGAGGAGCGAGGTGCACCCGAGCTCGTTGAGCTCCTGGCCGAGGCGGAGCATGAAATCGCGGATCTGCTCGTCCCGCCGGATCCGGTAGCATACCGACGTGAGGCTGTCGAGCACGAGACGCCGGACCCCGAGGGACTTCACCATGTCCCGGATCGTCCGGATGAGGATGTCGATCTCCTCCGAGGTCATCTCCTCCCGACCGAGCCCGAGGCGGTCGTAGATCGCCGGCAGGTCCACGAAGACCAGCGAGCCCTGCTCGATCAGGTCCCGTCGGAAGAACTCGAACGTCGAGAGGTTCTGGATGAGCTTCGAGGACGACTCGGTGACCGAGATGAAGAGCGAGCGCTCCCCCCGTTCCGCGCCGTGGACGAGGAACTCGAGGCAGAGGGTCGTCTTGCCGGTGCCCACGCTCCCGGCGACGAGGACCATGTTGCCCCGCGGGATCCCGCCTTCCAGGACATTGTCGAGTCCCTCGATCCCGGTCGCGCAGCGGGCGAGGACGTTCGCCGCGCTCATCAGGGTCGCGGGCGGGTTCGGTTCGGTCGGCACCGGCGGAGGGGAGGAGTCCGTCGGAGGGCTCTCCACTGTCGATGCCATCGGTAGCGAGAGCCGTTCCGTACCCTATTATGATTGTCGTGGGGAAGAACCTCCCCGGTCGGTTCCCCCTTCGGGCATGTCGCCCGGGGGCGGGAGCCGGGTCGGATCGATCACCCAGACCCCCCCGTCCGGGCCCTCCTCGCGTCGAACGAGGGCCCCGGTCCGTCCCAGCCGACCGCCGACCCGGCGGACGACCCCCTCGTCCGAGCCCGCGCGGGCCCGGAGCTCGTCGAGCGGGACGCGCAGCAGCGCCCCCGGGTCCGTCCCCCCCGCCCGCGCTCGAAGATGCTCGACGAGGGACTCCTCACCCGTCGGTGGCGTCGCGTCGCCCGGCGAAGGCGCCCCGTGCGGGGGGCTGGCCGGTGCCTCACTCGAGCGTTCGAAGGCCCGTCCTGGCCCCGGGCTCGGACGGGAGTCCGTGGCGGGGCGGCTCGGCTCTCCGACGGGCTCCCGCGACGGAAGGCGGGCGGTCCGGATCCAGCGGACGGAGGTCCCCTTCCCCCGGAGGGCCGCGGCCTCCCCTCGCGGGAGGGCGAGCAACTGCTCGGGGGTGATGCCGACCGTGAGCGCCGCGAACTCCTTCGCCTCGGCCGGTGAGCCCCGAAAGGCGACGAAGTCCGCGACGTTCGTCCACACTGCCGGCGGCAGAGACTCCGGCTCGAGCGACCCGACCGATTGCGTCGCCAGGACGACGTGGACGTTCCGCTTGCGGCCGAGCGTCAGCATCTCGGCGAGGCTCTCGTGCGCGAACCACTGCGCCTCATCGAGCAGGACGAACGTCTTCGCCGGGACGCGCTGCGCGAGGAGGGACGACCAGACGAGCGCGAGGTACACGGAAAGGAGGTACCGGGCGGTCGATTCGCCGACCCGGGCGGCGTGGCCCGAGATCACGACGACCCGGCCCGGGGCCACCAGATCGTCGATCGAGAGATCCGGGTCCCGGGCCGAGAGCATCCGCTCGAGGGTGGCGCTCCGGACGAGCTCGTAGAGCAGCCGACGGGCCCCCTCGGCGTCGTCCGGTCGCTCGCGGATCCGTTCGGCGAGCTCGCGCATCGGACCGAGCGATGCCGGAGGCAGGTCCCGGTAGGTGCGTCCCCCCGTGGCCAGGAGGGCGTGGGCATCGGCGATCGTTCCCTTCTCGATCACCGCGGCCGCGCGGAGCGCCCGCGTGACCATCTCATCGATGCGCGGACCCCAGAAGCCTCCCGCATACCGGCCGGCGCGGACCCGGCGGAACGCGTGCACGAGGTCGTTGAGGCGCCGCTCCGATCGGGTCGAGTCGACCTCGGGAGGGCCGATCCCTTCGAGCGCGTTGACCCGGACCGGCGAGAGGACCGGGTCGATGCGAAGGTACCTCGTACCGAGCGCTCGCGGGTCGATATGGCGGTCGAACGCCTCCGCCGTCTCCCCGACCGGGTCGAGCAGCACGATCCCGTGGTCCCGGCCCATCCGATGGGCGAGGGCGACGAGCAGGGAGCTCTTCCCCATCCCGGTCTCCCCGAGGATGGCGAGGTGGCGTCCCTGTCGACCCTCGAGCGGGATGCCTACGACCGCCCCGGACCGGGTCCGTCCGAGGGGAAGGAGGGAGCTCCCCGGCGGCGGCGGGAGAGGCCGGAATATCGCCGGGCACTCCGGCCCGGGCAGGAAGAGGACGAGCTCCTCGTCCGTGACCTCGAATCCCCGGGACCCGATGCTTCGGGGCCAGTGGCCGAAGACGATGCCGTTGTCGGTCCCCACGTGGGTGACGTGCTCGACGGTACGCGCCGCGGCATCGATCGACCGCCGTCCCGCGAGGCGGACCCGAAGGTTCCACAGGAGCGGACGGGGAAGGATCGGCGGAGGGCCCGGCGGAGGACGGGGAGCTCGGCCGAGCGCCGGCGGGCGCTCGGTCGTGGGGGTTGGCGGTCCCGATCCGAGCGCGAGCTCCCACCAGGGAGGGCGTCGCAGCGGTAACGGCCGTGCGCCGAGCTCGAGCGATAGCCCGGGCGGGAGGCTCCCGAATGCGAGCACGAGCGCGTCGAAGAGCGATCGCGCCTCCGCGGGATCCCCGAGCGGGGTCTGCCAGGACCGAAGGCGACGGGCGAACCGTGCTTCCGGGGTCCCGACCGTGCCTCCGTCGTCCCTACGGACCTCGGTCCACGCGTGGGGTGGATAGCATGCGAGCAGGGCCCGCCTCGCCCAGCGTTGTTCCGCCGGGCGCTGGACCGTGAGGTCGGCGCGAGGTTCCGGACCCGAAACGATGCGGAGCGAGAACGATGCCCCGGAGCCGTGGGCGACTCGGAGCGCCGTCCGGACACCGCTGCGGAATTCGGCGATCCGGTCCCTCCTCGGGGCCTCGGGGAGCCCTGGCCCGAACTCCCAGCACGCCCCGCCAGAGGGCGGCCGGTCCCGATCGGCCGGTGCGGACACGGGCGTCCGACCCGGGCGGGGCTTAACCGCTCCCGGCCCTCCCTGAACGGTGGCCGACGGCTCGTCACGCTCAAGTAGGATGCGAGCCCCGTAGGCCCCGGGCCGCTCCTCCGATGTCGTCGCTCGAAGAACAGATCGCCGCGGTAGAGGAGGAGATCCGCAACACCGCCTACAACAAGGCGACCCAGCTGCACATCGGTCGGCTGAAAGCGAAGCTCGCCGTCCTTCGCCTCGAGCGAGAGACCCGGGCCAAGGGACGCGGCGGGGGCACGGGGTACGGGGTCCGCAAGAGCGGGCACGCGACGGTCGGTCTCGTCGGGTACCCCTCCACGGGCAAGTCCACCCTCCTCAATCGTCTCACCCAGACGGAGAGCGAGACCGGGGCCTACGACTTCACCACGGTATCGATCATCCCGGGGATGCTGCGCTGGGGCGGCGCGTCGATCCAGATCCTCGACATGCCTGGGCTGATCCCGGGGGCCGCGAAGGGGCGAGGGCGGGGACGGGAGGTCCTGTCCGTCGTCCGCTCCTGCGATCTCATCCTGTTCCTGATCGACCCGGAGCACCCGAACCTCCGCGCGCTCACGAACGAGCTCGAGGGAGCGGGGGTCCGCGTCAACCAGCGCCCCCCGCGGATCGTGGTGCAGCGCTCGGACCGCGGCGGGCTCACGGTGTCGAGCACCGTCCGGTTGACCCATCTCGGGAGCGGGGCAGCGGCCCAGATCGCACGGGAGTTCGGCGTCCACAACGGGTCGATCGTCTTCCGCGAGGACGCCACCGTCGACCAGCTGATCGATGTCCTCGCCGGCAACCGGGTCTACGTTCCGGCGCTCTTCGTGCTCAACAAGGCCGAGCTCCTCACCCCTGCCGAGCGCACGCGTCTCGCCGCTGACCTCCGCGGGTTCGACCCGATCTTCATCTCCGCGAAGAACCAGGTCGGCCTCGAGGAGCTGATCGATCGGCTCGGGCACGCGCTCCACTTCATCCGGGTCTTCGTCAAGCCCCCGGGACGACCGCCGGACCTCGACGAGCCGGTGATCCTCCGCAAGGGCGACCCCGTGAGCGCTCTCCTCCGCCGGCTCCCGTCCGATCTCGATCGGACGTTCCGCTCGGCGCAGGTCTGGGGACGCAGCGCCCGGTTCCCGGGTCAGACCGTCGGACGCGACCACGTCCTCGCCGACGAGGACATCGTCACCGTGCTGATCGCGCGCGGCGCCGCCCGTCCCGCTTCGTGAGCGAGACCGTCCCTCGTTCCGAGAACAGCGGGTCCCGGGCCCGTCCCCCCACCAGGTAGTGCGCCCGGTGGAACGGGTCGAGCTTGACCGACGGCGCGAGCGCGAACCGGGACCCGAGCTCCGTCTCCGCACGGGCCAGGTGACCCGCCGGACCGACCTCCCGGCCGATGCTCGAGGTCTTGAGCGCGATCAGAAGGAGCCCCCCGGCTCCCGAGAGGAACAGCGCGGCGTTCCGGTAGGCGATCTCGGTCTGGTCCGGCTGGGCGATGTCCGCGTAGAGGCCGTCCACGGGCGGCACGAGATCGGAGTAGTTCCGGGGCTCCCGGGCGTCGGCCAGGATCGGCAGCAGGTTCGGCCACCGGGCGGAGAGCTCGAGGAGTCGGGCGAACGGGCGAACGCTGCGCTCGACCGCGTAGACGCGACCATGCGGGCCGACGAGGTCGGCGACGTGGGACGCCGTGGTCCCGCTGGCGGCCCCGAGGTAGAGCCAGCGCTGCCCGGGGGACGGAAGCTCCCCGGACCAGCCATGCACCACGGCCGCCGAGAGCTTTGAACGGTTCGGATCGAACGCACGGAACGTCCGGCCGTCCCGCTCGATCCAGCGCTCGCCGTAGACGGAGGGAAGCGCCCCCACCGTTTCCGTCCAGAGCTCGGTGCGCCCGGAGTCCCGGCGCAGGGCGAGGCGAGCGGAAGCCGGGTGGCTACGGAACCGGGTCGGCGGCCTCACGGTCGCCTCCGCTGGAGCTCGCGGACCCGACGGTCCCGGCGCCCGACGAGCGTCGTCGTGAGGTCCCGATGCGTGAGCACGTCCGCCCGGATCGCGATCGCGGCGAGCGAGGCGAGGCTGCGAGCGTAGGCGCCCCGGCGCCCGAGGGGCAGCTCCTCCATCCGGTCGGCCCGGTAGAGCACGCCGTAGCGGGGCCCCCGTTCGGCGGAGGGGCGCCGCCTCGACCCGAGGAGCTGGAGGCGGGGTCCGCGGAGGCGAGCGAGCGTGCCGGCCTCGCCCGCGACCGCGAGGAGCCGTGCGGCGACGAGCGGTCCGACCAGCTCCGAGAGGTTCGGGAGGAGCGCGCGCGCGCGACGCTCGACCTCGCCCCGGAGGGAGGCGTGGTGCTGCTCGAGCGATTCACGGATGCGGTGCCATTCGCGCGCGTACGGTTCGAGCGGAGTCCCCGGCACGGCGACGAACGCCTCCGCCGCCCGCGCCTCGCGTCCGACCGAGCGCTCGACCCGGATCTCCTCACGGGCGAGCGTTACGAGGACCTCGTCGGGGCTCCGGAGCGCCTGCTCGAGACGGAGGCGGGCCAAGGCCCGGACGAACGCCCGCTCTTCGTCCTCCGCGAGCTCGGGGAGACGGGCCCGCGCGCTCCGGAGCTCGGTGAGGGTCGCCTCCCCCACGGCGCGTCCGAGCTCCCGGGCGACGACCGGGCCGAGACCCGGCTCCCCCGAGAGGAGCCCTAGGTCGGTTCCGAGGGACCCCAGTCGGGCACGGAGACCCGTAGGGAGGTGCTCCGCGCCGTGCGCCGCGGCTCGTTCGGCCGCGCGCTCGGGGGCGACGTCCCAGGGAAACCCCTCGACGGCCCCGTCCGGGAGCGTCACGAGGAAGAGCCGGGGACCCCGTCCGAGCAGGACGGCGCTCCTCACGCGCCGAACTCCGCCAGCGACTTCTGGAACCGGTGTCGCTCTTCGGGTACCTCGACCGGGTACCGGCCGGTCAGGCACCCGAGGCAGAGCTGGTTCTCGGAGAGGCGGATCGACTCGACGAGCCCGGGGATCGAGAGGTAGTGGACGCTGTCGGCCCCCACGACCTCGGCGATCTGCTCCGCCGTCCGATTGTGGGCGACGAGCTCCTTGCGTTCCTTCATGTCGATGCCGAAGTAGCACGGGGCCCGGATCGGAGGGCAACCGATGCGGACATCGACCCGCGTCGCCCCGGCCCCGCGGACCATCTGGACGATCTCCCGGAGGGTGGTCCCCCGCACGATCGAATCGTCGAGAAGGACGATCCGCTTCCCCCGGAGGAGCCCCGGCACCGGATGGAGCTTCACCCGTACCTCGAACTCCCGCCGCTTCTGGTCCGGGAGAATGAACGTACGTTCCACGAAACGGTTCTTGATCAACGCCTCGGCGTACGGGACGCCGGTCCCTTCGGCGAAGCCGAGGGCCTGGGGGCGCGCCGAATCCGGCACCGGGACCACCAGGTCGGCCTTCACCGGCGCCTCCGCCGCGAGACGCTGGCCGATACGGTAGCGGACGTCGTAGACCGGCTGGCCCTCCATCATCGAGTCCGGCCGGGAGAAGTAGACCCACTCGAACATGCAGTGGGCGCGGTCCCCGTTGTTGGGGATGAGCGAGGTGCGCGCGAGCTGGCCCTTCTCCAGGACCAGGACCTCCCCGGGAGCGACATCGCGTACCGCCTTGCCGCCCATCAGCTCGAGCGCGACCGACTCGCTCGCCACCGCGACCCCGCCCTCGACCGTGCCGAAGACGAGGGGACGGATCCCGAGCGGGTCCCGGAAGGCGTAGACGCGGTTCCCGACGAGGAAGACGACCGCGTAGCCTCCGATGATCTCCGAGCAGGCCCGCCGGATCGCGGCCTCGAGGTCGCGGGTACGCCCGTACTCGAGCGCGATCATCTGGGCCATCGACTCGGTGTCGGCGTTCCCGAGGAGGTCGATCCCCTGGGACTCCAGGCGGCGCCGGATCCGGCTGAAGTTCACGATGTCGCCGTTGTGCGCGATGGCGGCGTCCTCGTCCTTGACCTTCACGACGATCGGCTGCGCGTTCTCGATATCGCTCGAGCCGGTGGTCGAGTAGCGGACATGGCCGATCCCCACGGCGCCGCGCAGGGAGTCCAGAAGCTCCTGGCCGAAGATCTCGTGGACGAGACCCATCCCCTTGCGCTGGTAGAGCGTCCCGTGGCTGGTCGTCGCGATCCCCGCGGACTCTTGGCCCCGGTGCTGGAGGGCCCGCAGGCCCCGGAAAAGGTAGGGAGCGGCCCCCTTGCCCTGCAGCGAGACCCCCACAACGCCGCAGAACTCCCGAGCGGGCATGCGGGCACCGAGCGAGGAGGGTGACTCCTTCACCGTGACCCAGCGGGGCGTGGGTCATAAGCGGAGCGGCTACGGTTACCCGGTCTTCCGTCGTTCCGGCCCCGAACGGGTCGGCATCCTGCGGCCGTCTCCTCGGGGGATACGATGGTCTTCGTGCCGGGCGGGCCCCCGGGCGGCACCGACCCGCGCTTGGCCCGGGAACGCCGCGGTCGCTGCTCTATGCGCTCGAATAGGTAGGGCCCCGCCGGTGGTTCGGCGGGGCCGAGGGTACGGGAAAGGACCGGTTCAGCCGAAGAGGGCGGAGAGTCCCTCGGCCGCCTCCTCCTCGGAGACGCCCTTCTCCTCCTCTTCCTTCTTCTCGCCCTTGCCCTCTTTCTTCTCCGCCGGTGCCGCGGCGGCGGGGGCCGGGGCGGCGAACGTCTCGGCCTTCGCGAGGACCTCGGTGAGGTTGACCCCTTCGAGCGACGCGAGGAGCGCCTTCACCCGAGCCGCGTCGGGGCTGACCCCGGCGGCGGTGAGCAGGCCCGAGAGGGCCTTCTCGTCGATCGGCTTTCCGGCGGCGTTGAGCAGCAGCGCACCATAGACGTACTCCATCGTTCTCACTCCGTGGACTTTGGGGGGACCCTCAGTGACCTGTCAGTTTGGAGACGGCGGCCGCCTCCCGCATCGCCTTCGCGAAGAGCGGCTCGATCGTCTCCTTCGTAGGATAGCCGGTCGCGATCGCGACCCCAAGGGCCCTACGGTGGGCCCGTTCGAGCAGGAGCGGCACGGTCTCCGGGGCGAGGTATCCCAGCTGGACCGCAAGGCCGAGCGCGGTGCGGGACGCACGCGCGATCTCCGTCCGCTTCGCCTCGAGGTCGACCGAGAGGACATCCGGGGGGTAGAAGGTCTCGCCGTCGACGACCGCCCGGAGGTTGAGACCGACCTCGAGGGGTAGGATGTCGAGCCGGGTCAGCATCCCCGCGACCTCGCGAGAGATCGTCTGACCGGCCTTCACGATCGTGGTGTCCTTCTTGAGGACCACCTTCCCCTTCTCGATCGCCGCGGGGAACCCGGCGTGCTGGAGCTCGCCGACGATCGGACCCGGCTTGAAGTTCGTCGTCCCGGCCGGCACGAAGATGTCCCTCGGCGCGATCTCCCCGCCGCGCGCCGGGGTGGGCGAGCGCGTCTTGAGGAACTCTTGGTAGAGCGCGAACGGGTTCCCCTCGGCCGACAGGATCGCGGTCTGGTCCGTCACCTGGTCGAGGAGCGGCTTCAGGGACGGGCGCGTGCCGCTCGCCTTCTCGAGGGCATGGCGGATCGCGCTGTTCGTGGAGACGGTGATCGGGTGGCCACGGGCCCGGAGCTCGCGGCGCATCGACTGCAGCGCGGCCGCGGGTACGCCTCGCAGTCCCACCACCGCCGTGACGCGGTGCTCGAGGACCGTGCGGGTGAGCGACTCGACCTCGGTGAACTTCTCGGGCCGGACCGAACCTCGACCGGGCATCGCGATGACCTCCCCTACCAGAGCCGGACCGACGGCCCCATCGTGGTCTTCACGTAGACCGACTCGATGTTGGTCCGTCCGCGTTCGAGCTTGCCGACGATGCGGGTCAGCACGGCATCGACGTTCTGCGCGATCTGCTCCGCCGGCATCGCCCGGGTGCCGACCGGCGCGTGGAACGTCCGGTTGCCCTTCGAGCGGACCCGGATCGAGCGCTTCAGGGCGTTGACGAGGTTCGTGGGGTCGCTCCCCGGCGGCACCGGTCGCGGCATCTTGCCGCGCGGGCCCAGGACGACCCCGAGGCGCTTACCGATCGTCGGCATGAGCGGGGCCTCGGCGAGGAAGAAGTCGATCCCGTTGACCGCCTTCTTCACCGACTTCTTGTCCTTCGCGAAGTCATCGAGCTGGTTCGACGGGACGACGACGTCCGCGACGTTGCGGATCTTCTGGCAGAGCTCGGGGGATCCGAAGACGGCGACCTTGACCGTCCGACCGCGCCCGTTCGGGAGCGGGATCTCGTCCTCGATACGGTTCTTCGGGACCGTCAGGTCGAGGTCCTTGAGATTGACGGAGAGCTCGATGGTCTCGGAGAACTTCCGCTCACCGGCCTTCCCGAGCGCCTCGGTGACCACCTCGAGCGATGAACGGTCCGGCATGGAACGGTCCGATAGTTCGGCGGGCGCGCGGAACAGGCCTCGCTATTAAAGCGTTATCTTTCGCTCTCTCGGGGAGCGCCCGTTTCGGCTGGAGGAACGGGGCCCTGCCCCCCGGGGGCGACGGTCCCCGCAGAGGGCCTCTCCGTTCGCGATCGGGGCTCCCGGGTTCGGAGGAGGGGATTTATATGGAGGCCGTCTGCGCGGGTGACCATGCACTATCCAAAGGTCGTCTCGACGTACTGCCCGAAGTGCAAGACGCACACGGCGCACGAGGTCGAGAAGGGCAAGAAGAGGGCGGCCTCCGAGCTCGCCTGGGGGCAGCGCCGCTTCCGTCGCGCCACGCGCGGGTACGGAGGGTTCCCGCGTCCGAAGCCCGAGGGCCGTGCGAAGGCCGTGCGCCGGGTCTATCTCAAGTACCGGTGCAAGAAGTGCAAGTACACCGTTCAGCCCGCCAGCTGGCGGGCGAGCCAGCTCGAGCTCGTCGAGCACCACTGAGACAGTCCATGCGCGCCCCATCTCCGTTCTGGATCGTGAAGTGTCCGGACTGCTCGACCGAGCAGACGGTGTTCAGCCGTCCCGCGACCGTGGTCAACTGCTCCGTCTGCGGGGCCACGCTCGCGACGCCGACCGGCGGCCAGGCGAAGCTCCGAGGCGAGTTCGTCCGCCCGGTGTCGGCCTAGGCGGGGGTCGGCGCATCGGATGCCTCTGCGTGCCGAGCTTCCCGAGGAAGGCGACCTCGTCATCGGGACCGTCACGTCGATCCGCAACTTCGGCGCTTTTGTCACCCTGGACGAGTACAACAAGCGCGAGGCGTTCATCCACCTCTCCGAGGTCGCGACCGGCTGGGTCAAGTACATCCGGGACCACATCCGCGAGGGCCAGAAGATCGTGGCCCGCGTCCTTCGGGTCGATGCGTCGAAGGGCCAGGTCGATCTCTCGCTGAAGCGCATCAACGACCACCAGCGCCGCGAGAAGGTCCAGGCGTGGAAGAACGAGGCCCGCGCGATGCGTCTCGTTGAGCAGGTCGCCCAGGGGCTCAAGATCCCGACCGATGAGGCGGTCGACCAGTTCGGGCCCGCGCTGGTCGAGAAGTACGGCTCGCTCTTTGGCGCGTTCGAGGTCGCGTCGGTCGACGCGAAGCGGTTCCAGAAGGAGAACGACAAGGTGCCGTGGGTCGCGGCGTTCCTCCGGGTCGCGCACGACAACATCGTCCCGCCCTCGGTGACGATCCTCGGCACGCTCGAGGTGAGCGATCCCGGCCCGGACGGGCTCGACCACGTCCGGGAGGCGCTCCTCGCCGCCGAGCAGGTCGACCCGGACTCGGTGGAGGTCCAGTACGTGGGGGCTCCCCGATACCGCATTCGCGTGCGGGCCGCCCAGTACAAGCAGGCGGAGGAGACGCTAAAGAAGGCGACCGAGGCCGCCCTCAAGAGCGTGAAGGCCGTCGGAGGGGAAGGGACGTTCGTCCGGGCATGACGGAATCGATCCTCCGCGTCTGCCGCGGGTGCGGGCGCTACACCTTCCGGGCGAAGTGCCCCGAATGCGGCGGGGCGACCCGCACCCCGCACCCGGCGCGTTTTGACCCGGCCGACCGGTACGGGAAGTACCGTCGCATGCTCACCGCACGGGCGACCCCGGACGGCCGCGCGTGATCGGAGACCGCATGGTCGCGAACATCCACCGCATCAAGGTCGTGAACGATGTATCCGACCTCGTTCCGATCCTGCGGGCCGTGGACTCGCCGGTCAAGCTGAAGCTCGTCCAGCGGCTCGGGGAGAGCTGGCTCACTCTAGACGACATGCGCGCCGAGTTCGGCAAGGAGGGCGAGAAGGCGCTCGCCTTCTTCGAGAAGCTCCGCCTGATCGATACCCGCTGGGTCGCCCGGGAAGGGAAGCGCCAGCCCGAGAAGAGCTACCATTTCTACTATTCGACGATCAACATCAGCACCACGAGCCCGCTCGGGGAGATCTCGGAGGTGCTCGCGATCGCGACCATGCCGCCGAAGGAGTACGGCAAGATCGAGGAGAAGATCTACCAGGCGGTCGGACCGGACGGTCGGTTCTTCTCCGACGTGGCCGAGGAGCTCGGGATGAGCGCCACTCGCCTCAAGGGGATCGTCAAGCGTTCCGACAAGCTGGAGTACCGTGGGCACCGGATCGAGCGGTTCCAGGCGGACCCGGGCTCCTAGGACCGTTCCCGAGGTCTCCGTCCTCCGGGTCGGGCATCGCCCCGGTCGGGATCCCCGGCTGACCACGCACGTCGCCCTGACCGCCCGCGCGCTCGGTGCGCGGCGCCTTTACCTGCATCCCCCTGACCCCGATCTCGCCGCGCGCCTCCTCGCGGTCACTCGTCGGTGGGGCGGCTCCTTCGAGGTGGCCCCCGCGACGGAGTGGAAGCGACTCGTTCGGGAGTTCGACGGGGAGGTCGTCCACCTCACGATGTACGGGCTTCCGCTCGACCGCGTCGCCCCCCGTCTCGTCCGAGCCCGTCGCCTCCTCCTCGTCGTGGGCGGGGCGAAGGTCCCGTCGGAGCTCTACCGGCTCGCGACCGTCAATGTCTCGGTGGGAAGCCAGCCCCACAGCGAGGTCGCGGCACTGGCGGTCACGCTCGTACGGCTCCTCGGCCTTCCGACCGCTCGCGTCCCCCGCGGCGCTCGCCTAAAGGTCGTGCCTCGGGCGCGGGGCAAGAAGGTCGTCGAGCGGGTCGCTCTGTCCCCCGCGGAGGCCCGATGAGCGCGTTGGAGCTCCCGCCGATCCCGGCCCGGGCCCTCCCGGTGTCGGCCGAGGCCCCGGGCAAGTGCATCGTCTTCGGCGAGCATGCGGTCGTCCACGGGGCGCCCGAGCTCCTCTTTGCCCTCGACCTCTCGGTGCAGGTGATCGTCCGGCCGTCCGGGGCGGTCTCCCTGAACACCGACCGGGAGGGCACCGAGCGGAACCCGTACTTCCGGTCCGCCCTCGCCCGTAGCTGGTCCGACGGCCCGCCGGTCGCGGTGCGCGCGGTCTCGCGCATCCCGAAGTCCGCCGGCCTCGGCTCGTCCGCGGCGTTCGTGGCCGCCCTCTCCGCGGCCCTCTCGGCGGCGCGCGGAGGCATCGACCGCCCGGCCCTCGCGCAGCGCGCCTTCGAGACCGAGCGGGGGGCCCAGGGGGTCGGCAGTCCGGGCGACACGTCGGCGGTGGTCGGCGGAGGATTTCTATCGATCAACGGAGGCTCCGGGGAGGTCCTCTGGACGGTGCGCGGCCCCGACCGGGAGTGGGAGGTGCGACGGGTCCCTGATCCCGGCTGGCTCTGGGTCGTCGCGCACAGCGGCATCCCCCGGTCGACGGGTACCGCGGTCCGGGCCGTCGGCGAACGGCTCGCCCGGTCCGACGGTCCGAGGCTTCTCGAAGAGTTCACCCGGGTCGCCCGCGATGGGATCCGCGCCGTGGAGCAGGGGGACCGCCCGCGGGTCGCCGAACTGATCGGACGCAACCAGGAGCTCCTGCGCGAGGTGGGGGTCTCGCATCCCCGGCTCGAGGCCCTGATCTCGGCGGCCGCACCGGCCGCCGAAGCGGCGAAGCTCACCGGGGCCGGCGCCGGCGGTTCGATCGTCGCGCTCCCCGTCCCGGGAAAGGAGGTCGAGCTCGTCCGTCGCCTCGCCCGGGCCGGTGGGCTGCCGTTCGTCGTCCGGCCTTCGGCCACCGGGGTACGGCTGATCGAACCGTAGTCCGCGGGTACCCGTCCGCTACTTGCGGGCGACGATCCGGATGACCGCGTTCGGTCCGAGCGGATGGTCCGCGGCGAGCGCCCGATGGGTACGGCCGTCGATCGCCCGGATGAAGTGCTCCCCCAGATCGGTGTGGACCCGGTAGGCGACCGCGCGCGCCGTCGTCTCGGCCGGCACCAGCAGGGCGTCGGGCAGCACCCGTCCCTGGCCGTCGGTCCAATGGGTCTCGTCCTCTACCGGATAGACCACGATCATGCGGAGCCGCTCGTAGACCATGCGCTCGAGGGCCGCCTGGACCCCCGTAGAGCCCCAGGTCGCGAGGATCGCCCGGATCCCCTCGAGGGCCTTCGCCTGGGGAGGAGACAGCCGGCCCGGATCGCGCACGGTGAACTCCGCGTCCCCCGGTCGATATTCCACGAGCCCGGCCCGCGCCGCGCGCCGGAGCGTCAGCTCGGCATCCGCGCCCGTGGGGACGACCGGAATGGGGGCGATCGCGCTCGAGAGGGCGTTCTCCTGCGCGCGGGAACTGCGGTCGCACTTGTTCGCCGCGACGAGGCGAGGCTTCGACTCCCGGAGCAGCTCGCGGCCCAGCCGGGCGAGGTCCTCGGCCGACCAGTGCGCCGGGTGCGCCCGGTCGATCGCCGTGTTCCGGAGGGCGGAGGCGATCGCCGTCGGCGCGATCGAGAGCCCGGTGAGGCGCTGCGCCAGGAACTCCTCGAGCTTCCGTCCCTCGAGCTCGACGGTGCGCGCCTGACGGTTGAAGTCACGGCCGAGGACCTCCGCGATCCAGGCCACCATCTCCTCCTCGAGCCAGCCGACCTCCTCCGCCGGGTCGTGCGCCCCCGGGGAGTCGATGCGACCTTCGGCATCGGTCGCGCCGGACAGGTCGACGATCTGGACGAATCCGTCGGCCGCCCGGAGGTCGTCGAGGAACTTGTGGCCGAGGCCCTTCCCGAGATGGGCTCCAGGCACGAGCCCGGGGACGTCCACGAGGTTCACCGGGATCCAGCGGGTCCCGTCCACGCACTTCGCGTTGCCCGGAGTGCACGGGGTACCCTTCTCCGGATGCGGGCACTTCGCCCGCACCGCTCCGACCCCCCGATTCGGGGCGATCGTCGTGAAGGGGTACGGGGCCATCGGGGCGTCGAGCAGCGTGAGCGCGTTGAAGAACGTCGACTTCCCGACGTTCGGCTTCCCGACCACCCCGATCTCCAACGCGAGCCTCCGTGCGGTCCGCCGTCAGACCGTGTAGTCGGGAGGCACCTCGGGGACGCCGAGGCGTTGGTTCGTCGCGAGCGCGAGGGCGAAGAGGAGCCCGCTCAGCCGGTTCGCCCACTGGAGGAGTTCCGGGCGGACGGGCTCGGCGCGATGAAGAGTCCACAGTTCCCGCTCGGCCCGGCGCGCCGTGACGCGCGCGAGATGGAGGAACGCCGCCGGCCGCGAGCCCCCGGGAAGGACGAACGAGTGGATCGACCCGTGCGCTCCCTCGAACCGGTCGATGTCCGTCTCGAGGCGGCGGACATGCGCGCGGGAGATCCGGTGCTTTGCCGGGTGACGGTCGGAGGGGTTCGCGAGCTCCGCCTGGGCGACGTAGACCTCGTGCTCGAGCCTGCGCACCACGTCCCGGATGTCGGCGAGCTCGCCCGGGAGCTCGGCGAAGGCGAGACCGAGGCAGGCCCCGAGCTCGTCGTAGGTGCCGTAGGTGCGGATGCGGGGCGCGTCCTTCTCTACGCGCGAACCGCCGGCAAGAGCGGTGGTTCCACGGTCGCCCGTGCGGGTATAGAGACGCGGGATGCTCTCGCCTCCGGTCGCCACGGGAGCTGGTCCAAGGGTGAACTGAGGCCGTGGACGGGGCAGTATGAGATGTGCAGCACCTCATTATGCTTGGCGTCCTGACGGCACAGTCGACAGATGAACCCGCTTCGTTCGCTCCAGGCGATCCCCATCGGCTCCATGTTGCAACCGCTCCCCTAACCCGGAGACTACTGCCCGAGGAGTCCCCGACCCTCCCGGTCCGCCCGGTGACGTCGCGCCCGCCGGTCCGCCGCCGACCGCGCGCGCTCGCGCAGGGCCGTCAGCTGTTCGACGTGCGTGCGAGCCAGCTCCCGGATACCGAGGGTGAGGGCGAGCGTCGCCGCTTCACCCACGTCCCGAGCGTATCCATCCTCCGCGAGATCCTCGAGCTCGTTCCGCAGCGTGGTGGGCACTTCGATCGCGGAGGCGGGCGTTTCGACCGCCGCACGCACGAGGGCCCGCACCGCGTCGGAACGGCTCGCAAAGTCGTGTTCGGTTCGGAACCTCTCGAGGTTCGACTCCTCCTCGGCGGTGAGGCGCACACCGAGGAAGCGAGTCGCGGGAGCGTCGGCCCGAGCGGTCCGCACAGCGTTAAACAGAATTCAACGAATATATCAATATTGTGCGCTTTTCGTTGTACAATTGGGGGCAGGGCGTCTCCGAACCCTGTGCGGATGGGACTGCGGGAGGGCGGCCAAAGGTCCGGTGCCCGACGTTCGTCGTCCTTGTTCTCCTCTGGAGGGTGTGCTTCGCGGATAGGGGAAATCCCGAAACTGCCGCCGCCTTGAATAGCGAGCTCGACCTGCACTGCGGCAAGCACCGGACCCTCAGGGTGGGCTGTCATGGCGCGCCGTCTCTCGGCCATAATGTTCACCGACCTCGAGGGGTTCACGCAGCTCAGCCAGAGAGATGAGCGGGGAGCCTTCCGGCTGCTCCAAGAGCAGGACCGGCTCGTTCGAATGGTCCTCGCGACCCATCATGGCCGGAAGGTGAAGTCGATCGGCGACGGACTCTTGCTCGAGTTCCCGGACGCCCTGGACGCGGTCGAGTGCGGGGTCGACCTTCAACGTCACGCGGCAGAGCGGGACGAACGGGAGAGGGCGCTTTGGCTTCCGATGCGGGTCGGCATCCATCTGGGCGATGTCCAGCGGAAGGGGGCCGACATCCTCGGAGATGCCGTCAACATCGCCTCTCGGTTGGAGTCGTGTGCGGATCCCGGGGGGGTCTGCCTATCGGCGCAGGTCTACGACCAGGTGCGCACGAAGGTGCCGTATCGGTTCGAGGAGATCGGCGCGAAGAACCTCAAGGGGCTCGGGGAGCCGTTGGAGATCTATCGGATCGTGCTACCGTGGGCCCCGGTCCCGTCCGCGCCCCGACCCGCAGTTCTGCCGCGGCTCGCGGTACTTCCGTTCGCCAATATCAGTCCGGATCCCAAGGACGAGTACATCGCCGATGGCCTCACCGAGGAGTTGATCACGATGCTCTCGCGGTTGCAGGGGCTCCAGGTGACCGCACGTACCTCGGTCGTGCAGTACAAGGGAGCGCCCAAGCCGATCGATCAGGTCGGGGCGGAACTTGGTGTCACATCGATCCTCGAGGGAAGCGTCCGAAGGTCGGGCGACCAGCTCCGGATCGCGGTGCAACTCATTGATGTCGGGTCCCAGGCCCACGTCTGGTCGAACACGTTCGACCGGAAGGTCGCCCACATCTTTGCGGTCCAGACGGATGTCTCCAAGGAGATCGCCGACGCGTTGAAGGTCCGGCTGAAGGGCGAGGAAGAGGCCCGCATGGGGGAACGGCCGGGCATCCGTCCCGAGTCCTACCTGGCGTACCTGAGGGGGCGCCACCTGATGGCTGCGTCCGTCCAACGGGAGTCGCTGGAGGCCGCGAGAAAGCAGTTTGAGCTTGCCGTTTCACTCGATGATCAGAACGCCGCGGCGTACTGCGGTCTCGCCGAGACCATTCACCTCGTCGGGCTCTTCGACCCCAGTACCCGAGCGGAGTGGGACGCCAGGGCACGACCGTTCGTGACCCACGCGCTAGAGCTCGATCCGGATCTCGCCGAGGCGCATGCATCGCTCGCCCTCATCCTCTACGACGACTGGCAGTGGGCCGAGGCAGAGAGGGAGTTCCGGCAGGCGATCGCCCTCAGCCCGAGCTACTCGTGGGCCCGGCAGAACTACGCCGTGCTGCTGATGGACGAGGTCCGGGTCGAGGAGGCCCTGCGAGAACTCTCCGTGGCCGAGGAGTCGGACCCCCAGTCGGTACCCATCCTGGTGGCCCACGTCTACTACCTGAACTATCTGGGGCGGCGGGAGGAGGCCGAGAACATCATTAGGCGCCTCCGTCAGGTCGACCACGCCGGAGAGTCGTACTACAAGGCGCTCGGTTGGTACCATGCGTATTGTTCCGACTTTCAACGCGCGCTGGAGTCGGCGGACCGATGGGACGCCATCCGGCCGGGGGGGGCGTGGGCCCTGCGTATCGTCGCGTACGCCGGCCTCGGCCAAATCGAAAGGGCAAAGGAGCTCCTCCGGGAAGAGGAAGCGACTTCCGTGCGGACCGTGGCGTTTCTCTTCGCTTGGTTGCGTGCCCATGTCGGCGACGTGGAGGGTTGTTTCCGTCTGCTGGACCAGGCGATCGACCAGCGGAATCTCTGGTTCACTCCGTTCCGGCTGGACCCGCCGCTCGACCCGGTCCGGAAGGACCCAAGGTTCGCCGAGATTCTGAGGCGGGCCGGTTTGGTCGACCCCGGGCACCCGGTCCCGTCTACGGCAGCTGCCGGGTCCCACCCCGTGCCCATTCGGTAAGGCCGCATCACTCATTCATCCCCTCGGGCGAGGCCCGTGCGTTGCCACGTTCTCTCGACGGTGGCTGCGAGGGCCATCACTCGCCACGCCACAGAGGGGGAACGGGCCTCTGAGACGCCACGCCCCCTTTCGTTCTACGTTGCGGCCTGCTGCGCTACCTGATCTACGGTACGGCGTGGATGCTACCGGTGGTGCGGCTCCCCGGTGGGGGCTCGGAACCGACGAAGGCGAAGACAGCCCGAGGACCGTCACCGGTTGGTCGGACCCTCCTCGAGCTCGACCCGGGTCAGCCAGGTGCCCCGGGCGTGCGGAGGGCATTCGAAGTCGGCGGATCCGCACTGCTCGCACAGCAGTAGGTCCACGGGTCCCTCCAGGGCCAGCGTGGCCCCGCATCCCCGGCACCGGCACTCGGCCCGTTCGATCCGCACGACCAGCCGTACGTCCTCGACCGCGGTCCCCTTCGCCGCGATGGGGTAGGCCTCTTCGAGCGACTCGGGGTCCAGCCCGGACAGGGCACCGAGGCCTACCCAGGCCGTCCGGGGGTGGGCCCCGCCGTGCTCTTCCGAGTACCGGATTATGGCCCGCGCGACTTCTTCGGCGATTCCGTATTCGTGCATGCTCCGTTCAATCGCTCCCGGACGAGCTCGCCGACCTCAGCGACGAGGCGGTCCGAGGCCCGTTCCAGTTCTGGGGTCAGGCCCGTCCCGAACGTGAACGGGTCGCGCACCTCGATCGCGACCACGCGGATCTCCTTCGGGACCGCGAGGTCGACCCGCTCCGCGAACGCGAGCGCGTCGTAGACCCCTACGTGGTGGGGGTTCGAGCCGCGGGTCGTGGGAAAATCGGCCCGTTCGAATAGCCGCACGGTGGCCGGGGGCACGGTGCCGCTCACGATCGAGTCGACGAGCAGGGCCCAGTCGTACCCCTCGAGGAAGTCGAGCAGCGCGAGTCCCATCTCGTTCGACTCGATGAAGTCGACGGAAGGCTGTTCCCGGAACTTGTCCCTGAGTCGCCGCACGATGAGCGGTCCGATCGCATCGTCGGTGAGGATGTCGTTGCCGAGCCCCAGCACGACGCCCCGCGGCCCGGGCCGGGAGGCGGCCGGGGTGCGGCGCTTGGATGGCATTCCCTCCGGCTCATCGGGGCGGTGGGCGTCCCGGGCCTCGCGGGCTCCCGTCTTCCCGCCGTACTGTGCCGGCCGCGAGCGCACGCGACGGGGAGGGTCGGCGCGTGCGGTCACGAAGCGGTCCCCGGATTCCCCGCGTCAGTCCGCGTTCTTCAGGACCGCCACGACGTGCCGCTCGGAGTCGTGGATCGTCACCTGGAGCGGGATCGTTCCCGGAAGGGCATGCGTCGCGCAGGCGTGGCAGGGGTCGTAGGCCCGGAACGCCATCTCGACCATGTTGAGGAGTCCGTCGTCCACGAGGCCCTTGTGGATCAGGCCCTTAGCGGCCTTCTCGACCGACATCGCGATCCGGGCCGCGTTGTTCTGCGTCGCGACGATCAGGTTGACCTTCTTCGCGAGCCCCTTCTCGTCGGTCTCGTAGTGATGGATCAGCGTCCCCCGGGGTGCCTCGACGACGCCGATCCCCACGTCTGGGGTGTGGGTCGGGAGGTTCCGTAGGTTCGTCGAGACGATGTCCCGGTCGTGGACGAGCTCGCGCATCCGCTCGGCCGCGTAGAGGAGCTCCACGAGGCGGGCCCAGTGGGTCGCGAGGGTCGCGTGCACGGGCCTTCCGCCGAGGGTCGAGTAGAACTCCCGGAACGCCTCTTGGGCGAGCGGGGTGGCCATGCCCTCGGAGGCGTTCAGCCGACCGAGCGGCGCGACCGCGAGGATCGACCCGTCCTTCCCTTCGGTGAACCCCCTCCACCCGATCTTCTTGAGGTAGGTGAACCGGACGTAGGTCCACGGCTCGACGTGCTCGCCCAGGTGCTCGGTGTAGTCGTGCACATCGAACTTCGCGAACTCCTTACCGGACGGATCGACCACCCGTAGCTTGCCGTCGTAGAAGTTCGGGTGGTTGTTCGCGTCGACGAGGCCCATGTAGTACGTCGGGATCGTGTACGCCCCGGATGTGATCACATCCACGTAGCCGGCGTTCTTCAGGACGACGTCCCGGAAGAGCTGCAGGGTGAACTTCGCGAACTCCACCGACTCCTCGGCGACCTGCTGGAACCTCGGGAGGTCCTCCGGCTTGATCCCCTTCGCGACCCCCCCGGGCAGGCCCATCACGGGGTGGATGACCTTCCCGCCGAGGTAGGTCATCAGGTCCCGGGCCTTCTTCCGGGCCTGGATGACCGTCTTCGCGGTCTCGACCCCGACCTTCTGGATGACGCCGAGGATGTTCCGTTCCGCCTTCGGCGCCTTCGGCCCGACGACGAAATCCGGTCCCCCGAGGATGTAGAAGTGGAGGGCGTGGTCCTCGAACATGAACAGGCTGTACATCAGCTCGCGGAGCTTCTTCGCCGGCACCGGCGGCTCGACCTTCCACAGGTCGTCGACCGCCTTGGTGGAGGCGAGGTGGTGCGAGGTCGGACAGACCCCGCAGATGCGCGGGGTGATCTGCGGCAGGTCCTCCGCGGGCCGTCCCCGGCAGAAGACCTCGAACCCCCGCAGTTCGGGGACCTGGAAGTAGGCCCGCTCGACCTCACCCTTCGGGTCGAGGAAGATCTCGATCTTCCCGTGGCCTTCGAGCCGGGTGATCGGGTCGACGGTGATCTGGCGCGCGGGGGTCGTCATGCGCTCACCCCTCCGTTCCCTTCCACGATCTTGCGACGCAGCATCGACGAGGCGATCCCGTACCGGTAGAACGTCCCGACCGGATCCGGGATGCCGGCGAGGATCTCCTCGATCTTCTTCTCGTCCGTGGCGTCGACCTCGGAGGCGAGGGCCGAGAGGATCTTCGCCCCGTGGTCCCGGGTGCGGCTCGTCGGTCCGAAACACCCCGTGCAGGGCATGTTGCCGTGGATGCAGAGCGCCTCGCAGCCCTTCCGCGTCCCGATGCCCATGCAGGGGAGCCCCTGGGCGAGGAAGCACTTCTCCGGGTCCGGCACGATCTCATGCGGTCGGTAGAACCTCGCGATGGCGAGCTTCTCCGGCTTCGTCGCCCGCCTCGGGCACTCGTCGCATAACGCCACGTCCGGGGCGAGGACCGTCCCCTTCGGGGGGAGCTTCCCCGAGAGGAGGGCCAGCACCGCCTCCTTGAGGAGCTTCGGCGTGGGCGGGCAGCCCGGGAGATAGAAGTCGACGTCGATGACCTGGTCGAGGGCCCGCACTGTCTCGTAGAAGGTCGGCAGCTTCAGCGTGTGGCCGTGGCCGTCGTCGAACCGCTCGAGGGGAACCGTCCCCGCCGGGTTCACGACCGTCGGCGAGGCGTGGTAGACCCAGTCGAAGATCTCCTCCTTCGAGTGGAGGTTCGCGAGGCTCGGGATCCCGCCGTACTGGGAGCAGGCGCCATAGGCGATGACGAAGGCGGACTTCCGGCGGAGCAGCTCGACCATCTCGCGCTGTTCGGAGGTCCGGACCGATCCGTTGATGAACGAGACCGTGAGCGAGCGGTCGGCCATCGCCTCGACGTCCTTGCGCTTCATGTCGATCGCGACCGGCCAGAACGCGATGTCGACCAGGCTCACGACCGTGAGGATGTCCTCGGCGAGATCGACGACCGACTCCTCGCATCCGCCACAGCTCGCACACCAGTAGAACGCCACCTTCGGTTTCTCGGCCATGGTTCTCACGCCTCCATGGCCACGGCCTCGGGCCGGGCGATCTTCTCGGGCAGATTGAGCGGACCCAGCGCGCGCAGCTCCTCGGTCATCTCGCGGATGACCTTCGCGAGCTTCTCGCCCTCCGAGGCCGAGATCCACTCGAGGCGCAGCCGCCGGGGGTCGATCCCGAACTCCGTCAGCACGCGCTTCAGCAGCGAGTACCGGCGCAGGTTCTTGTAGTTCCCTTCGGAATAATGGCAGTCGCCGGGGTGGCAGCCGCCGATCAACACTCCGTCCGCCCCCTTCGCGAAGGCATCGAGGACGAACTGCGGGTCGACCCGGCCCGAGCACATGAGACGGACGACGCGGGTGCTCGCCGGGTACTGCTTACGCGAAACCCCCTCCGAATCGGCGGCGATGTACGTGCACCAGTTGCAGAAGAGCGACACGATCTTCGGGTCGTGCCCGTTCGTCGCGGGGGTCATCGCGCCCCCTCCCCGTTCGCCGCGACGCCCTGGATCAAGGCCTCGATCTCGTCGAAGATCTGCGCGTCCTCGAACAGATGCTGGCCGATCGAGCCCGAGGGGCACGCCGCCACGCACACCCCGCAGCCCTTGCAGAGCGCCTGGTTGATCACCGCTTTGCCGTGCTCCGGTTCGAGGGTGATCGCCGAGTACGGGCAGAGCGGGACGCAGGTCTTGCATCCGGAGCACTCCTCGGCGCTCACGTACGCGAAGTTCGGCGAGAGCTCCATCTCGCCCCGATCGATGAGGGCGAGCGCTTCGGCCGCGGCGGCGCCGGCCTGGGCGACCGAGTCCGGGATGTCCTTCGGGGACTGGCAGCACCCGGCCAGGAACACCCCGTCGGTGAACGTGTTCACCGGGGCGAGCTTCGGATGCCGTTCGACGAAGAACCCCTCCTCCGAGCAGGTGATGTTGAACAGCCGTCGCACCTCGTTCGCGTCCGCCTGCGCCTCCAGGCCGACCGCGAGGACGAGCATGTCGAGCGGTATCTTCCGGGCCCGCCCGAGGAGCGTGTCGTCCGCGGAGACGACGACCCGTCCCTTGCCGTCCGGGGTCTCGGGCGTGACGTCCCCGACCTTGCCCCGGATGAAGTGGACCCCTTCCTCCTGGACCCGGTCGTAGAACTCCTCGAAGCCCTTCCCGGGGGCCCGGATGTCGATGTAGAAGTTGTAGACCTCGGCCCCGGTGCGCTCCCGGATCAGGTGCGCGATCTTCATCGCATACATGCAGCAGACCCGGGAACAGTAGCGGTTCGTGTTCTCGTCCCGGGAGCCGATGCAGTGGACGATCCCCACGGCCTCGGGCTTCTTGCCGTTCCGAAGGACGACCTCCCCGCCGGTCGGGCCGGAGGCGTTGAGCAGCCGCTCGACCTCGAGCGAGGTGTAGACGGCCGGGTAGCGGCCGTACCCGTAGAACGGAAGACGGTGGGGGTCGAACGTCTTGAACCCCGTAGCGAGGATGATCGTGCCGACCTCGATCTGCGGGAACTCCTCCTTCTGCTCGAAGTCGATCGCCCCTTCGACGCCGCAGACGTCGACGCACGGCCGCGTGCACTTACCGGTCTTCACCGCGATGCACGTCTCGGGGTCAAAGACGACCTTCATCGGGACGGCCTGGGGGAACGGGATGTAGACCGGCTTGCGCTTCCCGAGCCCGAGGTCGAACTCGCTCGCGACGCGGGCGTCCGGATAGATGCAGCTCTCGATGCAGAGGAGGCAGCCGATGCAGAGGTCCTCGTGGACGTACCGGGGGCGGCGCCTCACGGTCACCGTGAAGTGGCCTACGCTCCCGTCCACCTTCACGACGTCCGAGTAGGTCCACAGCGTGATGTTGGGATGGTTCCCCACGGCCGTCATCTTCGGCGTGAGGATGCACGCGGCGCAGTCGAGCGTCGGGAAGGTCTTGTCGAACTGGGCCATGTGCCCCCCGATCGTCGGCTCGCGCTCGACCAGGTAGACCTTCTTGCCCGCGTCCGCGAGCGTGAGGGCCGCCTGGATGCCGGCGATCCCGCCCCCGACCACGAGGACGGCCGGATGGATCGGGACCCGCTGGCGAACGACCGGCTCGAGCTTCGCGGCCCGGGCGACCCCGGCTCGGATGAGGTCCTCGGCCTTCCGGGTCGCCTTCTCCTTCTCGTGGGAGTGCACCCACGCCGCGTGCTCCCGAATGTTCACCATCTGGTAGAAGTACGGGTTCACTCCCGCGCTCGCGCAGACGCGTCGGAACGTCTCTTCGTGGAGGAACGGAGAACAGGCGGCGACCACGACCCGATTGAGCCCGTGTTCCCGGATGTCCTGCCGAATGAGCTCCTGCCCGGGGTCCGAGCACATGTACTTGTAGTCCCGCGAAACGACGACGTTCGGCAGGCGGCCCGCGTACTCGGCCAGGGACTTGACCGAGAGCACACCGGCGATGTTCAGTCCACAGTGGCAAACGTACACTCCGATCCTGGGCGTCTCGCCTTCCTTCATTCCTCGTTCCTCTTGGGCCGGCCCCGCTCCGGCTCTTCGCGCGATCGGGGAGAACGCAACGTCATGCGACCACCGGCTTGCGCTTCCGCAGCTGCTCGGCGAGCCGCGGCATGAAGGTCAGGATGTCCGCCACGACCCCGTAGTGGGCGTACTCGAAGACCGGCGCCTTCGGATCCGTGTTCACGGCGACGATCGTCTCCGAGCTCTTCATGCCCTCGATGTGCTCGGGCGCCCCGCTGATGCCGAGAGCGAGGTAGAGCCGGGGCTTCACGGTCATACCGGACCGCCCGACCTGACGCGTCCGCGGGAGCCAGCCCTGGTCGACGAGCGGTCGCGACGAGGAGACCGCCGCGTTCCGGAACAGGCCGGAGAGCTCCTCGGCGATCCGGATGTTCTCCTGGCTCTGGATCCCCCGCCCGATGGAGATCAGGACATCGCAGTGCGTGATGTCGACGTCGGTCTGCTCGAGATCGGCGTACCTCTTGAAGTGCACCCGACGGGTCTCCAGCGCTTCCGGCGGCTCGACGTTCTCGACCGGGACCGTCCGCTGGACCCGGGCCGGTTCGGCGGAGTAGCTCCCGGGTCGGACCGCGACGACCACGGGCCCCCCCTTCGCGTGGACCTCGGCCTCGATCTTCCCCCCGAACAGGACGGGGTCACCCACGATCTCCTCCCCGTGAGCGGTCACCGAGCGACAGAGGCTGATCAGCGGCAGACCTCGGGCGCCCGCGACGAGCGACGGGAGTCCCAAGAGACCGTTCGAGATGCCGATGAGGAGAACCTTCGGGGGCTTCTCGTCGAGGATCTTCAGGAGCGCCCGGGACCACGCTTCGAGGTTCCGGTGCTCTAGGGAACTGTGGCTCATCGCGACGACGCCGTCGGCGAAGCCGAGCGAGGGCGCGATCAGCCCCGCTTCGTTCGTGAGGAGAACCGCCTTCAGGGGAACGTGGAGGTCGCTCGCGAGCGCCCTCCCGGCGGTCAGGAGCTCAAAGGTGAGATCGGTGGGCCTCCCGCGTTCCAGGTCTGCCAGGACATAGACGTCGGCCACGTCACCCTCCGACGAGCTCCTTTTCGGCCAGGATCTCCACGAGACGACCGGCCACTTCCTCCGGGCTTCCCTCGAGCATGGTCGCCCCCTTCCCGGCCACCGGCTTATGCAGGGCGACCACCTCGACCTTCGGGTCGAAGGGGACCGGCTCGACCGCAACGGAACGGGTCCGTTTGCTCCGCTGGGCGGCGCGGATCTGCAGGAACGGAGCGTACCGGGGCGGCGTCTCCGAGGTCTGAATCCCGACGACGAGCGGGAGCGCGGATTCGTAGACCGACCGAAGGCCGCCCCCGAGCTCGGTCGTCACTTCGGCCGAATGGGTCCCCTCGTCGGGCCGGACCGCCACCGCGACGCTGATGTAGGGAAGACCGAGCTGAGCGGCGAGCAACGCCCCGAGCTCTCCCTCCACGTCGTCGGGCGCCTGCGCCCCGGTGAGCACGAGGTCGTGCGGGATCGTCTCGAGGAGCTTCGCGTAGATACGGGCGAGCTCGCCCGTGCTCCGGGGCTCGTACGGACGGCCGCGGGTCACGAGCAGGGCGTGGGTCGCCCCCTTGGCGAGTGCGGTCCACAGCGCGACGTCCCCCCCGGGGAGATCGGTGGTCACCACGGTGACCGTCGCGCCCGTGCGCTCCTTGATCAGCAGCGCTTCCTCGAGCGCATGCTCGTCCGACTCGAACGGGATGAGGTTCAGCGTGGAGGCCTTGAGCTGACCGCTCGCGGCGTCGACCTCGATCTTCTGGGCGGCATCGGGGACCATCTTCATCAGGACGACGACGTCCATGGTCCCGCGACGCCTCTAGACCGCGGCTTCCCCGCCGGCGGACTCGTCCAACAGCTCGAGGACGTCGCGCACGACGATCTTGCGGTCGTAGCCGAGGACCTTTACCGCGTCCTCGAAACGGGAGACCTCGTAGTCGCAGGTGACCGCCAGCACGTCCGCACCGGCGGCGACCGCCTCCTTCACCACGCGCTCGGAGAGCCGGTCCATCCCCTGGTCCCGGTAGTATGTGTCCAGCCACATCCCGCCGCCTCCGCCGCCACAGCAGAGCGAGTTCTCGTGGTGATGGGCCATCTCGACGTACTTCAGTCCCGGGATCGCCTCCAGCAGCTTTCGCGGGGGAGCGAAGTAGCAGCGCAGGGCGGAAGCCCCCATGCACCGTCCGAGGCAGCACGGATCGTGATAGGTCACCTTGTGCGGGACCGACGTCTTGAGCATCGGACGGAGCTTCGGCAGCTCCTCGCCGATCAGGCCCACCACGGGTTCGACCGGGGTCGTGAACCCGTAGCCCGGATAGTGGTGCGCAAAGACATTGAACGCGTGCGCGCCGGACGTCACGACCCGTCGGAAATCGTACTTCCGGAACGTGGTCAGGTTCTGCTCGATGAGCGCGTCGAGCAGGCCGAACTCGCCGAAGTAGCCGGCGCAGTCGCCGATGCATCGCTCCTCCGAGCCCAGGATCGCGAAGTCGAGCCCGAGCCGGTGGAAGAGCCGTGCCGTCGCCAGGGCGACCGCTTGACCGCGGGGATGGTAAGAGGGGTAGCACTCTACGTTCCAGAGGAGGTCGACCGGCCCCGGCCGGTCGGCGAGGATGCGGATCGGCACCTTCGACCGGGCGACCCAGTCGCTCCGCTCGGACGTGCTCCGGCCGAGGGGGTTGCCATAGCGCTGGACGTCGAGGAACGCCTTCTGCAGCTCGGCCGGTATCCCCCCGCCTTCGAACATCCGCCCGCGGATCAGCGGGAAGAGGAGGTCCGTGAGACGGATCTGTCGAGGGCACTTCGCCTGACAGGAGTAACAGGAGACGCACTTCAGCATGCTGCCGGATTGGACGACCTCGTCGATCAGACCGGCCTTGAGCATGGCGACGATCTTCCGCGGGGGATACTCCATGAACGCTTCCTGCGGGCACGTCGCGGAGCAGACACCGCACTGGATGCACGTCAGGAGGCTCTTCCCCTCGGGATAGAGGAGGACATGGTCAAGGTCCATGCCCAACAGCCCGGGCAATGGGGAGATTTCCTCACCAAGGGCCACTGAAACACCCGATAAGGATGAGCGCACTGACGTCAGGTCGCGGATAACTAACCTTCGTGAAATCCGCTCGACCCCCGGTGCCCCGCGTTCGGCCCGAACGCTCGCGGCAGCCGAACTCGAGGAGCGTCGAACACCGCCCGTGCGGCCGCGCGGGGCAATCGAGAGGCTCGGCCCTACACTTCATCGCGTTCCGTGAATTCGACCCCGGCCCATGGTTCGACCCCCGCGCCGTGAGCGACGATGAGTCGGAGGACGGCGGGACCGGTGGCTCCGTCGTCCGGCTCCCGAGAGCGGATCGAGGTCCGGATCCGGGGGACGGTGCAGGGGGTCGGGTTCCGCCCGTTCGTCTACCGGCTCGCGCGGGAGCTCGGTGCCACCGGCTGGGTGTGGAACGACACCGAGGGCGTCCTCCTCCAGGTGGAAGGACGGCCCGAGGCGTTGGGGGAGTTCCTCCGAAGGGTCCGGTCCGAGGCGCCGCCGCTCGCCAGCGTCGACTCCGTCGAAACGAGATCGGTCCCCACGACGTCGGAGGTCGGCTTCCGGGTGCTCGAGAGCCCGAGCGCCGGGCCACGCCGCGCGATCGTTCCGCCCGATGTGGCGACCTGCGCGGACTGTCTGGCCGAGATGTGGGACCCGCAGGACCGACGCTATCGGTACCCCTTCCTCAACTGCACGAACTGCGGTCCCCGGTTCTCGATCATCGAGAGCTTGCCGTACGACCGTCCCCGAACGTCGATGAAGCGGTTCCGGATGTGCCCGGAATGCGCCCGCGAGTACCACGATCCGTCGGACCGTCGCTTTCACGCGCAGCCCACGGCCTGCGCCGCGTGCGGCCCGACGGTCGCCCTCGAGTCCCCTGAAGGAAGCACGCTCGCTCTCGGCGAGCCGGCGATCGCCGAGGCCACACGCTCGCTGAGGGAGGGCCGGATCCTCGCGTTCAAGGGACTCGGTGGGTTCCAGCTGCTGGTCGATGCCCGCAACGAGGACGCGGTGGAGGAGCTCCGGCGGCGAAAGCGCCGCGGGCGCAAGCCGTTCGCGGTGATGTTCCCCGACCTGGACGCCGTCCGGACCTCGGCCGAGCTCGACGCGGTGTCGGAGGGACTTCTCCGCTCCGCCGCGAGCCCGATCGTGCTCTTGGACGCGCGGGCCGGGTCGACGACGGGGCTCGCCCCTTCGGTCGCTCCGGGAAATCCCCTGATCGGGACGATGATCCCCTATTCGCCCCTCCACCACCTGCTGCTCCGGGAGCTTGGCCTTCCTCTCGTGGCGACGAGCGGGAACCTCTCGGACGAGCCGATCTGCATCGACAACCGTGAGGCGCGACGTCGGCTCCGGGGGCTCGCCGATGGGTTCCTCGTCCATGATCGACCGATCGTGCGGCCGGTCGACGATTCCGTGGTCCGGGTGGTCCGGGGCCGGCTCCAGGTACTTCGGCGGGCCCGAGGCTATGCCCCCCTCGCGCTGGCGCTCGGTCCGGACCTTCCGTCGGTCTTAGCGGTGGGTCCCCAGTTGAAGAACACGGTCGCCGTCTCGCTCGGCGATCGCGTCGTAGTGAGCCAGCACCTCGGCGATCTCGACAACGCCGAGACGCTCGGTGCCTTCCGTCGGACGGTCGAGGACCTGCGCCGGTTCTACGATTGGGCCCCCGAGCGCGTCGCGCACGATCTGCACCCGGACTACCGCTCGACGCGGTACGCCGCCGGCCTCGGGCTGCCGCTCCATCCGGTGCAGCATCACTACGCCCACGTCCTTTCCTGTCTCGCCGACGCCGGAGTCTCTCCGCCGGTCCTCGGGGTCGCCTGGGACGGGACCGGCTACGGCACGGATGGGACGATCTGGGGAGGGGAGTTCCTCCGGATCACCCAGGAGGGGTTCGAGCGCGTCGCCCACCTGCGTACATTCCCGCTCCTCGGAGGCGATGCGGCGATCCGAGAGCCTCGGCGCGCGGCCGCGGGTCTGCTGTACGAGCTCGAGGGGGAGGCGGCGCTAGACGATGCCGCCCCCGCGATGGCGCCCTTCCGTCCGGCGGAGGCCCGTACGATACGGCAGATGCTCCGGCGGTCGTTGCGGGTGATCCCTACGAGCAGCGCGGGGCGACTCTTCGATGCCGTCGCCTCCCTCCTGGGGCTGGTGCATCGCAGCGATTTCGAGGGGGAGGCGGCGATGGCGGTAGAGTTCGAGGCGGAGAAGGCGGCGGGGGACGCCGCCTCCGCGGAGCCGTACCCGTACCGGGTGCTCCCCGAGGCGGAAGGGTTCGTGCTCGACTGGGGGCCGACCGTGAGAGGAGTCCTCGGGGAACGGGAGGTGGCCCGGAGGGCCGCCCGCCGTTTCCATGCCGGGCTGGCGGCGGGGATCGTGGAGATCGCCCGCCGGGTCGGTGAACATGCGGTGGCGTTGAGCGGAGGGTGCTTTCAGAACCGGCTCCTGACGGAGATGACGACGGACCGGCTCATCGCCGAGGGCTTCACGCCCGTCGTGCACTCGCGGGTTCCTCCGAACGACGGAGGGATCTCCCTCGGTCAGGTGGTGGCCGCCGCTCGCGTTAAGACCCAGCCCTCGTTGGGCCGGTCCCGGACCCGCGGGGAGTGATCGGGAGCGGACGATGTGCTTGGCAATCCCGGGCCGCATCGAGGAGATCGACCCGGCCGACCCGGACCTGCGGATGGCCCGGGTTCGGTTCGGGGGGATCGTCAAGGAGGTCTCCCTCTCCCTGACGCCCGAGGCCCACGTGGGCGACTACGTCATCGTGCACGTCGGGTTCGCGATCAGCCGGCTCGATGAAGAGGAGGCCCAGCGAGTGTTCGAGTACGCCCGCCAGATCGGGGAGCTCGAGCAGTTGAGGAACGCGACCGCCGCTCCGGACGCCGTCCCTCCCGCCCCCTGACCTCATGAAGTACCTCGACGAGTACCGGGACGCGGCGACCGCGCGCACCTACGCGAACGCGATCCGACGCGTCACCACGCGTCCCTGGACCATCATGGAGGTGTGCGGAGGACAGACCCACGCCATCGTCCGGTTCGGGATCGACACGCTGCTGCCGCCCGAGATCTCGCTCGTCCATGGCCCGGGATGCCCGGTCTGCGTCACTCCGCTCGAAGTGCTCGACCAGGCCGTCGCGATCGCGGCCCGGCCCGACGTCATCTTCTGCTCGTTCGGCGACATGCTGCGGGTCCCCGGGTCGCAGACCGACCTCTTCCAGGTCAAGTCGAACGGGGGAGATGTCCGCATCGTCTACTCGCCGGTCGATGCGGTCAAGATCGCCCGGGAGAACCCGAAGAAGGAGGTCGTCTTCTTCGCCGTCGGGTTCGAGACGACCGCCCCCGCCAACGCGATGGCGGTGCACCGAGCGAAGGAGGAGGGGATCACCAACTTCTCGATCCTCGTCTCCCACGTCCTCGTCCCCCCCGCGATGGAGGCGATCCTGAGCTCGCACCACAACCGGGTGCAGGGGTTCCTCGCCGCCGGGCACGTCTGCACGGTGATGGGGTATCGGGAGTACGAGCCTCTCGCGCGCAGGTACCACGTCCCGATCGTCGTCACGGGGTTCGAGCCCACGGACATCCTGCAGGGGGTCTATCTCTGCGTCCGCCAGCTCGAGGAGGGCCGGGCCGAGGTCGAGAACCAGTACGCCCGTTCGGTCCGTCGCGAAGGGAACCTCCCGGCCCAGGAGCTCATCGGCCGCGTCTTCACGGTCATCCCCCGTAAGTGGCGAGGGATCGGCGAGATCCCTGCCAGCGGTTTCGGGCTCGCCCCCGAGTACGAGGCGTTCGACGCCGCCCGTCGGTTCCGGGTCGACACCTATCGGGCCGAGGAGAACCCCGAATGCGTCTCGGGCCTCGTCCTGCAGGGCCTCAAGCGGCCGAACGAGTGCACCGCGTTCGGGACGAAGTGCACGCCACTCCATCCCCTCGGCGCGACGATGGTCTCGGCCGAGGGGGCCTGCGCCGCGTACTACCGATACCGCCGGCACGAGGTACCCCCCGCCCCGCCCGCTCCCCGGGTGACCTCCGCCCCCGAGGGACCATGATCGACGAGTTCGCGCTGCGCTGCCCGATCCCGCTCACCGATCACCCGACGGTCCAGATGGGACACGGGGGCGGGGGACGGATGACCCGCGACCTCATCGAACAGATCTTCCTTCCTGCCTTCTCGAACGACCTGCTCGCTCCGCTCCACGACGGTGCGGTCTTCCCGATCGCCGGCGGCCGGCTCGCCTTCACCACCGACTCGTTCGTGGTGAAACCGATGTTCTTCCCCGGCGGCGACCTCGGGACGCTCGCGATCAACGGGACCGTGAACGACCTCGCGATGTGCGGCGCCCGGCCGCTCTACCTGAGCGCGGGGTTCATCCTCGAGGAGGGGCTCGCGATCGAGGACCTCTGGCGCGTGGTGCGCTCCATGCGGAGCTCGGCGGCCGAGGCCGGCGTCCGGGTCGTCACCGGCGACACGAAGGTGGTCGACAAGGGCCGGGGGGATGGCCTCTACATCAACACCTCGGGCGTCGGGGTGGTTGAGACCCCGCTCGCGATCGGTCCCGCCTCGGTCCGTCCGGGGGACGCCGTGCTCCTGAGCGGAGATATCGGCCGTCATGGGATCGCGGTGATGGCCCGACGGGAGGGCCTCGAGTTCGAGACCGAGATCACGAGCGACTGCGCTCCGCTCACGGAGCCGGTCCGGGCCCTGCTCCAGAACGGGCTCGAGGTGCACTGCCTACGGGACCTGACCCGCGGGGGCCTCACGAGCGCCCTCGTCGAGATCAGCGAGTCCGCCCGCCTTCCGATGCAGATCGAGGAGGAGTCCGTGCCCGTCCGGGACGAGGTCCGCGGCGCCTGCGAGATCCTCGGGCTCGAGCCGTTCTCGGTCGCGAACGAGGGTCGGTTCATCGCCTTCGTTCCCGCGGCGGAGGCCGAGACGGCGCGCCGTCGGCTCGGACCCGAGGCGACCGTCATCGGCTCGGTCGAGCCGCGCGGCGCCGACCCGCCGTACGTGAGGGTCCGAACCTCGCTCGGCACGACCCGGATCCTCGACCTGCCGAGCGGGGAGCAGCTGCCGCGGATCTGCTGAGGGCACCATCGAGGGCGCCCTAGGTAGGTTCTTGACCGCGCCCTCGCGACGGGTGGCTGGCGGACGGGAATCCCTTGGCCGAGACCCGGGATGGGCCGGATGACGCGCAGGTCGCCTCGCCACGGATCGAACGATGTCCCGATGGTTCAAGATTCTTGGGGAAATCCAAATACAGGAACCGCTTGCCGCCGGCGATGACCCCGAGAACCCGTCTCATAGGAGTCCTCGTCGTCGCCGCAATCGCCGTCTTGGGTGCCTCCCTGACGGGAGCCCTGCTTTCCCCCGCGGGGCACTCCGGCGCGAGTCTCGTTCCGACCCATGTCGCGAGCACGGCTGCGGTCGCCTCGCACACGGGGTCCACACAGACCGTGAATGCCCCCGGGGCCGCCGCGGCGGCGAGCCTGATGTCGAAAATCACGTCCTCGCATGTCGACCTCGAGAAGATCTACCCTCCGAACCTGCGTTATGCGCCTACGATGCGAAACGGGATGATCGTGCAACCGAGCTACCCCCAGGCGCCGGAGCCCGCGGGTCTCGCGGACTACGGCGTCGTCAACTCCTCGGGGACGCCGAAGGCGATCACGATCGACACCACGAGCTATCGGGCCTCCCTTTCCCTGAACTCCGTGCTTCCATACTACCTCACGACGGGAGTTCCGGAAGGGTTCACCTCCCAACTGAACGTCGTGTTGCAGAACGTTACGCTGTTCGGGAATTCGGGCTACAACTTCTGGACGCAGAACGTCCTGTTCTATGATGCGTATTCCCACCAGCTCTTCATCGAGAACAACATCTGGAACTTCTCCGCCTATCCCGCGCCGCAGCCGGTGAGCACGTTCCTCACCAATGTCACCGGCTACACGAACGGGACGGACAACCCGAGCATCGGCTACTATGCGGCCGGGACGCCGACCTACGATGGAATCACCACTCCGTTCAGTGTGATGTTCTACATCAACGCCACGACGTACCACGCCACGTGGGGGACCGACTACACCGAGGTGGACTTCACGTTCGATCTCACGTACGCGGGCGGTGCGCACACCCTGAACTGGATGTACGACCGGGTGTTGTTCAACAACACCGGCTCCACGGGGCCGATCCCGCAGGCGCACTTCCACGTCGATGGCACGAACCTCACCCCGACCGGCTTCATCCCGTACGACGCGGAGATCATGCTCGGCGGGCCGGGCGGTGGCAGCACCGCGACGTTCTACGGGCTCAACGCGACGATGACGCTCCAGCACTGGAACGCCACGCAGGGCGCCTACGTCAACGAGCCCTCGGCCTGGAGCTCGGGATCGGAAACCGGCGAAACGGCCGTCGGCGTTTCCGGGTATTACACCGCGGACAACACGGTCCACCTTGGAGCGGGCCCCGAGTTCATCCAGCCATACTGGAACTCGAGCGCCACCGCGACGGCCGGCGCCGCCGTATTGTCGGGAACGATCGATCCCTCCAACGCATGGGCGTTCGTCACGAACGGCGCCAGCTACAACATCTCCAACTCCGCCTGGGGGCCCCTCCCGCAGAGCGGCAACTACGCGTGGGACCTTACCCAGGGGACGTACTCCGTGAAGGTAATGGCGAGCGACTACGACATCGCGGACAGCTCCGCGCTCGCGCTCACCTCGGGGACGACCACGACGTTCTCGAGCGCGCTCACGGTCAATGTGGCGATGGGCGTGTACACGCCACTCTATGCGCTGTCGAATGGCCAGCTGGCCGCGATATCCTCGGGAGGGACGGGAACTGAAGCGAACCCGTACATGCTGGTGAACAACGAGCTCACGAACCTCTCCGGAGAGTTCGCCGCCACGAACGACTACGAGTTCCCGGCGTATGCCGGGATCTCGCTGTGGAACACCAGCGCCTACGTCGAGATCGCGAACCCGGCCCCCTTCCTCGTCGACTTCTGGGGGACGTCCCTCAGCACCGCGAATTACTTCGGCTCTCCGACGTCGGACAACCTGGCCATCTGGTTGTATGAGACGTCCCACGTGTCGATCGTCGGCGGAACGATCAGCGGTTGGACGAGCTACGAGCAGACCGGCTTCCCGTACGCCGACCTGGTGATCTGGAACTCGACGAGTACGCTCGTCGCCGGCGTGACCTTCCTGGTGACGGACGTCGGAATACTCACCTATGGCGGGACCGGGAACTCGATCGTCGGGAACGCGTTCCTGTACTCCGCGGTCACCGGCCTCACGATGCTCCCGGTGGGGTACATCTATCCCTACGAGTACGGGCTCGGGCCGATATCGCTGATCGAGAACGAGGGCGGCGACTCCATCTGGAACAACTACTTCGACACGCCGTTCACCGCCTTGGAGACGAACTACAACGTGTACGATGACCTGTATCCGTCGGTACCGTACAGCTACACGAACACCTGGAACCTGACGGCGCCGACCCCTGCCAGCACGGTGACCGTGATCAATGGCGTGTCGCTGACCGGCGCGGTGGGCGCGTACCCGTACGCGTGCGGCAACTGGTGGTACGACTACGCTCCCGGGACCACGCTGCTGCCCTACGACGAGAACGTGGGGATCGCCCTGATCACCACGGGCGGGGACTACTGCCCGGCCGGTTCTCTGGGGTCGGTCGTATTCGCCGAGAGCGGCCTTCCGACCGGCACCGCGTGGTCCGTGACCGTGAGCGGCGGCGGGTCGCTCAGCGGCACTTCCCCATCCCTGGAAAAGGTGCTGGCCAGCGGCTCGTACTCGTTCACGGTGGGGGCGGTCGCGGGCTACTCCGCGGCGCCCGCCTCGGGCTCGGTGTCGGTGGTCGCCCAGGGAGGCGTGACGACCGTATCGGTCGTGTTCACCTCGACGGCGACGGGCACGCTCGCGGGGACCGTGACCCCGGCCACAGCGAACGTCACGATCGACGGGGCACCGGTGACGCTTACGTCGGGGGCGTTCAGCACGGCCGTCTCGGCCGGAACCCACGCCATCGTCGCGTCGGCCGCGGGCTACTACACGTACTACAACAACGTCACGGTCTCGAGCGGCGCCACCACGACCGTCGCGATCTCGCTCAACCCGGTGACGCCTCCGCCCGGTCCGGACGGCTCGCTCTCCCTCACCGTTTCGCCGTCGTCCGCCACGGTGTGGGTGGATGGTAGTGCGGTCACCCTATCGAACGGGGCGTACTCCGCCTCGGTAACGCCGGGGGTGCATTCGATCGAGGTGAGCGCGTCCGGGTACTACACCTACTACGACAACGTCACCGTGAAGAGCAGCACCACCACCTCCGTCCCGATCTCGCTGAATGCGGTGAGCAGTTCGACCACCAGTTCGAACGAGATCAGCTCCACGGGCTGGGCGATCATCGCCGTGCTTGCCGTGCTCGCGGTGATCTTCCTGGTCACGACGCTGGTGTTCATGGGCCGGGCCCGAAAGGGCCCCTCCGGGCCGAGCCCCCCGAGCGGAGGCGGCCAGAGCTGATCGGGCCACGCCTCCGGGGCGGTCCCCGTCGCGGACCGTGCCGGTCCCCGGGCCAACCCCTTCTCCAATCCTTTCTCCGAAGGATCCTCGGACCTCCACCGAGCAGGAGATGCCGGGGACCGGGAAGACGTCCGTGGCGCTGAGACCCCCGCACGCCATTCCCCGAGCCGGGATTGTCTCGCTCGCTCCCGCACGGCGTTGCCACCGGAGATTCGGTCCTCGCCGCGTGACGTACGCAAACGTCGGAACGGGATCGCCGGGACACCGGCCTCGGACGATCGGGGCCGCTCCCGAGATCCCCGGGTGCGACCGCATCTCCGAGGTCGTCCGACCCGGGAACTCGCCGAGACTCCGGTCGACCTGAGGGTAGGTACACCCTCCCGGGCCGAGCGCGTTGAGTGCCGTCGGTGTTTTCTGCTCGTCGGTCTCAGGTGCGTTCGGGCCCCCCTCGATGCGGATCGACTTTCTCGGCACCGGAGCCGGCAACTTTCGGGGAAGCCGCCGCCAGCCTTCGAGCGCTCTCGTGGATTCCCTCCTGCTCGACTGCGGGGCCGGGGCGACGGGGCGCCTGTACGACACCGGGCGATTCGACCGCGTCGACGCGGTGCTGATCTCGCACCTCCACGCGGATCACGTCGCGGGGCTGTTCGACTTCCTGATGCACACCCTCATCTCGGGTCGGCGGCGGCCCCTCACGCTCGTGTCCCCTCCGGGACTCGGACCGATCCTCCGCACCGTGTTCGAGGCGAAGGGTACGGTCGTGGACCCGGCCCATCTCTATCCGTTCCGGGTGATCGAGGGTCGCGATATCGACGTGACAATCGGTCGGTGGAGGATCCGCTCCTACGAGATGGACCACACGGTCGTCAACCTGGGCTACCTCCTTTCCGACGATGGGACCTCGGTGTTCTATTCGGGGGACACGCGCGAGCCCTCCGCCGCGAGGGGGCTCGCGGCCGACTACGTGATCCACGAAGCCACGTTCGCCGAGACCGATGCCTCCCATGCTCGGGAGTTCGGCCACAGCACCGGCCGACAGGCGGCGGAGACCGCGGTGGCGATGAAGGCGCGCGCGCTCTGGATCACCCACCTCGGAGATCGGCCCGGTTCGGACTCCGAGATCTCGGCCGAAGCGCGGCGTGTCTTCCCTGACGCCCGCGTCGTAGACGATGGTACGCGGATCGACATCTAGCGGTTCGGTCTCCCCGGGGCCCGTCCGCGAGGTTGCCACTTCCTGGGCGACGTCCCTGCTTCTGCAAGAATCCGGCGGAAGTCGGACAGCCGGCCCCGCCGGCGTGCCGGCCTCGGTCGCAGCCGCCTCGCGAGGATTAAGTGTCATGGACCCGTCCCTGGCTCGGTGAGCCCGAGTTCGGGACGAGAAAATGCTGGTAGGGGTTGCTGAGCTGACAGTGGTGGGTAAGGTAGCCGCGATGGCCGCGGTCCGTGCGGCCGCGTCGATGCAGGCGATGCTCTCGCTCAAGGCCGCGACGGTCGCGGCCCCGACCGTCAAGCTCTCGGCGTCTCACGTCGCCGCGGTCCATACGGCCGCGGTCCGGGCCCTCAGTGCGTCGAAGCTCATCGCCGCGAAGGCGTTCCTGGCCAAGGCCGCCCTCACGAAGGCGACGTTCGCCCAGTTCGCCACGGTCCGGCCGGCCACCACCGCCACCGCGTTCCACCAGACCAATGTCGTGCACACCTTCACCATGGCGAAGTCCGCGATGATCAACTCGGCGACGGTGAAGGCCGTGACCGCGAGGGCCACCTTCGCCCAGGTTACGGCGACCAAGGCGAGCCTCGCCCAGGTGGCCGCGGTCAAGGCCTCCGCGACCCCGGTCCACTCGGCGGTCCTTCAGGCCCGGATGGCGTAGTCCGGTCACGAGGGTCCCGTCCGCCCGTCCGGAGCGTCGACCCGGGCATTTGGCCCGGGAGGTCCGCTCCGGCCGGGCGGGCGTAGCGCAGGATCGGCGGCCGACCTATCGGCCGGCCAGCACCCGACGTGCGATGCGGTCGGTGAACCACTGGGGGTGGAGCGTTGAGCCGAGCCCGAAGGTCCGGTGGACACTGCGGACGCCCTCGACGCTCGCGAGGCGTCGAAGAAACCTCTCGAGCGCGGTAGGCACGTCGGCCGGTACGAGCCCGGCGACCACCGTGGTCGCGGACTCCGGTGGGAGGCCAAGCCCGTCGCTCGCCACCGGGACCCAGGCCAGCTCCGCGGTGGAGAGCCACCCGGCCACGGAATCCCGATGGGCGCCCTCTTCGAGGTCGACCCGGACCAGCGCGAGAGGGAACTCCTCGGAGGTGGGCCCGTGGGTCCACCACGCGGCGCGGGAGTCGATCAGGTGGTGATAGCATCGGGATGCGGACTTGAGGGAGATCTTCACCGCCTCGCCGATGTCGGCGAGCGACGCGTCGGCGTTGTGCCGAAGGAACAACAGTACCCGCCATTCGAGCGAGGTCAGGTCCCGGCCCGAGGGAGGGACGTAGTACGACCGGGTTCGGACCGGACCTCCCGACGCCGAGAGGCGCCCGATCAGCGCTGCCCGCCGGGCGGCCACCGTCTCGCTCTCGGCGACCAGGTACACCTGGATCTTCCGCTCGTTCTCGTCGAGCACGTCACGGGTGAAGACGACGCCCTCGATCAGGGAAAGGTCGCGGAGGATCCGGTCGACCTCGCGCGACTGGAGGATCCGAAGGTCCACCACGAAGACATTCTGGCCGAACAACGCGGGATTCGGTAGGACCGCCCGATCGCGCAGGAACCCCCCCTCGGTGAGGCGGCGGAGGCGGTGTCGGACCCCGCTCTCGCTGATGCCGACACGACCGGCGATCTCGCGGGAGGTGATCCTCGGGTCCACGATGCGGCGGCCCGCCCAGAAGCGGGCCTCGCCCCCGGGAGCAAGGTATCGGTAGACCGCGAGATCAAGCGGATCCATCGTGACCGCCACCGGGGCGGGGAGGGTCCGCGTCGGGGAGGGCGCCCTTCCGGGGGAGCAGGGGGCGTCGCAGGACGGTCGCCCCGATCAATCTCCAGGCACCTGGTTGGCGGCCCTTAGCCGGCGGCTCATCTCGGCCAGGATGTTCAGGACCACGTTCGGCTGGCTCGCCGCGTACCCCCAGAACTCCCACTTCTGCAGCACCGCGATCTTCGACGGCTCGGCCGCTACCACGTCGGCCGAGCGGGGAAGGTCATCGAAGAGCGACATCTCTCCGAAGAACTGGCCCTCTCCGAGATGGGCGAGGTTCCGACCGCCCTGGCGGACGTCGGCGGACCCCTGGAGGATCAGGTGGAGGGCGCTCCCTGAGTCGCCTTCTTTGACGACGGTCTCCCCGGACTCCACGGAGACCACTTCGGTCCATTTCGCGAGGGCTCGTAGCTGGGCGTCCGAGAGGGAACCGAGGATCGTGATATTCTTCAGGCGCTTCGCAAGCTCCCCTGCGGGAAATTTCACGGGGGTCGACACGGGAGGGGGGACCTCCTTCAGGGATTAATAGGTGATTCTGGGCGCGGCTCTCCCGAGGTCCGCGCAGGTTCGGGGAGGTGGACCGCCAGCCCCCGGACGCGATCCGACCGGACCCCCTGCGCAGCCGAGCTCAGCCGGAGGAGGCCGTGGAGGTTCCTAGGGGTGACGCCCGGATCTGTTCCAGGTAGTCCCGGGCCTCCTTCTCGAGCGGCTCGGCCCGCTCCGACTGGCCCGTTTGTCGGAACACCCCGGCCAGGAAGAGACGGGTCCGGGCGATCTCGTAGGACCAGTCGAACCGTTCCCAGAGCTGGACCGACCGTGTGAACGCCTCCGTGCTCCCCGCGAGATCGCCGGCGGCACGCTTCACGAGGCCGAGCGCGCGCGTCCCGTACGCCTGGACAGGGGACGGTCCCGCGGCCTCGCCCATCCGCTCGAGCTCCCGCAGGAACGGCTCCGCCGCCTTCGGGTCGCCGCTCGCGAGCTCGGTCTCGACCTCCAGGTGGAGCGTCTCGGCGTGCAGCACCGACATGAGCGCCGGGTCCCCCATGCCGGTCGCGAGCTCGTGCGCCTCGTGCAGGGAGGCGCGGGCCCGAGGGAACCGTCGGCGCAAGAGGTCCGCGCGTCCCTGGCAATTGCGCCACTGGACCCGCTCGCTCCAGTCGCCGCCGACCTGGAGCAGGGCCCCGGCCTCCTCGATGAACCGCTGGGCCCCGTCCGGATCGCCCCGGGTCAGCGCGATGTCCCCGGCGACCAGGAACGCCACCGGGAGCTGTTTCCTCGGGTCCCCTTCGGAGTAGCGTTCGTGGGCCTCGACCCCCTGCAGCGCCCGGTCGTACTGACCGAGCCGCCAGGCCAGGTACGTCCCGAGGTTCCCTTCGAGGGCTCTCTCGAGGTACCGCTCGTGGGCGAGGCGCGCCGACGCGATCCCCTCCTCGAGCGCGCGTTCGGTCGCGGGCCGGTCGCCCTCCAAGTGGAGATGCGCGAAGGCGAGGACCATGAGGAGGTTCGGCACGAGCCCGGTCACCTCGTGCTCCCGGGCGACCTTCAGGGCCTCCTCGAGCTCCCGGAACACCCGCGCTCCTTCCGGGAGCGGCAGCAGGCCGGCGAGGACCATCTGGGCCTCGACCTGCGTGGCGGCATCCGACACCCGGCGGGCGACGTCGACGGCACGACCGAAGAGCTCCCGGGCCGCCGCCGCTTCCCCGGCCTCGTACCGGAAGCCTGCGATCGTACTGTAGAGCCGGGCGAGCTCCGCGGTCTCCGGTCCCCCCTCGAGGAGTCGCAGGGCTTCCTCCCAGTGGTGTCGAGCGGTATCCGCGTCCTCCCGGGACCCGTGGGCGATACGGCGGTGCAGGTCGCCGGCCGCACGGAGCTCTCCGAGATGCTCGTACCGTTCGGCGGCCTCCCGACGCATCGACTGGGCGAGCTCGAGCTGGCCCAGTCGGAACAGGTGCTCGCTCAGCGCATCCATGACCCGGACCCGGAGCCGCTCGTCCGGGCGGCTGCCCAGGAGCTCGAGCGCGGCCCGGTAATGGTAGACCGCATCCTCGCGGGCGTAGACCCGACCGGCTTCCTCGGCCGCCCGGACGGTGTACTCGAGGGCCTTTCCGGGCTCCCGGCCCTGAAGGAATTGGTGGGCGAGCTCGGCCGCGGGCACCGGTCGGCCCTCGCCCGCCATTCGCTCGAGCGTTTGCCCGGCCCGGAGATGGTACCGGGTGCGGAGGGTGGCCGGAGTGTCCCCGTAGATGGTCTCCCAGGTCTCGCGGACGGAGAACGCATACCGGACCGCCCCCCGTTCGTCGATCCGTTCGGTCAGCACCTCGAGGGCGAGCGCTCGTCCGAGGCGCTCGAGGAGCGGGTCCCGCCCGAGCCCCGTCAGTCGCTCGAGCGGGTCCAGGGGGAACTCCGGACCCAGGACCGCGACCGTGCGCAGGAAGTCGACCACGGGGGGGTCGAGCTCCTCGATCCTCCGACGGACAAGCCGCCGGACGGAGTCGGGAAGGGGCAGGGACTCGGGGAGGTGGGCGAACGGCTCTTCGGTATCCCCCGGGAGGATCCCGTGCCCCCGGAGCGACCGGAGCACCTCCTCGACGAAGAACGGGTTCCCTCGGGTCTTGTCGTACACCAGCTGGACGAAACGGTCCGGGATCGCCTTCGTTTTCACGAGCAGCAGGACCAGCTGTCGGACCGCCGGGAGGTCGAGGCGGGGTACGGCGATCTCCGCCCCGTTCCCCCCCGAAACGAGCGAGCGAACGACCTCCCTCCAGACGTCCGAGCCCGAGCTCGGGCCGGCCCGATACGTGGCGATCACGAGCACCCCGGCGCTCGCGAGGTCCTTCCCGACCGCCTCCAGGAGCCTAAGGGAGGCGATGTCGGCCCACCGGATGTCGTCGAGCAGGAGGACGAGCGTCCCGGATCGGGCGAGCTCCCGGAACAGGTGGGTGACTCCCGCGTAGAGCTGGGCCTGGGCCTGGTCGGGGTCCGCCGGGGGGGCGGACGACTCGGGAGCTTCCTCCGGATGCGGAAGCAGAGGGCGGATCGCCTCGGCGTACGACCCGGCGGCGGTTCTCAGCGCCTCGACCGATAGCTCCGCCGCCAGTCCGCGGAGGGCTTCGGTCCAGAGGGCGTAGGCCGCCTCGGCCTCCTCCTCGTTCACCCGTCCACGGACCGCGCGGGCGCCGCGACGGGCGGCGATGCGGATCGCCTGCTCGGCGAGGCGGGTCTTGCCCACTCCGGCCTCTCCCGAGATGAACACCACCGAACCCTGGCCCCGGTCCGCCTGCTCGAACGCCCCTTCGAGCCGCTCGAGCTCTCCCTCCCGGTCAACCCACGGACCTTCCCGGATCGGGACCTGCCGCTCCGGCCGCAGGTCGATCCGATACACCGGGACCGGCAGGTGAATGTTCTTGAGGGTCGCCGGTCCGAGCGGGGTCGGGGCGACGTCGATCCGTTCCCTGGCGGCCTCGAAGACCGGCTCGGAAAGGCAGATGCCCCCCGGGGGCGCGAGCGGCTCGATCCGGGAGGCCACGTTGACCGTGTCGCCGTAGAGGTCCCCTTCCTGGTCGATGACCTCCCCCGCATGGAGGCCGATGCGGATCTGGATCTCCGCGAGCTGAAGGTCCCGATTGCGTTCGGCATGCTGTCGCTGTATCTCCAGGGCGCACCGGACCGCGGACAGTCCGTCCGAGAACTCGACCATGAAGGCGTCCCCGATCGTCTTCACCTCCCGTCCGGCGAATCGCGCGAGGAGCGGACGAACGATGCGGCGGTGTTCGTTGAGCAGCTGGAGCGCGCCCCGCTCGTCGCGCTGGGTCAGCTCCGAGTAGCCGACCATGTCGGTGAACATGATCACCGCGGGCCGGCGGCCCTCCTCGGGCACGACCGTGCGAAGACTCGGGGGTCCCTTAAGGCCTCGCTGAGAGTGTGGGGGTGGCTCGGCCGGCCGCACCCGTGCGGTTTTTCGTCAGAGTGTCGAAGGTGGTTATTTAACATAGGTCTAGCTACCCGCCCTCACCGGTGGGAAACCTTGGCGAGCGTAGGGAACTTCGGCGGGTCGGGACGATCTGGTCTGCGTAATGGGCGGGCGCGTCAGTCCCTGGTGCTCGGGATCGCCTTTTCGTTCTTGGCGGTAGCATTCCTGGCCGGGGGCAGCGGGCTCGCGTCGGCCGCCCCCTCCCAAGGAGCCTCGGGCACGTCGGGTTCGGCCCTGTACGCTACGGTTCCGAACCCGACCGCCGTGGCGGTCACCCCGACGCAGCTGATGGTCCTCTCCGGCTGCTCCGCCGTCTACTCCATCGCCAGCCCCGGCGCCGCGCCGGTCCTCGTTGCGACCCTGACGGGGGCTCCCAACAAGTGCCCGGAGGGGGCCATCGCCATCTCCCCCGGCCTCGGGAACTATCCCGCGGGCCAGGCCTACGTCCTCGTCGGGAGCTCCCTCTACACGATCCCCGCAGGGACGGTCAATGGCGCCCGCACAGGGATCGCCGTTCCCTCGAACCTGAGCGGCACCTACGCCGGGCTCACCTTCGACTACTTCGGCGCGTTCGGGTACGGGCTCCTCGCCACCGGAGGCCATAACGGCAACATCTACCTCATCAGCCCCGGGAGTCCCCCGGCATTCACGTGGCTCGGATCGATCGGTACCTACGTCGAAGGACCGACCGTCACGCCGTCCAACTTCGGCGCGACTGTCGATGGTACCCTCCTGATGGCGGCGGAGGGCAAGTCGACCTTCTACTCCTTCGCGCCCAGCGGGGGCGTCCAGACGTTTGGCTCTTGGAAGGACTCGGAGGCCGTATCGGTCGTGCCTCAGCTCGCCTGCTCCTACACCGGATACTCCTACTTCGTCGTGGACAACGCCGATAACGCCCTCCTGGGCTTCTCGCAAGCGACCCTGCAGGCGGCGAGCTCGAGCTCGATCGCGGGTCAGGCGCTGGTGCTGAGCGAGTACAAGGGGGTCGGCGTGGGCCTCATGAACCCCACTACCGGCGCCACGAGCTCGCTCATCCCGCTATCGGGAACGCTCGAGGCGGCCGCGTACGTCACGTGCGCCGTCGGGGTCACCCAGACGTTCGACCCGGCGACGGCCCCTTCCGGAAACAGCGCGCTCACGTCCCCGGACCTGATCGGGTACGATCCGGTCAACGGACAGTTGGTCGGCGCGGACCCGGGGGCCCCGAACCAGGTCTTCTTTGTCTACTGCGCCGCTCAGGGCTGCGCCTACAAGGGCGCCGCGCCGGCGGGGACCGACCCCGCGGCGGTGACGTACGCCCCCAAGGATAATGCGCTGTACGTCGCGAACAACGGTTCCGACAGCATCACGGTCCTCGACGCCACGAACCCCACGACCGCCCCCGCGCCGGTGGCGCCGATAGCGAACGGCGCGCCACAGGACGCGATCGTCTACAGTCCCACGAACTCCAAGCTGTACGTGGCGAGCTACAGCAGTCCGACGATCTCGGTCTACTCCGTGCCTGACAATCTCTTCTCGAACAGCCTCGTCTCGTTGCAGCCGGCGGGCCATCCGTACGGCATGGTCTACGATCCGGTAGGCAACGATGTCTATGTCGTCGGCAACTCCGGAGGGACCGGGATCGTCTGGCAGATCCACGCGTTCGAGGTGGTCGCGTCGCTCAGCTTCTCGGCCGCGACCCTGGGCGGAGCCTCCGGTTCGAACGCGACCGCGATCGCCGTCGACAGCTCCACGGGGTTGCTCTACGTCACGCTATCGGCCGCGAACCGGGTCGCGATCATCGCGCCCGGGAACAGCTCCGCCTCGACGCCCCCCACCTTGGTAGGGACCGTGGCGGTCGGCACCGATCCCACCGGGATCGCCTACAACGCGGCCAACGGCCTCGTCTTCGTCTCGAACTACGAGGACGGCACGATCGGGATCATCCAGGGCCAGACGCAGGTCGCGACCATCCCGCTGGGCCCGGGCGCGGACCCGGGCATGTTGGTCTACGACCCGGTGACCCAGTACGTCTACGTCGCCGCCAACTATGCGGTACCCGACCCCCGCATCATCCTGGGGACCGGGTGAGCTCGGCGGTTCGTGACGTCGGCGTCCCGGTACGTACGTACGCACGCTCGGTCGGGGGGCGCGCTCCGGCAGCCCCTCGTCCCTGATGGTCGAGGGGACCCCGAGTAGGGGGGACCCGTTCCGTCACGTGATGGACGTGTTCGCCCCGCGTTCTCTTGGAGCGGGGAAGCGTGCACCGTTCGGGGGAACGAGCGCCGGTCCGCTCCGCTCGCGTCCCGCATCGGTTCGGACCGCTCGCTCACGCGGATCGGATTCGCAGGGCCGGGACCCCGGGTCCCGGCGCACGCGATCCTCACCCCAATCGGACCCGGGGGTCCAGGTAGGCGTAGAGCACGTCCACGATGATGTTCGCGATCACGACGATGAAGGTGAAGAGCAGGGTCGTTCCGAAGACGAGGGCGAAATCGATCGGCCCGGCGGTGTTCTGTACCGAATAGGCGAGCATGAGCCCGACCCCGTTGAGATTGAAGACGTCCTCGATGATGGGGAACCCTCCGATGAAGAAGGCGAAGAGGAGGCCCATCACGGTCAGCGTGACGTTGAGCGAGTTGCGGCCCGCGTGCCGCTTGATGACGGTCGACTCGGGAATCCCCTCGGAGCGGGCGGTCCGGACGTAATCGAGGTTCATGACCTCGAGCATGCTGTTGCGGACGAAGCGGAGGAGGACGGCGATGGTCCCGAAGGCGATGACGAGGGCCGGAAGGATCATCCGGAGGACCGAATCGAGGGCGACCCAGTAGTTGCCGGCGACGAGGGCATCGACGGTGGGGAACCCGGTCGGGGTGGTGTAGATGCCGTTGTTATGGAGCCAACCGGGATAGCTGGTCGCTCCGCCGGTACCCCCGAAGCAGCTGCTGACGGGCCACGAGCCGGTCAGCTCGTTCCAGAGCGGCTCGCCGGATTGGCACCATGGGGTATGGGCGAGGTAACCGGAGTTCGACCCTACACCGATCAGCACCACGGTGAGCGTGAGCGAGGCGAGCAGGAAGGTCGGCAGCGCGAACCCGGAGAACGACATGACGCGCGCGCCCTGGTCGACCGGACGGTTCCGATTGACCGCAGCGAGGTTCCCGAGGGGAACGGAGATCAGCAGGATGATCACCAGGGACAGGATGGCGAGCTCGATGGTGTAGGGGAGATACCAGGCGAGGACCGTGGCCACCGGCAGGCCGTGGATCGAGGGGATCAGGAGTCCCGCGGAACTATAGTTGCTGACGGCCCCCCATTGGAAGGTGAAACTGCGGTAGAGATAGATCCCCCACTGCACGGGGATCGGTTCGTTCAATCCTAACGCGGCGATATCCCGGTTGTAGACCGGGTTCGGGCAGGTCTGGGTGTTGGGCGGTCCGGGGCAGGGCCCGGTGCCGGGGCTAAGGACCGGGTCGTAGATCCAACTGGCCCTCGGGCTCGGGGCGCCGTAGGAGGCAATGAGTCGGTCGCTGATCGGCAGGGCGCTCACCAGGACGAAGGTGATCGTCATCACGCCGATGATGATCGGGATGAGGAGGATCAGTCGTCGCATGATGTACAAGGACATCCGCATCGACGACCGCCCCCGGTTTCGCCGAAACCATCGAGTGAGAGTACATAATCCCTAGACCCCGAGGAGGGATCGGAACTCGCTACGGTCCCGGGGCGAACACGGGGGCGGCCGGGCCGAGTGGCCCGCGCTACCCGAAGCGGATGCCGCCGGCCTCACCGACCCGACCGAAGCGATCGGTCGAGCATCGCATAACTACCTATCCGGCAACCTGGGCAGGTCGCCCGACGTCGCGTCGTCTTCGTTCACCGGCTCGACCGTGAGACCCGCGTTCGAGGGAACCGCGAACGGTTCGCTCAAGCTCGGACGCCACGTCGCCGCCTCGAGAAGCGCGGAGCGCGCGCT
>JAKASE010000008.1 GCA_021819135.1 Thermoplasmata archaeon | reverse complement strand
GCTAGTGGAAACGAACGCCACAGCAACCCTGGTTCCCCGCACGTAGTCGAGGGCCTTGAGAAACCAACAGGCCACGTAGTCCAGGACTCCGTATCTATCAACCCGACCTTTGAAGACCAGGTCCATATCTTCCGTTTGTTCGGGGTTGCGGCGTTTCTTCCCTGCATACGGGGGATTGCCCAAGACAAAGCTCACTTCCTCTCGAGGGAGGAGGGCATTCCAGTCGAGCCGCAGCGCGTTTCCTTTGACGATGTGCGGGGCTTTCTTGAGGGGCAGACGAACGTGATAGAATCCGAGCTCGACAGACAATCTAACATTCATTTGGTGGTCAACGAGCCAGAGCGCCACCTCGGCAATTCGGACCGGGAACTCCTCCAGTTCGATTCCGTAAAACGCGTCGACATCCAACCCGTTGCCCAGTTCGACGTCAAGAACGAGCTGATTGGGGTCCTTCGATAGGTCGCGCAGACGCTTCCGTATGTCAATCTCGAGAAGGCGCAGTTCCCGGTAGGTAATTGCCAGGAAATTCCCGCACCCACACGCAGGATCTAGGAACTTTAGCTTGGAGATACGGTCCAGGAGCTCTCGAAGGCGCCGCTCGTTTCGACCGCACCGTTCGAACTCGGCACGCAAGTCGTCCAAGAATAAGGGACGGACCACTCTGAGAATATTGCGTTCCGTCGTGTAATGCCCGCCGATGTCCCTGCGCTTCTCGGGGTCCATTACCGACTGAAACAGAGATCCGAATATCGCCGGGGAGACTGTGCTCCAGTCAAAGTGGCAGCAGGTCAGAAGGAGATTGCGCATGTCACGGCTAAAGGAAGGCAGTGGCAACTGTTCCTCGAACAGCTTCCCGTTTACGTACGGGAAGAGGGCCATGTCCTCGTCCAGCGCCTTTTGTCTGTTGGGCTCATCAGTATCCAAGACCTGGAAGACTTGCGCCAGATGCCCCCCGAGATCCGACCCGTCTTCGCGGGTTCGCTCCTCAATGCAGTACGAGAAGTGAGACCTCGGAAAGATGCCGGTACTGTCAGCGAACATGCAGAACATAATGCGGACAAGGAAGACCTCGAGCGGATGACCGCTGTAGCCTGATTCCTTGAGGGCGTCGTGGAGGCGCCCCATGAGTTCCGCGGCCCGAATGTTAACCGGGTCCTCGTCAACAATCTTCTGCTTACGCCATCCGGAAATGAAGTCGAACAGATGGATGTTCTTGTGCAGGTCTTCTAGCGGGAACTCTTTCTCAGTCCCTTCCTCCAGGTCGTGGAGGCGGAATCGTGCAAAGTCGGAGACCAGGATGAACTTGGGCAGCTCATCTTCAGAAAGTCCGGGAAAATACTCAAGGGCTTGATCGAGTGCAGCATCGAGGTCCTCCCCGGCGGACTTGTGCTCAACAAGGAGAGTGCCTTTCCAGAATAGATCAATGAACCCCTGCTTCCCACCCAGCTTCTTCACCGGTGCTTCGAATGATGCGACCCGCCGTCTGCTGACCCCGAAAATCGGAAAGAAACCGTCCCAGAATGTCTTGGCTTCGGCCCTCTCCCTCGTCTCTCCTTTCCACTCGTGGGAGAACTCAATCGCCCGCTGGCGAATCTCTTGGAACGTTAGGCCCAATGAACTCGAGCCCCCTTGAGACTGAACCCAAGTGGTAGCATTAGCGATTTCCCAAGCACGCCTACGCGGTCTTCATCCTTGGCGTACCCTGAAGAACCACCAAGCCTCCTTCCTTTTGGCACAGGCGGCACAGCGAATGGGCTCGTGCAGATACTGCGGAGATAACAATTTCCGACGCGCGACCTACAGGGGCCGCGATGTACCTCCGGCTACGACAGTCGGCGCAACCGCTCCCTCTGGCGCGGGTGTTAGTGTTGGGCGGAAGCCGCAGTCGAGCCGATCTCTTAGCTTCCCCACCCTGTTCTGCGACACATGCCGGGAAATCAATGCATTCTGCCGGGAGACCCCCCGACTCGCGACGTGCACTGCCTATGGCTACAAGCTCGGTGTCGTGATTCCGCGAGAGGTCACGAGTCTGCTGGAGTCTGTGAACGCGCGAAAAGAGGACCTGCAAAGGCTCGTTTGGGACGTGGTCATTCGAGCGAAGCGGCCTCTTAGGAAGTTCCTCAAGTCCGGAACAAACCCCTGCAAGAAAGGGCACGCAGGATTTCCTGTCAGCATCGTCCTTTGCAAGACCAAGATTAAAGTTCATCTAATCATAGCGCTGGGCACCCCGAAGTCACCCGTGATAACAATTCGCATCGCGTACGGTGGAGGGAGAGCGGTATGCCAGTAGGCAGTCGGAATGTACGGGGCGGTCCTCGGGCCATGGAAGTTCCGGCTGACATCGAGCTGCACTTCCGTTGGCCGCCATCGGGTGAACGGCGTGGCCCCAAGTCGCTCACCCCGGCGCAGCTCATGCTTGTTCTGCTGAAAGTCGGTCCGGTCGCCGGCCGGACGATGATGCAGAAGCAGATGTTCCTCGCGTACAATGAGGTGTTCGAGAGGGAGGCTGTAATGGATCCTGAGTTTCGGGCCGACTACTTCGGCCCATACAGCCCCCTTGTCGCCGACCTCCCTTATCTGCTCAGGTCAGAAGGGAAAGTAGTAATCTCCGCCAGGGGAGAGGGACACTCGACCTACAACCTCGGTAGACGAGGGCGGGACGAGGCCGGCTATCTCGCAAGTAGAAAAGTAGCCAGGCGCCAATGGAACCGGCTAACCGAGATGAAGCGAAGTTGGGATGAGTTCACTACACAGGGAATCTTGCGGTATGTGTACCGGAACTATCCGGAGTTCACAACCAAGACGAAGGTGCCCTACCTCAAATGGGAGTAGCAGTCGCGCCCCACGAGCGCGATGATTCGTCGGGCATTTCCCGTCTAACCGTCAAGTATAGTTCAGGTGCCGTTGAAACCCCGTTCCGATTCGTAAATCGTCACGACCTCCAGGCAAAAAGCAACATCGGGGTCAATGTTGGTGTTACCGTTGGCAATCGTGCTTTCGTCTATGAACATCATGTCAATCCCAAGGGGATAGATTCGATTCTCCACACGAACGACTACCTCGCCACAGCTACGGGAAAAATCGAATCGACTCTCAACAGGGTCGACGACGGATCGCTTACAGTCGTTTATCTGAAATTGACTCAAGACGCGAAGCAAGGACTAAAACGAGACTCGACTCACGCGAAAGAGGTCGTCGCGTTCTTGCTCAACATCGTAGGGGAGGTTGAGGCGGACGCTTTCGCTCTACAATACGACGTCCTGGGTCCAGAAGAGTGGGCCTACATCAGGCGACAAAGTCGACCGATCGTTCCGGTAGTTGACATAGGTGATTCGCGGATGGTGGACGACGCGCTCGCCTGGATTCCGGGGGAGTCGTCATCGATCGTTCCATTCCTCGGTGTGACGTACGCTTCGTACCGGAGCGCCTACCTTTCGTACAAGTCGATCCTGGCCTCACGCCAGGCACTTCATGAGTCAGGCAAGGGTGTCATGGTCCTGCAGGCCCTCAGGACCGTGCCGACGTCTGCGGAGGCGTTCCGTGACCTTTCCGCGCCGCACTATGCCAGCTTCCTTATCGCAGACGCAGTTGGTGAGCGTTACAGTCTTAGGATTCCCCCGAAGGAGCGACCGAAGGGCGGCCCCAGGATCGCCAGGCTTTTCAGGCGTTCCGAATTGGCTCTTCCCGCCGTTGCCCCAGGCACCCCTCTTTCTGAATATGCCGGAGAGGACGCACCATTCTCGGGCGATCCGAAGGTTTACGAGCTTTTCAAACGGACCGCTCAAGGGCTAAACACGCCCGAGGATTGGAAGGACAACCGGCCCCCCTCCTTATCTCGACTTCACGAGACCATCAATTCGGCGAGCGAGTACGAGTTGATGCGAGAAGCTCTCGTGAAAAGCGAGCTGGGTGCATACATGCGGCAGAAGAGGCGACTCTCTGAACTGATCGGCCGCGAGCGCGAGGGCCGCTAGCCGAAACCGTCCTGGATGGAATCCTGGACGCCCGCTCCGCGCACGATGCGCTACACATTTTGCACGCTCGACGCGCGAACTCCCAAGCGCGCGTGGGAGGTGAGGCTCCTGCCCGCAGCCGAGCGGGCTCAGCCTTGGACCGAGAGGATGTGCGTGGGTCTATGAGCGCTGCGACGGGGAGCGCTCCACGACCCTGAGGAACTTAGGCTGCAGATTGGCATCGTCTAATTCGTGGGCTGCCAGCATTTGATTTATCTCAGCCTCCGAGAGTGACTCGAACTCCCTTGCCTGAAGTGACGCGAATCCTGAGGAAACCGACGTCTTGAGTCGCTGCAGCCCGTCGGGTGTGAGTGAGAAGGCCTGATCTGAAAGAAACGCGTCGGGAGCCAACTGGGTCGCTGGGTGAGCGAAGACGTAAGTCGCGCTGCAACCAGGATACCGGTCATGAAACCAGCCAATACTATTGGACATCTGGCCGGATTCACTCTTGGAAATGGTTGAGCGTTCGAGGTCCACTTCGTTCTTGCATTCGACTAACCAGTACTTGGTCCCGCCCAAAGCCCATAGATCGTCCGGCCCGGTTCCGGTCTCCGCCTCGGGCCTTTGCGCCTTGAACCCAAGAATTTCGCCGAGTTCCTTGATCCCTTGTTCAAACAAGTTGGAGTCGATTCCGAAACTAACCTTGTCGAGAATAGCGGAAATCGCGACGAGTGCCTCATTGAGAGTGGAGTACCTGTGCAACACGTTCAGAACGTCTCGGGCCCTATCGTTCCCGCCGGCTATCTTTTCGTATTGAACCCCCCGTTCAGCTTTGAGAAGGTACTTGTTTTCGCGCTGGGCGCGGATTTGGAGCTCCAGTGAGCGGGGGCTGTTCACTCCGTAAAGTCGCTCTGCCAAGGACTGGTAGTACCACCCTTTGTCGAGAGCGTCAGGCGAATTCTCCGCCAAGTTTCGTATGGTCTCCTCCCCTCTGTCGGGGCGCCCCCCTTCAAAGTCCAGCTCTGCCTGTCTCTCCGACGTCGCGCGCCCGACGTTCTCTCGACTGGGAGACGGAAGGGTGACCCCGGACATCCGCACTCGATAAAACGTCCTCCAACGTTCCTCTCGGCGGATGCACTGGTCGATGAGTGTGTTTACTGAACCAAGCGTCTTTCCCTCATGAATCAAGGCACCAGCCAGTTCCTGTCCGATCGCAATCTGTGTCTGGGCTTCGAGGGAGAGGTGTCTCTTGTTTACGTTCGCCGACAGGAAGCCCGTTAGGTCGTTCCCCGCGATGATCACTACACACCAGTCGTTCGGTCCCCGAATGCCTCTCCCCATTCCTTGTTCAATTCGTTGGGCTTCCTTGGCGCTGATAGAAGCCGCACCCTGGCGTACGGTGGTCGAATAGCGGTCCGACAGGGAGCTCCAATCGGGGAGGGAATCGATGCAAAGGACCCGGCATAGGTCGTCCGGCAAGTCAACGCCATCGTATTGGCTGACTAGGACTAGAGGAACCTCGCGTGTTCCTGCCTCAACTTCCGCCTTCAGCTGCTGCAATGCCCGTTCGATTTCACCGACACGGACAACCTGGGACCCCACCGCCTCCCATGCGCGGGCCCTGAACACGCTGGGAACGAGGACTACAACGCCAAGGTTTGGGTGGCCGCGGGCCAGACCTGCGACCCATTTTACGAGCTCATCACGTTGAATGCTCGGTTTGACAAGAGTTGGTAGGACGACGAGTCGCTCGCCAGCATACTTGATGTCTCCGGCAACGATTGGGCTCAACACGGCCTCGGGGGATACCCCGAGGTCCCTGACCAAGAACGAATCCTCCGCGAGCGTGGCTGAGAGGAAGACGCGATGCTTTGCCCTTTCAAAGGTAGGAACTTCCTGGAGCGGGATTAACCTGGGGGCGATCTCGATGGCCCTGCCTGAGGCAAAGCACTGGCACTCGCGGAGATGATTCTTAAGAAAGTCCCATGCAAATGCGACGTCACTTCTTGTCTTGTTCTCCTGGAGCAGCTTGATTACTCCCGGTTGGTGCTCAATCCAGCTCCAGTACGGCACTAGCAAGAACTGGTCCTTTCCCTCGAGAAGATCCACGAGGGTGCCGGGTGCCTGTCGGCTCAAGCTCTCCTTGAAAGTCTCGACCAACTTGGCGTACAGGTCATCGGGCTCATCGCCGGTTCCTCTCGCTATTCGAATCGAGAATGCAGACCGAATCTCCTCGACGCATCGGTGTGCGTCGTCGACAATAATGCATTCGACATCGACGATCGGCCGGTTCGAGGCCGGACCGCCAAAAAGGGTCATGCCGTTGAAAAGCTTCTTCGCCGTCGTTACATAGATTGCTTCACCATTCAGGAACCTGTCGGGAAGGTAACCTGTAACGGCATCCTCGTCGCTACATGTTTGCATCCCGAATTCGGCGGCTTGAGTCAACGTCTGGGCGACCAGGTATGTGTTAGGACAGAGATAGAGCGCTGGTCGGTGAAGTTCGTTGAGGTACGATTGAAGGATCAAGAGTCCAATCAGTGTTTTGCCATGGCCGGTAGGGAGTTTGATGACGACGTCTCTGTTGGGCCTGTGACGCTCGTACCATGCCTTTAGCGCGGTTTCCTGCGCAGGTCGTGGGAACTCCTTGCCCTTCCCTCTCTGGAGTGATGCGAAGATCTCGAGGGGGTCGGTGATTGGCGGTCTAGGTGCCTCCCCGAGTAGCTTGTCAAAATCGACCATTGCGCGAACTAACGTGATTTCTCCCCGGCTAATCTCCGTGTCGGTCAGTGGAACCTCGTCCGACGCGGGACAAGGACGGTCATGCCTGCCTCGCGTACGCCTAGCACGAACAACGTCGCTGGCGGAAAGTATCCACTTACCGTCACCTCAAAATCTATCGGAAGGCCCGGGGAAGAGCCGCCGGAAGGGGAACTTTCCGCTCGGGTCTCGTGGTGTATCCACCGCACCATTCTCGCGGCGGCGGCCCGGGGACCAAGCCTTGCGGGTGTTACCGGTTCCGGTGTCCGGTCCTTGATTCCGAGCGATCTCGTCGCGTACACGCGAGGAGAGCAGTCGCGACCGCCTGCGGGCGAGCAGGACGAGCTGGACCCGGACGAGCAGCTCACAAACTAGTCTCGATCTCCGGGTTGCACCGCCTAAGGTGACGGCTGAGGTTGTCTCGGCGGACGACCGCCCCGCACCCCCTAGGGCACGGCACGCGACCTGCCCCGGACCATTCGGACGAGGGGGAGGACAAGCCTCCGTCTCGTGACGAAGGTGACGAGCGGTCGGACGGCAGAGGCGAGAACGAGGGGGGAGAGATGAGTGGGCCAGTCTCGTCCGGACGAATGGACGAGGACGAGTTCTCGTCCAGGTGCCCTTCGAGACGCGCGCGCAGCGCAGCGAGATCCACCTCGAGAGAGAGGACTCGCTCGACTACCTCGGAGTAGCTCAGAGTGAACGGACCGTCGCGGGGGTCGCCCCTCGCTTCGATCTCCTGGACGAGCTCAGCCCACGCTTCGCCGGGGTCCAGGTGCGCGGCCTCGGCCGACGTGGGTAACCGTTCGGATTCGCTCGGTGACCCTCGCTTCTCGACCTCGGGACCCTTTTCCTCGGTCATGGTATTTTACACGGTCCCCACGGACCGTTTCGACTGATAGACCGCCCTACGACACGTCTCGGCCGGCAAACCGACTCTCCGCGCGACCTCGGCCCATGGGAAGCCCTGCCGGCGAAGCACCTCAGCTTTGGAAACGAGCTCGGGGGTGACGCGCCTCGGTCGACCGACTGGGCGCCCACTGCGTGTCCGACGCCGGCCCTCCTTGAGCTCGCGCATAGCGAGGCGGGTGCGCTCCGACCGCTGTTTCGACTCCCACGCGCTCAGCACCGGGAGTAGCGCGAGTAGGACTTCCCGGCCGAGGTTAGGTCTGCCGTCTGCGGGCGTGTCAAGGAGAGGTTCCCTGAGCGAGTGGAACCGGACGCCGAGCTTCTCCAGGTCCCAGATCGTCTCGACCGCGCGGGTGAATCGCTCTTCCCGGCTGAGGCGGTCGAGAGACCATACCCACAGATCGGACCACAGCCGGCCCGGGCTCGCGGCGTCCCGAAGAAGCCGCCCGTACTCGACGCGCTCGAGGCGTCCCGTTCCCGAGACCTTCTCGAGGTACCTCGCCGTGACCGTAAGACCGCGCCGGCCGACCTCTTGCTCGAGATCGCGAATCTGCCCATCGAGCTGTTGGTCTGTAGTCGAGACCCGCACGTAGATCGCCGCGGTCACGGACGGCCCTCCCGCTCTTGCCTTTCTCGAGCCCGGTCGGCTCGCGTCTCCTGTCCCGCGAAAAGATCTCCCGGGTCCGGTCCGGGACCTACAGCCTCAGCCTCGGTCGGGGGTAGCCTAACCTGGCTAACATGGCTAACCCTTTCGTCTAAGACGGCGGGGTTAGGCGGGTTAGGCGAGTTAGTCACCCCTCGCCCGGGCAGTGCGGCCCACTCCTTCGCTGGGATGTTCCACGTCGTCTTGTTCTTGGGCGAGGTCAGCCACGTCGGCCGGATGCCGATGTCGTTCCTGAGACGGGCGAGCTGCTTCGACGTGAGCCGACGTAGTCCCCTTTCTGTCCTGCGAGCGTTCAGAGCGTCAGCGAAGTCCTTCTGCCGGACCACGTAGGTCTCAGCCTCCTTCGTCAACGTTCCGACGCTCGCGATCATCCTCTCGAGAACGTCCCTCGCTTCTTCTACGTCCTCGTCCGTGTTCGCAGCGGCGACCTGGCGGCGGAGACCGAACGCGGCTTGCAGGGAGTCACTCAGATCGATGCAGGCGCCCCGACACGCCGCGAGGGCGACCATAGTCAATTGGGTCTCGCGGTTGGCCCCGATGTTCTTCTCGCCGACGATCTTCTCGACCTTGTCGTACCAGAAGGCAGAGTCCATCTCCGCTTGGACAACCTCGCCAATTCGCGCGCTCTGCGACCACTCCTTAAGCTGTCTCGGGAGGTCTCCTACTTCCTGGCGGAGGTTGCGGCGGACGAGCTCCGCACCCTCACGGCCGGGAACCTGTGCAGTGACGATAACGAACCCCCGGTCCTCCAAGGCGTCGTCGACCTTGTCGCGGTACCCGAGAGCCTTCGCGCCGTACGTCGGACAAGGGGCCATCGCTCGAGCGACCGTATCCCAACGCAGGTAGGGCTTCCCCGGGGTGTTGCCGTTTCGGCAGATCGCGGAAAGCGCCGAGTCTCGCTCGACGTCGCGCGCCACGTCCATCTCGTCGATGGCGACCGCACCGAATGGATGCTCCTCGAGCCAATGGACGAGCGCGGCAACGGAAATGTCCGAAGCGTTCAGCGCCCCGGTCAAAGCGCAAAGGAGGTCCAAGGTCACGGTCTTGGCCTTCCCCTTCGTGTCCGACAGGAGCAGGTAGAATACCGCCGGGAGGTCGCCGGCGATGTACGCCATCAGCACCCAGAGAGAGGCCAGGTCGAGTGCCCACTCTTCCGCGAACCGGATGTGCCTACCAATGGTCGCGCGGACCCGCTCAAACAGGACGGGGCCCCTGGGTACCGGCGAGACGGAAGGGCCGTCGAAGCCAACCCACCGCTTCACTCGATAGGGCTTCGTGATCTCGCCGGTCACGCTCTAACACCTCGGAACGAAGGAATGAACTCGAGCCCGGTACGTTCGATGATGAGCGCCTGCGCGCAACGGACGCAGTACTCAACGCGGTTCCGAATGTCCCGGTAGAACGCGAGCTCGGGACGAAGCGGTACGTCGCACTTGTGGCAGCGAATGGTCACGGCCGGACCCTCCGCGTCGCCTCGAACGCGATGCAGGCCTTGCAGAGCACTCGTCCCCGGAATCGGACCAAGAAGCGGAGGAGGCCCCCGCACTCTTCGCACCGAAGGTAAACGCCGGAGACCGGCGAGGTCACCACTTCCCCGTCACAGCCGGTGGCCTGCAAGCCAGCCACGGCCTACGCCCCCCTCTCGGCGCGAATCTCAGCAAGCAGCTTGCGGACCACCGCCGATGTAACGGCGGGGTCGTCCACCTCGAAAACGAGCTCGACCATTGGTCGAGCGGGATCGTTCGGCTCGAGCCGGGCGAGGGCCTGCCGGAGCGCCGCGGAGAGGACCGATGCGCTCACTCGCTGCCTCCGGGGGATTTAGCCGTCCTGACAGTGACCGCGTCGCCGTACTCCACGACGAGTCGGTCCCCCGCTTTGATTCCGTTCCCCCGTACCCAGTCCGCAGGGAGCGTCACGAGGAGCGAGGTGCCATGTCTGAGGGCGGTCGCCTCCCTTCGGTTCACGTTGGCCCCCGTCTGCCCAAGAGCAGGGACTCGATTATAACCCACTGAATTGTGGGTTGGGAGTGGGTAGCATCCATGACACGACCCAAGTCCATCGGTCGGCCCGCGGCCGGTGGAATGCCGCGCTCAGCGTGGTTTGTCCGCCAGCAATTCTACTTCGGAGAACGACCTGTCTCGTACGGCGAACTCAGGCAGCGGAGGCTTGACCAGCTTGAGGCGGGCCGCGGAAAAAGCCGACGACCACCTCTCACCGAGGCCGAGCGCAAAGCCGAGTACAAGCGAATCGACAAGGAGCTCTGCGACGGTCTGAGATGGCTGACGAGTCGCCAAGAGGTCCTTCGGCTCCCCGACCGCCGGTACACGCTCTTGATCGAGAATGTTGTCGCAGACCTTCAAACGAAATACATGGAGGGAGAGTCTGATCTGCTTCGGTTCGTCGCGTCCCTCCCTCCTCGCCTCGCTGACCAATCCCCCGTCAGCCTCAACGTCGAGAGAGTCAAGGCGCGGATCGCCGGCACGCTCAAGAGTCACGGAGTAGAGCTCCGCCCCGCTGACCTCGGTCGCGTGCACGGCGATTCCCCCCAGATTCGTCGCGAGCTCTCCGCCGCGGGACTAAACTACATTTGCCTAATGAGGTCGGGCTGGAGAAGGACTCGGTTGCAGTTGCTCCAGTTCATCGAGCGCGGGGATGATCTGTTCCTCGGTTTCCCTCCGAATCCCATAGAAGACCCCCAAGCCGACCCGCGAGCCGACCCGGACCAGTACGACGACCTAAGGCGGGAGCTTCTCCGGAAGCTCGACCGCAAGGAAGAGGCGAGTTCGAAAGGAAGAGCCAGCCGTCCAGCGAATTCGAAGATCCGTCGTAGCAATGATTCGAATAAGTAGTTATACGAATCCCAGCACGGGCGCCTCCCCCAACCGGCGAGGAGCTCTGGAAGATTCGAACAAGTAAATGGTCGAATCCGGTGGCGGGCGGGGGCTTGAGCTCATCCTTCGAGATTGAAGGATCCGCGTAGTCGCTCGGAGGTCCGCGGCGGAGGGGGCCCAAGACGGCCTCCAGCGACCGACTCTGTTACCCACCTGCCGATCTCCGGGACGCCGTGCCCTATTGCCGCGTGCTGGTCCGCCAGCCCTTCGAGATCCCGAGGCGCATTGCACCCGTAAGGGCGCCCGTGCTTTCGATCCGGATTAGGTTGCCTTGATTTCGCGCCGTCAAGACTCAGAAGCGCTCGACGCGGAAAGGGACGATGAGGACCACGACCGTCACTCAGAGGCCACGGACGCAAACAAGCTTCCGTACCACTACTTTGTTCTCAAGTAGTACTTTCCGTCGTTCGTCGCGATCACACCTGCCCCAGCACTCGCCTTGAGCCATCTTTCGTTCAGACCCAAATCACTCGGAGTCTTGGCCGATGCCACCGTGACCGCGCCGGCTTCCTTGAGTCTCTGCTTCGTCCGCTCGATGATGACCACGATCGTCGCGTCCGCACCCGCCATCCTGGAACACCCGCCCCTTCGGGGTCTCGAACCGGCCGGTCCGAAGGACCCCGGCCTTGTGTGGGCAAGGTAGACCTTAGCGAATTGGTCAGCGAGACTTCACGATGGTTCCAGCACCGGCGGCCCCTCGGTCCGCCGAAATCGTGGATTCGAACAACCAGCTGCTCAGATCCCAGCACGGGCGCTTACCCCGACCGGCCCTCTCCTTCGGAAGCTTCGACCCCGGGAAAGATCGACGGGAATCGCCGCCTAGCCCTCCCGTTCAAGTTCGGGGCTCGAGGGACCGACAAGGTCGTCCGTAGACCTCTTGGCGAGGATCGACCAGCTCGAAGTCCACCCGCGGCCGTCTCGCCGTCCGATCACGTTGTCCGTCCGGTCGAGACTCATCTCCGAGCTTCGGGATCAGAGTTCCGTGCATCGGTCAACCCTGCTTCACGAAGACTAATTTAGCGGTTTTCGAAATGGCTTCGAACTGGTGACGTCAATGGAGCGGTCAAACTCGCCCCTTCCGGAGTGGACCTGGGAGTTTCACGGCCACCGGTGCCCGTTCATGCCCATCGGCTACCGAATGGGCATTGCCGCGATGCGGACTTTGGAAGTCGGGAGGGCGAAGGATCATGGGACCTACGCCCTGGTCGAGATCGGCATTGGGCATCCTCAGACGTGCATGGCCGACGGCGTGATGGCATCGACAGGATGCACGTACGGCAAGCTGATGATGGAGCGGTTGGGGTTCGGCAAGATGGCCATGATTCTCCATGTCCCGGGCCGGGGGGCGGTCCGTGTCTCTTTGAGGGCCGAGTTCCAGGACGACCTCGGAAGGCAGGAGTTCTTCGCATACCGCAAGCGGGGTGTGGAACCCTCCGAGATCCCGGCGGAGGTCACGAATGCTGCGGTGGCGAAGGTGTTGGACGCGTCCGATGACGCTCTGTTCAGGGTGGAGCGACTGGCCAATTTCGAATTTGCTCGTCCCAAGGGCTCGTTCGCGAAGGTGAAGTGCGACCAGTGTGGCGAGTACGTCTTCGAACGATACGTCCGCACGCGGGATGGCCGGGCGCTCTGCATCCCTTGCTCCGGTTTCGCGGAGTCCCACGTGAACCTGTTGGACGGTGTTCAATAGATCGTTCGAGACCGTGCCGCTCGCGCTCGAGATCGCGATACTCGCGGTCTTCGTCATCGCTCTCGTCTTCTCCATGTTTGGGCAGGGCGGGGGGTCGCTCTACACCCCCACCCTCGTGCTCCTAGGATTCGGCGTCCTTGTCTCGGTTTCCGCGTCGCTCGTGCTGAACTTGGTGACCGCTACGTTCGCGACTGCGGTGTACGTCCGGCAGCGATATGTGAGTCTGCCTCTCGGTGCGCTGCTGATACCCGGGTCCGTCGCCGGAGCGTTTCTGGGGGGACTGTGGGGCAATCAGGTCGACACCACCTTGCTGCTGTGGGTGTTCGTCGCATTCCTTGTGGGCGCCGGCGCGAGGATGCTGGCCGCCTCCTGGGAACGCGAAGGGGATGGGGCAACACGCTCTCGGGTCCGGCTCAGCTACGACGTGATGGCGATCGTCGTGGTCTTCAGCTTCGCCGTCGGGGTGCTCTCGGGCCTTCTGGGGATCGGTGGGGGCATTGTGCTGGTCCCGTTCTTGATCTTCGCTCTGCGTGTTCCTACCAAAGAGTCCGCCGGTACCACCGCCTTCGTGGTCATTTTCTCCTCACTCGCTGGGGTCCTCGGTCACTCTGCTCTCGGGCACCTCGATGTCCTGCTCATCCTGGCGACGGTCGTCGCGGTGGCGGTCGGCGGGTTCCTGGGGGCGAGACTCATGGTTCGGGTCCAGACGAAGCTCGTACGGTTCGGATTCGGGTTGCTCCTGTGGGTCTTCGCGGTACAGCTGGTTGTCAAGTTGATGGGCTGGGGGTGACGCAGTGAGGACAACATCGGCAAGAGTGCGCTCTGAGAGAACGAGGGGGCGGGCGAGACCAAGATCGCGGACTCCGAGCGAGGTGAGACGCACGAGTTCGATGCCTGAAGTCGTCCGTTCAGGAGTGAGGAAGTGCGGTGGGGTCCGAGCGATACAAGGTGGCCTCCCCGGCGGAGAGGCGATCCGGGAGGCGGCTCGACTGCTCGAGGCCATGTCGGATCCCTCGCGCTTGCGTATCCTGGCTGCCCTGGGTCGAAGTCCGCTCTGTCCCTGCCTTCTGCGACAGATAGCTCCGATGAAGGACGCTGTTCTCTCGTACCACCTGAAGATCCTACGCGACTCGGGATTGGTCAGTCGCGCGTCGGTCTCGAACTTTCGCGTTTACGACCTTACACCTCGAGGCAGACGACTGGAGTCGGTACTTCGTGGGACCCCCAACAATCGTCGCCGGAGGGACCTCGTCTCCGCGGCTGGTCTCTATTCACGCTTGACTTGAGAAGTAGCTACTCCAGGTCCGGGATTTCCTGACGCGGCAGCAGTACCTGGAGGGTTCGAGGCTGCCCCGGTATCCGGGCGAGAACGCCCGCCGCTTCGAGACGGAGGATCATTTGGTGGGCGGAAGGACCGTAGACTCCGAGGAACGCGGCAATCTCATTCTCGGAGGGAGGGATGCGGTGCACCTTCGTGTAATAATACACATAGGCGACAAGCTGCCCCTGTTTGCGCGTGAGGCGGGTGCGCGTCATGCAGAGATCTCGGCGGGAACCAGCTCGTGGATGGGCAGCTCGGTCTGACGGATCGCCGTGCGGACCTTCCTTGGATCCGCCTTCAACCTGCGCATCTCCGCCCGAGCGGTCCCCTGGAGCTCCTCCAACGAGGTCGGGCAGTAGTTGGCCAGTCGATCGTTCTTGAGAACGTCCCAGATCCCTTCATCGCGATTCAGATCCGGCGCGTAGGGCGGTAGTCGTCGGAGCTCCCGTCGGTCTCGGTTCAGCCAGACGAACGTGGCTACCTCGGGGCCTCGATGGAACCCTACACTGTCCCACACGACCAGGATCTTCCCGGGAATCTCCTCCAATAGCTGCTCGAGGAACCAGACGGCCTCGGTCCCCGTGATGTCGTTCCGATGGAGCTCGAAGTAGAGCTCCCCTTCGAGTGTCACCCCGCTGATGATCGACACCTTCTCCCAGTGTCCCTTCACTCTCAATTGGGGTCGCCAGCCCTCGGGCGCCCATGTGCGACGGACGTTGGGCGTGGTCTGACTGCCTGCTTCATCCCCGAACACCAGGGTCGCGCGCCGTCGGCGAGCGTGCCGATAGATCTCCGGCCAGGTCTTTCGGACCCGCTGTCGAATGTACCGGTCATCTCTCTCCAGAGCCCTCTTCAGCGGGACCTGGGCGGAGAAGCCCAGGGCCCGCAACGCTCTCCAGACCCCAGACAAGGAGTAGCGAGCTCTGAACTCCTTGCGAATCACCTCCGCGAGCCGTTTCAAGGACCAGAGGTTGGTTGGATACCCGTAGGCCTCGGCGCCCTGCTCGAGGATCTCCTTCAGTCGCGCCTTCTGTGCCGCCGTAAGCTTTGGAACGGGGCCCGGGTGACGCTTCTCCTTCCAGGAGTTCGGTCCTTGGGCCTGCCTCCTCTTCTCCCACTTGTCGACGGCCGCCCAAGAGACTCCCAGTCGTCGGGCGACCTCGGCGCGGGGAACTCCTCGTCGCAGCCACTGGTAGGCGAGCCGCCGCCGTTCTTCCGGTGCGGACACCGGCCGTCGCGACCGTCTCGCTCGGCCAAGATGCCTCCCCTTCGGGCCCCGTCACATCGCCACGGAGGGGCAGAACACAACTAGATATCCTTTCAACTCAAAGACCAGTAGCGAGCCTCCGGAATCCCGCCGACCTGGCCAGAGGCAACAGGGGTCAAGGGGACGGAGCGCCGAGGTGGCCTTCCCTCCGGCAACGGCCCCTGTTGAAAGGGACAGGAACGCTCACACTCGAGTCGGGGTGGATCCCGGGTTGCGCCCCGTCTTCTCGAAGAGTTTTCCGCATCAGGGTCTCTCTCCCTGAGCGTTGACCGCCAAGGTGTGATCCGACTGACGCCCTGATCGATCCCCGCACGGGCGCTGTCCGCGTCCGGCGCTTCCCATGGAGGGACGCGAACTCCCGGAGAACGAGACTTTTCGGAGCGGTACGTTCTCCGACCTTCCCTCGCGGGCGCGGGGGTCTCTATCCCAGACTCGTCCCGGGTACGGAAGGATCGGCGTTCAGGCGACCTGGGAGTATCCCGCCGTGGACACTTCGTAGTAGTTCAGGTTCCAGGATGGCGGCATATCGAGCGCGAACGGTAGCATGTACTGGGGGCTGAGCTCTATCGGGCCCCCCACCTGGCCGCCGGAAATCGCGATGTCGGAGAGCGTCCCGTTCAGCCAGTAGCTTCCGATCGGGTAGTTCGAGCAGCAGGGTTGCCACTCGGTCTGCGTATAGGTACCGTAGAAGAGGGTCCCGGAGTACGGGATCGTCGCGACCGAGTCGCGGTCCGCGGCCGGAACGCCGGGCGCGGTGTCCACGATCTCGAAGAGGATCTGGTGCGCGGCCGGTTGGTCCTGGATGGTGAGATCCAGGGTGGTGCCCGGCGGGGAGTTGAATCCCGGGGAGATCGCTCCGCTGTTGGACGGGCCGAAGTAGTGGGCGATGCAGTTCGTCCCCTCCACGTACCACGGTGCGATGTGGCCGGAGGGGTCGAGGTCGACGCCCAGCTGGAAGAACCCCTTGCACGTCGAGCGAGCGGTCCCGTAGTAGTTCATCGCGTTGATCTGGAAGCTCAAGATCCCGGTCTGGGGGGTGTTCCAGTTCTTCAGGGTCATCGTGGCCGTGAGCGTGGTGAACGTCGGCAGGAGCTCGACGAGCAGCCCGGAACCTTGGCCGTAGCCGTCCATGTTGTTGTATCCGGGGACCTCGACGGGAATCTGGTAATCGGTGAGGATGGTGTCGGTATAGTAGACGGTCCCGGCGGTCGTCTCGATCAGGAACGAAGCGTAGTCGCCCGCGTTCGGCACTTCGACCTGCGCCGCGACGACGTCGGTGCGGTCGACGAAGACATCCATCACCCACGCGGTCGCCTTGTTCTTGAACGTCGTTTCGTAGACGTTCGCACTGAGGTACACCCAACCCGACGGCTGGGCCGTACCCTGAGGGATCGGCTCCACCGCCGTCGCGTGCGTCGGGTCGCTCCCCGCCCAGACCTGCCCGGACCCGACCCCCACGACCGCCACGGGACCGCCCAGCGCGCCGGCGAGACCGACGAACCCGAACCCGGTCCCGGGCCGCACGTCCGCCTGGAACGAGACGAACGGATCGCCGGCGATCACGCCGCTCGAGGACCCCGCGAGGTCGATCTGAGACCCCGCCGTGGCGACCGAGCGTAGGGCGGGCTCTCCGTTGTAACTCGGAGTCCCGACCACGTGGGCGGGCCCTGTGACCACCGTCCACCCGTCGAGGGCGAAGTCCTCGAAGGTGGCGACGAACGCGAACGACCCCGGGCCCGGAAGAACGGCGGGAGAACCCCGTACGGGGGCGTGGAGGGCCGAGGAAGACGCGGCGACGGTAGCCGTACTTCCTGCAACGAGAGGTCCGACCAGACAAAGAACGATCACGAGGGAAATGCCCCGCGCCCGCGTCACGGCCTACCGGAAGGTCGCCAGCGAGCCCCGCTATATCTCTCCTCCGGGAACGGGACCCGAACCTGGCCACCACCACGGCCGTCGTCGCCCTTCCACCGGGGGAAGGCGCGACCGGTCGGGCGTAGCGTACCTAGGGGCTCACGGGCGTTCTCGAAGAAGATGAGTCGGCGTTCCTTGGGGGGGACAACGGCTCGTGCCCCGTTGCATATGCAACCGCTTGGCTCTTGCTCTCGGTCCCGGTCGCTGGGCGCGATGAGCACGCACCGTGGCACGATCGATCCCCGCGACGGTCATCCGGCGGTCGGCTGACCGCGTCCACGAGCGCTCCGCAGAGAGAAAGAAGATCATGTTGGACGAAGAGAACCGAGCCGAGATCACGAAGTACTTCGAGAAGCACCTCCCACCCGCGGGAACCGCGCGCCTGATCACGTTCGGGACGAAGAAGGGGAAGCTGGAGTGCATGTACTGCGACGAGGTCAAGCAACTCGCCGAGGAGCTGGCCGCGGTCTCCAAGGGGCGGGTCACCGCAGAGCACCACGCGATCGAGGACGACCGCGAGCTCGCGGACCGCCTGAAGGTCCGCCGCACCCCCGCGACGGTCGTCTCGGACCCGGACCTGAGGTACGCGCTCAAGTTCTACGGGCTACCGGGGGGGTACGAATTCACCGCGGTCCTCGAGGACATCGTCGATGTCATCGCGGGAGCCGCGAAGCTCGCGCCGAAGACCACCGAGTCGCTCCACGGCATCGGGTCCCCCGCACACATCCAGGTGTTCGTGACCCCGACGTGTCCGTACTGCCCGGCGGCCGTGCGGATGGCGCACAGGTTCTCCCTCTCCAACCCCGAGCAGATCGACGCCGAGATGGTCGAGTCGATGGAGTTCCCGGCGCTGGCGGACCGGTACACGGTGATGGCGGTCCCGAAGATCGTGGTCAACGACCGCGTGGAGTTCGAGGGCGCGCTTCCCGAAGGGCAGTTCCTCGAGCAGGTCGTCGAGGCCACCAAGGCGACCTAGGGTCGCTCCGGTTGTCCCTGGAGAGCGAACGCGGAACTCGCGGGGGGGCCGAGCCGCCGCGTTCGTCGGTCCCTATAGCGGGAGGGGTCATGCGCGTGCATGGGTCCGCCGAAGCACGGGATCGTCTCGCGCCTGCCCTCCCCGTTCGCGCGCCGGGTCCGGGCGATCTGGCGACGGCTCGAGCGCGACCACGGCCTCCGCGGGGTCCTCGTCATGCCGTTCCCACACTTCAGCTACCAGGTCGCGGCCGACTACGACCGGGACGCGCTCGAATCGGCCCTCGCGCGGCTGGCCGGCACTCTCCCGCCGTTCGTGGTCCGGACCGATGGGGTGGCGACGTTCCCCGGGCCCTGGCCGGTGGTGTTCATCCGCGTCGTGGCGGACCCGCACCTCCGGGCGGTGCATCGCCGGATCTGGTCGGCCGTGGCGCCTCACGTTCGGGACCCGATGGAGTACTATCTCCCGGGGCGATGGGTCCCGCACATCACGCTCGCGCACGGCGAAGAGCGCAACTCGGTACCGTTGTCGGAGCCTACCGTCTGCTCCGTCCTTTCCGCGCTCGACCTCGACGGGTTCCGGTGGAGCGTACCGGTCCGATCGCTCTCGCTCGTCTGGGACGAGGGGAGTGTCCAACGCCCGGTCCGCTCGTTCGTGCTGCGGGGCCGCTCGTAGTGTTCTCGGCCGTCGATCGGCCGCGGAACCGGGCCCGGCGTCCCCCGAGGACCCGGACCACCGATACGCCTATGGGGTCCGGCGTCGCCCGGGGACGGAGGTTCTCATGCCGGTCCCGTTCCAGATCACGATCGACTGCCGAGACCCCGCCCGGATGTCGGAGTTCTGGGGGAAGGCCCTGGGGTACGTGGTTCCGCCCCCGCCCTCAGGTTTCGACTCCTGGGATGACTACTGGAAGGACGTCGGCGTCCCGGACGAGGAGCTCGGCGTGGGACCGGACCGCTTGGTCGACCCGGAGGGGGCCGGCCCTCGGATCTGGTTCCAGATCGTGGAGGACCCCAAGACCACGAAGAACCGACTCCATTTCGATATCGAGGCGGGCGGAGGGCGTTCCGTCCCCCTCGAGCGCCGGCGGACCCGCGTAGACGCGGAGGCCGAACGGCTCGTCGCGCTCGGCGCGACGCGACTCCGTGCCCTCTTCGAACCCGGCGTCGACCACTACGGGGTCGCGATGTTGGACCCCGAGGGAAACGAGTTCGACATCCACTGAACCTAACGCCCTCGTCCCCCCCGCGGCGAAGAGACGGCCGCTCGGGCTCGGCTCGGCCGGAGGTCAGTTTCCGATCCGAGACTCGAGCTGCGACCAGCGATCGGCGGGCAGGGCCTCCCGGCAGACGCGGAGCACGTCCGCGAACCGGTTCGGGGCCGGGTCCGTGCGCATGCCCGAGACGAGCACCTCGAGCTCGTGGGGGTTCAGGGCCGGTAGGGTCCAGCGCATCCAGGTCTCGAAGCGATCGAGCGGGATCGTATTGTAGAACCGGGCCCGCATCGCCCGCAACTGCTCGTCGGTGAAGCGCTCCCACATGACCGGTACGAGGGTGGCCTCCTCGTTGTTGAGGTGGGCGAGGTAGTAGGCAAAGAGATCGTTCGTCTCCAGGGTCAACCGGTCCCCGATCTCGACGCGACGGGCCGGTTCGGTCGACCCGAGGAGCTCCCCGCAGGTCCGGGCGACCCCCTCGATGCGTCGGACGATCTCGTGGTGCTCGGACATCATGAGCGCGATGATCTCCGGATCGTCCGATCGGACCGGAGCGAACAGGTCCCGTTCCTCATGGACCGAGTGGATCCGGAGCAGGCAGAGGATACAGTTCGACGAGACGCTGGTCAGCTCGCGCTCGAGCTGGGTGGCAATCTCGTTCGACTCCCGAACGCTCGTGAAATCGGTCACGCCGAGACGCAGTCCGAGTTCGTAGACCATCGACCGGATCCCCTTATGGATCGGCCGAAACAGGTTCTCCCGCTTGGTCATGGCGCCTGTACCTGTGAGCGAGGGAATGGCCCGGCTCTTTACCTTAGCTGACGAGAGGAATGCGGGTCGCGGCCGCTGTCGAGGGGATGGCTCGAGATCCCTCCTTGTCCCCCGAGAGGCTCTCGTTTGGTACCATGGCGGCTCACGATGACCGGGTCGGGGGGCCGTCGACCCGCGCCCCGGGAGGTACTTGGCCCGGGGGAGCGGGTCCCCCGCCCGACCGACGTCGTGCCCGCTCCACATAGACCTCGAGGAACTCTGCTTCCTGCTTGTGGGTGATCCACTTCTCGCGCGCGAGAGCACCCAGCCCGGTTCTCAGCCGGTCGAGGACGTCCGGGTCCACGAGCACGTCCGCCGCCCGGGTGAGCTCCTGCGTGGCGGAGGACAGCCACGGGTCGCGCGAGAGGGCTTCCTCCATGGTCGGACGGAGCACCTTGTCGAACTGCTCGGTCCGGGGCTCGAGCGGCAGGACGATCCCCCCGAAGAGCTTCTTGAGGGCCCCCAGCGGACCGAGCCCGGTCCGCACCTGCATCGGGGGAAAGACGACCTGTCGTACCCCACGGGAACCCCGGAGCGTCGCGGCCCAGAGCGGGAACCAGACGACGCTGACCGTCGCCAGTGAGGGGAGGGGGAGAAAGTAGCCCTCGAGCAGGTTCTTCTGGGTCGACCGGGCGGCGATCTGTCCGTCGATCGCCTGCAGGATATCGACGCCGGCCGTCGCGTACTCGTCGTGGAACAGCTCGAGATCGGAGTAGCGTTTCGCGTTGGCCCGCTCGGCGTCCACCGCCTTCCCGATCACCCGTTCCTCGTCGGCTCGCTGCCGCGCGTGGATCTGTTCGATCTGCCGTCGGCTCTCGGCGACCTGACGAGAGTGGGTACGGATCTCCGCCCGGGCCTGCTTGCCCCGGGCCTCGTGCGGGGAGGCGTCGGTCCTACGGGTGTTCGCCCGGAAGGCGAGGGTGTCGGAGGTCGCGATCGCGGTCTCGTGGTGCGCGACCGCGCTCTGACCCCGACGGATCACGTCGAGGTACTGCCGGATATCGGCCCGGTGGGACCGCTCGAGGTGCGCAAGCTCCTCCTCGACCTGCGCGAGCACGGCGTTCACCCGTTGTTCGCCGGCCTCCCGCTCCGCCCGGTACTGCTGCTCGAGTCGGCCGCGCGTCTCCTTCAGGATCGTATCGATCTGGCCGCGGAGGTCGCCGAGGGTGCGGAGGTCGCTCTCGAACCGGTCCAGCCACTGCCGCATCTGGCGGACGACCTCCTCGTACCATTCCACTTTGTGACGGGCGGGGAGGAAGGCGGCGTGGGCGGACTGGGGATCGGAGCGGAAGCGGCTCTGGGAGAGGACGTCGAACAGGAGCGGGGGGTCGAGGGGCAGGAACCCTTCCACGGTCAGGACCTCGGCGCCCGGGTCCCGCGAGAAGTACGGGGTCAGGGCCCGCATCTGGGTGAGATACTCGTTCGGGGGTTTCGAGGCGTCGAGGAGGGGCCGGACCCCGTCCACCGACGGTAGAAGGGTGTACCGGAACGTCCGCTTCCACACCCCGGTTCCATCGAAGATCGCGGCGCCCCCATCGGGGCCCCCGTGCATCACGAGCAGGGGCCAGAACAGCTGGGCGACCGCGTCGATCTCCTCGTCGAACCCGCCCGCGAAGCGGTTCCGCAGGGCGCGACGGTCGTTCTCGACCGCGATCAGGATCGTGGCGAGCACCGCGGGTTCCTCGAGCTCGTGCATCCCCCCCGACTTGTCCGCGATCATCGCGAACCCGAGGGTTACCTCGTCGGGTTGCCAGGCCGGCGGCGGCTGGACGACGGAACCTCGCCGGGGCCCGGCCTTCGCCGCCTTCCGGGCGAGCTCGTCGAACGTCTGCGGGACAGGGGGAGCGAGTGGTGCCGGTCCGCCTACCGTGGTCTCCAGAGAATCCGTGCCGGCCAAAGAGCGAGGGATAGACCCATCGGTGGACGGCGTGAAAGTCTCTGTCTCTCCCGATGGGGCCCCCTCGCTCCCGTCGGTGGCGGAGGTGCGGTCCAGCGTAGAGTCGTTGCCCTCAGCGGGGGGCTCGATGTCCTTGGTGGCTTTGGCGCCCCTTCTTGACGTTCGTTTGCCCTGGGGCACGGACTAGTAGAGGGTCACTTCTCTGCTATAAGCCCGTGGCCGCAGAACTGCGCCTGCGACCGCCATTACATCCGGAAAAGTCGCGGGCACCCGCCGGTACCTTGCAACTCGGAGTGCCTACCGGGGCCTTCCGTTGGGTCCCTGCTTGGATGGAGCCAGGGAACGGGGGGTTGGCCGTCCTTGTTCCGCCGGGGGCGGCGGGGGTCGGCTCGTCTACTCACAGACCCGGCGCCAGTGCGTCGACGCCCCACGGTGCCCCACCCTTGCAGTAGAAAATAGGAGGCGGGGAAAGGGTTCAGTGGACACGACCATCTGGTCGCGTTCGTCCTAATCAAGCCGGCTCGCTTCAGCTTCCAGACACCACTACGTTGAGACTCGTGATCACTCCCGGCGAGGGGAGCGTCCCGAAGTCCACGACCAACGAGAGGGTTTCCGTTGTGGCCGTAGCTGCCGAGTTGCTGGCAGTAACCGTAGCCGAGACAACTGCCGAGTACGGCGTCTGAACCGGTCCGCCCCAGACCGCGGTTACAGTGAACACATCGGTCGCGGCAAGACCCGAGGGGGCCGAGATCGAGAACGTCCAGACCTCCGTGAAGTCGCCGACAATACAGTGGCCGGTTCCGTTCAAGCCATAGACTTCGGTCGCACTAGGCGAAGCAGCCGAGAGGGAGGCCGTCCCCGCCGTTCCCGGCACTGCGCCGCACGTGCCAACCGCTTCAACACCAGGGGCCACGGTCGGGGTGGCGGACTCATCCGCCTTCCACACCGTGTTCCCAAAGTTGGCCGAATACGCATTCTGTCCGGAAGAGATGGATTGGGTGGTTAGCGTGGCCGCCAAGGCGAAACCGGCCAAGAGCGCCACCGCACCGACAATCGTTCCCAGATAGACCGTTCGCCGCCGAAGCTTGGATGCCATCGCTTGGTTTCCTCCCCGAGGGGGTTCTCGGTGCCGACTAATTGCGCGCTATACGTATAAATACGTATGCGGCCCCATCAGTAGGTGCTCGATGGAGTCTCCACCGGGCCGACCGACTATGCAAGGTCGTCGAGGTGGTCTCCCGGGGAGTGCGGTGCAACTACGCATAGCCCGGTCTACGTTGAGGGTCGGAACCTCCCCCACGGCGCCTTAATTGGAAAGTACGGATACACATGGCGACCGCCCTTCCGATGTCATCTCAAGACAGTCCTCGCAGGGCCTCCCGCGGGGCCAGCTCTCGTCGTCTCGCGGATCCCCGGGGGCCCGACCGCACCTCGATTCGGAGAAGGGAATCGGAGGAGACAGTTGGAGATCGCAGAGATCATGGCAGAATGCCCGGTCTGGCAGACTCCATTCCCTACCTCATGATCGGTGGAGTCTGTGTAGCCTACGGGGTCTGGCTCGAAGTCAGTCGAACGGTAGTCTTGGTCGGAGGGCTACCGCTGACCCTGCCTATCCTGGGTGTCGGCGGGGTCCTTCTCGTCGGGGGGTTCCTCGGCGCCTTTCTTGGGAACGAGGATCGGGACTCACCACCGGGAGAGAGCAGCGATACAGAGACGTTCCAAGTGCCCCGCACGGAGTGGCTGGAGATGAAGGCCCAACTGGCGGCCCTTCGCGCTGAGCCCCCTCGCGCACCGGAGCGTCGGGACGTGGCGCCGTGGGACGAGGGCCCGGTTAGTGATCTATCAGCCTATCTCAGGGTCCCTGGCAGTGCCCCGGAGGGTCACGAGGCGCAGGATGCGATTCAAGAGCTCGAAACGCTTGAGCGGGAGCTCCAAGGGCATCCCGACCGGGAGAGGCGATCGTCCTAACCAAGTGACTGGGGCCAAGCTACGATTTCGGCCTACACTTCTGGCGGTCGAGGTGTCGCCAGTACGGAGACTGGTCGTGGGTAGCCCTCGAGACTGGGAGGTCCCATCATGCCAAGCGTCGCAGCTGGCACGGGAGGGCCCGCCACCGTGTTACCCTGGGAACTGCGGGGTCAATGCCGGTCACTAGGCGACCGAGTCGCTCGGGTTCGAACCGGTGCAGGCCCGTGTAGAGGTACGGGCGCACGCCGGCCCGTTGGGCCCCGGTCACGTCGTACTCCAGGTCCCCGATGTGAGCGGCCGATTCGGGGGGGACTCCCAAGGAATCCAAAGCTCGATGGAAAGGTTCTGGCCGGGGCTTCGACCAGGGGTGCTCCGACGAGAGCACCAACGTCTCGAACAGGGAGAGGAGGCCGAGGCGTCGGAGCACCCGGCGAAGCCCGTCGGGGGTCTCGTGTAGCACGTTGGAGACGACGCCCAAGCGGATCCCCCCGCTCCGGAGCTGTTCGAGGGCGGCTACGGCCCCGGGTGCGACGCGAGTGTCGGCCGAGTAGGCGAGATGGTCGAGAGCGCGCTCGATCTCGGCGGCCCTAACCCGGATGCGCGTCGAACGCGAAAGCCAGGAGGCCTGGGCGGCGATCGTCGGCGTGCGACCCATCCCCTCGGCTCGCGCCGCCCACGACTCTAGGCGCGACGCGTCTCGTAGGGCGCCTGAGCGGGAACGTCCCCCCGCCACGAGAGGGTCGGACCAGACCTTGAGTCGGGAGCGTTCGATCGTCCGCTGGTCCTTCGGTCGGAGGTAGATCACCGTGAACCATAGATCGCTCGTGAGCGCGCGTACAGGGGTAACTCGTTCCGGGGGCACCGAGGGCATGACCGGTGAGCGTGCGGCCCCACGGGCCCGAGCGGCAAAGGTCGTCGTCGGGGGGTCTCCTGCGAAGCCCGGCGGCTTGGGCGGTCTTCGATCCGGGGTTCGGGGCTCAATCCTGCGCGCGGGGCGTTGGGTCACTTCATTCTCCGACCAGGTGGGGCCTACCAAGGTGGCGAGCGATTTACGGTACGGCGCGCCCCCCCGGCCTCCGTGTTAGGGAGGCATGCGCTCCAATCAGCCAAAGTAGGGCCGAGAGGTCGGCGGGGTACGATGTCGCTGCGGGGGACCATCGACGCCTTTGACGAGATCTCCCGGGTGTTCGACGAGACGAGGGATCCGATCCGTCCCTCCACGATCGGCCGGATCGCGACCCTCCTCGACAAGTGGGGGGTCCGAACCATACTCGAGGCCGGCGTGGGGACCGGGAGGGTGAGCCTGCCGCTCCGAGCCGCCGGTCTCGAGGTCACCGGGATCGACGCCTCCCGCGGCATGTTGCACAAGGCGCGGGAAAAGTCTCTCGACCGTCTCGTGCGGGGAGACGCGCACCGCCTTCCGTTCCGGGCCCGGGCCTTCGACGCCGTCCTCTTCGCACACGTCCTCCACCTCCTCGACGATCCACCGCGGGCGCTTCGGGAGGCCTGCCGGGTCTCGCGAGGGGGCGCCATCGCGCTCGTCGAACCCCCCACGGCCACAGGTGGGGAGCGGTTCGAGGACCTCCGGGGGAATCCCCGACAGCGCGTCTACGAACTCCTTCGCGCCGAAGGGGTCCCGGTCCCGCCGCACGCAGGAGGACCCCGCATCCGCGACCGACACCTCCTGGAGCAGTATCCCCCCGATCACCTGGAAGTGGTCGACGACGAGGAGGTCACCGAGCGGTTGACGGACGATCTGCATGCCCTGGAGCGGCGCGGAAGCCGCTGGACGCTCCACGTCCCGGAAGATGTGCTGGCCCGGGCGATCGCGCAGGCCCGCGCCGAGTTCGGCGATCGGACCGTGACCTACCGTCGAGTGGAGGCGCTGGTCCGCTGGGAGCGCTCCCCGTCCGTGGCCGGTGGAGCTGCCCCCTGACGGGCGAGGACCTCGGAGCCGCCCCTACCGGGCGAACCGGTGCTCCATGACGTAGGGCAGCACGCCTCCGGCGCGATAGTACTCGACCTCGGTCGCCGACTGGAGTCGGCCGGTGGTATCGAACCGGACGGTCGTTCCGTCCGCACGGGTCGCCGAGACCGAGATCGTTCCGCCGGGCGTGAGCGCGGTGCCCGAGGCGAGGGAGAGCTCGAACGACTCCTCGCCCGTGAGCCCAAGCGACCTCCAGCCGGCGCCGTCCCGGAACTGCAGGGGGAGGACCCCCATCTGGACGAGGTTCGAGCGGTGAATGCGCTCGTAGCTCTCGGCGATGACCGCGCCGACCCCGAGCAATCGGGGTCCCTTGGCGGCCCAGTCGCGCGAGCTCCCCTGCCCGTAGTTCTTCCCCGCGAGGACGATGAGGGGCGTCGCGCTCTTCCGGTACCGTTCGGAGGCCTCGAAGATCGTCGTCACCTGCCCCGTGGGCAGGTGGCGGGTGTACCCCCCCTCCTTGGGGGCGGCGAGCTGGTTCTTCAGTCGCACGTTCGCGAAGGTCCCCCGGATCATCACCTCGTGGTGGCCCCGTCGGGCGCCGTAGGTGTTGAACTCGGACGTCGGTACGCCGTGGTCCTTGAGGTACCGGCCGGCCGGCGAATCCTCGGGGATCTCACCCGCCGGGGAGATGTGGTCGGTCGAGACCTTGTCGGGGAGGAGCGCCAGCGCGCGGGCGCCCTTCACGAGCACCCCCTTCTGGGGCAGCCACGGTGCGGGCAGCGAGAGGTACGGCGCCTCGGCGAGGTAGGTGGAGTCCTTCGCCCAGGGATACCGTTCCCCCGACGGGGTGTCGAGCGACTCCCAGTGGGGATCGCCGGTCTCGATCGAACGATACTTCTCCGTGAACAGGCGGGGCTCGAGGCTGGCCTCGACCAGGCGCCGGACCTCCTCGGAGGTGGGCCACAGGTCCTTCAGCCGCACGGGCTGGCCCGTCTTGCTGCGACCGATGGGGTCGTGCGCGAGATCGAGGTCCATCCGGCCCGCGAGCGCGTAGGCCACGACGAGCATCGGGGAGGCGAGGTAGTTCGCCCGGACGAGGTTGTGGATGCGGGCCTCGAAGTTGCGGTTGCCGCTCAGGACGGCGGCGACAAAGAGGTCCCGCTCTCGGACCTGGCGGTCGATCGCCGGCGGGAGCGGTCCGGAGTTCCCGATGCAGGTGGTGCACCCGTACCCGACGACCTCGAACCCCAACCGGTCGAGGTAGGGGAGGAGCGCCGCCCGCTCGAGGTAGGAGGTGACGACCTTCGAGCCCGGGGCGAGGGAGGTCTTGACGTGGGGCGGGACGGTGAGCCCGAGCTCGACCGCCCGCTTCGCGATGAGCCCGGCGCCGATCATCACCGAGGGATTCGAGGTGTTCGTGCAGCTCGTGATCGCGGCGATGACGACCGAGCCGTCGGCCACGGGAGGCTCCACGGCCTCCCCGTGCCCGTCGGACGGGGACGCATGGGCGCTGCGGTACGTCTCGAGCGCGCGGCCGAACGACTCCGGCACCTTCGGGAGCGCGACGCTCTCCTCGGGGTTCCGGGGCCCCGAGACGCTGGGGACGACCTTTCCGAGATCGATCGTGAGCGTGGAGGCGTAGTCGATCGAACCCGGTTCGGGGGACCCCCAGAGGCCCTGGGCCCGGGCGTACGCCTCGACCCGCGCGACCAGACCCGACGGACGGCCGGTCCCCTTGAGGTAGGCGATGGTCGCCTCGTCGATCGGGAAGAGCGCCGCGGTCGCGCCGTACTCCGGGCACATGTTCGAGACGGTCGCCCGGTCGGGGACCGAGAGCGGTGCGACGCCCGGCCCGTAGAACTCGACGAACTTGTCGACGACGCCCTTCTCGCGAAGGGTCCGAACGACGGTCAGGACGAGGTCGGTCGCGGTCGCCCCCTCGGGGAGCGAGCCGGTGAGCTCGACGCCCACGACCTCGGGGGCCGACAGGAAGTACGGCTCCCCGAGCATCACCGCCTCCGCCTCGATGCCCCCGACCCCCCAGCCGAGGACCGAGGTACCGTTCACCATCGTGGTGTGGGAGTCCGTGCCGATCACGGTGTCGGGATACGCGACGTTCGTCCCGTCGACCACGCGGGATTGCACCACGCTCGCGAGGTACTCGAGGTTGATCTGATGGCAGATGCCGTTCCCCGGGGGCACGATGCGGAACCCCCGGTACGCCCCCTTCGCCCACCGGAGGAACCGATACCGCTCGTGGTTGCGTTCGTACTCGCGGTCGAGGTTCAGCAAGAGCGAACGCGCGGTCCCGTAGCTGTCGACCTGGACGGAGTGATCGATGACCAGATCGACCGGGACGACCGGATTGATCCGGTCGGCGGCGACGCCCCGACCGGCCGCCGCGCTCCGCAGGGTCGATAGGTCGACCACGACGGGCACGCCGGTGAAGTCCTGCAGGAGCACCCGCTCCGGGTAGTAGGCGAACTCGGCGGATGGGGGCACCCGCTCGCCGTTCGCGAGCGCCACGATGCTCGCCCGCTCTGTCTTCTTCGGATCGAAGTGGCGCACGATGTTCTCGAGCAGGACCCGCACTGTCCTCGGACGCCGGGCGAACCGGGCCGGGTCGACCCCCTTCACCCGTTCGGCGCGGTAAATCGTGGCGGTCTCATCTCCCAGACGAACGGACTCCGTGACGTGGAGGGGGTCGGGAACGGTCATTGCCCGAGGAGGCGGGCCGCGCTCTTGGCGGTTGTGGGAGGTCGGGCGGAAGCCCCGCGGCCCACCCTTTGGGGAACCCGCTCACGCCGGGCCGGTGAGCGCGACCGATGCGTCCCAGAGGAGGCGTACCCGAACGCCGGGGGCCGGCACGGCCTCGCCCCCGGGGCGGAGGAGCTCGGCCTGGCTCCCGTCCTCCCTCCGGGCCACGATGCGGTTCTCGCGGCCGCTCGCCCCGACGGAGAGCACGGTCGCCACCGTTCCCGGGCCCTCGAAGGGGCCCCAGCGGAGCTCCGTCGGGTGGACGGCCACCGGTCCGGACGGGCTCGGGAAGACGTTGTAGCCAAGGAACCGCGCAGCCCGTTCCGTTCCGGGGTTCGCGTAGACCGATCGCGGCGGCCCCACGGTCTCGAGCGAGCCGTCGAACAACAGGCCGACGCGGTCCCCGAGGAACATCCCTTCCTCCCGGTCGTGGGTCACGTGGATCACCGCGGCCCCCCGGGCCCTCAGCGCCCGTCGGAACTCGGCATGCAGCTCGGCCTTGACCTCGACATCGATCGAGGCGAACGGCTCGTCGAGAAGGACCAGGCGGGGGCGCGCGGCGAGGGACCGGGCGAGGGCGACGCGCTGGCGCTCGCCCCCCGAGAGCTGGTCCGGTCGGCGGTCCTCGAAGCCGGAGAGCCGCAGGAGATCGATGAGCGAGCCGACCTCCTCCGCCACCTCCGCCCGGGGGCGGCGCTGGAGGAGCGGCGCGTAGGCGATGTTCTCGTAGACGGAGCGGTTCACGAAGAGCGCCGGATCCTGGAACATGAGCCCGATCCCGCGCCGGAAGGTCGGGCGGTCCGTGATCTCCTCCCCGCCGAGCCGGATCGATCCGGCGGTGGGACGCTCGAGACCGGCGAGGCAGCGCAGGAGCGTCGTCTTCCCGCTGCCGTTCGGTCCGAGGAGGACCAGGAACTCCCCCGCCGCGAGGGAGAAGGAGACCGACCGCAGCACGGGGGTCCGCTCCCACGCCGCCGAGAGGCCCCGGACCTCGAGCCAGGGGTCAGAGCTCGACACGTCGGCCTCCGAATGCGAGCGCGGCGAACACGGCGAGGCTGAGGAGCAGGAGGAGCCCGGCGGCCGCGTCGGCCACCGCGTACCCCCGCACGTCGGGCAGCCGGGCGAGGGCGACCGTCAGGGTGGCGTAGCGGGGGGTCACGAGAAAATAGGTGGCGGTGAACTCGCCGAGCCCGAGGGCGAACGCGAATAGCCCGGCGGTCGCGACCCCGTTCCGCACGCGCGGGAGATCCGTCTCGAGGAACGCCTGCCACGGGGAGGCGCCCAGCGTCTGGGCGGCCTCCCTCGGGCCCCGGGAGAGCCCGGAGAGCGGGATCTGCAGGCTCTGGAGCGCGAACGGCATCGCGAGGATCGCCTGGCTCACGATCACGAGGATCCAGACGTTCGGTTCCCCGCCGAGGAGCGGACGCCAGGAGGAGGCGAGCGAGAAGGCGAGCAGGACGGGAGAGATGAGCAACGGGAGGAACAGGACGAGGCCGAGGCCGTAGGCTCGCCCGGGCCGTCCGACGACGGCGTACCCGAGCACGATCCCGAGCAGGACCGCGATCGCGGTGGCCCCCACCGCGAAGAGGAGGGTGTTCGCCGCCATCCCTCCCGCCGAGACCCCGATCTGGGCGGTCGTGCGGGCCGAGAAGAGGGCCGCCCACGCGGATCCGAAGCCCCCCGACCCGACCGGCACGGCCGTCCGGACGAGGACCGCGGCCATCACGCCGAACTCCGCGACCAGCACGAGGGCGCTGAGGACCCCGAGCGCGAGAGCGACCGGGCGGTGCCCGATCGGGCGCGCTCGGTAGCTCCGCTGACCCGGGGTCGCCCGCAACCGGCGGACGAGCAGGAGGTACAGGATCGTCGGCCCCAGGAACAGGAGGACCATCGCGAGGGCGAGGTCCCCGGCCACGGCCGGCTGCAGGAGGTTCTGGTCGAGGGACCAGACCTGCGCCTCGGCCGTGTAACACCGCGGCCCGCAGAGCAGGAGCGGCGGGGCGAACGAGAGCGCGGAGAACAGGAACGTCAAGAGCCCCCCCACGCTCGCCCCGACGAGCGTGGGAGGCCCCCAGACGTCCCGGTAGGCTCGGCGGGGAGAGCCCCCGAGCGTGGCCACCGTCTCCTCGAGCTCGGGCGAGGCGCTCTCGCTGCCGGTCGCGGTGAACAGTACCACGACCGGAACGTTGAAGACCAGGTTCGCGGCGATGATCCCCGGGAGGCCGCCCCCGAGGAATGAGAGTGCCGGCACCGTGCTGCTCACGAGCCCCGAGGGACCGAACAGGTCGAGGATCCCGAAGACGACCACGAGGCTCGGCAGGAGGAACGGGACGAGGAGGAACGAACGAAGGACGGACCGACCGGGCCAGTCGTACCGGCCGAAGAACACGCCGACCGGGTAGCCGACCGCCACCGCGATCGACGCGGAGAGGCCGCCCTGGACCAGCGAGTTCCCGATCGACCGGGCGTTGAGGGGCGAGCCGACCGCGGCATAGAACCCCGGGAGCCCGCCGCTGTCGGCGAGCGACGTCGCGAACAGGAGGGCGACCGGGACCAGCGAGAAGAGGACGATGAAGGCGATCGCGGGCCCTACGGCGAGCGCATCCCGGCCGGGTCTCATGGCGGGATCAGGCGGTCGGCGAGCTCCTGGTAGGTGGTGATCCACCCCGGAAGCGAGGCCGTGACCCCGGAAGGGGTGGTGAGCCCGTTCAGGGGGGTGATCCCGGCCGGGTCGAGCGCCGCCGAGTAGACCGACGGGATCGGTACGGTCCCGTTCGCGGGGTACTCCCACTCATTGAGGGGGATCTCGGACTGGACCGACCCGCTGAGCATCCAGTTCACGAACTCCTCATCGAGCGAGAGGTGGTGGCTGCCGGCGACGATCCCGACGCCGTAGATCGTCCGCCAGCCGTACGCGGTCCCGTTCCACCAGCTGACGGTCGAGTTGAACTGCCCGCCCTGCCCGTAGTACGCCGCGTACGCCGGGTCCGTCGAGTAGCTCACGACCAGCGCGGGGCTCGGAGGGGGGCTCGTGAACTCGCCGAACGCCGTCCCCCAGTCCGGGGCGGGTTTGTAGTGGAGATCGGGCATGAGGGAGCTCCAGAACCCGGTCCAGTTCTGTCCGAGGACGTGCTCGTAGTACTCGATCTGCCAGACGAGGAACTCCTCGCCCGTGATGTCGAGCGCCGGATCCTCGTAGAGGAACTGGGACGCCCAGCTCGCGTTGGCCGCGAGCTCGGGAAGCGTCGCGTGGGCGATCGCTCCGCGGGTCGCGGCAGCGAACGACGCGTTGTAGTCGATCGCGAGGTACCCCCACTCGTACGGCGTGACCGCGTGGTCCGGGCTGAGCTGCGCGATGAGCCCCGGGGAGACGTTCGCGAGACCCGGCGGGGTGTACGGCTGGAGGAGCCCGAGCGCATCCGCTTGGGGACCGGTGATCTCGTCCAGCCCGATCACGAGGTCCGCCGCCTCGGCGTTCGCCTGCTGCGCGAGGGTGCTCACGAGCGTCCCGGTCGGGAACTCGACGTCGATGTGGACATGGTGGGCGCTCGCGAACGTGTCGAAGACGTAGGAGTAGTTCGCGGTCCCCGGTCCTCCGAACAGGCTCGAGTAGGTGTAGATCACGAGGGTCGGCTCGCCGAGGCCCGAGCTCAGGTACTCCGCGAGCCCGACGCTCGCGACCACGACCACCAGGGCCACGGCGCCGACCTTGAGGAGACGGCCGAGCTCGCCGGGCCGACGCAGGCGGCGGGGCCCGGGCGGCGTCCCGGGAGAACCGATCATCCCGACGGAGGACCGGTCGAGAGTTGACTCACGTGCCACATCGCGTTCCCTTCGCGGGCATTGCCCCGTGCAGGTTCGTGGGGTCGACGGGGTACGCCCCCGTCCTCTCAGCCGGTACCCAGCTCCCCCTGCACCGGCGCCATCCAGCCCTCCCGATTAACGGTTGCGGCCGGCCGTCCGGCTGCCGCGGAGCGGGGCGGTCCCTCCCGGCGACCGCCGCGTATATACGGAACCGGCGTCTCCTCGTGGCGGTTCCCCCATGGCGGACATGATGGAGAAGCTCCGGTTCGGTACGGAGCTCGTCAAGCGCGGGTTCGCGCGGATGCAGCAGGGCGGCGTGATCATGGACGTCACGACCGCGGACCAGGCCGCGATCGCGGAGGAGGCCGGGGCCGTCGCGGTGATGGCCCTGGAGCGGGTACCGGCGGACATCCGGGCCGCCGGGGGGGTCGCGCGCATGGCGGACCCTGTGAAGATCCGCGAGATCCGGGACCGGGTCTCGATCCCGGTGATGGCGAAGTGTCGCATCGGGCACACCGCCGAGGCCCGGATCCTGGAGGCCCTCGCGGTCGATATGATCGACGAGTCCGAGGTGCTGACCCCCGCCGATCCGTTCGAGCACGTCGACAAGAAGCAGTTCAAGATCCCGTTCGTCTGCGGCGCGCGCAATCTCGGCGAGGCGCTCCGGCGCATCGACGAGGGAGCGGCGATGATCCGCACGAAGGGCGAGGCCGGCACCGGCAACGTCGTCGAGGCGGTACGCCACATCCGTCAGGTCAACCGGGAGGTCGAGGAGGTGCGGAAGCTCCCGAAGAGGGATCTCGCCGCCTGGGCCAAGAAGGAGCGGGTCTCCGAGGGGGTCCTGCTCGAGGTCCGGTCGCTCGGTCGGCTGCCCGTCGTGAACTTCGCGGCGGGGGGCATCGCGACCCCGGCGGATGCCGCCCTGGTCCGGACGCTCGGCGTGGACGGCCTCTTCGTCGGCAGCGGGATCTTCAAGGCGGAGCATCCGATGAAGGTCGCCCGCGCGATCGTCGAGGCGTCGCTCCACTACGACCAGCCCGACGTCCTGGCCCGGGTGTCGTCCGGGCTCGGCGAGGCGATGCGGGGTGTCGAGATCTCCTCCCTGCCACCGGAGCAGATGATGCAGGTCCGCGAGTCGGTCCCGATCCGCACCCCCGACCGCCGGCGCGGCTCCTCCGAGGCGTGAAGGGCCCGGTCCCGGTACCCGGCGGTCGAACGATGGCCTGAAAGCCGCGCCTTCGCTCCCCCCCCGCGCCGTGCGCATCGTCCAGGTCAGCCCGTTCTTCCACCCGCACGCCGGCGGTGTCGAGTCCCACGTCCGGGGCCTGGTCCGCGAGTTCGTCCGCCAGGGCCACGACGTCACGGTCCTGACCTCGCGCTACTCCCGGTCCCTCCCGACGGAGGAGTCGTTCGAGGGGTACCGTATCCTCCGGGCCCGTTCGCTCGGCGTCGCGCTGAACACCCCGCTCGACATCGGCTCCGGCCGGATCGCCCGGACGCTCGACGCGGACGTCTTCCATCTCCACTACCCGCCCCCGCTCACTTCGTACTTCGTGGCCCGGACGCTCGGCCGCCGGGACATCCCCCGGGTCCTGACCTACCACTGCGACCTCTTCCTCGCGGGGGCGACGGGGCGCCTCCTCACCGGCCTCTACCAGGAAATCTTCCTGCCCCACACCTTGCGCCGCATGAACCGGATCATCGTCCACACGAAGAGCTACGGGATCACTTCGGCGATGCTCCGGGGGCGCGAGCTTACGATCATCCCCTCCGCGGTCGACCTCGACCGCTTCCGCCCGGGGCTCGACGCGCAGGCGATCCGCCGCACCCTCCGGCTCGAGGGCAAGCGGGTGCTGATCTTCGTCGGGCGGCTCGTGCCCCACAAGGGCGTCGACGTGATCCTGGATGCGCTCCGGGAGCTCCCCCCCGACGTCGCCCTCGTGGTCGTCGGGGCCGGGCCCCGTCTATCGAACCTGATCCGGGACGCGCGCCGGTTGCAGATCGAGGACCGGGTCCGGTTCTGCTCCGGGGTCGCCGACGAGGACCTACCGCGGTACCTGGCGCTCGCCGACATCTTCGTCTTCCCCTCGCAGAACCGGCTCGAAGGGTTCGGCCTCGTGATCGCCGAGGCGATGGCCGCCGGGCTCCCGGTCGTCATCGCCGACATGCCGGGCGTCCGGGAGGTGATCGAGCCCGGGCGGGAAGGCCTCCTCGCCGAGCCGCTGATCGCGAGCGACCTCGCCGCGAAGCTCCGCCGACTGCTCGATGACCCCGCGCTCGCCCGACGGTTCGGCGCGGCGGGTCGACGGAGGGCCGAAGAGCTCTACGCGCTCCCGACGGTGGCCCGGCAGCTCATCCGGGTGTACGAAGACCTGCGCGCAGCTGGTTGATCTGGGTCTTCAGCCGCTCGGCCTCCTGGCCGGCGGCCCGCTTCCAGTCCTTCTCGGGGGAGGCGTACAGGATGCTCCGCGAGGCGTTGACCAGGAGCGCGCGGCCGTGGGCGTCCACGCCTTCGCGCACCGCGGTGGCGAGCGACCCGCCCTGGGCCCCCACCCCCGGCACGAGGATTGGAATGCCGTTCCCGAGGACGCCCCGCGCGTGGCGGAACGCCTCCGAGAACGTCGCGCCCACGACGATGCCGACGTTCCCGTGGGCGTGGGCCAGACGACGGACCTCGCCGACGACCGCGAGCCAGAGCGGCCCCCGGGGGGTCGGGATCTCCTGGAAGTCCGGGGAGCCCGGGTTCGAGGAGTGCGCCACGACGAACGTTCCGTGCGTGGGGTCCTCGAGGAACGGCTCGAGCGTCTCCCATCCGAGCCAGGGAGTGATCGTCACCGCGTCGAAGCCGAACGTCTTGAACGCGGCGTCGCGATGCATCCGCATCACGTTCGGGATGTCGTTCGCCTTCAGGTCCAGGATCCGGAGCCGCGTCGGGCCGATCTTCTTCGGGAGCCGGGAGAGCACCTCGATCCCCTTCGCCCCGTACTGCAGGTACGCCCCGAGCTGCATCTTGTACGCCGCGGCGTGGGGGTACGTCGCCTGGATGATCCCTCCGAGGAACCGGTCGAGGAGGGGGCCGGGCGGGAGGCGGCGGAGCGATCTCGGCATCAGGGCTGGGTCCGGATCGAGGCCGACGCAGACGAGCGAGTTCCGGGCGGCAAGTATCCGGTCGACCTTCTGGTGAAATCGCAGCGCCAAGGTCGGCCGTCCATGGTGCGGGGAAGAAAAAGATTGTGAGTCCTCCGACGGCTTGGAGCCGCCGCGAGGCGGTTCCGCGCACCCGGACCACCGTTCACTGTTCGGGCCTCACGCGCCGCTTTTATGGACAGGGACCGTTGCCGACGCCCGGTCCCGCTCCATGCCCTCGACCCCTGATCCGACGCCGTCCGAGGTCCTCGAGGTCCGGTTGAAGGACCTTGCCCCGTCCTCCTCTCCGGTCGAGGTGGTCGGACGGGTGGTGTTCTGCGAGCGCCGGGAAGTGACCCGGCGCGCCGACGGCTCGCGTCGGCCGCTCGTCTCGGGTCTGCTCAGCGACGGCACGGCGAGCGTCCGCTTCACCTGGTGGGACCCGCCCCGGGAAGGGATCGAACGCGGCGTCGTCCTCCGCGCCGTCGGGGCCGAGGTCCGCGAGTTCCGCGGTCGACCCGAGCTCACCTTCACCTGGAAGACCCGGGTCGGTCCGGCGAGCGCCGCCGAGCTCCCCCGTGTCGACGCGGAAGAGATCCCGTTCCTCACCGTGCGCGAGCTCTCGGACGCCTCGGAGGGCTTCCGGGTCGAGCTTCGGATCGTCCGCGTCGCCCCGAAACCGGTGACGGTCGGGGAGGAGCGCCGGGTCGTCTACGAAGGGCTCGCGGCCGACCGTACGGGCTCGATCGCCCTCACCTCGTGGAGCGACTTCGGTCTCGCCGCCGGGGAGGCGGTGCGGATCGCCGGAGCGTACGTCCGGCGGTTCCGCAACCGACCGCAGCTCGTGCTCGACGAGCGGGCCCGGGTGGTCCGCATCGAGGGGTCGGACCTGCCCGACCCCACCGAGCTGCTGCGCGCCCCGCCGCGCTCCATCGCCCGCGTCGAGGACGAGGGAGGCGGCGCCGCGGTCTCGGTCGAGGGCGTCGTCGTGGGCTTGCTCCCGCCGAGCGGACTCGTCTACCGCTGTCCGACCTGCCACCGGTCGGTGAAGAGCGGGATATGCCGGGTGCACGGCCAGGTGGACGGCGAGCTCGACCTAAGGGCCCGGCTCGTGCTGGATGACGGTACCGGCGCGCTGACGGTCCAGGCCGGCCGGGCGGAGACCGAGACGCTCTCGGGGATCACTCTCGAGGAGGCCCGGCGCCGGCTCCGCGAGCGGCCCGACACGAGCCTGATCGAAGAGGAGATCCTCGAGCGGCTCCTCGGTCGACGTTACCGCGTCCGGGGATCCGCGACCAAGGATGATTTCGGGGTCACGCTGACCCCGGAGTCGATCGAACCCGTGGAGATCGACCTCGAGGCGACGGCGGAGGAGCTCGCCGCCCGTCTCGGGGAGGGACGGCCGTGACCCGTCGCGAACCGGCCTGGCGGGTAACGGCCCGGGAGCTCGAGAGCTCCCTCGAAGAGGAGAAGGGTGAGGGGGAGCGCGCCGCCTCGTACCTCCTCTCCCCGTTCGGCGCACGGATGAACCGGGTCCTCCTGGCCGGCACGCTCTCGCCCGCTGAACCGATCGGGCGGGACGAGAGCCAGCCGTTCTGGCGTTCCCGGCTCTCCGACCCGACCGGCGCCGTCGCGGTGACCGCGGGATCGTTCCAGCCCCGTGCCATGGCCCAGCTCCGCGCGTCGACCGCCCCGCGCCCGGCGATCGTGGTCGGGAAGGTCCACCTCTACCGAGGACGCGATGGCGTCGGCTACGTGTCGGTCCGCGCGGAGGGGGTCCGCTACGTCGCCGAGGCCGACGAGCGGGCGGTCCTCGGGGACGTCATCCGTCAGACGCTCGACCGGCTCGACCTCGTCGAACGGGTCGAGAAGGGCCCGTCGGTGTCCGACGAGGCGCTCCAGGGCGAGGGGATCCCGCCGCCCTGGGTGCGGGCCGCCCGCGACGCGCTGCATCGGTACCCCTCGGTCGATCGGGCCGCGTTCCGGCGGGAGCTCCGCGCCGCGGTCCGTCGGGTCGCCGGCGAATCCGGCCCGGTGGCGTCGTCGATCGGCGCCCCGCCCTCGGTCACGGTCGTCCGCGCGCCGCCGCCCCGGACCGCTCCGCCCCCGCCGTCGGCCGCCGAGCGGGCCGAGGAGTCGGCGTTCCTGGACCAGCTGGACGAGATCGCCGAGGTCTCGGCCGACGGGTACGCCGATCTCAAGGAGCTCCTCGGCCGGGTCGCCGCCCGCGGGATCGCCTCCGACCGCGCGGAGGCGGTGCTGAGCCGCCTCGAGGAGGAGGGCGTGGTCGAGGAGCCGATCGTCGGAAAGCTCCGCCGCTCGTGACGGAGCGGGGACCCGTGTCTCGCGCGCGAGGATTTATATCAGCCCCCGGCTGGGGGCGTGGGGGAATGAGGAACACCTGTCTCTCCGAACGCGTGACGAGACCAGCGACGAGCTGACCCCCACCCACCTCTGTCGTGCGCACGACCATGGCTGAACCCCGTCCTTCCCGGCTCATCCCCCTCATCCTTGTCGTCCTCGTGGTCGCGGGCGCCGGGACGGGAGCCGGGTTCCTCTACGAGTACAACCACCCGAAGTCCGGCAGCCCCGTCCTGACCGTCCAGATCGGGGACAACGTCACGGTGAACTACATCGGCGAGTTCGGGAGCGGCCCCCAGACGGGGCGGACCTTCGACACCTCGCTCTACTCCGTCGCGCGGGACAATGTGAACTTCCCGAAGTCGGCGGAGTTCTCCATGCGTTCCGAGGCGAACTACACCCCCCTCCCGGTCCACGTCGGCGCCTCGGGGAGCTACTCGATCGGGGGGCTCACGTTCGGGACCGTGGTGACCGGCTTCTGGCAGGGGCTCGTCGGCCTCCGGGCGAACCAGACGACCTGGATCTCGATCCCCCCGAGCCAGGGGTATGGCAGCCCCAACCCGGCCTGCTTCCGCTATGCCCCGCTCCAGTCCACCGTCCCCACGTTCGTGACGATGAACGCCACCGCGTTCGCGAAGAGCTACCCGAACGTCAATCCGACGGTCGGGACCTCCTTCTCGGACCCGCTCTACGGCTGGACGGACACGATCTACTCGGCGAACGCCTCCGCGGTCGTGGTCCAGAATCTCCCGGTGCTTGACTGGTCGATCCCCGGCACCACCTGGCCCGTCGTCGTCACCGGGATCAACGCGACCTCGATCACGCTCACGAACCGCCTCACCGCGGGGGAGGTCGGTCAGGTCGCGGGGACCCTCCGGAGCGGATCGTCCGTCTGCGGGTCGAGCCAGTTCCTCGTCTCGTCGCTGAACCAGGGGAACGCGACGTACACCCAGGACTTCAACCACGAGGTCGTGGGCGAGACCCTCGTGTTCCAGGTGACGGTCGTCCGGTTCTACTGAGCCGGGGCGATCGTCGCGGACGACCCCTCTCTCTCTATCCGCCCAGCGTGACCTTGCCGTGCTTGAGGAGCTCTTCGAGCTGGGCCTCGGCCGTCGATTCGAGGATGTCCTCGGACGTCCGGCGAGGACGCGTGTAGGTCCTCAGGGTGCGGCGCGCCTCGTCCCGACGCGAACGGATCTGGCCGAGGATCTTCCGACCCTCCCGCTCGATCTCCATGATCTCGCGGCTCGTCGCGTCGACCTTCGCCATGACCTCGGCGCGCGCCCGCCCCTTCGCCCGCAGCTCCGCGACGAGCCCGCCCGCCGCCTCGAGCTTCGCCCGGATCTCGCCCATCCGAGAGTCCCGAAGGGTCCGGGTCTCGGCCATCTCCCGCGCGAGGCCGTCGAGCTTCGCGCGGGCGGCCGCCACCCGCTGCTCGGCCTCCTTGCGCTGCCGTTCGTGCTCCGCCACCACCGTCGAGCGGCCCTCCGCCTCCTTGAGCTCCTTGGTCCGCTGGCGCAATAGGGCGATCAGCGCGTTCTCGTCCTCGATCGAGACGGCCCGCGTCTGCTGACGGAGCTCGAGGTCGGCGATCTCCCGCCGGAGGCGCTCGGGGTTCACCCGCTCGCCCGGGGAGAACGTCAGCTTGAGCTCCCGAAGCAAGATCACCGCCTCGTCGACCTCCTTGCGGGCCCTTTCGCGCTGGTTGCGGATCCCGGCGATCTTCTGGCCGAGGGCGCCGTGCTCGTCGTACAGGCGCTCGACCTCCACCTGGGGTGCCTGGCGCCGGTCGTAGAGCGCCTTCTGCTCGGAGGAGAGCTGGCGCATCTCGGCGATCAGGTCCTGGCGCTTCCGGTAGAGGCTGTCGAGCCGGGAATCGATCGCGCGGAGGCGGGATTGGTCCTCCCGCTCATCGCGCTCCGCCTCGTCGGAAAGCAGGGGCCGCGGTGGCACGCCCACACCCACGCGTCGAAGGTCACAAAAGGACTTCCGTCGCGGTCCCCTATCGGGAGGAGCGGTCCTCCTGTCCCCGTCGACCCGGTTCCCGGCGAGGGACGGAGGAGGGGGAACCGCCCCGGCGACGCTTCGTCCGCCCCGCGGGAGGGGCCGAGAACCACTGGGCGGCGAAGAGCGCCGCGGGGACCGCCGCATCGATGTTGACGACCGCGATCGGCGCGCAGGACTGCAGCATGGCGCTGAGGGCCGCCTCGCCGCGGCCCCCGCGACCATAGCCGATCGAGGTGGGGACCCCGACCACCGGCACGCCCACGAGCCCCGCGAGCACCGTGGGGAGCGCGCCCTCCCGGCCCGCGAACGCGAGATAGACCTCGGGATGCCGGGGGGCAAGGGTCCGCAGGGCCCGGAGGAGCCGGTGGACGCCCGCGACCCCCACATCGTATGCGACCGCCGTCCGGATCCCGAGCTCGGAGAGGACCGCCCGGGCCTCCTCGGCGATCGCTACGTCGCTCGTTCCGGCCGCGACGAGCGCGACGGTGCCCCGGCGATATCGCGGCCCGAGCGGGCCGGAGAGCCGCCAGAGGCGTCCCCCCGCCCGCGGGCGGACCGGGAGCCCCCCGCGGGCGGCGGCCTCGAGCGCGGCCCGCTGCCTCTCGGTCGGGTGGGAGACCAGCGCTCCGACGCGCCGGCGGTGGAGGGTCTCGAGGATGCCCACGAGGTGCTCCGGGGACTTCCCTTCCCCCAGGATCACCTCGGGCACTCCGATCCGACGGGCCCGGTCGTGGTCGATGCGGGCGAACGCCCCGACCCGGATCTCGAGGGGATTCCGGTCCCTCCGGGCCGTCGACATGCCTCCCACGACCCGAGCCCTGATATAGCGCGTTCCGGTGGCACGCGCGCCTCGGACCCATGCCCGATTTCTCGCTGACTCCGGAACAGGAAAGCCTCCGGGACCTCGCCCGCAAGTTCGCACGTACGGAGATGGCTCCGCACGCCGCGGAGGCCGACCGGACCGCTCGGTTCCCCGAGGAGATCTACCGGAAGGCCTACGATCTCGGCCTGACGAATCTCAATGTCCCGACCGAGTACGGCGGGAGCGGCCTCGGCGCGCTCGACCAGTGCCTCATCGTCGAGGAGCTCGCCCACGCCTGCGGCGGGATGACGACCTCCATCATCGCGAACTGCCTCGCGCTCGAACCGATCCTCCTCGGGGGCACGCCCGAGCAGAAGGCACGGTTCCTGACCCCCTTCTGCGCCCAGTACGGCCTCGCGTCGTTCGCGCTCACCGAGCCGTCCGGGGGGAGCGACGCGGGGGCCCTGCGTACCCGGGCACGCCGGGAGGGGGACCACTACGTCCTCGACGGGGAGAAGTGCTTCATCACCAACGCCCCGCACGCCGGGCTCTACACGGTCTTCGCGACGGTCGACCCGGAGCGCCGCCACAAGGGGATCACCGCGTTCGTCGTTTCCCGGTCCACCGAGGGGGTCCTCCCGGGCAAGGACGAGGAGAAGATGGGGCACCGGGCGTCGTCGACCGGCACGATCCGGTTCGAGGGGGCCAAGGTCCCCGTCGCGAACCGACTCGGCGAGGAGGGAGAGGGGTTCTCCCTCGCGATGCGGACCCTGGACCAGACGCGGACGCCGATCGGGGCGCTCGCGACCGGGATCGCGCAGGCCGCCCTCGACCATGCGGCCGCCTATTCCCTCAAGCGCCAGTCGTTCGGGAAGCCGATCGCCCAGCACCAGGCGATCCAGATCAAGCTGGCCAACATGGTCCAGGCGATCCACGCCGCACGGCTCCTCACCTGGCACGCCGCGTGGACGATCGACCAAGGGGCCCGCGGGACGCTCGAATCGTCGATCGCGAAGTGCTTCGCCTCCGACGCGGCGTTCGCGGTCGCGGACGAAGCGATCCAGACGTTCGGCGGCTACGGATACATGAAGGACTACCCGGTCGAGAAGCTCCTGCGCGATGCGAAGCTCACCCAGATCTACGAAGGGGCGAACGAGATCCAGCGCTCGGTGATCGCGCGCGAGCTGCTCCGCGCCTACGAGTGAGCGGGGGCGCCCGTGGAGATCGTCGTCTGCATCAAGCCGGTCCCCGAGCCCGAGACGCGGCTGCGCGCGGCCCCCGACGGGCGGATCCTCGATCCGGAGGGCGTGAAGTACGTCCTGACCGGGTACGACGAGTCCGCGGTCGAGCAGGCGCTCCTCCTGAAGGAGTCGGTCCCCGGCAGCAAGGTCCGCGCCGTCTCGTTCGGACCGTCTCCCCGTGCCGAGGAGACGCTCCGTGCGGCGGTCGCCCTCGGCTGCGACAGCGCCACCTGGATCGACTCCGGCGCCGAACCCTCGCCGGACCCCGTGGACGTCGCGCGGGCGCTCGCCGGTACCCTCCGCTCGCTGCCCCACGACCTCGTCCTCTGCGGTAAGCAGGCGGGTGACGACGAGGCCGGTCTCGTGGCGGGTGCTCTCGGAGAGCTGCTCGGGGTGCCGGACTTCGGGTACGTGGTCGACCTTCGCTGGGACGCGGCCCGGTCCGTGTTCACGTTCCACCGCATGACCGAAACGCTCCAGGAGTCCTGGGAGGCCCCGGGCCCGCTCGTGATCGGCCTCCAGCAGGCCTGGAACGACCCCCGCACCGCGAAACTACCGGCCATCCTCAAGTCCCGGAAGGCCCCGATCGACAAGGTTCCCGTGCCGGCGCCCGACGCCCACGCCTCCCGGAGCCGGGCGACGACGTTCGCGCTTCCCCCGCCGCGCGCGGGGGCGAAGCTGATCGAGTACAAGACCCCCGAAGAGGCCGCGGAACGCCTGGTGAAGGTGCTGCGCGAGGAGGCGAAGGTCTTCCCATGAGCGGGGCGGTCCTGGTCGTCGGCGAGCTCCGGGAGGGCCGGCTCGTCCCGTCGGTCACGGAGGCAGTGGGGGCGGCTCGGGCGATCTCCGGACCCGGGACCCCGATCGTCGGGTTCGTCGCCGGCCCGTCGACGGACGCGGCGACGAAGGAGTTCGGCCGTCTCGGGGTCCCCGACGTGCGGACCGCGTCCGACCCGCGGTTCGACCGGGCCCCGGTGTCGGCGCTCGCGGCGTTCGTGGCGCAGGCCGCGGGCGACGCCGGGGCCGACCTCGTGCTCGTGCCGGGGACGACGTTCGGCCGGGACCTCGTCGGCCGGCTCGGCATCCGATGGAACGCGGCCGCGGTGACCGGGGTCACCGAGGTCCAACGGGCGGACGGTGCCTGGCAGGTCCGTCGCCCGATCTTCGGAGGCCGGGCGACCGAGACGCGCCGGCTCGATGGGGCGCGCGCGGTCGTGGGCCTGCGACCCCATGCGTACGCCCCCCCGCCCGACGCACCGGTCGATGTCCGTTCGACGGCGGTCGCGCCGCGCGAGCCCCCCGCGAACCTCTGGGTCCCGAAGCGCGTCGCCGAGGAACCGGTCGCGAGCGGCTCCGGGCCGAGCCTCACCGATGCGTCGATCGTCGTCTCGGGGGGCCGGGGCCTGCGGGCCCCGGAGAACTTCCATCTTGTGGATGAGCTCGCCGCGTCGCTCGGCGCCGCGGTCGGCGCTTCCCGGGCGGTCACCGACGCCGGTTGGCGACCGTCCTCGCTCCAGGTCGGCCAGACGGGCAAGGCGGTCTCTCCGCAGCTCTACCTCGCCGTCGGGATATCCGGGGCGATCCAGCACATCGTGGGGATGGTGAGCTCCCGCGTCATCGTCGCGATCAACTCGGACGCCACCGCGCCGATCTTCAAGGTCGCCGACTACGGCGTGGTCGGGGACCTCTTTCAGATCGTTCCCGCCCTGACCGCTGAGATCCGGCGGGTGCGGAGCGCGTAGGGAGCTTCCGCGCCCCGGCGACCGCTACGCGCGGTCGGTCCGAGAGCGCATTGCCTCCGCCGGGTAGGCGGGGGACCGGCCCGGAGGAGGCCGCTCGGCGCCCACGGTGACCCAGTACTCCACGCCGCGGAGAAGGCGCTCCCCGTCGCTCTGCCAGAACGCCGCCATCGCGTATCGCCGTCCGGCGGGGTCGACGACCTCCACCTCCGCGACGCCGATCGGGCCCTCGCCGACCGCGCGCTTCACGCTCAGGGTCCCCCACGGCTCGGGGTACTCCCGCTGGAACCGCAGGATCGCCTCGCGACCCGCGAGCTCCTCGCCGGTGGAAGGCATCGCGAGAAAGGACTCGGGATGGAGCAGTCGCGCCGCCGACTCCCAGTCCCGGCGCTGATAGGACTCGTAGAGCCGGCGGACCAGGTCCGCGGCCGAGACCGGTGGAGCCGTCCCGCCTTCTCCGGTCATGGGCGGGACGCGGCGGGAGGCGCGCCGTCCGGTGGGCCCGCGGTGAGGTAGAGGCGCTTGTTCTTCGATCCCTTGTTCTCGATCTTCTCGAGGCGCACCGCCCCGACCTCCCGGGTGTGGGCGACGTGCGTCCCACCGTCCGCCTGGACATCGAAGCCTTCGATGTCGATCAGACGGATCGTCTCGACGTCGGGCAGCAGCTCCTGGGCGACCCGCACCAGGCTCGGGTCCTTCAGGGCATCGGCCCGCGCGAGGAAGCGCACGCGCACCGGGTGGTCCTCCCGGACGACCCCGTTCACTCCCTCGATGAGCGCCTCGGCGACGGTCCGGTCGAACCCCGGGATCGCGAGGTCCATCCGAGCGCGATCGTGGTAGATCTGGCTGCCGGTGATCCCGCTGCCGAACCGGCGGAATACGACGCCGCTCAGGATGTGGAGCGCCGTGTGCAGCCGCATGTGGGCGAGCCGGAGCTCCCAGTCGATCGCGCCGGCGACCGACGTGCCCGGGTTCCGCGGGGACGGCGATTCGAGGACGTGCACGATCCCTTCGGGGGCCTTGCGCACATCGACCACCCGGCTCACGACCCCGTCCGGCCCTCGGAGCGAGCCGGAGTCCGCCGGCTGGCCGCCGCCGGCCGGATAGAACGCCGTGCGGTCGAGCACGAGGCCGTGCTCGGAGTCGGAAACGACCCGCGCGTCGAACTCTCGGAGGTAGGCGTCCGTCAGATACAGCGCATCGGTCATCGAACCGGGCTCCCTAGGTCGGCGCCCCTAGGGGCCTTCGCCGCAAAGCACTAGCCGTACGGTCCGCGTCGGCCGATGGCTCGGGGAGCGGGTCCGGGTCTACCGGCGGCCCGTCGCGGGATTGGCCCACGCGACCGGCCCCCCGGGCTGGAGGTTCGTCGCCGCGCCCTCGATGAGCTTCTGGAAGCGGAACGGCTTCGGGATCCCCACCCAATCCTCGTTGCCGACCTTACCGAGACCCTCCGCGCTGACCCGGACCGTGCCGTAGCCGAGGAGCCGCTGGCCGACGGTCTGGTGGACGTCCACGCCCCGGACCTGGAGCACCGGGATCTCGTCGAAATCGCGCCCCAGGATCCCCCGCTGCACGATCACGCGACGGGTGGTGACGGCGTACACGGTCGAGACCCATCGCAGGTAGCGCACGAGGAGCCACACCAGGCCGATCAGCTCGAGGAACAGGAGGGCGTACAGGACGTAGTGGTCGTTGACCGGCAGCTTCGAGACGAGGGTCGAGTAGGCGCCGACCTGGCCGGCCCAGCCATAGATCTCGGCGGCCGAGAGGTAGGAGAGCACCCCCCAGAAGAGGAGCCAGAGGACGACCCCCGGGAAGTAGAAGAGGCCGGTCGCCCGGGTCTCCTCGAGCAGAGACTCCTGATCGGCGAGGTACGTCGCCTTGAGGTGCTTCGGCATTGTCCGGGGGACCGAGGCCGACATCGCCGTCGACTGGGCGGTCCGTCCCAAATAAAGGCTCGTCCCGATACGCGCGGCCGGCCCGCTTATAGGAGGATGCCCGTCCCGGTGCCCGATGGGCGTCACCGATTGCCACGTGCACGTGAACCTCGTATCGGAGATGCGCCCGGAGGCGCTCCGGCTCCTCGAGCACCTCGATCCGACGATCGCCCGGTACGTCGAGGATCCGAAGGAGTTCCTCGCCTACCTCGACCGCTGCGGCGTTGAGCGGGCGCTCCTCGTGAACTACGTCTCCCCCGAGGTGATCGGGTACACCGAGCGATCGAACGCGTTCGTGAGCGAGTACGTCCGGGCCGACCCCGAGCGGCTCGTCGCGGTCGGGGGGATCCACGTCGACCGCCCCGATCCCGAGCGGGAGATCGCCCGCATGGTGGAGGAGCTCGGGATCCGGGCGCTGAAGCTCCACCCTCCGCACCAGCTGTTCCGCCCGAACGCCTACGTGGACGGGGAGCGGCCCGGGCTCCGGGCGCTCTACGAGGCGTGCCAGCGGCATCGGCTCCCGATCATCTTCCACACGGGTACCTCGGTCTTCCCGGGGGCCCGCAACCGGTTCGCCGACCCACTGCTCGTCGAGGACGTCGCGGTCGACTTCCCGGACCTCACGATCGTGCTCGCCCACGGCGGCCGGCCGCTCTGGATGGAGACGGCGGCCTTCCTCTCGCGCCGGTTCCCGAACGTCTGGCTCGAGATCTCGGGGGTCCCGCCGGTCCGGCTCCTCGAGTACTTCCCCTCGCTCGCCCGCTTCGCCGACAAGGTCCTCTTCGGCACCGACTGGCCCGGACCGGGGGTCCGGGACATCGGCGACAATCTGCGGGCCTTCCGGGCCCTGCCGATCCCCGCCGAGGCTCAGCGCCACATCCTCGAGGAGAACCCGCTCCGGGTCTACCCCCCGCTCCGGCCGCACTGACCGGTGAGGAGCGTGTCGAACGGAACCGCTGAAATAGTGGCCCCGGCTCGCACCGGCGTGCCCGAGACCCCCCCGCACCTTCCGGCGACGTCCCCCGAGACCGAGCCGGCGCCGGCCGTCGTCGCGGTCGTCGAGGGCGGCGAGGAGGTCGGCCGGCTTCCGCTCCCCCGACGCGAACGCGGCGAGGTCTTCGGGATCGCGAGCCAGCTCCTCGGGGCGGCCCGGATCCGAGTGATGTGCGAGGACAACATCTCGCGCATGGGGCGGATCACGGGCAAGATGAAGAAGAAGATGTGGATCCGCGAGGGGGACCTCTTGGTCATCCGTCCCTGGGGGTTCCAGGAAGGGAAGGCCGACATCCTCTTCCGCTACAGCCGGACCCAGTCCCAGTACCTCGCGCGCCGCAACCTCCTGCCGTCCTCCATGAACCTGTTCTCCACGGACGTGTCGACCGAGGGCGCGAGCGCGCCGTAGGCCGGACGGACGATGTGGGCTAGCCTGCGCCGACCGCTCTCCTCGGAGGAGATGGCGGTCGTCGAACAGAACGCGGTCGCCCTCGGGGTCTCGCTCGACGCGCTCATGGAGAACGCCGGCCGGGCGGTCGCCGAGGAGGCGACCCGGCATCTCCCGTCCGCCCCGGCCCGGGTCGGCGTCGTCGCGAGCGCCGGCAACAACGGCGGCGACGGGACGTGCGCCGCGTTCTACCTCCAGCAGTGGGGGTATTCGCCCGAGATCTGGATGGTCCGCCCCCCGTCCGAGATCCGGTCCCGCGCGGCGCGCCGGTGCTTCGAGCGCGTCCAGCACCGCTGTCCTGTTCACCTGCGCGTGCCCCGGCCCGAGGAGCTTTCGAGCCTGCCGCTCGTCCTCGACGCCCTCCTCGGCACCGGGCAGTCCGCGCCGATGAAGGGCGTGATCCGGGAGGCCGTACGATCGATCGCCGAGAGCCGGGCGCCGGTGCTCTCGATCGATCTCCCGACCGGGGTCCTCGATCCGGAGGGCCTCCACCCGTCGTGGACCGTCACCCTGACGACCCCGAAGGAGGACCTCGCCCACGGCGTCCCCGGCGAGGTCACCACCCGCGACATCGGCATCCCGCCGGAGGCCTGGCGACGCACCGGGCCCGGCGACTTCCTGTTCTTCCGGCCGCCGACAGGCCGGACCGACCGCGGCCGGTCGGGCCGGCTCGTCGTGATCGGCGGGGGCCCCTACGCGGGGGCGCCCGCGCTCGCCGGGCTCGCGGCGCTCCGGTCGGGCGCCGAGAGGGCGACGATCCTCGCGCCCGCCGGAGCCGCCGAGCGGATCCAGTCGTTCAGCCCTAACCTGATCGTGCGGGCGTTCGGCATCGAGCGGTTCCGCCCGACCGATGTCCCCGAGATCCTCTCGTTCCTCCACGCGATGCCGGTGCGGGCCGTCGTCCTTGGAATGGGGGCCGGGGTGCACCCCGAGACCACCGAGGCGTTGCACACCCTCGAGCGGGAGCTCCTCGGCAAGGTCCCGATGGTCGTCGACGCGGACGGGCTCGTCGCGCTCCCGGGTCCGGCGGACCGGACGCTCGAGCGCTCGGCGCCGGTACTCGCGACCCCGAACACCGGCGAGTTCGAGCGCGTGTTCCACGGCCCGGGCGGCGGGGACCCCGCCGAGCGGGGACGGGCGATCGCGCGCATCGCCACCGAACGACGGCTCTTCCTCCTCGTCAAGGGAGAGCCCGATATCGGGTCCGACGGCGAGACCGTCTTCGAGAACGCCCATCACCACCCGGCGATGACCGTCGGGGGTGTGGGCGATGTCCTCGCCGGCGTGATCGGGAGCCTCCTCGCGCAGGGGCTGGGGGCCCTCGCCGCGGCCCGGCTGGGGACGTACTGGACGGGGGACGCCGGCCAGCGGGCGGCCGCCCGTCACAGCTTCGGGCTGGTCGCGACCGATGTGATCGACGCGCTCCCGTCCGCGCTCACGGCCGGTCTCGAACGGGTCCGGCCGAGCGCGTGATCCGGACCGCCTAGGCGTAGCGCCGACGGGCCTTGATCGCCTTGGCCCGGGCCCGGACGTCCTTCTCGCCGGCCCGGTTCCCCTCGGCGTACCCCTCGTGGAAGGCCCGGACGAGCGGCTCGGACTTCGGGTGCAGGGCGTGCAGGTCCTCCTCCACGAGGTGGAGATCGATCCCGAGCTCCTCCACTCCCGGCTGACGGGAGCCCATGGAGAGGTCGAGGAACGCCGGCGGTCCTTCGGCACCGGAGGGGAACAGCACGTTCGAGCTGGTCAGGTCCCCGTGGGAGATCCCGCCCGCGTGGAGGGTCCCGAGCGCGCGTCCGAAGGCCCGCACGGCCGTGACGAGCGCCTCGGGAGGAAGGTTCGCGTCCTCGAGGAGCTCGCGCAGCGTCGGCCCGGGCAGCTCCTCCAGGATCAGCCGGTGGCGCGGGAGGTCGATGTCGTAGACGATCGGGGTACGCACGCCGAGGCGCCGCGCCTCCACGAGGAGCCGGGCCTCCGTGCGGGTCCGCTCCCGGCGGATCCGCTCGTCGAGCGCCTTCGGCCGGTAGAGCTTGGTATCCCGCGCCTTGAGGAGCGCGGCGAACCCCCACCAGTCGACCTTGCGGATCGCCGCCTCCGCGCCTCGGGAGACGGTCGGGCCTTCCGGGCCGGCGTCGCTCACGGCCCGGCGACCGCCCTTCGCTATTTGACGATGCTCACGAGGGAGGGGCCGGCGGCGGGCTCGCGGGGACCGGCGGACGGTGCCACCGGGCCCGGAGCCCCACTTCGCCGTAGAGGATCTCCATCACCGCGATCGAGACGACCGTCGTCCCGATCGCCATGGCGAAGAGACCGAGGTATCCTCCGATCAGGAGCGCGAGCGCGCCGGCGAGCGGTCCGAGACTCCACAGGGTCGAGTTGATCAGCGAGAAGATCCCCTGGTACTCCGCGCGTCGGTCGGCCGGGGACATGCGGGCGACCCAGGCCAGCATCCCCGGGCCGACCAGGCTCAACCCGGCGTTCCGGGTCGCCTGCGCGGGGACCACCTCGACCCAGTCGGTCGCGGCCATGAAGATCCCGTAGGACCCGATGCCGAGGGCGCTGCCGTACCAGATCCCCCGGATCTCTCCGTGGCGGTCGATCCACCGGCCGAGGGGCAGCGAGACGAACGCCGCGGTGAGGAGACCGGCGATCGCGACCGCGCTCACCTCGAGGGTGTTCGCGCCGAGGGTCACCGCGTAGTACCCGTAGAAGGTCGCCACGGCCCCGCTGCCGATCGCGCGGATCGAGACGGCGAACGAGAAGCTCACGACCGGCGCCACCTCCCGGAACGATCGGTGGCGCGGCGGCGCGGGGGCGACCCGGGCCTCGGGCACCAGGAAGAGGACGACCGACAGGGTCCCGATCATCACCACGACCACGAACGGGAAGAGCGCCCCGAGGCCGTACCAGAAGGTGATGAGCCCCGCGAGGACGAACCCGACGACCGCGCCGCCGTTCGAGGTCGCGTTGAGGAGACCGTAGCCCTCGCCCCGCTCGTTCTCGCGGGTGACGTCGACCACGTAGGCGGTGTACGCGGGGCTGCCGATCGCGAGCGCCATCTCGGCGGCGACGAACAGCGCGCCCGCGAGGACGTACCCCGGCGCGAACGCGATCGCGAGGAACAGGGGGAACGCGACCGCCTCCCCCGCCACCAGGAACGGCCGGCGGCGGCCGGCCCGATCGGACAGGCGGCCCATCCAGGGGCCGATGAGGCTTGCCGGGACGTAGGCGAGCGTGAGGATCGTCAGGGCCGCGGCGAGGGACGCTCCCTTCTCCTCGACCAGGTACAGCGGAAGGAAGACGATGAACAGCCCGCCCCGGTTGCTCGCGAGGAGCGAGTAGAGCGACAGGGACAGGAGCTCGCGGGGCGGCATGGGTCTCGGGGGCCCGTGCCGCGGCCGCCCTGTTACTCTTTCCTCTCCCCGCCGGGTCTGTGGACGGGGGCCCGGTTCGCCCGGGGTGGGGTACCAAAGGGCCCCCGGGAACTCCGGACGGGCCGACGGTCATGACCCGCCCTTGCCCTGGCGTTGGGCCGGCCCAAAACCTTCTCGCAGGGAAAAGGGGAAAACGACACCGCGCGTCCGGCCGCCGGGTGACGAGCATGGCAGATCCCGAGAAGGTCGGACGGAAGAGCGAGGAAGACGGGGTCGAGATCCTGACCCTGAAGAACCCCCCCGTGAACGCGCTCAGCACGAGCCTCCTCGGTGCCCTGGACCTGCGGGTCTCGGAGATCGCGGCGGACCCGAAGGTCCGCGCCGTGATCCTCACCGGCGAGGGGCAGTACTTCAGCGCCGGCGCCGACCTCAAGGAGATGGCGACGCTCGACCTCAGCGCGGCCCCGCAGATGGTGCGGAAGACCCACGGCCTGCTCGCGCGCCTGGGGGGCCTGCGCGCCCCGGTGATCGCGGCGATCAACGGCCTCGCGCTCGGAGGCGGCCTCGAGCTCGCCCTGTCCTGCGACCTGCGGATCGCGGGGGAGTCGGCGAAGCTCGGCGCGCCCGAGGTCAACTACGGCCTCATGCCCGCCTACGGGGGGACCCAGCGGCTCCCGCGGCTCGTCGGCCTCGCGAAGGCGAAGGAGCTGATCTTCACCGGAACGATGATCTCGGCGGCCGAGGCGCTGAAGATCGGCCTCGTCAACAAGACCGTGCCCGCGGGCCAGGAGCTCCGCGCGGCCCGGGACCTCGCCCACACGATCGCGCAGAAGGCTCCGAAGGCCGTGCAGGCGTCGAAGACGGCGATCACCCAGGGGATCCAGGCGTCCCTCGCGGACGGCCTCGAGGGGGAGACCCGGCTCTTCGAGTCCGAGGTCCTGACGACCGACGACCTCGGCGAGGGGATCCTCGCGTTCGCCGAGCACCGCCCGCCGAAGTTCAAGGGGGCCTAGCGATGGCCCTCGACTTCACGTTCAGCCCGGACCAGGAGGCGTTCCGCGACGCCGTCCGGACGTTCCTCGCCAAGGAGGTCGCCCCGATCGTCGGCGAGATGGACGAGAAGGAGGAGTTCCCGAAGGCGACCGTCCGGCGGATGCAGGAGGAGGGGTACTTCGGCGTCCCCGTCCCCGAGGAGTACGGCGGTCTCGGGCTCGGGAAGGTCGGCTACTGCATCCTTCTCGAGGAGATGGGCCGGGTCGACGCGTCGCACGGCGCGATCATCGGTGCGCACACCTCCCTCGGGACCACGCCGCTCCTATACTACGGCTCGGAGGAGCAGAAGAGGCGCTGGCTCGTCCCGGCCGCGAAGGGCGAGCGGCTCATGGCGTTCAGCCTGACCGAGCCCGGGTCGGGAAGCGACTCCGGGGCGGTCCACACGCTCGCCGAGAAGGACGGCGACGGCTGGTCGATCACCGGCAACAAGATCTACGTCACGAACGGCCGCGAGGCGAACACGATCATCCTGATGGCGGCGAACGACGTCAAGCTCGGTCCGAGCGGCGGCGTCACCGCGTTCATCATCGACGCGGACCTCCCCGGCTTCCGGGTCGGACGGTCGGAGAAGAAGATGGGCCTCCACGGCACGTCGACCGCCGAGCTGGTCCTCGACCACGTCCGCGTGGGGCCCGACCGGGTCCTCGGCGAGGTCGGCAAGGGGTTCCACGTGGCGATGACCGCGCTCGATGTCGGGCGGGTCTCGCTGGGGGCCGCCTCCCTCGGGGGCATCGAGGCGGCGACGACCGAGGCGCTCACCTTCGCGAAGAACCGGACCCAGTTCGGCCTCCCGATCAGCGAGTACGAGGTCATCCAGTTCAAGCTCGCCGACATGGCGATGAAGGCGCACGCGCTCCGCTACATGGTCTACCACGCCGCCGCGCACCAGGACCGGATGGGCACGAACCCGAAGGCGTGGAGCCGGCTCGAGCGGGCCGACAAGACGCGCGAGGCGGCGGTCGTGAAGTGCCTTGGCTCCGAGTGGGCGAGCGAGGCGATCGACGAGGCGCTCCAGATCCACGGGGGGCTCGGCTACATCCGCGGGACCCCGATCGAGCGGGCGTACCGCGACGCGCGGATCAGCGAGATCTTCGAGGGGACCAACGAGATCCAGCGGCTCGTCGTCGCCCGGGACGTTCTCGCCCGGGGCGTCTAGGCCGATCCGCCGGTATCCCCCCGATCGGCGGCGCCAGGGCGGCCCGAGGCACGCGAGGCCACCTCCCGCGCGAGGGGCGCGCCCGGCCGGGGCCTACGCCTTCGGAGCGGGGGGCGCCGCCGGACCGGTCGTATCCTCCCGGAGCACGCGCCGGAGGACCTTTTGTACCCCGCTACGGGGCAGGGCGTCCCGGAACTCGATCGACCGGGGTGCCTTGTAGTGGGCGATCCGGTCCCGGACGAACGCGATCAGCTCCTCCGCGGTGACGGTCGCCCCGGCCCGCTTCACGACGAACGCCTTCACGACCTCGCCGTGCTCGACATCCGGGACGCCGACCGCCGCCGCGTCCGCGATGGCGGGATGCTGGAAGAGGATCTCCTCGACCTCGCGCGGGTACACCTTCATGCCCGAGACATTGATCATGTCCTTCTTGCGGTCGACGATGTAGCAGTAGCCGTCCGCGTCGATCCGGGCGATGTCGCCCGTGAGAAGCCAGCCGTCCTTCAGGACCATCGCGGTCTCCTCGGGCTGCTCGTAATAGCCCAGCATCACTTGAGGCCCCTTGACCGCGAGCTCCCCGACCTCGCCTACCGCGAGGATCCGGTTCCGATCCGCGGCATCGACGATCCGTTGGTCGGTGTCGGGAAGCGGGAGACCGATCGACCCTTCGCGGCGCTCCCCCTCCACCGGGTTCACGTGCGTCGCGGGGGACGCCTCGGAGAGGCCATAACCCTCCACCAGGGCGGCGCCGGTGAGCGATTCGAACCGTCGGGCGACCTCGACCGGGAGGGCGGCGGAGCCGCTCAGGCAGAAGCGGATCGAGTGGATGCGGAACCTCGCGAGGTCGGGCTGCTGGTTGAACGCCTGGTAGAGCGCCGGGACTCCCGGGAACTGCGTCGGCTGGTAACGGTCGATCAGCTTGAGGAGCTCCCGGATCTCGGGCCGGGTCTGCATCACGACCGTCGCCCCGACCGCGAACCCGAGGAGGAGCGCGATCGTGAGCCCGTAGATGTGGAAGAACGGGATCGCCGCCACGACGACCTCTTCGCCCTCGACGCACCGGGTGTTCCAGGCGGTCGCCTGGACCACGTTCGCGAGCAGGTTCCGGTGGGTGAGCATCGCCGCCTTCGGTCGGCCGGTCGTCCCACCGGTGTACTGGAGGACCGCGACGGTCTTCGCCGGGTCCCCCTTCCAGACCGGGACCGAACCGGGGGCGCGGGTGGCCGCCCGCCAGGACCGGACCTCGGAATCGGTCGGGAAGTCGGTCGTAAGCTTCTGCTTGCGCATGACGCTGTTGACGAACGGTCGGACGTACCACGGGTAGAGCTCGCGCAACCGTGCGACGAAGACGGCCGGCACGTGCACCTGGCTCCGCACCTTGGCGACGTTCGGGTAGAGGAACTCCATCGTCACGAGCGCCTTCGGCCCGGCGTCCGTGAGGAGCCGCACGAGGTCCTGCCCGAGGTAGAGCGGGCTGACCTGCACGACCTCGGCCCCGAGTCGGAGGATCGCGAAGAACGAGATCGGGTAGGCGGGGACGTTCGGAAGGTACAGAGCGACCCGGTCCCCGGGGCCGACCCCTTCCTTCGCCAGGGCGGCGGCGAGGTGCTCGCTCTCCTCCCAGAACCGGCGGTACGACCACTTCGCCCCGTAGTAGACGAGGGCGGTGCGGTCCCCCCAGCGTCGGACCCGCTCCTCCACGAACTCGGTGAGCAATTGGTTCGGGATCGTGACGTGGGCCGGCACCTTCGCGTAGTGGCCGACCCATACCGGGTCGTTCGAAGGCCCCGCGGTTCCGCTCATCCGTCAGCTAGCCCGACCGGGCGCCCTCCGAGTCCTTCACGAACTGGACGCCGGGCTTGTAGCTGGGGGCGAAACGCACGGCATCGCCGATCGCGAGGTCGGACTCCTGCTTCACGGTCGGCATCCAGCCGGTGACCCGACCCCCGCCGTCGAGCTCGACCACCACGTAGGCGTACGGGGCGTCGTTCAGGAACTCGTCGCCCGGCACATGGAGGATCGTGTACGCCAGGACCTTCCCCCGCGTCGGAAGGTCGATCTCCTCGAGGCCGATCGCACCGCACCGCGAGCAGGCGAGACCCCAGGTGGCCGTCGCGAGACCGCAGCTACGGCAGCGGAAGCCGCGGATCTTGCCGTCCTCCTCGTAGCCGTGGAAGTACTCGGCGATCGAGTGGGGCGCATCCGAAGGTAGGCTCGACATGTCGTGCGCCTCCCTCACCGCCGCGAGAAGATGTGGACCGAGCAGGAGCCGCCGGTCGCCCCGACGTTGTGCGTGAGCGCCGTCTCGGCCTTCGGGACCTCGCGACCCTTCGCAAGCCCGTTCATCTGCTCGAAGACCTCCACGACCTGCGAGGCGCCGGTGGCGCTCACCGGGTGGCCCTTCGCCTTGAGCCCGCCCGAGGGATTGACGGGAAGCTTCGCGTCGCGGGCCGTCACGCCCTCGAGGCTCTCCTGGGCGGCGGTCCCCCGAGGGAAGAACCCGAGGTCCTCGAGCGCGAGCGCCTCGGCGATCGTGAAGCAGTCGTGGACCTCGAGGAAGTCGATCTCCTTCGGCGACATCTTCGCTTGGCGGAACGCCTTTTCGGCGGCGAGACGGGCGGAGGGCAGGCCGAGGAGGTCGGGCCGGTCCTGCATGTCGGTCACCGACCCGGCGCGCGCGGAGGCCCGGATCACGAGCGGCTCGGTCACGGGCCGCGTCATGAACTCCTTCGCGGCGACGACGACCGCGGCGGCCCCGTCCGAGAACGGACAGCAGTCATACAGGCGGAGCGGCGAGGCGATCATCGGCGATCCGAGGTAGGTCTCCATCGAGATCTCCTTCTGGAAGTGCGCGTGCGGGTTGCGCGCCGCGTTCGCGTGATTCTTCAGCGCAATCGCGCCGAACATCTCGTCCTTCGTCGAGTACGCGTGCCGGTAGGCGCTCGCGAGGGTCGCGTAGAGCCCGGGGAACGTCGCCCCGTTCTTCGCCTCGAAGGGATAGTCGGCCCCGACCGCGAAGTAGCTGGTCGCGGCGAGGGTATCGAGGTGCGAGAGCTTCTCGACGCCCACCACGAGCGCGGCATCGAGGAACCCGCCCGCCACGTGGACGAACGCCTCATGGAGCGCGGCGCTCGACGACGAGCAGGCGGACTCGATCGTCGCCGACGGCACCCCCGGGATCCCGAGGCCGTTGTTGATCAGGGGGCCGATGTGTCCCTGGTGCTCGGAGATGCCGAAGGCGTTCGAGACGAACGTGTAGCCGATGTCCTTCGGCGCAAGGCCGGACTGGAGGATCGCCTCCATCGCCACCCGCGTGGCGGCCTCCCGACCGCTTTCCTTCATCTTGCCGAAGCGGTTCGATGCCGCGCCGACCACCCACGTTTCCCGCACGGGACCCCTCCAACTTGGGAACGCGGGGCCTCGCTTAAATCGACTCCCCCGGCCCGACCCGTTTTCGCGGTCGGCCGGACGGTCCGCCCGCCGTATCGGCGCCCGGACCGGGGGATCGGGCCGGGAGCCCGAGGATCGCGGAGAGACGCCCGAGCGCGCGTTCCGCGACCTTCGGGTCGCGGGTCTTGAACAGGAGCCGCCCGCTGCGCGCGATCGTCACCTCCGCCTCCAATGCGGCGATCAGCATGACCCGCGCGTCCACGACCGCGATCCCCGCACGCTCGAGCTGGCGACGAGCTTCGACGAGATCGATCGGACGCGCCGGCTCCGGGACGGCCTCGAACCCTCCCCGGTTCGAGCACAGCTCGAGCCTACGGTACATCGACGCTCTCCGCAGATCCGGTATCTCCCGCGACTACTTGCGCGCTCACGGAACCGGCCGCGGACCGACCGACACGGTAGCGTGCCGGAGGACCGGGTCCAGAAGCTGCCGACTGAGGGTCGAAGCGCCGGCCGCGCCGGGACGAGGAACGGACGGGCCGGCTCGCGTCGGTCGTTACGGGCTCAGCGGGGCTCCGCACTTCGCGCAGTACTGGGCACCCTGGGCGTTCGGTGAGCCGCACGACGAGCAGAACTTCTGCCCTCCTGCGGCCGCCATGGGTGGGGCGGCACCGGGCGGAGGCTGGCCCCACGAGGGCGCCTGCATCGGCTGGCCCATCATCGGCTGGCCGTAGCCGGGCGCCGGAGCGGGGGGGTTCCAGACGAGGGCCAGGATCCCTCCGACAAGACCGAGGATCGCGCCGATCACGAACCCGCCACCCCCGATGAAGCTGACGAGGGAAAAGACAAGGACCAGCAATCCCCAGGTCTTGGCGGACGCGGGTCGGTTCTTCATCTGGATCGCGCCGTAGATCACGATGAGCGCGAGCAGGATGGCGATCACGCCGAACGCGATCAGGATCGCCGCGGCACCCGGGAAGAACGCGAGGAACGAGGCCCCGACGGCCGCGACGGCCGCGTAGACCAGGGCGTCGATGAGGATCAAGATCCCGCCGATGAGGCTGAGGATGTACGCGGTGCTGGGGTACTGGGGTCCGTAGCCGGGGGCGGCCATGGTGGCCAGACGGGGGGCCGAGGTATATCAAACCGAGCGTCCCAGCGGAGGACCGCTCGGCGAAGGAGTACCCCGATCCGGATCGGCCGACCTCGTGAGGTCTTCGTCCGCTCACTTCACGAGGACGGTGTTGCGAACACAGTCGTCCAGGATCGACTCCGGGTCGACCTTCTGCTCTTCCCGTAGGATCTGTACGAGATTCGAGCGCGTCGCCGGCTTCGGAGGGACCGCCTGGCAGCATATCCCGGGCCGGGTGGAGATCCCGTAGGTCCCGATCTCCTTCGCGACCCGCTCGATCTCGACCTTGTCGAGACCGATCAGGGGGCGGACGATCGGCAGCCGGACCGAGGCGGTCGCGCTGCGCATGTTCGACAGGGTCTGCGACGCGACCTGGCCGAGCGCTTCGCCCGTCGCGAGGAACGACGCGTTCTCGCGCTCCGCGATCCGCTCGGCCGACCGCCACATGAAGCGTCGGCAGAGGATGCAGCCGACGTGCCGGTCGGTGTTCCGCATGAGCGTGATCTGGGTCGATCCGTGCGGCACCATGTAGAGCGGGATCGGCTGTCCGTACCGCTCGCGGAGGACGGTCAGGTGATCGGCCACCTTCTCGATCGGGGTATCGTCCGTGAACGGACGATTGTCCATGTGGACGGCGATCATCTCGTGGCCCCGTCGGAGGAGGTAGTGCAGCGCGACGGGGGAGTCGATCCCCCCGCTCATCAGCATCACGCCGCGCGCCATCGGACCTCGGTAGCTCCGGGCTCCCTCAAAAGCCAATCGAGGTCCCCCGGAGCGGCGGTAAATAGCCCTCGTGGGTCGCGCGGACCGTGCCGGAAGAGGCCTCCCCGCCGATCGATCTCCCGTGCCGCGACGAGGGGACGGGCACGCCGGTCGTCCTCCTTCATGGGGTCGGCGGCAACCGCACGGTCTGGAACGCGGTCGTCCCCGGCCTCGCGAAGACCCACCGCGTGCTGGCGCCGGACCTGCGAGGGCACGGACGCGCGGAGCACCCCGCGGGCTCGCACTTCACGTTCCTCGAGCTCGAAGGAGATGTCACGCACCTGCTCGACCGGAAAGGGATCGACCGCGCGCATCTGGTCGGACTGAGCGGGGGAGCGATGCTCGCGCTCCGCATCGCGCTCGACCAGCCGGAGCGGGCACGCAGCCTCGTGATGGTGAGCGGAGCGGCGTACACCGACAACCACACCCGGGCGGTCGCCGATCGCTGGTCGGAGGTCTATGCGAAGGAAGGACCGGACGCCTTCGCGCTCCGTCTGCTGAAAGACATGTACTACCCCGACTGGATCGAGGACCATCTCGACTTCGCCGACGCGCTTCGCGCGGAGGTCGGGGGCCGGGACTATACTCCGGCCGACCGCTGGGCCCGGGCCATGCGCGTGTTCGACGAGCGCTCCCGCGTCGCGGAGCTCCGTGTGCCGACCCTGATCGTCCAGGCGATGGACGACGCGGTGGTGGACGCCTCGCATGGCCGCATCCTACGCCAGTCGATCCCCGGCAGTAAGATCCGCATCCTCGCCCAGACGGGCCACCTCGTCCCGGTCGAGCGACCCCAGGAGACCGTCGAGGCGATCTCCGCGTTCCTGCGGGAGTCGGAGACCCCGTCCCCGATCCCCGACCCCTGAACGACCCAGGGTCCCCTCGGGTTTATCTCTGTACTCGCCCATTCCCCCCCGATGGCGACCGGCTCGACGGCCGACCTCGAGAATCGGGTTGCCGAGCTGGAGCGCGAGCTCAAGGATGTTCGACTTCGGCTCGCGGCGCTCGAGCGGCTGATGGGGGCCGGCGCGGAGCACCCCGCGGACAACACCACGGTCCGCAAGAAGGTCGTCTACGACTGGCAGGCGTGACCGTGGCTCCCGTCCCTGGGTCGCCGTACGGTTCCGCTCCCGACTCCCTGGGGGACCTCCTCGGGCGATTCCCGGTGCTGGCCCCGCCCGTCCACACCGCGGGCGCGGCGGTCGTGATGGTCCTCCGCGAGGGATTGCACGAGACCGAGGCCCTCCTCATCGTCCGGGCTCAGAACCCGGAGGATCCGGCCTCCGGACATGTCGCCTTCCCGGGCGGGCACGTGGGGGAAGGCGACGGCTCCCTGGAGACCACGGCGCTGCGCGAGCTCGAGGAAGAGGTCGGTCTGAGCCGTTCGGACCTCGATGGCCCGCTCCGGTTCGTCGGCGCAACTCCCGCCCGGGCGTTCCACATGACGGTCGGCGTCTTCGCGGCCGCGCTGGGGCCGGTGGCGCATGTCCCGGCCCCCCGGAGCCCGGAGGAGGTCGCGCACGTCTTCTGGCTCCCCCGGTCGGCCCTGGCCGACACCCATCTCGTGACCCGGGACTCCGCTCGGGGTCCGTTCCAGGTTCCCGCCACGGTCGTCGATGGAGAGGTCCTTTGGGGGTTCACGCGACGCATCCTGCGGGAGTTCTTCGGGTTCCCCACGGAAGACGAGCTGCTGGGGCCGGCGTTCGCCCCACCGGCCGACCGGTCGCTCGGGTAGTCGTCGCCGCCGGAAGGCTCGAGGAATCGGGCCAAAGGATGATTTAAATACCTCCTTAAATAGTCCCGCGCCGAGGGATATCCTTGGTCAAGATCCGCATCGAGAACGTCGTGGCTTCGACGTCGCTCGGGGACGAGCTCGACCTGCAGTCGATCGCTCTCGGATTGGACGGGGCGGAGTACGAGCCCGAGCAGTTCCCGGGCCTTATCTACCGGCTGAAGCAGCCCAAGACCGCGATCCTGCTCTTCCGGTCGGGGAAGGTCGTCTGCACCGGCGCGAAGAGCATGCACGAGGTGGAGGAGTCGATCCGCACCGTGGCCGCCCAGATCAAGAAGGGCGGGCAGAAGATTAACATGCACCCCAAGATCGAGGTGCAGAACATCGTCGCGAGCTCGGACCTCGAGAGCGAGATCAACCTCAACGCGATCGCCGTGACGCTGGGTCTCGACCGGGTGGAGTACGAGCCGGAACAGTTCCCGGGCCTCGTCTGCCGGATCGACGAGCCGCGGGTCGTCGTCCTCCTTTTCGGGAGCGGCAAGCTCGTCTGCACCGGCGCCCGCAAGCCGTCGGACGTCGAGGTCGCGGTCAAGAAGATCACGAAGGAGCTCCAGGGCGCGGGCCTCCTTCGGTAGCCGCCGCGCGGTCCCCGGGCGTGCCGCTACCGCGCGGTCTCCCCGTCGTCGACCACCACTGTCACCTCTCCCCGTCCGGAGAGGGGGTCGCGGCGGCGCGGCGCTTCCGCGCGGCCGGAGGGGCCCAGCTGTTCGTGGCGACCCAGAACTATCTCGTCCATGTGCCGAGGAACCTGGACGACTACCGTACGCAGTTCGAGACGACCGAGACCCTGGTCCGGGAGGTCCGCGCCGGGGCGGGCGTAACGGCCCATGCGGTGGTCGCTCCGTACCCCGTGGACCTGGTCACCCTCGCCGGTGAGGTGGGCGTCCCTTCCGCGCTCGACCTCCATCTCCGTGCCCTCGACCTGGCGGGGCGCTGGGTGCGCGAGCACCGTGCGGTCGCCCTGGGGGAGGTCGGACGGGCCCACTTCCCGGTCGCCCCCGAGATCGCCGAGGCGCTCGAGACCGCCTTCCGGTACGCGATCGCTGTCGCCCGGGAATCCGATTGCCCGGTCGTCGTGCACTCCGCGGACCTGGACGCCGCCGGGCTTCGGGAGCTTTCCTCGCTCGCTGAGGGTGCAGGGCTCACGACCGGTCGGCTGGTCAAACACTATGCGCGGACGCGGTTCCCGCCGGGGGAGAGGGGATCCGTGACCCCGTCGTATCTGGCCCGTCGCGAGCTCGTGCGAGCGGTCCTCCCGGACGCCGGTCCCTGGTTCCTCGAGACCGACTTCCTCGACGACCCCAAGCGACCGGGAGCGGTCTTGGACATCGCGACGGTCCCGCGCCGGGCCCGCCAGATCGCGGAGCAGGACCCGGCGAACGCCGACCGCCTTTGGGTCCCGTTCGTGGAGTCCGTCGAAGCGGTCTACGGTTTCCGGCCCGAAGTGTCGGAGGAGGGGTCGCGGTGAGCCGGGGACGTCTTGTGGCCGTCGAGGGGATCGACGGAGCCGGCAAGTCGACGCTCGTCCGGGCCCTCGCTGCCGCGATGCGTCGGAGGGGCTTCTCCGTCGCGGTGCGGCGGGAGCCGTCCGATCCGCGGCTGGGAGCGCTCGCGCAGTCGGTGAGCCGGGGTGACCCGTGGACCGGTGCGGTCTACTTCACGGTCGACCGGTACCTCGCCCGCCCGCGGCTCGAGCGGGCCCTCCGCCGCTTCGACCTGGTGCTCTCGGACCGGTCGTTCTACTCGACCCTCGCCTACCAGGGGAGCGCGCTTCCCCCCCGCGAGGAACGGCGGCTCTCGGAGCTGGAGCGCTCGGCCTCGGTCGAGCCGGACCACGTGATCCTCCTCGAAATCCCGCCGGCCGAAGCGACCCGTCGCCTCGGGAGACGGGGCACCTCCCGCGGCCCCCTCGAGCGACGGCGGATCCAGGAGCGGGTCGCCCGGAAGTACCGCGCCCTCGCCCGGGAAGGGCGTTGGACGGTGCTGGACGGTCGGGCCCCGACGCGCGCGCTCGTCGCCGAGGCCGTGCAGAGCCTCGGACGGAGGTCCGGGCCCCCGCGGGCCCTTCCGCGACGCCAGCGAGCTTGATATCTGTCGCCTCGGTGCCGCAGCGCGCGGGAGGTACCCATGGCAAGGATCCTGGTACGGGAGGAGACGCTCGATCCGTCGTTCCTTCCGGCGAAGCTCGTCCGCCGCGAGCACGAGCTCGACGTGACCTACCGGCGGTACCGCGACGCCCTGACGAAGGGACTCCCGTTCCACCTCCTGCTCACCGGCGGGGTCGGGAGCGGGAAGACCGCGCTCGCCCGACGTCTCGGGGCGGACCTCGAGCGCATCGGCCGGGTCGGGGGGTTCCCCCTCCGGGTGACCTACATCAACTGCTGGCGGCGGGCGAGCGACCGGACGGTGATGCTCGACCTCCTGCGGAGCGTGCAGGTCTCCCTCCCCGACCGGGGATACAGCCTGTCCGAGATGCTCGACGTCTTCGAGCAGGGCCTCCGGCGGAACCCGCAGCACCTGGTCGTGCTCCTCGATGAGGCGTCGGCGCTCGTCCGGCAGGAGACGAAGCTCGTCTACCTCCTCACGCGTTCGCACGAGGTCCACCTCGGATCGATCTCGCTCATCCTGATCGCGGTCGAGGACCTCTTCCCCTATCTCGACCCGGCGAGCCGGTCGAGCTTCGGGGTGACGCACCGGCTTTCGCTCGCGCCGTACGATCGCGACGCGATCACCGACATCCTCGCCTCGCGCGCGGAGGCCGCGTTGAGGCCCGGGAGCTTCGATCGCGACGTGCTCGAGCAGATCGCCCGCATCGCGGCGCCGAACGGGGACGCCCGGTTCGCCCTCGAGCTGCTCGGCGGGGCGGCCCATGCCGCCGAGGAGGCGGGGGCCGAGGCGATCGGCTCCGAGCACGTGCGGCGGGCGAAGGGCTCCCTATTGCCGACGGTCTCCGAGACGCAGCTCGAGGCCCTCTCGACGAACCAGCTGGGGGTCCTCCTCGCCCTCTCGCGGACCCTGACCCGGCGGGGCGCCACGGTGCCGAGCCAGAAGCTTCGCGCGGGCCACACGGCCCTCCTCGAGGAACTGCGCGCGCCGCCGATGAGCCGCACGACGTTCTGGAGGACCCTGAAGGAGCTCGAGCGGGACGGCCTCGTGGTCCTCGAAACGAGCGGGGCCGGCTCGGGGGAGTCGAGCCAGGTCGCCATGGACGAGCTGCCGGCGAGCTACCTGACCACCCTGCTCGAGGAACGGCTCGGCCGCGGGCGCGCCGGAAAGGCCTAGGGTCTCTCGCGGTCGACGTAATCCTTTTCCTTCCGTTGCGCCCGGAAGGCGCCCAGGTCGAGGGGTTCCCCTTCGCGGACCCATGGGAACAATGATCGAGCGACCGGGATCGAAGGCGCGGCCCTGGCGGGGTGGTCCCCCGGGCCCGTGATCGCCTCGAAGGGGACCGGGAACAGCCCGGCGTGGGCCGCGAGCCCCGCCGCGGGCGCCGCGGCCCCGCGACCGAACGGGGGCGGCTCGCCGCGGGCGGTCCTCTTCGTGATCGTGCTGGGAACGCTGATGGCGGCCATCGACACGACGATCGTCGTCCTCGCGCTCCCCACGATGGGGACGGAGCTCCACTCGCCGCTCGGCACGATCATCTGGGTCATCCTGCTCTACCTGCTCGTCGCGACCCTCCTCACTACCCAGTTCGGCCGGATCGGGGACATCTTCGGCCGGGCCCGGCTCTACACGACCGGGTTCGCCATCTTCACCGTGGCCTCGGTGCTCTGCGGGCTCGCGCCGTCCGACCTGTTCCTCATCGCTTCCCGGGGAGGGCAGGCGGTAGGCGCCTCGTTCATGCTCGCGAACAGCGGGGCGATCATCGCCGACCACTTCCCTCCCGAGCGCCGGGGGCTGGCGTTCGGGTACACCTCCCTCGGCTGGAACCTCGGGGCGATCCTGGGGATCGTCCTCGGAGGGGCGATCACTACCCTCGTCGGGTGGCGCTTCATCTTCTTCATCAACGCACCGATCGGCGCCGTCGCCGTCTGGCTCGGCCTGCGGTACGTGCGCGACGTCGAGCGCCACCACACGACCCTCGACCTCCCCGGCTTCGCCCTCCTCGGCGTGGCCCTCGGGGCGACCGCCTACGGGGCGATCGATTTCGCCTCCTACGGGTTCCGACCGATCAACGAGGGGCTCATCCTCGTCGGTCTCGTCATGCTCGTCCCGTTCTTCGTGTGGGAACGCCGGGCGCGGACGCCGCTCCTCCCGCTCTCGGTCTTTCGCGAGCGGATCCTGACGTTCTCGCTGATCAGCTCGTTCCTCCAGGGGCTCGGGTACCTCGCCGTGGTCTTCCTCATGACCATGTACCTCCAGGGGGTCCGCGGGCTGACGCCGCTCGCCGCCGCCCTGCTGCTCGTACCGGGATACGTGGTGGGCGGGGGTCTTGCGCCGTACATGGGACGGCTCACGGACCGGTGGGGGGCCCGCCTCCTCGCCACCCTTGGGGTCGTGGCGATGCTCATCGGCGTGCTGCTCTACGCGACCTTGCGGGTCGATTCCCCGTACATCGATATCGTCGGGATCTCCCTCGTCACGGGGGTCGGGAGCGGGATGTTCTGGCCGGCGAACAACGCCGCGATCATGGCGAACGCCCCGCGGGGTTCGTACGGCGCGGTCTCCGGCCTGAGGAGCATGCTCGCGAACACCGGCACCCTCCTCAGCTTCGTCCTCGCCATCTCGATCGCGGCGGGGACGGTGCCCCGGTACGTCGCCTACGAGGTGATCCTCGGCACCACCACGCTGATCGGCGGGGTGGGGGCCGCGTTCCTGAACGGGATCGACGGGGCGCTCTACGTCTCGGCCGGGATCCTCGCGGTCGCCGCGGTCCTGTCGGCGTTGCGGGGACCCCATCGGGGCCCCTCCGCCGGGCCACCGGTCCAGGAACCGCATGCGCGCTAACGACGGAGCGGGCCCCCCGGTCCCGCGCCGGGCCGGTCGACATCGCGGCGCGCGGGGGTGGGCCGGATTTGATTAGATGCTTTAATAGTCGACATCGAAGTGTTTTCGCCGTTCCCCACGCACCCCATGAATCCTCGAGGGACCTCCCGAAGACGGGCGGCCGCCATCGCCGACCTCCAGCCCCCGGACGAGCTGTGGGCTCGGCTGAGGGAAGCGTACCTCGCCCTGCGGCGGGAGCGTATCGAGCTCCTGGCGCAGCTTGACCTGTCGCTCACCGAGTTCGTCTCGCTCCAGCTCTGCGCGCAGGCCCCCGCGAAGCCGACCGAGATCGCGGAGGCGGCGGGCGTCACTCCCGCCGGCGCGACCGACATCATCGATCGGCTCGAGCGGCACCGTCTCGTGAGGCGGCTCTCCCACCCCAAGGACCGACGCGCCGTCCTGGTGACCCTCACCCCGTCAGGACGTCAGACCTTCGAGAAGGCGCGCGCGCTCCAGCGGGCCACGGCCCTCGCGCTGGGGGAGGCCCTGACGCGGGTCGAGCGGGAGACGCTGATCGCCGGGCTCGACGCGCTGCTCCGGGCGCTCCGTTCCCGGCCGGAGTAGGGGGGAGGCACGGCCATGGAGTACAAGTGGACGGTCCTGTCGAACACCACCCTCGGTGCCTTGATGGCGTCGATCAACGGGACGATCATCCTGATCTCGCTACCCGTGATCTTCCGGGGCCTCAACGTCGACGCGTTCAACCCGAGCAGCCTCCCGCTCCTCATCTGGGTCCTGCTCGGCTACGGGATCGTGACCGCGACCCTCCTCGTCACGGTCGGCCGGATCTCCGACATGTGGGGTCGCGCCCGGATGTACAACCTCGGCTTCGCGATCTTCGCGGTCGGCTCGGTCCTGCTCTTCCTCATCCCGAACTCGGGGACGGTCGGGGCGTGGGAGCTCGTCGGGTTCCGGATCGTCCAGGGAGTGGGCGGGGCGTTCCTCTTCGCGAACTCGGCCGCGCTGATCACCGACGCCTTCCCCCACTCCGAGCGCGGCAAGGCCCTCGGGATCAATCAGGTCGCGGCGATCGGCGGATCCGTCGTCGGTCTCGTCCTCGGCGGGCTCCTTGCCGGCATCGGAGACCTCCGGATCGGGGCGCTGGTCATCCCGACCTGGCGGATCATCTTCCTTGCCAGCGTGCCGGTGGCGATCGCAGGAACGGTCTGGGCGTACGTCAAGCTCCACGACATCGGAGCGATCCGGGCCGGCCAGCGGATCGACCTGGTCGGGAACGTCACCTTCGGCGCCGGCCTCACCGTGCTCCTGGTCGCCGTGACCTACGGCCTCCTGCCGTACGGGGGGCAGCAGATGGGCTGGAGCAGCCCGTGGGTGCTCGGCGGCATCGTCGCCGGGATCGCCCTCCTCCTCGCCTTCCTCTGGGTCGAGTCGCGGGTCGCGGACCCGATGTTCCGTCTCGAGCTCTTCCGCATCCGGGCGTTCACCGCGGGGAACTTCGCGGGCCTCCTCGGCTCGATCGCGCGCGGGGGGGTGATGTTCATGCTCATCATCTGGTTCCAGGGGATCTGGCTTCCCCTCCACGGCTACTCGTTCTCCGAGACCCCGTTCTGGGCCGGGATCTACATGCTGCCGATGATGGGCGGGTTCGTGCTCATGGGTCCTCTCAGCGGCTGGCTCTCCGACCGGTTCGGCGCCCGGTACCTCGCCAGTGGCGGGATGGCGCTCAGCTCGGTCGGCTTCGTCGCGTTCCTGTTCCTCCCGTACGATTTCGCCTACTGGGAGATGGGGCTCCTCCTGTTCCTCCAGGGGTGCGGGATGGGGATGTTCGCCGCGCCGAACACGGCGGCGATCATGAACGCCGTGCCGGCCGAGCATCGCGGCGCCGCATCGGGGATGCGGGCGACCCTGCAGAACGCCGGCCAGCAGCTCTCGCTGGCCGTCTTCTTCACGATCGTGATCGTCGGTCTCGCGGGCGGGCTGTCCGGCTCGGTCTCCTCGGCGCTCGGCGCCGCCGGGGTCTCCGGCGCTCCGGCATCGGCCCTCACCCAGATGGTCTCGGCCGATCCGACCGGCGCGCTGTTCGGCGCCTTCCTCGGCCAGAACCCGATGCTGATGTACATCCACTATCTCCCCGCATCGCTCCAGTCCCAGATCGCACCCGCGTTACCGACCCTGACCGCGCAGGGCTTCTTCCCCAACGCGGTGGCCCCGGCGTTCCTGAACGGCATCGATGCCGCCTTCGAGATCTCTGCCATCCTGACGGCCGTCGCGGCGGTCGTGTCGATGCTGCGGGGGGAGCGCTACATCCACGAGCTCGAGGCGCCCCAGCGCTCGACCGCCACGGAAGCGGCGGCTCCGGCTCCCCCCCGGGCCGGCCCGGCCGGCGGGCGGGGGTCGGACGATGTGCGGCCGGCGCCCGTCCGGGTGCGGGGGGGTCGGTGATCGGCCACGTCGCGGTGGCCCTGGACGGCTCGGTCCACGCGGACCGCGCCCTCGCGCTCGCGGCGGACATCGCCGGCCAGTACCACGCCGCGCTGGTCCTCCTGACCGCCGTTCCGCTCGCGATCGTTCCGACGATGGGCGGCCCGATGCCGGAACCGTTCTCGCCCGAGTCGGTGCGCGTCGCCCATGAGGAGATGCTCGCGGAGCGGCGGGGACGGGTGAGCGGTCCCCGGATCCCCGAGGTCCGGACGGTCCTGTTGCAGGGTCCGGTGGTCGAGCAGCTCCTCTCCTACCTCGAGGCGAACCCTCCGGACCTGCTCGTCGTGGGATCCCGGGGGCTGTCGGCGGGCCGCCGGCTCCTGATGGGCAGTGTCTCCGACGCCCTCGTCCACCACGCTCCCTGCCCCGTGCTGGTGGTCCACCACCGGTAGGGGTCCGCAGGCCCGGGGCGTCCCCGCCGCAGGATAACGCTAAACCGCCTACCCCTGTGCCCGGCCTGTGTCCACGTCCAGCTCCTCGCCGATGCCGGCAGGACCCCTCGAGCGGCTTCCCGAGTGGATCCGCGTCCGCCCCCCGCGTGGGGCCGTCTACCCGGAGGTCCGTGGACTGCTCGAGGGCCTCCATCTCGACACCGTCTGCCGGGAGGCCCGCTGCCCCAACCTTCCGGAGTGCTGGTCGCGGGGCGCGGCCACGCTGATGCTTCTCGGCACCGAATGCACCCGCCGATGCGGGTTCTGTGCCGTCACGACCCACTGGCCCCGGGGGGCGGTCGACCGCTCCGAGCCGGCCCGGGTCGCCGAGGCGGTCCGTCGCTGGGGACTGCGGTACGTGGTCCTCACCCAGGTCTGCCGGGACGACCTCGAGGACGGCGGGGCGGCGATCCTCGCCGAGACGGTCCGACGGATCCGGGAGGCCTCGCCCGAGACCCGGATCGAGCTGCTGATCGGCGACCTTGCCGGACGGCCGGAGTCGCTCGCCGCGCTGTGGGAGGCTCCCCCCGACGTGCTCGCGCACAACCTCGAGACCACGCGGGCCCTGTCGCCCCGGATCCGGGACCCCCGGGCCGGCTACGACCGTTCCCTCGGGGTCTTCCGGGAGGTCCGGAGGACGAGCCCGAGGGCTCTCGTCACCAAGAGCTCGATCATGCTCGGCCTCGGCGAGACCGAGGCGGACCTGCGCACCGCCTTCGCGGACCTCCGCCTCGCCGGCGTCGACCTGCTCACGCTCGGTCAGTACCTTCGGCCCGGCCCGGAGCACGTGCCGGTGGACCGGTACGTTCCGCCGGAGGAGTTCGAACGCCTCAAGTCGGTCGCGTTGGACCTCGGCTTCGCGGGGGTCGAGGCCGGTCCCCTCGTGCGCAGCTCGTACCGAGCCGAGGAGCTGTTCCGGCGCGCGCACGACACCCGGAAGGAGTGAGCCATGGCGAAGAAGGTCCGCAAGCGGCCGGAGGAGGTCGAGGCCCCGAAGTTCGAGTTCCCCGCGTTCGACGAGGAGTCGTTCGCGAAGAAGGAGTACGAGCTGACGGGGGCGACCGCCCTCGCCGGGATCATCACGGTCCTCCTCGGGATCCTCGGCTGGGTCCTTACCGGGGCGGGCATGACCGGCTGGCTGCCGTTCGGGCTCGGTCTCGTGATCATCGCCCTGAGCCCGATGCTGATCGGGCGGCTGCGGTCGAACTCGAACCTCTACACGAGGGGCGACTGGGCCGGGCTCATCGTCCTCGAGTTCTTCGGATGGCTCGCCCTCTGGTTCGTCCTGCTGAACGTGTCGCCGACGGCCTAACGACGCGACGGCGGTCGTTCCGGTCCGAGCCAGGGGAGCTGCTTCGCGAGGAGCGCCCGCAGGGCCTCGGTGACCGCCGGGGAGTCCGCGATCTCCCGGAGCGGCCGCACCTCGGCGGTCCCCGGGTCCCGGGGCGTGAGGTCCTTGCCGAGCGACAGCCGCGGCAGGGCCGCGCGGAGCGCTCCCTCCGCCTCCCGCACGGCGACCCGGCTCTCGACGGCGAGGCTCCCGTCCTCGCGCACGAACGGGCCCTGGAGGACCTCGTCGTTCCCGACCCCCCACTTCTCGAGGAACTGTCCGACCCGGTCGATCCCCGCCGGCGGGCCGTCCCGCTGCCGGACCGGGGAACGGAGGGCGTGCGCCACCTCGACCAGGAGGTAGACCCGTTCGGGGTCGGCGCCGGCCGCCGAGCCGAGGACCGCGAAGCCGGAGCGTCCCAGCTCCTCGGCGAGGGTCCGCTCGGCCTTCCGCACCTGCGGGTAGAGGGTGTCGTCGACCAGGTCGGGGCGGGGAAGCACCACGACCGTCACATGGCTGTGGCGCTCCCCGATGCGGTGCTCGGCGTCCGCTCGCGTGAACGGTGGGGATGACGGCGCCGAGAACCAGAGATCCGTCGGTCGGTCGAGGTACGCCCCCGCGGCGAGGATGAGCGTCGCGAGATTGCGGCGGGAGAGGGCGCTCGCGACGTTCCGGTTCGGGTCGACCGGGTCGGCGAGGATGAGCGCGACGTCCGCGGGCAGCCGCGGCGGTTCGCGCCCGGGATCGGCGAGGCGCACCGGGATCCGCCAGGAGCGGGCCGCTCCGAGGAGCCCGCGGAGGGATCCGAACCGGAGGACGAGGAGCTCGACCAGGTAGCCCGAAAGGCCCTCGGTGCGGGCCTCCGAGCCGTAGATGCCGAGGCGGCGGAGGAACTGCTTCGCGAGACGGACCTGTCCGACGAGCTCGGGGGTCTCTCGCGCAGAGAGGTACTCCTGGTGGAACGGGGTCCGGTCGACCGGGGAGAGGGGCCGGGCCGGGTCCGAGACGGCGTAGCCGGGCACCGCGTCGACCGTGAACCCCTCGAAGGAACCGCGCAGGTACGGATGCTCGGCATACCGGACCCGGGTGTCGGTGAGCACCGCCCCCCCGAGGGCAAGGCCCTCCGCGCGCAAGCGCTCCCGGGGTAGGTCGGGGGGGAACAGGAGGAAGAGGTCGACGTCGAGCCGGTCCGTGAGGAAGGTGCCGCGGGCGGCGCTCCCCGCGACCAAGGCGCGGACGAGCGGGCTGTTCCGGGCGTGGGCGGCCGCCTCGACCTTCTCGACCAGCGACTCGCGGACCCGGCGCACGCGGTCGAGGAACTCGGGAGAGGGCGCGAGTTGACGGCCGGCGGACTCCTCGACCCGGTCGGCCTCCCGGGCCGCGGATGCAGCGGGGTCCGGCGCCGGCATACCGGGCGCCGGACGACCTCGGAGAGATGAAGTTTGGTGCCCGGCCCGCCGGCCCGCGGGACGAGCGCTTATCGGTGTCGGTGGCCTCTTCCAGGTCAGGAGCGATGACGGCGCTTTCCGACCACCCGGCGACACTCTACGAGCCCCTCGAGCACGGGAAGGTCCGCTGCACCGCTTGCGCCCGCTACTGCGTCATCCCGTCGGGGTCCCACGGGTTCTGCTTCGTGCGGAAGAACGTGGGCGGACGCCTCGTCCTCCTGACCTACGGGATCGCCTCCGCGGTCCAGGTCGATCCGGTGGAGAAGAAGCCGCTATCGCACTTCCACCCGGGCAGCCGGGTCCTCTCGATCGGAACGGTCGGCTGCAACTGGCGCTGCCAATATTGTCAGAACGCCGACATCTCCCAAGAGCGCGAGATCACCGGCCGCGCCCTCTCCCCGCAGACCGCGGTCCGCTGGGCGAAGCGATACGGCTGCCAGGGCGTGACGTTCACCTACAACGAACCGACGATCTTCGCGGAGTACGCGCTCGACGTGATGCGGGAGGCCCGGGCCGCGGGGCTGTTCGCGAACTTCGTCACCAACGGCTACATGACGCCCGAGGCCGTCGCGGCGATCGGCCCGCACCTCGACGCGGTGAGCGTCGACTTCAAGGGGAGCGGCGAGGCCGGGTTCCTCCGGAAGTACGTGACGGCGAAGGGTCCCGAGCCCATCTTCGCGACCGCCGCCGGGTTGAGAACGCGCGGGGTCCACGTCGAGATCACCGACCTCATCGTCCCCGACGTCGGGGACTCGGAGACGGCAACGCGGACCCTCGCCCGCCGCATCGTGGAGGACCTCGGTCCCGAGACGCCGTTCCACCTCCTGCGCTTCCACCCGGACTACAAGATGATGGACCTTCCCGAGACGCCGATCTCGACGCTCGAGCGGCTCCACGGGGTCGCGAAAGGAGAGGGGCTCGACTACGTCTACCTCGGGAACGTCTGGGGTCACCCGCTCGAGCACACGTACTGCCCGAAGTGCGGAGCGCTCGCCGTCGAGCGCTACGGCTTTACGATCGCCTCCTGGAACCTCGACGCGAAGAACCGGTGCCGCCGGTGCGGCCACACCATCCCGATCCTCGGGAGCCTCCCCCAGGACTACCGCCCGGCGTTCGCGACCCCGATCGCCTAGCGCGAGTCGAGCGGCAGGGACCGGGCCCGAACACGTCGGTCCGGGTCGGTCCCTCCCGGTGACCCTCCGTTCATCGCCCCCGAGGCCCTTGCCCATCCCCTCCCGTCGGAGAACCGGATCCGTAGGACGATCCCGACGGATCCCCGCCGTTCGGGAGGACCCTACAAGTACGACCGTGGGTTGGGGTACCGAGAGGAGCCATGCGGCCTCTGCTCCGTCGGATGAACCGCTCGGGTGGGGTCGTCCTGGACCTGGTGCTCTCGACCGGATTGGTCCTGATGGGGGCGTTCGCGCTGAACGCGCTGGGGATCTCCTTCGGGGAGCTGGTGCGCGGGGCGAGCCAGTTCTTCAGCCATTAGGCCGCCAGGACCCGTGACCCGACCCGCGACCGGGCGGGAGCCGGGCGGCAGTCCCTTTCGAGCGCGGGCGTAAGGAACCGTCGCCACTCGCGTGCGTCATGGCGGCGTTCCTCCATCGAACGCCGCGCGACCTCCGCCGGGGAGATCGGTCGGTCGATCGTGACGAGGCGAAAGCCGGTGAACTCGAGGTGGGATCGCCGGGAGCCGTCCGGCACGACTCGATACCAGTACTGCGAGTGACGGAACGGGCCATCGAGATGGGTGTTGGTCCAAGCCATCCCCTCCGGATCGATCCGCACGAGACGACGGATCCGCCGAGTATTCGGGGGTCGGCCGGTGGTGTCGGTCAGGATCCACGCATCCGCCGCGACGCGCCGGACCGACCGGCGGGTCGGATTCGAGAATAGGGGACCGTCCTCGGGACCGAAGTCGGTGCACCAGGCGTAGGCGGTCCGGGCGGGAACGCGGAACGGCTGTCGGAACGAGTATCGCAGCGAAACGGTCGGCATGGATGTACCTCATCGCCTCCAGAGGGCGGATCGAAACCCGGGTCGGTACATGAGCGCGCCCGGTCGGCCGCGCTCGTTTCGTGAAGGGCTCACCGGTCGGGAAGGCGAGGCGGAACGGACCCGTTCTCTGCCTGCACCGCTCGCGGGGGCGTGCCCCCCTCGTGCAAGGGGAATGGCGGGGTCGCGATGGATCCGCGATGCACGCTCAGGTCCTTCCCGCACCCTCCGGCGGCGAAAGCCGTGCGGAGCGAGGAAGGGGTGAGCGCGAACGGACCGGACCCATGGAGACCGAGGTGGTCCGGCCCGCGGGACGGCGCATGCCTGAACGGCCCATTCCTCGGGCACAGGGGTCAATAGGTTCACCCGTATCCGAGGGCATGGCGACCCAATCGGAGAAGGCCGAAGCGTTCCGTCAGCTCCACCACCAGCCACGCCCGCTGATCCTGCCGAACGCCTGGGACGTACCGAGCGCCCGGTCGTTCGAGGAGGCCGGGTTCCCGGCGGTGGCGACCTCGAGCGCGGGTCTGATGGTCTCTCACGGGTACCGCGACGGGCAGGAGATGCCCCGGAAGGAGTTCCTGCGCGCGACCGGGGCGATCGCGAAGGCGCTCGATGTTCCGCTTTCCGCGGACATCGTCGCCGGGTACGGTCGGGGCTCCGCCGGGGTCGCCGCGACGGTCCGTCAGATCATCGACGTCGGCGCCGTGGGGATCAACCTCGAGGACGTCGACCCCGGGCGAGGGACCCTCGTCCCGGTCGCCGCCCAGGTCCGCAAGATCAAGAAGGTCCGCGAGGTCGCGGTCGCGGCGGGAGTCCCGATCGTCATCAACGCCCGGACCGATGCGTTCCGGCACGCCGCCGGAGAGGCTCCGGCCCGTCTCGAGGAGGCGATCCGCCGGGCGGTCCGCTACCGCGATGCCGGGGCCGATTGCCTGTACCCCATGGGGGTCACCGACGGCCCCTCGATCGAGACGTTCGTCCGGGCGGTCGAGTTTCCCACGAACGTGATGGTGCGCAAGGGCCTCCCTCCGCTCGCCGAGCTCGAGCGGATCGGGGTGAAGCGGATCAGTTTTGGACCATCGGCCTCCTACGCGACGATGGGGCTATTGCGACGGATCGGGGAGGAGGTCCTGAATCGGGGGTCGTTCGACCTCCTGGTCGATGGGGCGATCTCCTTCGATGAGCTCAACCGGCTCGCGGTGCCCCGCGGCTCGGCCCCGGCCCCGTGAGCCACCGGACCCGCGTTCCCCTCACCCCTCGATCGGGCGGATGAGCTCGGGCGATGCGCCCGGCCCCGGGACCCGTCGATGCCGCAGGACCAGGAGCGCGATACCGCAGACGACCGCGGCGTCCGCGAGGAGCAGGTCGAACGGGTCGTAGAAGTCCGTCAGCTTCACGAGACCGAAGAGGATCGCGACGAGCCCGGCCAGTCCTATGACCGTCCACGACGTGCGTCCGCGCACGCCCCCGCTCTCCCGGACCAGGACCCAGAGGCCTCCGCCGACGAGCGCAGAAAGTGCGACGGCGTCGTCCCACGGATCGAAGTAGTCGGTCACCAGCTTCACGATCGCCAACACGATCGCGTTCGCGGCGAACGCGAGCTCGAACCCACGACGACCCCCGAAGAGGTAGCCGGCTCCGAGGACAATCGGAAGCTCGATGACGAAGACGTCGGTCAGTTCCGGGGTGATCCCGGGCGACAGCAGGAAGCCCGACACAGGGCGGGTCGAGGCGCCCGCCCCTCAAGTACTTCGTCCCGCACGGGAGCGGGGTACGACGGGCGGGTCACCCGCTCCGGAACTTGTCGGCCTCGGCAGCCGAGTAGGCGCGCAGCGTGGTCGTCTCGATGTTCCCCGAGACGCCCGCGGCCATCAGATACCGCATCATCAACTCCTCCGAGGGAGCCTCCACGATGGTGATCACATCGTACGGTCCGAGCGTCGTGTACGGGGTGAACTTCAACCCTTTGCTCTGGAACTCCGCCCAGAGTTGGTCCCTCGTCTTCCGCGACGTAGCCGGGTCGCGCTTCGCTTGCAGGGTCAGTCGACCGAGGATGATGTAGGTCGGCATGCCGGTGCGAAGGAGTGCGATTACATACGCCCCACGGTACGCGCAAGAACCGGGCGCCGATGGGCCGCGTCCGGTGATCCGGGGCCGGCCCGAACCGGGGCGGGGGGGTCCCGGGCCTCCGCCCCGCGCCTTCGACACGAAGCTTATCTTGCCCGGCCCTCCTACCGACGCGCATGGCCGGAAGCTCGATGACCGGAACCGTGGGCGGACGCCCGACCGAACTGATGCTGTACCGATGCCTCGTCTGCGGCTTTCAGACGCTCCGCACGACCGAGATCACCGAGCACCTGATGTCCCACGCCGAGGCCGCGAAGTACACCTTCTCGACGGTTGTCAAGGACTAGGCAGACGGTCCCTTCGCGGGCGGGTTCCGCCGCCCGTGACGGCGCTCGGGGCCCGGCCTGGGCCCCAAAGCGCTTAGGACCGACGCGGCGGTGCGGAGAGGGTGGCTCGCCCGACGACGACCCGGGCTCGCACGGAGCGTCGGGTCCGGCAACGGGACTTCTGGCAACGACGCTACGACGAGGATCCGACGTTCTTTGGACCGGAGGAGAGCGACTTCGCCCGGTGGTGCCGGCCGATCCTTCGATCGGAGGCGGGCCTCCGTGAGGTCGTCGAGCTCGGCTGTGGATACGGCCGGGACGCGCGCTACCTCTCGTCCGAGGGGTTTCACGTGCGCGCGGTCGACCTCGTTCGCCGCTCCGAGCCCTCCTCGACGGCTCCCCGAGCCGCGGTCGAACCGATCGAATCCGACTGCCTCGAGTTCCTCACGACCCTACCCCGCGGGAAGGTCGGGGCGGTGTACTCGAACATGTTCCTCAACATGGACTTCACGGAACGGGAGCATCGGGACCTGATGCGGGCGATCCACCGCGCGCTGGCGCCGCGGGGGTTGCACCTCTTCTCGGTCCGTTCGACCTCGGATCCGTGGTACGGGCGAGGACGTCGGGTCCGACCCGACACCTACGATCCCTCTCCCCACAGGGTCACGATGCATTTCTTCTCGGAGGCGTACGCAGACCGACTGGCGAAGGGGCTCTTCGAACCGGTGCGTCGTACCGAGCGGAGCGAGGGCGGGTCCGACTTCCCGATCCGGCTCTGGTACTTCGCCGACCGTCGGGTCGGCTGAGCGTCACGGCCCGATCGCGGTCCGGGAGGGGTTCCCCGAGTCCCTCATTTCGGCGGCGAAGCGCGGTCCGGTTCCCGGCGCTTCGAGGCATCCCCGGGGCCCGCCGTGGGGCGGACCTTTCGACCGGCGGATGGAGCCGCGGTACCGGGGATGGTGAGGTACGGGAATAGGGCGGCCACGACCTTGTTCTCGGCCTTCCGCAGCAACGCCTCGAAGGCGGGCCGGGAGATCTCGAGGGCCCGGGCGAGCTCCTCGGTCCGCACCACGCGCGGGATCCGGTAGTACCCCCGCAGGATCGCAGTGACGATTGCCTGCCGCTGCCGTTCGGTGAGCCCCCGCAGAAGGACCCCGACCGGGACGAGGAATCCTCCCTCGAACCCGAGCGATGTGAGCGGCTGGACCCCGGTGCTGAGGATCTCCACCGTGGAGGGGAGACGCTCGGTCAGGTGCGGGTCGAGACGCTCCTCCTCGGCGAGGAACTGGTAGGTCTCCCCGTCCGCCGAGTAGCCCGACGGGGGCAGGTAGAGGTACCCCTGGTCCTCGATGGTGGGGATGACCTGTCCGGATCGGCAGCAGGCACACGAGGGGAACCGGACCAGCGCCGCCGTCCGCTCGCGGTCCTCGTAGAGGACCTCCGCGCCCGACCCGCGATAGCCGTCCACGATCCCGTCGAGCACGTCGACCGCCGCGGCGTGGACCTCGAGGATCGCCTCCTTGCCCCGGTGGCACAGGTGGGTCACGCGGACGTGTTCGGCGCGCGCCACCGGCTCGGCGAACGGGCACGGGTGTCGAAGTCGCAGACGGACGACCTGCATCGGCCGACGCCCCGGCTTCAGTACCGCCCGATATAGACGTTGCGTATGCAATGACCGAAGTCATCCCGATACGCTCCGTGAAGCGAGCGAGGTTGGCCATGCCCCTCTACGAGATCGAGCACAAGTGGTCGAGCGAGCAGACGAAGTCCGTGGTGGAGAAGGTCCAGAACGCGATCGCGATGGCCCGGAAGGGCCAGGTCCCGAAGGGCTTCCGCCCCGTGTCGATCGTGGCGGTCCCGGGCAAGACCGAGGCGCACTGCCTCTGGGAGGCCCCGAGCGCGGAGAGCCTGGAGGGGGTCTACAAGAGCCTCGGGCTTCCGACGACCCGGACCATCCGCGAAGTGACCGGCTTCTATACCGCGTAGACGCCGCCCCGTGGTCGGTAGGATACGCTTCGGCGAACCCCTTCTGCGGCTTCTCCATGCCCCCAACCCGACCGGCCCCCGGCGCGGGACCGGGACGGCCCGGGCGACGTGGCAAAGTCGAATACGGGACCGGTCCTCTGCGTGGGACCGGACCGTGATCGAGGGATCCTCATGCTCACACCGCTCGGGCTGCAGGTCGCCGCGCTGCTGACCTACGGATGGCTTGTCGCGTGCCTCGTCTGGGGCCGCCCGAACCGGCAGGCCGTGACCGGACCTTCGGCGACCGGGACGACGCCGGCGGGGGTCCCGCGGTCGCTCGAGGTCGTCTGGCTCGGTTCTCTGGCCATCCTCTTCGGGTACCCGCTGGTCGCGCTTATCGCGCCCGATGTCCTCCTCTCGTTCCCATGGGCGGTCGGGTTCCCGGGAGAGATCACGATCGAGCTCCTGGGGCTCGCCGTCATCCTGGTGGGAGGCGCCCTCGTCGGCTGGGCGTTCCGCTCCCTCGGCCGGTTCGCTACCGTGGAGATCCGCCTCTCCGCCGACCACGAGGTCGTGCGGAGCGGCCCGTACGGCTGGATCCGGCACCCGATGTACACGGCGAACATCGCCCTCGGTCTCGGCATCACCCTCACGTTCCTTGCCCTTCCCCTGCTCCTCCCGCTCGCCCTCGTCGTCTGGCTCGCGGACCGACGCGCGCGGTCCGAGGAACGCCTGTTCCTCGCGTCGGATCGGCTGGGTGCCGACTACCGGCGATACGTCGGGGCGACCGGTCGGTTCCTCCCCCTGTCCGTGCATCCGTATCGGAGCGGGGCATGATCCTCGTTCGAGCCGGGGAGCGAGCCGGGCGCACCCACGGTGCGGACGCGCGAGGTCGCCGGTCCGGGTCACCGGCTCTCCGCATCGGCCGATCGGGGTCGACGAGCCCCGTCCGGGAGACCGGATGACGGACCACGGCCCATCGATCGGCTGGCCCCAGTCGTTCCCGTTCTCCTGCGGACCGGCGGCGCTCGGCTCGGTGCTCACCTCGCTCGGTTGGTCACCGGCGGGGCCCCGGGTCGAAGAGGAGATCGAGATCTGGCGGGAGAGCACCGCGGTCGCCTGCCCGGGTGCCCACCCCCTCGGTCTCGCCCTCGCGGCGGAGCGACGCGGATTCCGCGCGGTCGTTCGCACGAGCGGTCCCTCGCCATGGCTGTGGCACCACATCCGGACCCGTCACTCCCCCCTCCCCCGCGCGGCGTACCGGCGCATCGAGGACGACCTCTTCCGTCGGTGCCAGCACCGGGGAATCCCCGTGGAGACCTCCGTCGAACCGCCGTCGCCGGGCGAGGTCGGTCTCCTGCTCACGACGGCCCGAAGGACCGGCGGGGAGACCCCCGATCCCCACTGGATCGCGCTCATCCCGCGCGAAGGGACGCTCCAGGTGGTGGACCCACTTCGCCGCGTCCCCCGTCGGTCGGCCCGCCCGCTGTCGGACTGGTGGAGCGACTCCGGATTCGAAGGGACCCGCAGCTGGATCTCGTTCCAAGCCCCGCCTCCGGAGGACGACCGATCATCGCGGACGCCCCCGCAAGAAGGACACGACCACCACCATCACCATGGCGGCGAACACCGGCACCTCGTCGGCTCCGCATGGACGGCGGAGGACGCCGTCCGGATCCTCGAGAGCCCGGAGCGCCGCCGGACGCAGGACCCGAAGGTGCTCTGGCGTCGCATCGGCCTGCGCCCCGGCGAGGTCGTGGTCGATGTCGGGGCCGGCACGGGGTTCTTTGCGGTCGAAGCGGCGCGCCAGGTCGGACCGGGCGGACGCGTCTACGCCGTCGACCTGTCGCCCGAACTCATCGAGCACCTTCGGTCCCGGCGCGACGCGGAGCACCTCCCCCAGATCACACCCCTCTTGAGCACCCGAAGTGAAATCCCGGTGCCCCCCTCCGTCGCCGACGTCGTCCTGCTGGCGAACGTCCTCCATGACGTGCCCGACACGACGGTCGCGGAGGCAGTTCGTCTCCTCAAGCCGGACGGTCGCTTCGTCAACGTGGACTGGAAGAAGGAGGGGCCCCCCGAAGGCCCACCCCGCTCGGTCCGACTCTCCCCGGAGGAGGCCGAGGCCCGTCTCCGGACGCACGGGCTCGTGCCGGTCGACCGGTGGGAGTTCGGGCCGTGGCACTATGCGCTGCTGCTGCGGCGACCGGCCTCCCGACGATCGCGACGGACAGGTACCAAACCATGACCGGAACCGACGATGGTGACCCCGAACTCGCTGCGCTGCGGGCCCGACGGATGCAGGAACTGATCGCCGCGCGATCTGCCCCGCCGCCGACCGTCGCGACGACCCTGCCGAGCACGACCCCGACCGATCTCTCCGCCTCGTCGTTCGGCTCCTTCCTCTCCCAGCATCCGCACGTCGTGGTCGACGTGTGGGCCCCCTGGTGCGGCCCCTGCCGTACGATGGCCCCGATCCTGGACGGCCTCGCGAAGGAGCTCGCCGCCGACGTCCGGTTCGGCAAGGTCAACGCCGACAACGAACCGATGCTCGCGGCCCAGTACCGGGTGGAGGGGATCCCGACGCTCTTGCTCTTCGATCACGGGCGCCTCGTCGACAAGGTCGTGGGCGCCGTTCCCGGCCACATGCTCCGTTCGCGGATCCGGTCGGTCTTCCGCATCGGTAGCGGACAGGGCGGGTAAGGGGCCGCGTCCCTCCGGGGGACGACCCGAACCACGGACGTCCTGGGTCGACACCGGTGGTGCCCGCGGTCGTCAGGCATTCGACGAACGATCGAGGCTGGGAACTACGGTGGTTCCGAGCCCGGAGGCGGCACGTACGGATTGCCCGGCATGTCCGTGACCGGACGTCGGCGGCGCCGGCGGCGAAGGACGAGCACCATCACGAGCGCTGCCACGACGGCCGCGGCCGTACCGAGCAGCCCCGCGAACAGAAAGACCGTGGAGGCCGATAAGGGAGTGGAGCCCGAGGCGGCCGGGCTCACGAGCAGATAGGTCGAGTTACTGACGGACCGGGCAAATTCATCGGAGGCCCTCACCCCGACCGTGAAGTTACCGGTCTCCGAGGGCTTGCAGGTGAGCACCGAGACGTTCTGGGTGGAGCAGCCGATCGGCAGTACCCACGTGTAGTTGATCCACCCGGTCCCCCCCGTGACCGACGCCGTCAGGTTCGTCGCCTGCCCGATAGTGATCAAGGCCGGGTTGGCGATCACCACCACCTTGGTCGGAGCCGGGCCCCCTAGGGCCTCACGGACCCTCGCGCCCGGAGCCGGTGAGGGGGCGGCCGTCACCATCACGACGAATGCCGCCGCGAGGAGCGCGAGGATCAGGATGACCGAGACGAGAGCGAAGCCGCGAGCACGCCCCGTGCTCTTGGGGTCAAGGCCCCGCCGCGGAAGCAAGGAACCGGGCACATTTCCACCGGCGACGCACCGTCGCGTCTCGTATTCCTTCGTGTTCCTGGTATTTCAACATCACGAGCGATTGGGGATTGACCTCGGAAAGCTGACCGGACCCCGGAGATACGCCGAAGAGTCCTTCGAGGAGCGGCTCCGGTCAGTCCGGGTCATCCGACCGCTTGGAGGCCCGTGCCAGTCGCGTCGCGACCTCCTCCTCATCGAGACGGTCTACCTCCAGCAGTTTCGAGCGAGAACGCGTCGCGACGACCCAGCGGATGGAGGTAGGGGGAACTCCCAGCCATCCCGAGAGCAGCCAGAGGAGCGCCGCGTTCGCGGAACCGGCGATCGCTGGAGCCCGACAGGAGACGCTCCAGCGCTTCCTCCAGGGGTCCCAGCGGATCTCGTCCCGCGCGCTCCCCGGCCGGGCCGCTATCGCCACGCGCACCATGCGTTCCCTCGGACCAGGGCGACCCGGACCAAATCCCTTGGGCCCCCGCGGGGTAGTGCGATGCGCCCACGAGGGGACGGCCAGACCGCGTGCTCGGACCCACCACCGTCCCCTCGGAGCGCCCCCCCGTCCGGGTGTTTCAGGCTCTCCCGCTCGGCCTCAAGTACCGACTCCCCGCTCTCCCGACACCATGAACGGACGAGCGAGTCCTACCGAGCCGGGCCAGGCTCCGACCGAGTACCTCGAGGTCCCCGGCGGACGACTTGCGTACGATGCTGTGGGCCATGGAGTTCCGATCCTCCTCATCCATGAAGCGATCGCGGACCGCCGGATGTGGGCCCGAGAACAGCGGACGTTCTCGAACGAGCACCGCGTGGTCCGGTTCGACCTCCGGGGCTACGGCGGCTCGTCCCCCGCGACCCAGCCGTTCTCCTACGTGCGCGATGTGCGATCCCTGGTAGACCACCTGCGGCTGGACCGCCCCATGCTCGTCGGTGCGAGCATGGGCGGAGCGTTCGCCATCAACTACGCGCTCGAGCATCCGAACGACCTTCGGGGGCTGCTCCTCGTCGCCCCCGGGATCTCCGGCGGGTTCGAACCCCCGTTCGAGCCGGCGGAGCAGGCGGCGTTCGAGGCCGACGAGAAACAGTCGGGGGCTATCGCGGGGGCCTGGGCCCGGCACGACCTGACAGCGGCGATCGAAGGAGTCCGGTCGCTCTGGTGCCCTGCCCTCGAGGGCGAGGCCCTCCGTCTCTTTCGGACGATGGTCACGGAGAACGCCGAAGAGGTCCTCGGCGACCGCAGTGCGCTCCACGCCGAGCGATCGCCCCCCGCGGCGGCGCGACTCTCCTCCATCCGGGTCCCGACCACCGTGCTGGTCGGTGACCGGGACAACCCGGCCTCGGCGTACTTCGCACGCCGGATCGCGAAGGGGATCCCGGGCGCCAAGCTGGTCGAGGTCTCCGGCGCGGACCACCTGTTGAACCTGGGCCGGCCGGACGCCTTCGATGCGGGGCTACGTTCGGTCCTCTCCCGGAGCCACTAGCGGTCCCTCTTCGCCGGCACCGTGCCGGTGGAGCTCCCGGTCGCGATCGGGGGACCGCCGCTATAGGTACGTCGGCCCCTCGTGAGCCGATCTCGGCGGGAAGGGACCGTGTCCCGATCCTTGGCCCCGGGCCGTCGCGGGGGGTCTCCCGGTCGACCGTACGGAGCGACAGGCAAATACGAACCCCGGCCTGCCCACCGGTCGGCGAACCCCATGACGACTCTCGTGGTCCATGGCCGAGCGTTCGATGGAACGACTCTTCACCCGTCGGCGGTCCTCGTGGTGGACACCGACACAGGGCTCATCCGGGATTTCGGAGAGCGGGGATCGGTCGACGAGCCCCGCGATGCGAAGCGGCTCGAGCTCGAGGACGCCACCGTCCTACCCGGTCTCATCGATGCCCACGTCCACTTCTACTCGGCCCGGGGGCAGGGGATCACCGCCTGGGCCTCCGTCCCGGATACCCTCGCCGTCCTTCGGGGGGCGGGGGACCTCCGCACGCTCCTCCGGGCCGGGTTCACCGCCGTCCGGGAGCTCGGGACCAAAGGGGGAGTGCACCTCGCGCAAGCGGTCGCCGAGGGCTCGATCGAGGGACCCGACGTCGTCTCCTGCGCCCGGGCGCTCGCCCAGACGGGGGAGGATGACGACCCGCCGGAGTTCCCTCTCGAACTGGCGCAGGAGCTGGCCTCGTACACCTACTTCTGCGACGGTCCCTGGGAGTGCCGCAAGGCGGTCCGAAAGGTGGCGCGGGATGGTGGGAAGGTCGTGAAGCTCTACGCCTCGGGGGCCTTCTCTCGGGGAGGAAGGATCAAGCCCAACTACACGAAGGAGGAGCTCGGCGCGATCGTGGACGAGTCGAAGCGCCTCGGCCTGAACGTGGCGGCCCACGCCTACGGGGAGGAGGCCCTCGGGAACGTCATCGATGCCGGGGTCGATTCGATCGAGCACGGGCTGGGCCTGACCTCGGGCGTGGCCCGCGCGCTGGCGCAGAAGGGGATCTACTACGTTCCGACCCTCGTCACCTACGACCGGGCCGGGTACAAGAACCGGAACCACGAGATGGTGAAGCGCCACCTTACGGTAGACCTCGAGATCGCGAAGGAGCACGGCGTGAAGGTCGTGATGGGCTCGGACATCGTCGGGGACGACGCGCGACCCCACGGTCGGAACTACGAGGAGATCGTGGCCGAAGCGAAGTTCCTGGGTCGTGAGGAGGCTCTGATCGCGGCCACCTCCCGGGCCGCGGATTGTCTGGGTCTCGACACGAGCGGTCGGTTGCAGAGAGGGTTCCGGGCGGACGCCGTGGTCGTCCAGGGAAACCCCCTCGAGGACATCGAGGCGCTCGCTCCCGAACACATCCGTCACGTGATCCGTTCCGGCCGGATGCTCTCCCCCGCGTCGTGATTCGACGTCTGTGGACCTTCGAACCGCGACGTGCGGCTCCCCGCCGGCCCTCGAGCCCGAGACGCGCGACGACCGGGCCCTCAACCGGTGCCAGGGTATGCCGTGCGTCCTTTGGACCCCTGACCTGGACCACCCCTACGCCGGGTCCTGGAGCAGAGCGCCGAAGGAGTCCTGCCGCCTCACTCGGCCGTTCTTCAGCTCGAAGATGTTGCAGAAGCGGACCTTGAGGGAACGACCGTCTGTCTTGGTCACGTGACAGATCCCCTCCGCGACCACGACGTCGCCTTCCTCCGTCATCCGCGTGATCTCGTTCCGGAGCGTATCGTCGCCGATGTTCTCGGAGATCCCCGCCGTACCCCGGTGCACCACGCCGGACGGCGGGACCCCGTCCCCCCACTCCACCCATTCCATGTCGTCGGCCACGAGGGCGGCGACCGTCGACGGATCTCGGTTCAGGAACTCCCGCACGATCTGCTTGTTCGGCCTCATCGACGGAGAAGGGGCGGGTCCGGCAGATATACCGACCGTTGGCCGAATGCGAACTCCTTCGGAACGGCCGGAACCCGCGACGCTCGTAGGTAGCCGGTCCCGTACAGCGTTCTGAGGGGGACCATAGGCCGTGACGGCCAACTCGGGATCTCGAGCGCGGGATCCCGGTTGGGGAAGGGGAGCGCCGGGCCGCGCGAACCGGGCGTCGACTCTTGCCCGGATGGCAGGGGGTTCGCGGTGGTCCTTATGCCGGGGCCAGG
>JAKASE010000047.1 GCA_021819135.1 Thermoplasmata archaeon | reverse complement strand
CGTTGGTCCAGTTGCTCAGTGGAATGACGCCGCTGGAGCCGGGACTGTCGGCGTGGGCCGCCTCGGTGGGGCTGGCGGGCCCCACTCAAGCGGCAGAATGTCCCTGACCGTTATTGGATACCGTAGTTCCGTTCCGGTTCGCCGCATCCGGGAGCCCCTCACGGCTCGCGCCAGCGCGCTTTGAGCGCCGCGAGGAGGAAGAGCCCGGCGGTGAACCCGATCAGCACCGCCCAGTCGATCGCCGCCTCGCCGAAGGAGAGCGGCGCGAGCCCGACCGCCCCCTGGACGAGCCCCGCGGCGTACGTCGTCGGCGAGAAGTGGGCCGCGAACTGCGCCCAGCCCGGCAGCGCCGAGAGCGGATAGTAGACGGGAGGCAGCACGGTGAGCGCGAGCGAGATGAGCGGACTGAACATGAACGTCTCGCGTACGTCCTGGAAGTACGTGGCGAGAGTGAACGCGAGCGCGCTCGCGAACCCCCAGACGAGAACGAGCGTGCCGAGGACGACCGGGACGCTGAGCGGGGTCACGTACCCCTCGAGTCCGAAGATCACGGCGAAGACGCCGACCACCGGGAGCGAGTACACGAGCTCGCTCAGGGCCATCCCCGCGACGTACACCGGAGCTTCGACCGGCGAGGCGACGACGATGTCCTGGAACTTGAGGTCGTGCCGGTAGTGGGTCAGGTCCGACTGGAGACCCGTCCCGACGCTCAGCATCGTGAGGACCATCCCCCCCGTGATGCCGTAGGCGATGTAGGCGCCGCGCGAGACGATCGTGATGAAGAACAGGAACGAGAGCGGCGAGGCGAGGAGGTTCAGGAGGTAGAGCGGCTGGGCGCGGATGGGGATGATCCCGTTGAGGTAGACGAGCGTCCCCACCGAGCGGAGGCGGTGCCGGGGGCTCATGTCTCGGCCTCCTCGGCCGGGGCCTCCTCCTCGATCGACCGTCCGACCACATCGAGGAAGATGTCCTCGAGGCTCACCGGCCCCATGGAGAGCCGTACGCCCCGCTCGAGCGCCTGGCGGGCGAGCTCCCGCGCCTCCGCCTCTCGGGTGAACACGAGCAGCCCGCCCTCGACCTCCGAGACCCGGCCGTACGGCTCGAGCTCCGGACGGGAGAACGCGCCGTACACCGTCACCCGATACGGGTACCGGACCCGACCGCGCAGGTCGTTCGGGCTTCCCTCGAGGACGAGACGGCCCTTCTCGATCAGCGCGAGGCGGGTGGAGAGGGACTCGGCCTCATCGAGATAGTGGGTGGTGAGGACGATCGTTCGGTGCTCCCGGCTCGTCCGCCGGATCGCCTCCCAGACCTGGCGCCGGGCGATCGGATCGAGCCCGGTCGTCGGCTCGTCCATGAAGAGCACCTCCGCGTCGGAGGCGAGGACCATCGCGCAGAGGGTACGGCGTCGCAGCCCGCCGGAGAGCCGGGCGACCGAGCGGTGCGCGTACTCGGTGAGGGAGAGCTCGTCGAGCGCGTCCCGGGTCCGACGCCGCGCGTCGACCCGGTCGAGGCCGCGCATCGTGAGATAGAGACGGACGACCTCCTCGACGGTGAGGAAGTAGAGCGGGCGCGACTCCTGGGGGATGCAGGCGATGCGGGAGCGGACCCCACGCTCCTCGTGCATCACGTCGTGGCCGAGGACCGAGAGGCTCCCCGACGTCGGGGCGAGCTGCGTGGCCGCGATGCGGACGAACGTTGTCTTCCCGGCGCCGTTGCGGCCGATCAGGCCGTAGACCCGGCCGGTGGGGATGTCGAGGTTCAGGTCCTCGAGGGCCGCGACGCCGGCAGGCGAGTGCGGGTAGACCTTGCGGAGGTGCTCCGCCCGGATCGCGAGCGACACAGAGGGTCGGCGAGGGATCGATCGGTTGATAACGGTGCGGAGGCGAGGGGGCGACCGGTCCCGCGGGCCGCCGGCGCACCCCCCTGCGCGGAACGGAGGGGCAAGGCGGCGCTCAGCTCAGGATCTCGGAGAGACGACCCTCCGCCTCGCCGCGCTTGATCTCCTGGGCGATCCGTCGGCCCATCGAGAGGCCGGGGGCGACCATGTCGGAGTAGGAGCTGCCCGAGATGAACAGGTTGGTCCCGGCCACGATGCGGGTCGAGATCTCGAAGACCTTGAACTGGAGGTCCTCGGTCATGATCCCTTCCACGCAGAACGGCCCGACCATCCCACCGAAGAGCTCGATCGAGCGCTCGATGATCCGCGCCGCCACATCGAACGACTTCGGCAGGAGCGACTCGCGGAGCACGACCGGAACATTGCCGGTCACGACGAACGTCGGACGGATGCCGGCCTTGAGGAGCTCCTCCTGGGCTCCGAGCTTGTAGAGCTCGTCGATGTTCGCCTCGTCCCGGCGGTCCATCCCGAGGAGCTCGATGGACCCGTGACCGACCCGGTACCCGCGGTCGGAGAGGGGGGAGTAGAAGAAGTGCATGTAGTACCGCGTCCCCAGGACGTATTCCTGGATCACGTACGGGCCGGTGGGCCGGAAGTCGGCGAGCGCCTCGCGGTTCTTCGCGAGGAAGAACCCCTTGCCGCCCTTCGCCCCGTAGTACTTCACGATCACCGGTCCGTCGACCTCCTCCGCGGTCTCGAACCGCTTCGGCATCGTCACGCCGGCGCTCTCGAGCCACTCGCGCTCCTTGCGCCGATCCGACTCCCATCCGAGCACGGCCCGGTTCCCGAAGACGGGAACGTCGAGCGTCGCGAAGGTCTCCGCGCCGAGGTACTCGACGAACGACCCGTGCGGGATCAGGATCGCCCCCTCGCGGCGCAGGCGGTCCGCCACGTGGGGCAGGTCCTTCACCTTCGGGACGGAAAGGAAGCGGTCGGGCCGCGCGAGCGGGAAGGCATCGTAGAACCGCGGCGGCTCCCCGACCGAGATCCCGAGGGTCGGAAGGCCCTCGGCACGTGCTCCGTGGAAGATCTGGAGCGAGGAATGCGAGCAGAGGGTGGTTACGGTGGGGACACGGCCACGAATCGAGGCGAGACGAGCGTCGGATGCGAGCGATACTCCCATAGGGGGTAGTATCGGGTGACTATCATAGCCTTTGCGCGGCCCGCGGCTTTGGGAATCGACTGATGCGCCCCCGAGTTTCCGGTCCTAGTTTTGTCTCAGTCGCTCGAATTTTGTCTCAGCGTCCTTCTCTCTCGTGAAATCCCTGTTTCTCGCAAGCGACAACCACCCC
>JAKASE010000033.1 GCA_021819135.1 Thermoplasmata archaeon | reverse complement strand
CCTGGCTCGGGTAGCGTAAGGTCGAGAAACGGGGAAAGAGGAGGGAGAGGGAGTGCTACACCCCTCTCCTCATCGGTCACCGACCAGCCTAACCGGCCGGAAAGCGAGTTGAGCTACGCACTCCTAGGACGAAGGACGAACCGAGCGGAAACGGGGTTGACACCCCTCGCGGCTTCTTCAGAATCCGTCCTCCCACCGGGGTGGGATCACGATGAAGTCTCAGAAACTCACGTAACGTGAGAAAGTGGTTTCACGTGTTGACCGCGATTCCTGCGTCAGCCTTCTAGATTGCTCCGAAACCTGAACCTAAATACTCCTGGACTCCCGCTCGGCCGCATGTCCGTGCCGGCGACGCCAGACCGACGAACCGAGGGCTCTTCCAGCGACCCCCGAGAAGACCCGGGGCCGACCCGGGATGCCGAGAAGGTGCAGGGGCCTCCGTCGGCGCAGCCGTGGCATCCTCTGAAGGCACGTCGTCTACTCTCGTCGAGAGCCGCCGTTGAGCGTGACGTGTTGATCCTCTAGATGCACGTCGGGTGGCTGGGTAGAGGCTGACACAATTTGAGAATCGCCCTTCTCGACCAGTAAGAATCCCTCACCGAGGCGGGCCTGACCTCCGTCGTCGCAGGTCAGCTTCCTACCACTCCCACCGGGGCCTGCCCGCCACGAACCCAACCGATCTGGGGTCGCTCAAGCTCGTACAACACCGTTTGAGTCCGCTTGGCAGGCGACCCTCCGCCTTTCCCGGACAACGCGGGGCTTAGCTACGAACTACCCTTGCCCGAGAGCCGGTCCATGTCGGCTCGAACCATGATCTTGACGAGTTCTTTGAAACGTGTCTTGGGAGCCCAACCGAGCTGTTTCGCCGCCTTTGTGCTGTCCCCTCTCAGGTTGTAGACCTCCGAGGGACGATTGAATTTCGGATCGGACAGAACGTGACTGGACCAGTCCGGGATGCCCGCCACGAGGAATGCTTCCTCCAGAAACTCGCGGACACTGTGGGACTCTCCGGTCGCCCCCACAAAGTCGCCGGGGGAGGAATGCTGCAGCGTCCTCCACATCAGGTCCGCATACTCGGGGGCGAAGCCCCAGTCCCGACGTGCCTCCAGGTTCCCGAGCGTGATCGTCTTGGCCTTGCCCAGCGCGATCCGAGCGACCCCATCGGAGATCTTCCGCGTCACGAACTCGAGACCCCGGCGGGGGGACTCGTGATTGAACAGGATCCCGTTGCTGACGAACATCGAATACGCCTCCCGGTAGTTCACCGAGGCCCAGTACGCGTAGACCTTCGCGACCCCGTACGGGCTCCGAGGATGGAACGGAGTGGACTCATCCTGCGGCTCCCGGTCCACCTGTCCGAACATCTCGGACGAGGACGCCTGGTAGACCTTGGCGTGCGGAGCGTGGTACCGTACGGCCTCCAGGAGTCGCAACGCCCCGATGCCCGTGACCTCTCCGGTAAGGACCGGCTGACCGAAGGAGATCCCCACGAAGGATTGGGCGGCCAGATTGTACACTTCGTCTGGGGACACTCGATGGATCGTGTCGTTGAGGGAGCCCTGGTCCATGAGATCGCCGTCCACGATCTCGATCCGGTCCCGGAGGCTTGCGATGTGGGTCAGGTTCGGACTGCTGAGCCTCCGAATGAGGCCGTAGACCCGATAGCCCTTCTCGAGGAGTTGCTCCGCGAGGTACGAACCGTCTTGCCCGGTGACCCCAGTGATCAATGCTGTCCGATTCGGCACGGGCGACCCCTATCTCCCGCCCGTAATAGCCCTTGGGCCGAGGGCGAAGTCGGCGGGGGTGCCTGAGAGGCGCTTTGGCGGGCCACGGAGAGGAGTGGAAGAGGCGCACTCACGGCTATCGAGACGTCAAGACCCGCATCATGCCGAACGCGAGCACCTGGGACTTGACGGCTCGTCGCTGTTCCGGGATGCCTTCCCGTTAGGCGAGTCGCACGAGCCTATGGCGCCAACGGAAGGGACAGCTCAAGCCCGCGTCCGACTTACGACGGACGCGCTCTAAGAGGCTCGACCATCATGGCGACGCGACGGGGAGACGGAAGCGAGTTGTCCCGTAGAAAGGGAGGATCGACGGTTCTCGTTGTTGGCGCTGCAGGATTCCTCGGGTTGGAGATTACCCGGGTGTTCACGAGTCACGGGAGCCGTGTGCGCGGACTCATAAGGGATCCCGCGAAGGCCAAGAGCGTTCGGTCCGTCGGCGGAGAGCCGGTGATTGGGGACGTGCTCGAACCCCGATCTCTTGCGACCCACGCGCGAGGGTGCGATCTGATCGTCCACGTGGCCGCGAATCCGGCCGAGAAACCCGGCCGACCCGATCTCGCGCGGCAGGTGAGGGTCCAGGGAACCGTCAACCTCGTCGAAGCGGCCCGGACCTGTTGGGTCCCCCGCATGGTAGTAGGCTCAGGGTACTGGGTATACGCCGACCAGCCGGATATCATTACGGAGCAGTCCCGCGTCGACCCGCAAGGCGAGTCGCGAATCAATTACGACGCCGAACTCGCCGGCCTAGCGGCCAATGCCCCGCCCCAGCTCGAGGTGCTGGTCGTACGACCCGGGATGGTCTACGGAGACGGTGCTTGGTTCCGACCGGTCGTGGAAGCGATCCGGCACGGGACGTACCGCGTGATCGATGGCGGGAGGAACCACTGGTCGTTCGTTTCGCTCCCGGATACCGCTACCGGATTCTACACGGTGGCCGAAAGGGGCTCCGCGGGAGAGATCTACAACATCGTGGACGGAACCCCTCGACCTTGGGGAGAGTTCGCGCGCTTTGTGGCCCGGCGATTGGACCGTCCCGCCCCGGCGAGTGAGACGTTCGACGCGGCTGTCAAGACCTTCGGCCGCACCGTCGCGGCCCACCTGCGGGCCAACCGTGCCGCTTCCTCCGCGAAGCTGATGGCCCTGGGCTGGACCCCTGTCCAACGAGAGTTTCAGGAAGGCGTCACGCAGGTGCTGGCGGGAATGGGACGATGACCCTCCCAACACGGACCCCGCAGGATCCTGTCCGCTCGCGTAACCGGGAGCTTGCGACCGCCGCCTCGGCCCGGTCCCTCACCGGGGAACTGCCCCGTATGTCGTCACGTCACGGTGAGGTAGAGCGTCACGTTCAGCGCCCCCGTGTAATTCGTCGCGGGTAGCCCGATCTCGAAGGACACGCCGTCGAGGTTGTTGGCGCCCACCGGATCCGGAACCGTCGCCGAAAGGACCGTGAACCCGCTCGGAGCCACCGTGACCGAGGTGACGGAGCAATAGGAGGACGGGCTGACGTCCCAGTAGACCGCGGAGCCATTGAACGAGCCGCCGGAAAAGCCGGAAAGACTGGATGGGTTGGCGGTCGGCGGGTACACCCCACACGAGTTCGAGGATGGGGACCAAGCGACATGGATGCCGGTGACGTTGACATTCGGCCCCTGGAACGTTACCGGCGCGGTCAGGTTCAGAGGACCATCATAGGCGGCCGAGGGGAATCCTACGGTGAAGATTAACAGCCCCTTGCCAAAGTTGGGAACGGTGAGGGGAGTATTCTCGGAGACCAGCGAGAAGCCCCGGGTATCGACCTGGATGGATTGGACCGTGCACTGATGGGCTCGGTCCGGTGCTTCGTCCGTCAGGTACACGGATATCGTATCCTTGGCCTGAGCGGCCGCGGTCAGGGAGGACGTACTCCCATAGACCGAGAAGCATGGGTTCGTCGAAGGAGTGAACGTAAGGGTAACGGACGTGACGGTCACTTTGGCAGGGCCGAACAAGGGACCGACGCCCGGGATGAGACCCCCGATCGCGAGGAGGAGGACCGCCCCGACCGCAACGACGGCTCCGGCGACCATGTACCGGCGCTTTCGGCGACCGGAGGCGGAAAATGCCCGACTTCCTTGGGAGTGAGGGAGGCCCGACGGCGAAGCCGATTCGCGTGTGACTGGGGATTCGACCTTCGGCAGACCATCGCTCATACACACGACCTCACCGAGAAGCTCGGTGGTCCCCCCGCTTAATGACTTCCCGCCCGGACCCAAATGTCGGTCCGTGTGTAACGCACACAAGCGACCAATAGAGTCGCAATCCGGCGCGTTACCCTAGTGGAGGACGGGTCCCGACTTCGGCGTGCGGTGCCTGCATTCCGGCCACTGCCCATGGAACTCGATGGAAAGGGACTTCGAATCCACCGGATAGCTCCGACGATGCGAGCTCAGGGACCCCAAGGACAGGCGCGGTCGGGTACTCCGTTAAGAAGTAGCTCTGAGTCGTGTCTCGACCGTACAGCCCGCGCTCGAATCAGAGAGTGCTCGAGTCTGCGTGGCCCCCGGTCACCATCTCCGGAGCGCCATAGCGGCCTGCTTTCTCGCAGCTCTCGTCTGGTGGCCAGGACCGGTCCGGGTGTATGCAATGCAGGCACATGCGCGGCACCGACCTTCCGCCCCATGTAACCGCTGCTGGTGCATGCAGCCCGGCGTTTCGCACTCGGTCGTCATGGCATTCGCTCGCCTTTGCTGTTCACGACCTTGACCAGTCACGTCGAGCCATATAGGACCTTCAGTCGGGCTCGCCATGGTCATCATGGGGTCGAGCCAGAAGGCCAAAGACCAGGCGTTGACCCCCGTTCGCGACGAGTCGAGAGCTCCCCAACCTAGAGTGGGTTACAGGAGGGTCGAACTCACGTTGACGCTCGTTCGAGGACACGGAACGACGGAAGGTCGGAGTCAATGTGTATCCGGAATTCCAGAGCCCTCAGCGTGTCTGCTGGATCGCCCCGCACTCCGAAGTGCGGCCCACGCCGCCCGTTCGCGGGGGCGGACCGACCCACGCGAGGATTACGCAACGGGCCCTGATCCTGCCGACCCGGGTGACGTGGGAACACCCGTCGTGGATGCCTCCGAGGGGGTTCCCACGTACTTGCTCTCATGGGAGGCTGGCACCCGTAGGTTTCGATGTGGTCTCTCCGTCCGACCGGGCGGACCGGGGGAGGCATCCCGTCGGCTCCCTCCGGGCACCACGAGACCGCCGAGGATGAACTGAAGGAGCTGGTGCAGCCGCTCGCGGGGGAGTCCTCGCGCCCACGTGAGGTAACGCATCGCCACGAAGTCGGCGATGCCCATGAGCGCCGTCGCGGCGAGCTCCTCGTCCCAGTCGCGGAGCTCGCCCGCGTCCATCGCAGCGCGCAGCCGCTTCGCGTAGCCATGGGCAAGGCGCCGATAGTACCACTCGAAGATCGCGGGATCGGCGAACTCCGCCTGCCGGATGATCCGGTAGAGCTTCCGGTGTCTGGGGAGGAACTCGTAGAAGAAGATCTCGAACCCGCGCGCCTCGGTCTCCGCGCGCGAGGCAAGATTCGCGGTGCCGACCGAGAGCGTGTGGCGGAGTTCATGGCTGATCGACTGGATGAGGGCCCGCAGGAGCTCCTCTTTCGATTGGAAGTAGAGGTAGAATGTCCCGGCGGCCACCCCGGCCTCCCGCGTGATCTCCGTGATACGAGCTTCGTAGAACCCCACGTCGCCGAAGACCTTCTCGGCGGCCCGGATCAGCTTCGCCCGGGTCCGCTGGCCCCGTGCGGTCTTGCCCCGGCGGGTCGCCGGCGGCGGATCGTCATGGGGAGGAGCCCCGGTCATCCGCGACGCTGCCGGGCGACGGCTCGCTCGGGTCAACTCTCCGCCTCCCGAACGAGTTCAGGATAATCCTTCTTTCCCGCCCGCGTGTGAGGGATCTCCCTACTTCGGACGAACGACTTGGGCACCTTGAACGCGGCGAGCCGCTCGCGCAGGAACCGACGGATCTCGTCGTCCGTCACCGGCGAGCGTTCGACGAGGAACGCGCGGCCGACCTCTCCCCACTTCGCGTCCGGCACCCCGATCACGGCCGCCTCCACGACCGCGGGATGCGACTCGAGAACTTGCTCCACCTCGGCGACGTAGATATTCTCCCCACCGGACTTGAACATCAGCTTGGTCCGGCCCACGAAGAAGTAGAAGCCGTCCGCGTCGCGGCGCAGGACGTCCCCCGTCCGCACATAGGGGCCGGCCATGGCCGCGGCCGAGGTCTCCGGGTCGTCGAGGTACCCCGAGAACACGAGCGGACCCGAGACCCATAGCTCCCCGGAATCACCCTCTCGGCCCTGCTCGTCCACGAGCTTCAGGTCGGCGAAGAGGTTCGGGCGCCCGATCGTACCGGGACGAGTGAGGTCCTCGGGAGTGGAATAGAGGAGGTTCGGGCCCGCCTCGGTGAGGCCGTATCCCTGGTAGAACGGGATCCCCCGGTCACGGAACGCCGCCACGACTGGGGGCGGCGAGTACCCTCCTCCGCTCTTCACGAACCGGACCGAGGCGAACGACGTACCCGGGAACTCGCTTCGCCCGATCAGGTCGATGAACATCGACGGGACCCCGCTAAGGATCGTCGGCCGCTCGCCCTCGACCAGGCGGAGCAGCTCGGCCGGGTCGAAGCGCTCAGTAAGCACCGTACGCCCGCCCGCGACGAGCAACGGCAGGAGAAGGACGTTCCAGCCCCCCGTGTGGAACATCGGATAGACGGAGGGAGTCGCGTCGTCGCGGGTCAAGCCCCATCCCTCGACGGTGGTGACCGCGTTCGTGACCAGGGCACGGAGGCTCAGCACCGCCCCCTTTGGCCGACCGGTGGACCCCCCCGTGAAGAGCACGAGCGCCGGCGCCTCCCAGTCCGCCGCGCCGGATAGCTCGGTCGCGAGGGTCGGACCGGGTCGAACCAGCTCCTCGAGGCTGGCGGGGGATCCCGGGACCCCGTCGGTTTCGAGCTCAGGGAGCGCACCCCGACCGCGGACAAGGAGCGCCGGATGCACGCGGCCGATCTCCTTGGAGAGCTCGGGCGGCGTGAGCCGCAAGCTATGCGACACGAGCGTCGCACCGACCTTAACCGCGCCGAAGAAGAGCGCGACCATCTCGGGGCAAGGAGCCGAAAGGATCGAGATCCGGTCCCCTCGGGCGAGCCGCAGTGCGCGAAGATGAGACTCCACCGCCGTGGCCCGTCGTTCGAGCTCCTCGAACGTCCAGGAGGAGCCGCGGCCCACGTCCGTGAGCGCGATGCGATCACGATGCCGACGGGCGAGCCGGGCCGAGAGGTCGAGGTGCATGGCCTAGCCCCACCGTACCACCGTCGATCCCCAGACGTAGCCGCTCCCCGCCGCGGCGAGGACCACCGGGCCCTCCGTAAGGCGACCCTCGGCGGTGGCGCGATCGATGCCGAGGATCTGGTCGGCCGACTGGCTGTGGCCGTACCGGGAGAGGTAGTACGAGCGTTCCTCGGGGATCCCGACGGCTTCCAGGATCGACCGGTGGAAGGAGGGCTTCATGTGGTTGAGGAAGACCATGCGGATGTCGTCCGGCGTGAGCGCGCTCCGGGCGACCGAGCGCGAGATCACCCGGGCGAAGTTCGGGAGCGAGACCGCGTCCATCCGTCGGCGGAAGGTCGCCGGGGGGAGAAGGTTCTCGGTGAAGACCCGGCCCGCGCGCGCGTACGCGGGGTATACCGGGTGGCGGGCACCCCCCCCGACCTCGATCGGGACGAGCGAGAGGGACCCGTCGCTCAGGAAGTCCGAGCCCAGGATCACGTTCCGGTCGAGGTCCCGGGCGACGACGACCGCTACCCCCGCGTCGGCGAAGTTGTCCATCCAGCGGCTCGACGGATCGGTCGGCGAGACGATGTAGGACTCCTTCGAGGCGCCGACCAGGAGGACCGAGCGCAGGTCGGGGTCGGCGACCAGGAACTTCTTCGCGGTCGAGAGGCCGAAGACGACCCCGGCGCACATCGCCGATAGGTCGAAGGCGAAGCAGTCGGGGATCCCGAGCCGGTCCTGGAGGAAGGTGCTCATCAGCCAGATGTGGTAGTCCTTCCACTGCGAGCCCACGTAGATCACGAGGCCGATATCCTTGCGGTCGATCCCGGCCTCCCGTGCCCGGTCGAGTGCAGAGCGAGCGGCGCGGAGCCCCATCGTGCTCGGCATCAGCGACGGAGGGCTCACGTGCTTCCGTTCGAGCCCCTGTTTCTCCCGGACCACCCCGACGGGGATGTGGAAGCGCCGCGCGATCGCGGCGGCGCTCTGGGTCGAGGCAGGAAGGTGGAGCCCGTACGACGCGATGCCGACCGAGGTCACGCTAGATCACCTCGTCCACCCGGCCGGCCACGAACTCGCCCGGCGGCGCCGTGAGGAAACGGGCGACCGCCTCGTTGAACTCGGTCGCCCGCTCGAGGAAGTGGAGGTGGTTCTGCCCGCGGAAGATCCGCAGCGAGGAACGGGGGATGATGTGGAACAGCGCGAGGGAGTTCGTCCAAGGGACAACACGGTCGTCGGTCCCCGTGGTCAGCAGCACCGGCACCCCGAGACGGGCGTCGGACCCACGAGCGTCGAACTCCCGTGCCGACTGGGCCTGGTACATCCACTGGGCGCCGTCGGTCGGGGCGGCGATGCGGTCGTCAAGGATACGGTCGATCTCCGTCGGGTGGACCCTCGGGTAGTCGGGGGTCATCGCCACGGCCATGGTCCGCCGCAGGCGGTCCCGTTCCGACTCGCCCGGGACCTGTCGGGTCACCTCGGCCCACGTCTCCGCGGGCATCGGTCGGGTGCCGACTCCGCCCGCGAGCGTGCAGGCGAGGACGAGGGCGGTCACCCGGGCGGGGAAGAGGTCGGCGATCGATTGGGCGATCATTCCCCCCATCGAGGCACCGAGCACGGCGGCCCGCTCGACCCCCTCTTGATCGAGCACCGCGACCGCGTCCCGGGCGAACTCGGCCATCGAGTACGGACCGGGAAGGGGCGTGCTCTTTCCCACGCCGCGGTTGTCGACGAGGAGGAGGCGGAACCGGTCCTCCAAGGAGGGCGACTGGCCACGCCACATCCAGAGCCCGTAACCGAGCCCCTCGATCAGGAGGAGCGGGGGGCCGCGACCGCGCACCTCGTAGTAGATCTCGTTCCCCCCGCGCTCCGCGACCGGCATGACTAGCCCCCCGGGGGCGGAGCCAGGGCGCTCGGGGTTCTCTCTTCCCCGAGATAGATCCGGCGGACCCGGTCGTCGGCGAGGATCTCCTGCGGGGTACCCGAGTGGACGAACCGCCCTGCCTCGAGCACGTGCACGTGGCGGGCGATCGGCACGGTCTGGACGACGTTCTGCTCCGTGAGAAGGATCGGAAGGTCCCGGGCGACCTGCTCGACCTTGACGAGGAGCTCCTTCACGAGCGTCGGATAAAGTCCCGTCGTCGGCTCGTCCATGATGAGCAGCTTCGGGTGGGAGACGAGCGCGCGGGCGATCGCGACCATCTGCTGCTGTCCCCCGCTGAGGAGCCGGGCCGGTTGGTCCAGCTTCGGGCCGAGGTCGGGGAAGAGCGCGATCATCGCGTCCAGATCGGCGCGGAAGTCCGCGGCCGCGACCCGGTGCTGGCCGAGTCGCGCCCCGATACGGAGATTGTCGACGACCCGGAGCTGCCCGAAGAGCCGGGCCCTCTCGGGGACGGTCCCGATACCGAGCTCGGCGATCCGTTCCGCCCGGAGCGACTCGATCGATCTCCCTTCGAACCGGATCCGTCCCCGGACGGGTCGCAGCGAGCCGACGAGGGATCGCACGAGCGTCGACTTCCCCGCTCCGTTCGGGCCGATGACCAGGGTGATCCCAGGCCCCGACGCGAAGGAGATCCCATCGAGCACGGTCGACCCATAGTAGCCGGCCGAGAGACCCTCAACCTCCAGCATCGCGCCCTCCGAGGTAGGCGGCCCGCACGCTCGGGTCCTCGAAGAATCCCTCCCGGGTCCCGTGGAAGATGAGGCGCCCCTGGTCCAGAGCCACGACCCGGTCGACGATCGGTAGGATCTCCGAGAGGCGGTGTTCGACCACGACCATCCCGACGCCGTGCGACTTAAGCGCCTCCAGGGTCCCGACGAGTCCCTGGGCCTCCTCGCGGCTCAACCCCCCGATCGGCTCGTCCAGGAGCAAGAGCTCCGGACGGGAGGCAAGCCCTTTCGCGAGCTCGAGGCGCTTCAGGAGGCCGAACGGGAGCGCTCCCGCGAGTTGCCCCCGCACTTCGCGGAGGCCCGTCTCTTGGAGGATCTCCCCGACCTCGGCCTTCCCGCGCAGCCGGGCGAAGAGGGAGAGGTTCTCTTCGACCGTGAGCGATCGGAACGGTCGGACGATCTGGTAGGTCTTGACCATCCCCAGCCCCACGATCCGCCACGGAGCGAGCCGTGAGATCTCCCGGCCCCGGAACCGGATCGAACCCCGCGATGGCCGCAACTGGCCCGCGATCAGGTTGAGGAGAGTGGTCTTCCCCGCGCCGTTCGGGCCGACGACCGCGAGCACCCGGTCGGACATGTCGAACGAGACGCGGTCGACCGCCCGGTTCCCGCCGAACGAGCGGGAGACGTCCGCGAGCTCGAGCAGGCTCATGGGGGCTCCGGCGTGCGCATGAACTGGATGAAGGAACGCAAGGGGCGAAGGATCCCCCCCGGTAGGAACAGCACGAGAAGGATCGCGGCTCCCGTGAAGACGATGAAGGTCAGCTCGGTGAACGCCTGCAGGAAGTACGAGTAGAGGAGCATGACGACGTAGCCGGCGAGGACCGACCCCGCGATCTCGCCCGTACCCCCGAGGATCACGATCAGTATGGGGAAGATGAGGAAGGTGAACTGGAACGTGTCCGGGCCGGCGAACGAGATCACCATGGCGTACATCGCCCCGGCGTACCCCGCCGCCCCGCTCGCGAGCGTGAAGACGACGAGCTTGTACGGGAACGTACGGACCCCTTGGGCGCTGAGCGCCTCCTCGTCGTCCCGTATGCCGCGCAGGACAAGCCCAAAGTGCGAGTCGCGCAACAGGAAGAAACCGGTCAAGAGGAGGGCATTGACCGCGGAGAGGACGATCAGTTCGGCGGCGGAGGTCGGACCGAGGAGCGGGATGGAGTAGTATCCCTGGGTCGGCATGTGGAGTTGGGTCCAGTACGACAGCACGACATCGGTCGCGATCAGCGGCAGAAGGATCGAGAGCAGCGAGAAGTACGGTCCGCGCAGGCGCAGCGTCGGAAACGCGAAGAGGAAGCCGGCGAGGAGCCCGACCGCGAGCGAGGCGATCGCGAGGAGGGGCTGGGACCTGACGTGGTCCTGCCAGGAGAAGTAGCCGGTCGTGAACGCGCCCAGGCCGAAAAAGAATGGTAGACCGAAATTGAGGTACCCGGTCATGCCCGAGGAGAGGTCCCATGCGAGGGCGAGGGTGATGTAGATGCTCGCGATCACGAGCGAGAGCGCGAAGTACGACATCGGGTCGCCTTGCCCGAGATAGGCGAAGCCTACGATCGCGACGAGGGCGGCGAGGTAGACCGGCGAGGCGAGGCGCCGCACGATGCGGCGCACACCTAACCCGGAACGCCCCCGGTCAGGCGGCATCCCGATGGATCCCTCCGAACCCCTGCGGCAGGGCGATGATGAAGGCGACCGCCACGCCGAACGCGACGATATCCGAGAGGCCGGCCGTGCCGTACTCGAACTGGACGAATGCCTGACTGAACGAGAGCAGGAACGCGGCCGGCAGCGTCCACTTGAACTTCCCGAGGCCCCCGATGACCGAGACCACGAACGCGATCACGAACGGTCCGACCCACATCGACGGGGTCACCTCTTGGGCGGGCACGATGAGCGCCGCCGCGATGGCAACGAGCGCGGAGGAGACCGCGACCACGACCAGGTAGACCGAACGGACCCGGATCCCGAAGAGGGCCGCTGTTTCCGGATCCTCGGCGGTCGCGCGGATCGCACGGCCGTAGCTCGTCCACTCGACCCACGCCCAGACCAGTCCGAGCAGGAGCAGCGAGATACCGCCCGTCCACAGGTAGACCGGGTTCACCGAGACCCCCCAGATGAGGATCCCATGGACCGGCAGGAGGCTGGGGAGGATGAGGCCGGTCTCCCCTCCGAACAGCGGGGGATATTCGAACACGTATTGGAGGAACAGCGCCACCAGGAGGCTGACGATCAGGAACCGCATCGGGTCGGGGGCGAAGCGGACACAGAGGAGAAAGACCGCGATCCCGACGAGGACCGCCGCGCCGATGGCGAGGAGGACCGAGACGAAGAGGCCGACCCCGACTTCGACCGCGAGGTAGTAGGTGACGTAGGCCGTGACCATGTAGAGGGCGCCGTACGCCAGGTTGAGCACGCGAGAGACGCCGAAGAGCAGCGTGAACCCGAGCGCGATCAGGACGTACGAGAGGCCGAACAGCGTCCCCCAGATGAGGACGGGGGCGAGGATACCGGCCAACGCTGTCCTCTCCCCCGTCGAGCGCTGCGCGTACGTCCCACCCCAGGTCGGGGCCTACAGGGCGACCGTGAAGTTCCCGACCTCGACCCCCGTGGGGGTCTCGTAGTTCTCGAAGGTGACCGAAGAGCCGGTCTGGAATCCCGCGGCGGCAGGGAAGCTCGGCTTCAGCCACAGCGAGGAGTACGACGCGTAGAGCTCCCCGTTCGAATGCCATTGCATCCCGAACGCCGGGACGGTAGGGTACGGCGCCAGCGGTACCTCGAGCCCGTGGGAGGGAGAGAACGTGACGTTCCCCATCGGCCCCTGGTAGTCCGTCTTCTCCAGGTACGGGATCACCAGGTCGGCCGAGAGGCTCTTCGCCTGTTCGATCGCGTTCGCCAGGTAGAAGAAGGAGGAGTAGACGAACCCGGCCTCGAACATCGGGTTCATGCCGTACGCCGACTCGAAGGCGTTGTAGAACGCGAGCGACGTCGGCGTGAGGGCGACGGGCAGGGTCGGGCCCCATCCGAACGTCATCTCACCCGCAGCGGCGCCTCCGGTCATCTTGAAGTAATTGTTGGTCGAGGTCGTGCCGTTCAGCTCGGCCATGACGTCCGCGCCCATGAGGAGCGGCTTCTGTCCACCCGTGGCGGTGTCGGCCCCCCAGTTCGCGTTCCCGTAGTCCTCGATGAGCAGGGGGGTCTCGGTTCCCGCCGCGAGCATGTAGATCGCCTGGACCCCGTCGTTGGCGAGGGTCGTCATGAGCGGCCCGTAGGAGCCCCCGGAGGGCGCGAGCTGGAAGTAGTTACAGTAGACCGGGTTCAATCCGAACGGCTGGTACGCGACGGCCAGCGGGCAACTGGTCCCACCGCTGCCGATGTCGACCTGGGTCCACGCGGCCTGTTCCCCCAGGTACGCGATGTTGGTGACGTTCGTCGGGATCTTCCCCTCGAGCCACGCCTCGTGGAGGAAGACCGGCAAAAGCCCGTACTGGTTGCCCTGGTTCGTCGAGTTGACGAACCCGTTGAAGATGTACTTGCCGCCGTTGGTGTAGTTGGCCGTCCCCGGGCCTCCGACGAACGAGGAGATCCCGTTGTCCGCTCCGAACGTGATGTAAATCGTCTTGTACTGGGCCACGGTGGAGAGCTCCGCGAGGACGACATCGCTCCGGTAGCCTCCGATCAGGAAGTTCGCGTGGCTGCTCGTGATGAGGCTGGTCACCCCTTGGATCCCGATCGACGTGGGGATCGACGGGTCGGCCTCCTGCGTGTCGTACGTGACGATCTTGAACGAATAGCTCGTACCATTGACGTCGACCCCGCCCGCCGCATTGATCTGACTGACCGCAAGCTGGCCGGCATCCGCCATGTTCTGGCCGATCACCGAGTTGAGCGGTACCGGCATCCCCACGATGATCGTGTTCGCCGGGGTCGACGAGCTGGTCAGCTGCTTGTAGGCGAAGTACCCGCCAACGCCGGCGATCAGGAGCACGACCACGACGATGATCGCGGCAGTCGCCCGGGAGATTCGCCGTCGGGAACGGGCCGGAGCGGTGGACGTTGGGGTCGGCGAAGACGTGGCAGAAGAGGTTGCAGGGGCGGTGGAGTTCCCTGAAATATGAACCACCTTTCATGTCGGATGGCGTCCGCCTATTTAAACCCCGGTCAAACGTTATGGTTTCACAGAGTCGCCGCGGCACCCCGGGGGGTTGCGAGAAGGAGCCGAGCGGAGAAGGAGAGCACGATCTCCCCCCGTGCGTTGCGCGTCGCGTTCTCGAGCTCGACCGCCTCGCCGTGGGCGGAGGGTTCCCGCCGAAGGATCGTGATCTCCGCCGAGAGCGCGTCCCCGGGCCGGACCGGTTTCAGGAACTGCAGCCGGTCGATCCCGCGGAACACCACGATGTGTCCATCGAACAATCCGGCCCGGTACCACAGGCCGAGCGTGAGCGAGAGCGTCAGGAGCCCGTGTGCGACGGGCCCTCCGAAGAGCTGCCGTTGCGCATACGTCTCGTCGAGGTGGATGGGGTTCTCGTCCCCCGTAAGACGGGCAAACTCCTCGACATCGGCCTGGGAGACCGTCCGGATAGGGGTCGTGGTCGTCCCGCCCACGAGGAACCGGTCGGGGGGCGGCTCGTGCTTTCCAGCGACCATCGGGGTCGAGGGCGGCGAGCCGTTCGCGGGATTTGACGATTGGGCTGCCGGGAGGGCCATTCGCGGCGTGGCCCTCGTCGACCCCCCCACAATGTGCGACCGCAGGGTCCCTCATTGGTGAAGCGCCATCGCGTCCCCTTGCCGAACGCCGCTCCCCGGCCGATCGCGCCGCGCGAGCCCGTGCGGCCGAATGGAGGGGGCGGGTCCCATCGACCCATGCCGATCCCGTCCCCTACGCAAGGGACGGAAGTGCGCGAGAACGGAATGGAGAAGCTCCCCCGGGTCCATGAATGGGCCGACTCCACTCGTTGATGGAAGCGGGGGGGATCGTCCACGCCGCCGCGCGCCGGGCCGAAGCACCCGGTCGAACCGCGGAGCGGACGTCGTCCCGACAAAGAGGAGAAGCAGGGTGGACGACCTCCGATCCGACGATGCCACCGCCCTCTTTCTCGGTGGCGCCCGCGACGTCCTCCAATGTGCGTCGACCCCCTTCTTCGACCGCCGCATCAGATCGTTCGGGGCCGATCCTCGGACCGGTACCCGAGTTCCCGCGCCGCGTCCCTCGGGCGGCCCGCTCGCAAGGGCGCTCGACCCGGAGGGCTTCGGTCGTTCCCTGGAGGGCATCTCCGGGTTATCGCACCCGCCGTTGTGGCGGGACTCGGACCTCGGGTACGGGTGCATCAAAGAGCTCCCTGAATGCGAGGGAGAGTCGCAGGTGCATCTCGCGGAGGTCGGACACCTGCCGCTCGGCGTCGGGCGTGGTGATCGCCTCCAGCACGCTCAGGTCCTCAAGAAAGCCGGCTCGCACGCACGCAAGGGAGCAGAACGCGACTCCGCGGTATAGGGCCTCGAGCGAGGCGGGAAGCCCCGCGACTCCGAGATACTCTCCGGTCCGGGGGATGGGGGTGCCACATCGGCAGCCATACTCCCTCTCGGCGACATGGACCTCCAACCGCGGCCCGTCGCTGTGCCCCGCATCGGGGGGGGTTTCGGTCACCGAGGTAATCCCTCGATCTCCCGTCGCGTTTCGGGGGTCCCAGGCGTCACGCTACCAGAACGTCGGTGCGGGAGCGCCCGGCCTCACGCGAGGGGCGTGCGGCCGTAACGCGTGGTCGGCCAGGGCCTGCGCGGTCGGGAACCGTCGGCCGCACCGAACGCAGGCGAATCGGTGCGCCTCGGCTCGGGCACCCGCCGGGGGCCCCGCATCGGTGCGCGGGGCGCACCGGTCCTTCGCTTGGTGGTCGATCAGCGCGGCCGGGGTGGCGAAGTAGTTTCCGCAGATGGCGCACACTTCGCTCATGGTCGTCTTCCTCCTGGGTCCTTGTACTATTCAGCGCGAGGAACACCGTAATACACTTTTGTCCCGTATCTTGGGAGACCCCCGGCAATCGCCGAATTTCGGCGGAGGATTCGTCCCGGATTACCTCGATTGTCGAACTCGGTCGCCGGTCGCCTCGAGGCGCGGGACGCCCTTTCAAATAGGGTCCCCACCCCCCATTCATCCACCCGCCCGCTCCGTCGCCCCCCAGGACAGGGGCCGTCGGAGCGGAGCTACCGAACAGGGGGTGAATGTAGAAAGATGACCAATCTCACCGAACGGACTCTGGCCTTCGGCTTCGGGCTCCTGGGGGGCGCGCTGATGCTGCTCGGCAGCCTCATGACGTTCGTCCTCGCCGGGGTGGACTTTGCCTTGGGTCACGCCCATGGGGCTATCTCATCGGTAGCTCTCGGCGTGGTCCTGCTCGTCGTCGGGGTGCTCGTTCTGTTCTTCGCCTACCTCGGCCACCGCGTCTGGACCGACCGTCCCCTCGCGAGTGGGATCCTGCTGGTGACGCTCGCCGCCGTCGGCTGGGCGTTCCTCGGACTCGGGGCGAACGTGGTGGCCCTCGTCGGAGCGCTGTTCGCGTTCCTGGGGGGCATCCTGTACCTCGTCGAGCCGGCGAAGCGGTTCGTGACGGCCCCCGCCCTGTCGTAGGTCGACCCGCTCCGACGACCCAACTCCTTCCCTCGGTTTTCTCCCGTGCGCCGGTCCCGGTGGGGACCCTCGGGGGGTCGATCCTACGCCGGAACGAACGGCCGGGGCGGGGCGGAGACGTCGAACGCCCCGGCCATGTTGTTCGCTGCCGCATCGCGCGCGCTGAGCGGGCTCACCCCGAACCGATCCTCGATGAACCTCAGGATGGAGGTGTGATCGTACGTCGTGTGATCGACGAACCCGGCGCGGGCGAACGGGGAGACCACGAGGCACGGCACGCGGAAGCCGTATCCCATGGGGTCGACCTGGGGCGGAGGTACGTGGTCGTAGAAGCCTCCATAGCAGTCCCACGTGAGGAAGATCGCCACCGACCCCCAGTACGGGCTCGCACCGATCGCGTTCACGATCGTATCCACGACCGAGTCCTGGCCGGACCGAACGTTCGCGGGCGGATGCTCGTCCCCGCCCGGTGCCCCGATGATCCACGTCACGTCGGGCAAGGCCCCCGCGGCCAGATCGCTCGAAAAGGCGCTGCCGGTCTTCAGGCGGGCCCGCGCCGCGGCGGAGCCCTGGATATAGGAGAACCGCGCGTACCATTTCGTGAAGCCGTAGACGTTCCACGACACGCCGGCCCGGTCCAGCGCCTCGAAGACGGGAGGGAACGGCAGCGTCGGGGGCACGTTGTCGTTCCGGAGCCCGCCGCACGTGGCGGCGACCAGATAGAGGTGATTCGGGGCGCTCTCGGTCATGACCGACGTGAAGTACCGGTCGCAGAGGACGTAGCGGCGGGCGAGCGCCCAGTACCGGGGAATGTCGGACCCATCGAAGTAGGCCATCGTTCCCGCGCTTCCCTCCGAGTACACGAACCCGTCCATCCGCCCCCGATCGAAGTCGGCGTGGGCCGAGTTCCAGTTGTGGTTCAGGTCGGCCGGAGTGAGCGTGGGACTGTGCGCGGGCGCGACGGACGGAGGCGCTCCGGGGGCGGACGGGAGCAGGATCGACTTTCCGGCGGTCCCGTCGACGCCCGGATAGGTACCGAAGTAGTTGTCGAAGGTGTGGTTCTCCTGGAAGACGACCACCACCTTGGAGATCGGCTGAAGCGGGTGGGCATCGACCGCGGCGAGCGCGGGAGCTGCCCGGGTCCTGTGCCGTGGGGATCTCGGAGCCGGAGCCATGGCCGACGGAAGCCGGCACTCCTATTCACCACTTGAGCATCGCCGGAACACCGTCCCGGGCCTTACCCACCGGCACGGCAGTACTCCGAAGTACTCCGGAGAGTTGCCTGCCCGATGTCCGACGAGAGGCCCTACGACCGCCAGCTGACCGCCGACCTCCACGCCGAGATCACCGCATGGGGTGAACCGTCCGAGGCGGAGACCCAGGAACTAAGGCAGCTCCTCGGTCGTCTGGAAGGCGAGTTCCGCTCGATCCTCGAGGATTCCGCCCACCCCGACCGGATCGTGGGGTTTCTCCGGGGAATCCCCCCCGGTACGGGGGGACTCCGTGCGGCGTCGAAGGGTCCGGTCCGAGACACGCTGGTCGAGCTCGTCTCCCTCAGTTCCCAGCTCGACCAGACCGTCGAGCCGGCGGAAGGTTTCGCCTCCGCCGAGCGGGTCGGCCATCGGGCCCATGAGCTCGTTCACACGATCGAACGCCTGATCCCGGCCCTCCGCCCATCGGACGGGATCACCGGGCTCATCCACGACCTGAGCGCGTTTCTCGCCCGGCTCATCGGCAACGTGGTCGCGCGGATCCGTGAGTTCGCGAAGCGGATCGGGGCGACGGCATTCTCCATCGACTTCTCGTTCCCGCCGCCCTCGTTCTCGGTCGGACTCATCTTCGGCTAGGAGCGCCGGGGTATCGACCAAGCCGGTCACGAGGCGGCAGTCGACGCGCACTCGGGGGGAGTTCGGTCGCCGGCGGAAGGGGGAGGGGCTTTAACTGAAAGTGATAGAAGGCCTCATATGTGATGGCACGGTGGCAACGATGTGGACGAACTCCTCCTGCGACCCGCCGAGGCGGCGCGAAAGCTCGGGGTCCACGTCAAGACCCTGCAACG
>JAKASE010000032.1 GCA_021819135.1 Thermoplasmata archaeon | reverse complement strand
AGCGGTTCGGTCCCACCCCGAGGGATTCCATCGGAGAGAGTCCGGCGGTTTCGGGGGCGGGGATTGGGTCACGGGTATGGCGCGGCCGGCCAATCGTGTAGGCTGATTCCCCGTCGGGAAGAGTTCCTTCCCGCTACGCCAACCGTTGGGTGCCCGGGTTCCGGCCGTGCCCCGGACGATATATGTCTCACGCGCGCGCGAGGGGGAAACCTGGTTCTCGCTGTACCTGCGGTTCCGAGTTCCATGCTCCGCGCGCGAGTCATGCGCGCGCGTTCGAGGAGCGGCACCGGCCGGTGCCCGGGAAACGTGGGCCGGTGTCGACACGGTGTCGTCCGGTGCCATCTGGAACAACGCCCCGTGCCGCTTGGTGCCGCTACGGTGCCGACCCGGTGTCGGTCCGGCGCCGCCGACGAACCCGCGCGATGCGATGTTCTCCGACTCCAAGCTGGTCGCGGATCGCGTCTCGCTTGGTGCCGAGGGAGAGGAGCCGGGCGGTTTCCCGGTCGAGGGCGAGCTCGGCCCACGACTTGCCTCGATTCTCCTTGAGCCGGGCGAGATCGAGCTGACGCGCACGGACCTGGGCCTCGGTCGCGCCGCGCACGGCGTACAGCACCGCCCTGGGTTCCTCGCCGGAGGGGCGCGAGGTCGACCTCGTGCGCGACGTTGCCGTGTTGCCGCGTGTAGCGTAGCGCACGGGGCCCGCATGATGTGGCGCGCTCTCTCACGCGCGCGTGAGACGGAACGGACCGGCCCGGACGAGGACGAGCCGGACGAGTGGGCGAGATAGGCTCTCCGGCGTACGACGCGGTGCGTCCCCACCTTGAGGGACGTGCAGATCGCGCGGACGGTCTTGCCCTCGCGCAGGGCGGCGAGGGACCCTATGCTATCCGCTCTTCAGGTGCCAACATGATGACCACGCTCCCCGCTCCCTGCTCCCGGTGGCGCCGCCGCCACTCTATATATGTCGTGCGCGCGAGGGGGGGAAGGGTCCGGCTCGGACGAGGACGAGTGGGGGGCGGTCAGCCGGACAAGTCCGCTCGGCCGGGCGACTGAGCGAGCTGGGCCCTCATGCGTACGACCCTGTGCGGGCCGACACGGAGGGACGTGCAGATCGTGCGGACGGTCTTCCCCTCGCGGAGAGCGGCCAGGATCGCGGCGTCCCCCTCGGCGTGGATGCGGGCCTTCTCCTCTCGGTAGGCGGCGAGGGCACGGTGGCCTTCGGCGAGGTTCGCTCGGACCTGGGCGCGGACGGCTTCGAGCTGGGTGTTCGTCTCAGCGCGGATTCGGACAAGGTCCGCCCACGAAACGGGCGGACGAGCCGGACGAGCGGACAAGGATGAGTCGGTCATGCGCTCGTCCCCCGGTCGGGGGCGCATCGCTTGAGGTGCCGGCTCAAGTTGTCCCGCCGCACGGGGAGACCACACTTGAAGCAGGGAGTCCGCTCCGCGCCCGACCAGGCCGAGGAGCGGTCGGGAGAGGCGGCGGCGGGGTCCCCTCCTCCGCTCGAAGCGAGAGAGAGTGGCGGCGGTGGGCGAATAGGCGCGGTACGTACCGTATCCGGAGCGGTGCCTGTACGTGTAAGTCTCGGTCGAGCCGGGGCGACCCCCCCGCCCGCACACACAGGGGACATGGCCCGTTCCGTAACGTTGTCACCGGGTCGCGCGGACACGGACGAGCGAACGAGCGGGCTCTCGTACCCGGACGAAGGCGTACCGGTTCGCTCTATGAACCGGGGCGGTGGCGTGTGTACGGACGCGCTGAGTGGAGCGTCGGGGAGTTCGAGGTAGGGTGGAGGTGCCCGTGCCTGGTGACCGCCGCTCTCAAGATGGGGGCGTACGACCGAGAGCCACTGGGGGCCGCTCGTCTCCCAGCCGGGATCGCGGCGGCCGTCGCCTTTACACCGAGCGCAACGGGAGTGGGGAGCGCGGGCGATCTCGACGCCTCCGCACACCGAGCAGATGAGGGGGACCGCGCCACGCTCACGCGGACCGTCGTGGGGGCAGGGGTCGCTCACCTTCTCCCCCCCGTTCGAATCTTTGGGCTCCCCACGCGGGCCTCGGCTCCGTCTGGGTGGTCGCTTTGTTCATCCGGCCCCAGATGAACGCGGAGGACGCGGGAGATCGTTCCGAGGCTGAAACCTGTCGCGTCGCGGATCGCGCGGTAGCCACGCCTCGCCACACGCAGCTCGCGGATGCGGGCCTCGTCCGTGGGCGTCGGTATGTGTCCCCGCCCCCAGAGCGCCCGCGCTCCCAGGGCCTCGGCGCGGTTCCGCTTGGCGACGGCCGTCGCCTTGAGTCGGAGCGAGCGGCGTTCGGACTCCCAGCGGGCGACCCATGCGAGCAGGGCGACCATGAGCTCGCGTTGCTGGGGATCGGTGGTCGTGTTGAGGAACGGCTCGCGCAGGGACCAGAAACCGGCGCCGAGGTCCCGCTCGAGCCGGCGCAGGAACCGGAAGGCGTCTTCGATCCCGCCGCGGACCACCCGGTCGAGCGACCACACCATCAGCACGTCGGCCCGCCCGGCCTCGAACGGAGCGAGGAGCCGCCGTTGCACCTCGCGGGCGTCCTGCTCGTCCCATGCGGAAAGCCCGGGGAGCGGGATCTCTTCGGCGACGTCCCACCCGAGCCGACGGGCCGCGTCGCGGAGCGGGAGGAGCTGGTTCTCCGGGTCCTGGGGCTTGCGGACCACCTTGCCGCTCGCGGGATCCCGTCGGTCGTCCGCGGTCGAAACGCGGCCGAGCAGCACGGCCCGGGGAGGGGCGGTCACGCGTCCGAACCCCCGACTTTCGCCCGGGACTCGGGCGGGAAGGTGTTGGGACTCGTCTCGGCCTCGGTTGATTTCTTGGCGGAGGAGGTCACGGCCCCAAAGTGAGGCGCGCGGTGGCTCTCGAGGGTGGCGAGCTGCTTGGCACGCTGCTCGGGGGTCAGGGAAGCTTGGCGGCGTCTTCCGGCCTCCCGTCGGTTCCACTCCGACTCGAGGAGCCCGCCGAACGGGAGGAGTGCTTGCATCTCGAGATCCATGCGCGAGAAGAAGCGTTCGCGGTCCGGCTTCGAGGCCGGGCACTTGGTCTCGCGGTCGCGCGGGTCCGAGGTTCGGGACTCTACGAGCGGATCGAAGGGACAGACGCTGACGCTGCACCGATCGGCGCGGCTGCACTCTCGGATGAACGCCCACTCGTTGAGGCGGAGGCGCTTGAGATCGACGGCAACGCGAGCGGGGGGGAGGCGGGCGATCATGCCTCGCCTCCTCCCAGACGCTCGCGTTCCCGGTCGGCCTTGGTCTTCCGGCCCGCGAAGAGATCCTCTGGGTCCGGCTCGAGAGAGCTTCTCTCGAGAGGATTCGTGGGCGCCGGGGGGGCCTCGGGGGTGCCTTTTATGCTCAATGCTCCCCCCATCTTAGGGAGTGTGCCTCCCCCAAGGGGGAGGGTGAGGGGAGTGTCTCCGGGAGGCAGTTTTTCAGTCGGTGGAACCACGCAGAGGGGGAGTGTGGGGAGTGTGTTCTGGGAGAGGACCCCCTCCCTATTCGCCACATCGTCGAGCGTCATGGTTCCGCCGTACCGCGACCACACGCTCGGCCACAGAACGATGAACGGCGCGAGCGTCAGACGTGCCCGGTGGGCCTTGTGGTGGACCTTGAAACCGAGCTCGCGGACGATCCTCCCCGTGAAGTCGCGCGATCCGTACTTCCTGAGGTCGATGCGACTGGCTGTCTCCCCTCCACCTATCGGTATTTCGGTCGCCTCGCCCTGGTCGATCAGGAGGCGTTCGACCTGTCGATGGATCTCTTGCAGTTCGAGGTCCCGGGCCTGCAGCTTCTCGAGCCCGCCCGCACGCTCGACGACCGCCGCGATAGCGAAAACGACGAGGCCCTTGTCGCTCGAGGCGAGCTGCTCGGTAGCCTCCTCCTCGAGCCGGCCCGCCGCGACGACGAGTCGGTCCTCAACGCCGTAGCGGGTTGCGAACGCCCAGAGCGCGGTGAGTTTGTCACGTGACCTCGGCTCGAGGCCCCCCTTCGCCCGGGCGGCCTCGGCCACCGTACCGATGTCACGGTACGCGGCCCCGGCGAGGATGTCCAGACGGAGGCGGGTGAGGACCGTCCTGAGGGCGGTCGCCTCCGAATCACGGATCGTGACCCGCTTCTCCGGGACTCCCGGTGAGAGGTGGAGGACGAAGCACCGGCTCACGAGATCCTCCTTCGTGTCGACCTGCGTCGTCAGAATCACCCAACCGAACGGGTCGACCGTGACGACGCCGCTGTCCTGATTCTGCGCGGCCCGGATGATCCTCGCGCCGCGCTTGAACCCGGTTCGGAGCACGCGCAGGAAATCGGGGTTGTCGTGGATCGCGGACTCGTCCACGAGCAGAACCGGGTGCCAGCCGTTCATCAAGCGGTAAACAGCCGCCGGCGTCAGCGCGGCGCCGTAGACACCTCTCGGGACGACGAGCTGCGCCGCCTCGGCGGCCGTCGACTTGCCCCAGCCGAAGGGCGCCTCGAACATCAGTCTGGGCGCGTAGTCGATCTCGTCGGAGCGGGCCGAGGCGCCCATCACCCAGAGAGCCTGAACGAGGTACCCGTCCGGGTCGTTCGTCACGACCCGTTCTCGAAAGTACCGTTCGAGCGCGGAAAGCAACGACCCGTGCGTGCGCTCCCATACCGCAACCGAGACCACGGTTGGGTCCGAAGGCAGCGGCCACAGGGCGTCTCGGATTCGAACAAAGGGCAGGGACGACACGAGCCGCTTGACCTCGCGCTCCCGCTCCTCGGCGGCCTCCGCGTTGGACCGCGACGACTTCGACTGAGTGGCCCCCTCGTACTTCTTCTCGATTCGGTGCAGCTCAGCCGACAGAGTCGTCCTGACGAGTCGCCCGTCGGTCACCCAGGCGATCCCGAGATCCGGCTTCCCATTCGGATCGGTTGCGGCGAAAACCTCACCGACCTCAGGGTCAAACTCCTCGAGCGGGGGCGTCGGTTCGACCGGCTTCGCCGGCCGCGCGTACTTCCTGAGCGCCGAGTCCACCGCCCCTACGACATCGTCGTCGGTACGACCGTCCACATCCATCGCCTCGTGGACTGCGCCCCGGACCGCCCGGAGCACCGTGTCCCTGTCGGTCGCCTCGAAGCTCGAGGCGATTTTCGCGGCCACCCGCACGATGAAGTCGTGGCGCTTTCCCTTGGGGACCTTGCCGTCCGACGTCGTCGGGAATTTGAGGGGCGTCGCCCGGCGCTGCTCGATTGCCTGGAGGAGCCAGGGCGGAGGCAGGCGAAGGTTCGAGCCGAAGAGCGGGGCGATCCACGAGTACGGCGTGCCCGACGAGTGCGGCGACGGTGGGACCACGACGTATCCACCGTCGGCGCGCAAATCGAGCCCGGGCCGGAAGCCGACGACGCTGGGGACCGCGCCGCCGGGATGGGAGTACCAAAAGTGCCGGCCCCCGCCGCCGGTCCTCGCGACCGGGCTCTCGGGGATCGCGCCATGTTCGGCCACGAGCTGCGCGAGCGACTCGGTCCCGCCGTGACGCGGGTCCTCGTCGAGCACGACGAGTCCGGTCACTGAGCCGGTCGGTATCCCAACTGACGCCGTCGGATGCTTGTCCCACCAAGCACGGATTACGTCCTCGTCGCGGCTCGCATCCTTGAAACCATGCGGGGTGAGCGGGGTCTTGTCGAGTTTGACCGGGAAGACGGGGTAGCCGGCACGGGCATAGGCGAGGGCAGCCGCAAGTAGCTCGGTCACGACGGCACCCCCCGGTACGGCGGGACGTACCGCAACGCGAGGCTGCGCTCGATCTCCCTCATTCCGCACGCCCAACAGACCTCGGTTTCGGTCCGCGCTTCGTGCCATCGCGCCCCCGTGGGCGAGAGTTCGCGATCGCACCGAGCGCACCTCATCGTCCCTCCTCCCCGCCGACGCGGAGCCGTAGCAATCGGAGCAGGATTGGGAGGGCGGCGTCGTACGCAGCCTCGTCCATCTGGTCCGGTAGCGCCAACACCGCTTCCCGGCCGGGGTGCCCCGGCGGGAGCGTTCGTTCGACGTGGCTCTTGACCTCTATCGTCGAAACAAGGCTCATGTGGGGACCTCATCAGGTGGCGCAACCATCTCCCCGGCTATCGCGCGGCGGCGCGCGGGCTCGGAAATCGCAAGTGCTCGCGCGCGACGAACCAAGCAGACGTACTTTCGTGACGTGGCGACAGTAATGCTCAGCCGACGCGCGATTTCCGCGTGCCTGAGACCCTCGTCGCGCAGACGCACGGCGGCGGCGGGTTTCAAAGAGCGAGGCCGGCCCCGCCGCGCCTTTGGAGCAAGCCAGTTGAAACGTACCGAGTCGGGCAGACAGAAAGGGTCGGCGAAAGGAGGAGAATCAGCGGCAAGTCGTGGCGGAGGAGGTGGGCCCGCCGAATTGAACTTGCCCGTCCCCCCCGAACTCAGAAACGACAGCAGGATCGGGACAGATGCCCCGGTCGGGGCCGAAGTTTCGAAGAGTCTTCTCGGTTCCCACATGCCGAGGTTGCGAGCGAGCGCCTTGGTGGTTTCCCATCGTCGAATCTGGTCGATCTGACGGAGGCTGAGACGGATTCCGCCGGCTGTGAGGACCTGCTGGGCCACACGCGGAGAGCACGTCAGCATCACCAGAACTGCGGCCACCTGGATCGATTCGATGGTCCTCGTGATGTAGAGACGGATCGTGTGCGACCACGAAAGGTCGTGCGAACTCCGCGTAACGAGGTCGTCGAGGTCCGAGGAGTGAACATTGCGAAGATGGGAGGCAACCGTGCGCAAGAGAACGGCGATAGGGCAAGCCGAACCCTCCGCTTTGTCAGCAGCGTGCGCCATGAGATCGAGAGGACTCGACGGAAGGTCGTCTCCCTCGCGTCGGTTCGGGTTCGTGAACGCAAACGCGTCGTAGCACGCGTTCCACTCATAGCTCGACCAGGCGAGACCCCATGTACCCATGTCCTTGGCCCACACGGCGACTGCCGGCATGCGTTCCCCGCCACGGTGGGTGGGGTCAGCAAAGTCCTCTATCGTAACGCGACGGCTGCCGCGCGCACGTCTTGGAGAGAAGACGAGCCAATCTGTCTCGACGGTCTCCGCGCTGGGCGCGAGGGATGACATGTATCCGAGCGGCACGACCGCGCCGCTGGTCGGATGCGGTCCGAGACGCACGTCGACTCGGCCGGGCCGTTGCGCGAAGTGAACCCGAGAGAGAAGTTGCTCGGTGACGGAATCGAGGGACCTGCTCGGGGCGGAGGAGTCTCGGACGGTGGGTTGGTGCGTCGCTCGTGGGCAACACGGAGAGCGCTGGGTGGCGTTATCGAGAGCCACCACACCCCCCTGCCGAGGATCGCCGGGGCTAGCGCCGCGGTGGGCACTATCCACCGCGGCGCTCTCAACGTCGAGCGTCAAGTCCCGCTTTCGCGGGGATGGGACTTCCGGTTTCGCATAGTGCGCGAACTCCTTCCTCTTTCGGAGGGCTGGGCGGTACATAAACCCCGCGAAAAGTGTTACCAAAAACCCCTCTCGCATCCAATAACCGTCAGGACCCCACTGCCCTCTGCCTGACGACCGGACGACCGAAACCTACATACTACCATACTCACTACTGTGGGTGCGTATGTCCTTCGTACGGATCTCCACCAAAGGCGGGCGGCAGTACCGGCAACTCGTCGAGTCGTATTGGGACCGCAAGGACCAGCGCTCCCGAACCCGTATCCTCCGTCACCTCGGTCCCGTGACCCCTCGCTTCCCTCGGGCGGATCCCACCCTGCTCCCCGCGAGCCTTCCGCTTGAGCCGCCCCACTTCGGCCTGCTGGCCACCCGCATCATGACCGGCACCCTCACCCTCGCCCACATCGTCCAGGCCGTCCACGACATGGGCGAGGAGATGCCGCCCGACAACCTCGCCGCCGTCGGCATCCGCTTCGACCTTGACGTAAAAAAAACTCCCCGCCTCGCGCTCCTCCTCTGGCCCGCGCCACCCTCGTCCCGCCCCCGCCCTGCCCGACCTGCGGAGAGCCCCGGGAGGTCCAAGGGCAGCGAGAGCCCACCTCCCTCCTCACCCTCCAGGGTCCGATGTCGATAGCGCTGGCCCACTGGGGATGTCCCCAAGGACACCCCGAGGCCGCCTGGACCTCCGCCTTTCGCGACACCCTCGTCCGTCCCTACGGCGTCCACGGCCTCGACGTGATGATCGCCGTGGGACTCTCCCGCTTCGGCCTCGACCTCCCGGAGAAGCGGGTCCAGGCGCTCTTCGATGACGGGTGCGCCCTCCCCCTCGTCCAGAGCACCATCTCGCGGCTCTCGGTGGAGTTCCTGGTCCGCTGGCGGATGCTCTGCGAGGAGCGCCTCCCCGCCGCCGCCGCCGCCCGGGCGCTCGGAGGACTCGTGGTGCAGTTCGACGGGACGGGAGACCCCCGAGGAGGGGGACGCGTCACCTACCGAGCCCGGGAGGCGCGCCACGGGCTCACCCTGTGGGCCGACCCCCTGGAGTCGGAGAGCGAGAAGGAGGTCACGCGCTTCTACGGGACCTTTCGGGAGCGCTACGGAACTCCCTTGTTGGGTCTGCGTGATGACGGGACGGCGGCGAAGAAGGCGATGGCCGCGGTCTTTCCCGGCATGCCGGTCGGCGAAGACCACCAGCACTTCCTGGACGACCTGGGCCCGGTGATCCTGACGGACTACGAGCCGCTGCGCCAGGGACTCGTCGGGGACGACGGTCTCGCGAACCTGACGAAGTGGTTGCACACGCTCCCGGTGGTGGGGTGGGGCCTGGAGGAGTTGGAGGCGGTGTGGGCGCGGGCGGCGCTGGAGTGGGTGGAGGCGGCGAGAGAGCACGCGGGAGGGTTCCCGTGGAAGCTCGCCTACGGGGAGGTGGCGAAGCGGCTGGAGTGGGTCCGGGGCTGGGCGGTGGAACTGCTGTCGTGGAACGTGCGGCTCCACGCGGGTGTGCCGGAGGTCGCGGGGCTGAAACAACGGGTGGAGCGGCTACTGAACCGGGAGGCGGTGCGCCTGGCTCAGGGGCGGCTGAGGCCGGAGGTGGTGCTGTGGGAGGAGATTCGGCGGGCGATGCGGGTGGAACGGGACCGACGGGGTCGGGTGGACCTCGCGCCGCTGGCCTCGGCGGACGTGGCGGGAGTGAAGGAAGCGATCGAGCAGGCGGGGACGCGGTTCGTGGCGCTGGGGGAGTGGGCCGAAGCGATCTGGGCGACGGTAGCACGACGGTTCGAGGAACATGGGCCGCAGCTCTGGACCGAGGTCCCGGGCCTGGGGGTGGTCATCCGGAGCACGGTCGCGTTGGAACGGGACCACGGAGCGGACCGTCGACGGATCCGGCATCGCACGGGAGGGAAGGAGAGTGCGGAGGAGATGGACGCCCACGGGGCGCTCTTGGCGTTCTGGAACAATGTCCGATGCCCGTGGTTCGTGGAGCAGGTGCTCAAGGGGGTGAACCTGTGGGACGAGTTCGCCCGACAGGATCCCGGAGAGGTGACCCGTCGGCTGAAGGCGCTGCCGAGGGAAGCGAGGCGACCGCGGGTGGAACTCCGACGAGGAAGGGAGAAGGAGCAACTCGAGGGGTTGCTTCAGGTGCTGCGAGGTCCGGGACCCCTGGAGCCGGGCCTCACGGCGTGGGCGATCTCGGTCGGGTGCTCCCCTCCTTCCGAACCGTCCCCGTCATGACGGTTTATGGATACGAGAGAAAAACCCAGTTCATGGCTCACACGGCTGTGTCGGAAGCCGTGGGACCGGGTCGGACGGTACGTGCGGCGGCGCTCGCAAGACAGCCATCGAGCCGTTCAGAGGCGCGACGAACTCCCATCCCTGGTCGAGCAGCTTCGGCACGTCGTCCACCGGGACGGCCTTCTCGCCCCGTCGCTCGGGACCGAGGGCAGCGCCCACGGTCTTGAGCAGTCCCACGATCTCTTCGTCCGACTTGCCGGCCAGGTCGAGCCCTTCGAGCTTCGACTCTGGGACGCCCCGCGCCACGAGAAGCAGGCGGATCGCCCGCGTGACGGCCTCCTGCGAGTCGTCCGTCTTCCCGCTCGTAGAGAGGAATGGCTCCGCCCGCTTGTACGCCGCTCGCGCCTCCCGGAGGAGCTCCGGCCCCCACCTCTTGCCCACGTTGTAACGCGCCGAGACACCCCCGTCGTGACCGAGAATGGCCTCGCGGAGATCCCGTGTGATTTTCCCCGTGCCTTCCGCCATGAGGAGACGCGTGCTACAGTAGGCGCGTAGGACGTACACCCGCCACCGCACCCCTTCGGGCGCCGACGATTTGAGCGCGTCGTGGATTTCCCCTACGACCGCCTTGGTCGTGAGGAACCCCCGCTCGAACCGTGCCTCCTCCCTACGACGACTGGCGACCCCGCGAGTCGACCGAACGGCTATCACCGGCGACCCGGGCCCGAGCTTCTCGCCGCCCTCTATCCGCTCGCCGAAGTACGCGAGGAGGGCCGAAGCCAACTGGGAGGAACCGAACGTCACGTACGAGACGCGGGTCTTCGAGATGCTCGCCGGGATCCGAACAACGAATGGGACCTCAGAGAAACCCGGTGCCTTGCCAAGCGCCAGGTCTGGCAGATCGGAGAGCGTGAGGCCGCTCTCGGCCCGGTAGCCGCCCATGACCGCCGGGCGGACTCCCGCGTGGGCCATGAAGAGGGCACACACGCGAGCTCGAAGCGAGAGCCGTTCGAGGACGCGATTCAATTCTTCCGGGGTGGGGATCCTTTCGTTCGCCAGGCTCGCTCCCTTGATGGGGGACAGGGATGGGAAGCCGTCGAACGATACTCGGTGAAACCGGAAGTACGACTTGAGTCCCTCCGTGAACTTGCCGATGTAGCTGTCGAGCTTCCCCTCATGCTTGAGTTGGGCCGCGTCCCGGATCAGGAGGTCGCGGAGCCGGTCGGGGTTCTTCTTCGCCATGCCGACGACCTTCTCGGGTGTGAGGTCGAGGCGCTCGAGCAGGAACCCGAACTGACGAAGGTACGTGTCTGCCGACAGCCGGGATCGGAGGGACCGAGCCTCCCACCACGACCGGACCTTGGGATCGGAAAGTAGGGTCCCATGACGGCCGAGTATCGGCCCTAGATTTCGAAGTTGACGGGGACTCCCTTTGGGTTCTCCGGGAACGCGCTTCTCCATGCCCTGGACATGATTTTATGTGTATTTGAACTCTCCGAGAGAGTAGCGGGGCATGGATTTGAACCATGGATCTACGGGTTATGAGCCCGTCGGGATTTCAGGACGACCGACACCGTCGGTCGCTTTCCTGACTACCCTACCCCGCTGCGGCCGCACGGACGAGAGTGGCCTATTTAGCGGCTAGCGTCGCTTCGGCGGGAGCCGGGGCGGACGGGGTCATCGCGCGGCTCAGGTCCTCCCGTTCCCGCTTCAGGAGCTCCTCCCAGGTCGCCCGTACCCCGACCTGGATCCGCTCGATGTCCTCGGGCTTCAGGTGGCGGAAGCGACCCTGGGCGGTGAGGTACTCGCTCACCGGCTTCAGGCTGCCGGTCTTCCGCGTGACGCGGAGCCGACCTTCCACGACCTCGTAGAGCGGGAAGATCCCGGTGTCGGTCGCGAGGCGGCCGAGCGCGATCGTCTGCGCGGAATCGAACTTCCACCCCGGCGGACAGGGGGCGAGAATGTGGAGGAATCGCGGTCCGACGATGTCGCGGGCGCGCTCGACCTTCCGCTCGAAATCCTCCGCGAAGCTCGGATTGAGCGTGGCCGCGTACGCCGGCCGGTGCGCGAGCACGATGCCCATCATGTCCTTCTTGAGCTCGGGCTTTCCCGGGTGCCCGTGGACCGTGGGCGTGGTGGTGGTCCACGCGCCCCAGGGGGTCGCCCCGCTTCGCTGGATCCCCGTGTTCATGTACGCCTCGTTGTCGTACATGACGTAGATCGCGTTGGTCCTCCGCTCGAGCATCCCGCTGAGCGCCTGGAGGCCGATGTCCGCGGTGCCGCCGTCCCCGGCGAACCCGACGATGTTCACGTCCTTCAGCCCGAGCGCGTCCGCGCCCGCACGAAGCCCCGAGATCGAGGCGCCGGTCGCCTCGAAGGCGCTGTCGAGCACGGCGACCCCGAGCGCGGTCGTGGGATACGGGGTCGCGATCACGGTCCAGCAGCAGGCGGGGATCGACAGGATCGTGCGCGGGCCGAGGCCCTTCAGGAGGAGACGCATCGCGAGCGCGGCCCCGCACCCCGGGCAGGCGGCATGGCCGGGATACATGAGCTCCTGGGCCGGGATCGTCAGCTTAGCCATGGACCGCACCCTCCTCGATCTCGAGGTCCTCCCAATGCGTCGCCGCGGGAGCGCCCGAGAGCAGCGTGTCGAACATGTGGCGCACCTCTTGGAGCGTGACATCCCGGCCTCCGATGCCGGCGAGGAAGCTCGTCACGGCCGGTCGCCGGGGCGAGCGGTAGAGCGCGGCGCTGACCTCGGTCGCGGCCGGCCCCATGCTCCCGAACGTGTAGGAGCGATCGACCACCCCGATGCGGTCGGCGGTCGCGGCGAGGGCGCGGACCGCATCGTTCGGGAACGGGCGGAACATCCGGAGCTTCGCGAGGCCGACCTTCCGGCCGCTCGCCCGCAGCTCGTCGACCACCGATCGGGCGGTGGTGGTGATCGTCCCCATCGTGACGAGGACCGCGTCGGCGTCGTCCACGCGATACGTGGGGAACGGGCCGCCGTGCGTGCGCCCCATGATCCGTTCGTACTCCTCCTCGACCGCGGCGAACGTCGTCGGCACCCGTTCCGTCGCCTCGGCGACCTGGTGCCGGAAGTCGACATAGTAATCGGGGCCCGTGAACGAACCGAGACGGGAGGCGGTCCCCGGGACGAGGACCGCATGGGGCTCTCGGGGCGGCAGGAACCGGTCCACCCGCTCCGGGTCCGGGACATCGACCGGCTCGACGGTGTGCGAGAGATAGAAGGCGTCCTCGGTCACCATGACAGGGAGCCGCACGTCGGGATGCTCGGCGAGCCGGTACGCCTGGAGGACCGTGTCGAGGACCTCCTGGTTGCTCTCGGCGTAGATCTGGATCCAGCCCGTGTCGCGCTGGCTCATGGTGTCGGTGTGATCGGACCCGATGTTCCACGGCGGGCCGACGGCCCGGTTGACGACCCCCATCACGATGGGGGCCCGCATCCCGGAGGCCCAGTGCAGGAGCTCGTGCATGAGGAGGAGCCCCTGGCTCGACGTCGCCGTGTAGGTTCTTGCGCCGAGGGCAGCGGCGCTGAGGCAGACCTGGAGCGCCGAGTGCTCGGACTCGACCTTGACGTACTGCGCCGGAAGCTCTCCGCTCGCGACGAAGTCCGCGAGCTTCTCCACGATCGACGTCTGCGGGGTGATCGGGTAGGCCGAGATGACCTGCACCCGGGCGAGCTGGGCCGCGTACGACTGCGCGTAGTTCCCTGAGAGCACCTTCTGCGTCATTCTCCTCCCTCCGCTCAGATCTCCGTCGCGACCATCTCGATCGTCTTCGGCGGGCACTCGGCCGCACAGATCCCGCAGCCCTTGCAGTAGTCGAGCCGGATCTTCGGAAACCCGACGTCATCGAACTCGATCGCGTCGTCGGGGCAGAACTTCCAGCAGAAATTGCACTTCGTGCACCGGTCGAGGTGGATCACCGGCGTGAACGTTCGCCACGCAGCGGTGTCGATCGCCTCGCTCGAGAGGGAGGCGACCGGGCCTTCCGGAAGCACGCGCGGTCGGGCCGGAGCCGCCGGGGCCGCCGCGGCCGCCCCGCTCGCCGCTTCGGACGCGGCCTCGATCCGCACGCCGAGGTAGCCGTCCCGGGCCGCGAACCGGTTGTCCTGCGGACGCGCGGGGACGAACTGCTCGACCGCCCGGGTCAGTCCTTCGAGCGAGACCGCGCCGGTCGCCCGCGCGAGCGCGCCCAGCACGGCCGTGTTGACGATCGGCATCATCGTCGTGCCGAGGCCGTGCGACAGGGCGATCCGCGTCGCGTCGACCACCGCGCGCCGTACGCCGGGCGGGGCGGCGAGCGACTCCGGCCCCCGGTGCGTGTTCACGAGCAGGAGTCCGCCGGGCTTGATCCCGTCGGTGACGCGGGTCGTCGCGAGCAGGCCCGGGTCGAGCACGACCACGACGTCGGGGGCCACGATCGACGTCCGGAGACCGATCGGCTTGTCGTCGATCCGCGCGTACGCGGTCACGGGCGCGCCGCGTCGCTCCACGCCGAAGAACGGGAAGCTCTGCGGCATCTTCCCGTCGAGGAACGCCGCCTGCGCGAGGAGCTCGGCGGCGATGACCGCCCCCTGCCCTCCGCGACCGTGGAAACGGATCTCAATCATCAACGAACACCGAGAGAACGACCCGGGGGGGAGTTGATGAAATCAGGGTCAGCCTCAGTTGACAATCGCTTAAACCGCCGCTCGGCATTGGTGCCGACGGGTTCCGGTATGGTGGGCATACGCGCACTCAAGAAGATCTGGATGGACGGCCAGCTCGTCGACTGGGACGACGCGAAGGTGCACGTGCTGACCCACGGGCTCCACTACGGATACTCGATCTTCGAGGGGATCCGCAGCCACGACACGCCCCGGGGCGCCGCGATCTTCCGGCTTCACGAGCACATCGACCGGTTCTTCAACAGCGCGAAGGTCTACCGGATGAAGCTCCCGTACTCGATGGAGGAGATCGAGCAGGCCTGCGTCGACGTCGTCCGGGCCAACGGGGTCCCGACGGTCTACCTGAGGCCCGTGGCGTTCTCCGGCTACGGAGAGATGGGCCTCGATCCCACGAAGAGCCCCGTGCAGGTGGCGGTCGGCGAGTGGGAGTGGGGCGCCTACCTCGGCCAGAAAGGGGTCGAGTCGGGGGTCCGGGCCACCGTGTCGAGCTGGGTCCGGATGGACTCTCGGATGCTTCCCCCGCAGGCGAAGTGCGCCGCGAACTACGCGAACTCCGCGCTCGCGAAGATGGAGGCGGTGGTCGGAGGGTACGAGGAGGCGATCCTGCTGAACTCGCAGGGGATGGTCGCCGAGGGTCCGGGGGAGAACATCTTCCGCGTGAAGCACGAGATCGTCAGCACGCCCCCCGCGAGCTCGGGGATCCTCCGAGGGATCACGCGGGATACCGTCATCCAGTTCCTCCGGGACGAGGGCCTCACCTTCCAGCGTACCGACTTCACGCGCGAGGAGCTGTTCACCGCCGACGAGCTGTTCTATTCGGGAACGGCGGCCGGAATCACGCCGATCCGCGAGGTCGATGGACGGCCGATCGGAACCGGAGACTACCCCATCGTGCGCCGTCTCCAGCGTCGGTACGAGAACGCGATCCACGGCGGCAACCCGGAATACGACGCCTGGCTCTCGTACGTGGACGCGAAGGCCGCTCCGGCCCGCCGCGTCCCGACGGTGGCTCGCGCCCGGTAGCGTTCCCCCGCGACGCGGGGGGTCGGTCCGCCGGGCGGGTCTTCCCGCCGAACCGTTGCCCGAGAAGTGGGGCGGGCCGGGGCTCCCCGGCCCGCCGGAAGGGTTGGCGTCCCTACGGGGATCCTCGCCCTACAGGTGCCGCTCCGGCGACCCCGTGTACAGCTGGCGGGGCCGGGAGATCTTCTGCTCCGAGTCCATCACGAGCTCCTGCCACTGCGCGAGCCATCCGGACATCCGCGGGATCGCGAAGAGGACCGGGAAGATGTCCGTCGGGAAGCCGAGCGCCTGGTAGATGATCCCCGAGTAGAAGTCGACGTTCGGGTAGAGCTTGCGCTTGATGAAGTAGTCGTCCGAGAGCGCGACCTCCTCGAGCGCCAGCGCGATGTCGAGCAGCTTGTTGCGGCCCGTCACCGCAAAGACCTCGTCGGCCGTCTTCTTGATGATCTTCGCCCGCGGGTCGTAGTTCTTGTAGACCCGGTGGCCGAAGCCCATCAGCTTGCGCTTGCCCTCCTTGACGTCGGCGATCAGCGCCGGCACCTTGTCCTTCGACCCGATCTCCTGGAGCATCCGGACCACCTGCTCGTTCGCCCCGCCGTGGAGCGGGCCGTAGAGCGCGGCCGCGGCCGCCGCGGACGCGACGTACGGGTCGGCCTGTGAGCTGCCGACCGTCCGCATGGTCGCGGTGCTGCAGTTCTGCTCGTGGTCGGCGTGCAGGATGAACAGGATGTCCATCGCGTGGGCGAGGTGCTCGTCGACCTCGCGCTTCTCCCGGATCAGCGTCGGCGAAGGCGTGCGCATCATCGACAGGAAGTTGGACGGGTAGTCGAGGTCGTTGCTCGGATAGATGTACGGCATCCCGATGGAGTGCCGGTAGGCGAACGCGGCGAGGGTCGGGATCTTCGCGATCAGACGGCGGATCTGGAGCTTCCGAGAGCCCTCGTCCCCGACCTTCTTTGCATCAGGATAGAACGTGGAGAGCGCCGCGAGGCTCGAGACGAGGATCCCCATAGGGTGGGCGTCGTGGTTGAAGCCGTCGATGAACTTCTTGACGTTCTCGTGGACCATCGTGTGGAAGGTGATGTCGTGCACCCAGTCGTCGAGCTCGCTCTTCCCGGGCAAGTGCCCGTGGATCACCAGGTAGGCGACCTCGAGGTAGGTCTTCCGCTCCGCGAGCTCGTCGATCGGGTACCCGCGATACCGGAGGATACCGGCGTCCCCGTCGATGTACGTGATCGCGCTCTGGCAGGATGCGGTGTTCTGGAACGCGGGGTCATAGCTCAAGAGACCGAAGTCCGTGTCGTGGACCTTGATCTGGCGCAGGTCCATCGCCCGGATCGCGTCGCGCTCGATCGGGATCGTGTAGTCGCGTCCGGTCCGGTTGTCCCGGATCGCCAGCGTGTCCCGCTGGGCTGGGCTCTTCTCCTCCGTTGTGACCGATTTCGCCTCGGGTGGCATGGAATCACCAGTGCCCGTCGGTGGGGCGTCAAAAGCTCTTAACGTATGGACCCGGCGGACCGTTTTCCGGCCGTCGGCCCTCCCTCGGAAGTACCCCGCTGCGGCGTGGGATACCGTCAAACAGAATTGACGAGACCACGGCCGAGGGAACTCGGTAAACCCCGTCGTTCATCTATCGCCCGCCCGTCATCGGATCGGCGAACCCCATGATGCTGATGGTGAGCGTGCAGGACCTCGCGGAAGCGTTGGAGGCCGTGAAGGGCCGCGCCGATATCGTGGACGTGAAGAACCTCAAGGAGACGATCATCGGGTCGAACTTCCCGCCGGTCGTCCGCGAGGTGCGCAAGGCGTTCCCGAAGGAGATCCACGTGAGCGTGACCCTCGGAGCGGTCCCGAACCAGGCGGGGACGGTCTCGATGGCGGTGTACGGGGCCGCGGCGCTCGAGGCGACCTCGGTCAAGGTCGGGCTCCTCGACGCCGACTACGAGAGCGGGCTGCGCATCCTCCAGGAGAGCAAGCGTGCGCTCGAAGGGACCTCCACCAAGCTGATCGCCGCGACGTTCGCGGACTCGCACCTCTACCACGGGATCGATCCGACGCTCATCGTCCGGCTGGGGCACGAGAGCCAGAGCGACGGGATCCTGATCGACACGCTCACGAAGGACGGGCGGAACCTCTTTGACTTCCTGCCGGAGGCCAAGCTCCGGGAGCTCGTCACCGAGGGGAAGGAGTATGGCATGAGCACCGCCCTTTCCGGCGCCCTGCGGATGTCGGACCTCGACGTGCTGACCCGGATCAACCCGGACATCGTCGGGGTCCGGGGCGCCGTCTGCACGAACGGCGACCGGTTCGGCGGCCAGGTGAACGGCTCCGCCGTCGCGAAGGTCAAGGACGCCCTGGAGCAGCGCCTGAACGGCTCGATCGACGTCTACGGGAAGGCGCCGCCGATCCTGCATGCCGCCTGAGCCCTCCGTCGCTCCCGGGACCGCGGGAACGCCGGACGACGTGGTCGTCGACGGCACGACCCGCGAATGCGCCGGCGTCATCGCCGCGCTGGAGAAGACGATGCGGAGCCTGCCCGATGGGGCGCGGGTCCGAGCGCTGATCGCCGACGTGCCGAGCCGCATCGATGTGCACGCCTGGGCCGGCCGGAAGGGGCACGCGATCCCCTTCGACCGGGTCACGGGGGCGCACTTCGAGCTGACGATCGTGAAGGGCGGCGCCAGCAGCCGCCTCGGGCGTCCCTAGGGCCGTTTCGACCGGCGATTACGCCGCGGGGGAGAGGACCTTCTCCCCCTTCAGGGGACGCAGGCGGCCCAGCTCCTGACGCAGCTCGGTCCGCTCGGCCTCGGTGAGCGGAAGGATCGGCGGGCGCGCGGGCCCGCCGCTCAACCCCATCAGCTCGCCCCAATACTTCACCATCTGCACGGGGAGCGCGCCCTGGGTCCGCCCGACGAGCCTCGACCACCATCGACGCGAGAGGTTCTTGATCGGCCAGAGCGAAGGGTAGTAGCGCCGCTTCGCCTCCTCGAGATGACCGGAGGTCGCGAGGTCGACGAACGACACATAGTCGTGACGGTCCTCGGTATCGAACCGCCAGTCGCTCGTGTTCGCGAACATCACCTGCTGGTGGAAGCCGTAGTACTCCTCGAAGAAGAAGATCTCCTCGTCCGGAACGCTGACCACGGCCTTGTCGCCGGCCTGGAGGTGGGTGTCGATGGAGAGCCCCATGTTGAAGCTCGCTTCCTTGATCGCGACCAGGTTCCTCAGCTCGGCCATCTTCGCGAGCGCCCGGGCCGAGAGGGTGATGCCGAACTGGGGCGAGTTGTAGAACGCGAGCCCGAGGTCGACCTGGCTCGAGATCCGGGACACGAAGTCTAGGACCTGTTCTTCGGTCTTGGTGACGATGTAGGGCGCCGCCAGGATCAGGAGATCGATCCCGAGCTCCTTCGCACGGCGACCCAGCGCGACGACCTCCTTCACGCTCGTATGGGTGATCTGGAACGCGGTCAGCGCACGGCCCTTCACCATCTTGGGCACGAGCTCCATGAGCCGGTACCGCTCGGCCGCGGTGAGGCTCCAGAACTCTCCCATGTTCCAGGAGAATCCCAGACCCTTCGTCCCGAGCCGAAGGACGTGCTCGACGTTCGCCGCGAGACCCTGCTCGTCGAGCTCGTCGTCGGGGGTGAACGGCGTGACCATCGTCGTCCACTGGCCGACGAGCTTCTCGCGGGCCCACGCCTTCGATTCCGCCGACGAGTAGCTCATGGTCCCTCGGAGGGGTCGGACTCCGATAAGCGTTTCCGGAGCGCGGGATCTTCGGTACTGTGAAAAGATCGGTTGATGGCGGGGGAACCTCTCCCCTGGTGGGAACCGCAAAGAACCCAACAGGAGGAGAGGCCCACGAGGACAGAGGAACTCACGCCCATAGACCTTGGCCATCTGCTG
>JAKASE010000031.1 GCA_021819135.1 Thermoplasmata archaeon | reverse complement strand
GATCCGAATGAAGGACATACTCACCCATAGTAGTGCGTATGGTAGTATGTAGGTTTCGGTGATCCCTCCGTCAGGGGAAGGTCAGAGCGGGTCGCTCACCCTCTGACCGTTATTGGATAACGTGGGAACGGAAGCGTTCCGTCGTCCGAGGTATTATGTACGCGACGCATGGTGGAGCGGCCCGATGCTTTCTTTTGCCGATGTACGCAGCTTCGGCCAGTCGGACGAGCGGTATTCGCACTGCCAGTTCTGTGGGAGGGAGCTCGTCTTGCTCCCCGAGGACCGGCGCGGCGGCGCCTGTTTCGACTGCCTCGCGCTTTCGGTGGCGGCTCCGGTCCCGTGCCCGGAATGCGGGGTCACGATCCCCGGTGAGGACCGCGCCAACGGCTGCGCCAACTGTCGGTGGTATCCGCTCCGGGACTGAAGGGCCGTCCCGGCTCCGCTAAGCTTATCGGCCGACTCCTGTCCTCCGGCATCGGGCGTGCCGAGGTGGCTCAGTCCGGTACGGCGCGAGTCTGGAAAGCTCGTGGCGGAATACGCCTCGGGAGTTCAAACGCCGCTGACGGCCGCTCCGTCGCGGCGGAGATTCTCCCCCTCGGCGCTCCCCCACCCTTCCTTCGGTCCGGGCCCGACCCCGCGAGGCTCCCGTGAGCGTGATCTCCCGCCGCGCGACCCCCGCGCTGTTGCAGGTCGACGCGATCGTCGCTCGGCTCCGAGGACGGGCCGCCCTCCAGGAGGTGTGTCGGTTCCTGACGCAGGAATTCGCCCACTACCGCTGGGTCGGCGTCTACCGGCTGGAGGAGTCCACCCTCGTGCTCGACGCGTGGGAGGGCCCGGCGCCCACGGAGCACACCCGCATCCCGATCGACCGGGGGATCTGCGGACGGGCCGCGCGGGACGGCACCAGCGTGATCGTCGACGACGTGCGGAGCTCTCCGGAGTACCTCGCCTGCTTTCTCGAGACCCGGTCGGAGATCGTCGTGCCGATCCGCGAGGGTGCGCGCGTGCTGGGAGAGATCGATATCGACGGGAACACGGTCGGGGCGTACGACGCCTCCGACCGTCAGTTCCTCGAGTCGGTGGCCGCGCGTCTCACCGACGCGGTCCGCGTGTCGGCCGCTGAGCCGCCGACCGGGTAAGCGTCCGTCGGATCGCAACGAGCGCCTCGGCCCGCGCGCGCCGCGCATCGAACCGGCGTGGTCCGGACGGACGAGGCCGAGCGCGCAGCGTCTCGAGGTCGTCCGCGATGTGCCCAAGCGCCCGCGTCAGCTCGTCGACGATGGGGAGGTCGGCGACGCGACTCGTCCGCGACAGCGGGTTGAGGTCGATCGCGATCACCGTCTGTCCCCGGGCCCGGAGCGCCTCGGCGCGGTCCCCGTCCTCGAGGGGAATGAGGCAGACATCCGCCGCGTAGATCCCGCGCCGGTCGACCCCGGCCCGGTCGGAGGAGATCCCGCGGATGCGGGCGGTCGGCCGTAGGCCGAGGACGCGGCGCACGCCGGCCCGTCGCAGCACCTCCGCCACGAGACGGGCCCGCCGGGGGGTGCGGTGGAACAGGTTCACCTCGATGCCGATGCGTGGATCGATGCGCGCGATGCGGGCGAGCTCCTTGGCGGCGAGGGCGGCAACGTTCCCGTTGACGCTGATGACCGGGTGACGGGCCGAGGCGAGCCACTCGGCCGCCCGTCGTTCGGCCCTCCGGGCCGATGCGGTCGTGCGCTCGCCGAGCAGGTAGTCGTACGCCTCGCCCCGGCCGTGCGCGATCAGTCCCTCGGGCACCACGAGCCCGGAGCGGTGGGCCTCGGCAAGGAGGGCGCGGACGCGGAGACTGCGATAGCGCGGGTGGCGGGGGGAGAGGCGCATCGACGCTCGGTCGGCCTACCCGTCAGGGGGAGGGTCGGCCGTGGCACGGTCACCGGTCGGCTCCTCCGTCGCGCCGAGCCGCCCCTCGAGCGCGGCGATCCGGTCCTCGAGCGGAGCGAGCCCGTCCTCGAGCGCCTTCGTCAGGGCGAGCTTCAGGCTCTCCTCGAGCGCGACCAGGTCGCGGCCGAGATCGATGATGCGGCGGGCGTTCTCGTTGAGCAGCAGACGGCTCTGGGTGGACACGCGATACGTGTCCGACAGGTCCTTCGTGAGCTGCCGTGAGGACTGGGCGAACGTCTCGATCGAGTCCCCGATCGGCGTCCACTTGGTCCCGAGGTTCTCGAGCAGGGCCGCCGTGGTCCGTTGGGAGGCCGACTCCATCCCGGTCGAGACCTCCTTCGCCATCCGGGCGGAGAGGTTCGTCTCGAGGCCCTCGAACCGGTGCGTGATCTCTTCGCCGAGACCCTGCTCGACCGACTCGAGCCGGCCGATCCGGTCCTCGATGGCCTGGAGACGGGAGAGGAGGTTCGAGTACGCGCTGCCGATGAGGGTATCGAGGTGGGTCTGGTTCGACTCGGTCGCCCGGAGGAGGAGGTGGAGCACCCAGTGCTCCCGCCCCTTGGTCTCCGCGAGCGGTCCCCGGTCGAGGCGGTCCCGGAAGTCCCGGTCGTCGATCAGCGACTGCAGCTCCTTCAGGACCTCGGTGCGGAGGGAGGAGACCGAACCGCTCCCCGACGGTGGTCGTCCCGCCATCGGGGAGCGATGGTGGAGCCCGTGCTATATATGTTGGTAAGGACGCCGGTCTTTCTCCGTTCCGCGAGCGACGGGCGCGCGCGCCGGGCCGGCTCGTCCCGACCCCGGATCCGCGCCCCCGCTCGTTCCCCCGGCCCGGGCCTCGGTCCGCGGTGCGACGGCCCCGTCCCGGGCTTACGTCTATAACGCTTAACCAAATCTTTTTAATCGAGCAAAAAGCGTAGAATGGTGCCCGATTGGGACGTGATCCCAGGCGGGCGACACATAAAGGGGAGTACCAGAATGCCACGACCTCCGAAGAGCAAGGCGAAGCGACGCGTCGGACTGGCCGTATACCTCGAGCCCGCGATCCTGAAGAACCTCAAGACCGCGGCCGAACGCGACCGGCGCTCAACCTCAACACAGGCGGCCCTCTACATCGAAGAGGGACTTGGTCTCCGCAAGCCGTTCGGTCACTGACCGGCCCGCCGACCCCCGGTTGCGCCCGTCAGTCGGCGAACCCGGGTCCCAGGAGCTCCCGCGCCACGATGAGCCGCCGGATCTCCGACGTGCCGGCCCCGATCTCGAGGAGCTTCGCGTCCCGCGCGAGGCGCTCGAGCGGCAGGTCGCGCATGTAGCCGTAGCCGCCGTGGATCTGGATGGCCTCGAGCGCCACCCGCGTGGAGGCCTCCGAGGCAAACGTCAGCGCCGATGCGGCCGGCCCGAGGCGCTTCGGCTCGTGCGCGACCCGGTCCAGCGCGTGGTAGACGAGGAGCCGGGACGCTTCGAGCTGCGAGTAGATGTTCGCGAGCTTCTCCTGGATCAGCTCGAACCGGCCGATCTTCTGCCCGAACTGCTCCCGCTCCCGTGCGTACGCGGTCGATCGCTCGAGGCACTCCTCCATGATCCCCACCGGTATCGCGGCGAGCACCGCCCGCTCGACGTTCAGCCCGCCCATCATGATGCGGACGCCGTCGTTCTCGTCCCCGACCCGGGCGTCCGTGCCCACCCGGACGTCCTGGAACGCGAGCTCCCCGGTCGGAGAGCCGCGCATCCCCATCTTGTCGAGGCTCCGCGCGACCGAGAAGCCGGGGGTCTCTCGCCGCACGAGGAACGCACTGATCCCGCGCGAGCCCCGGGTGGGCGCGGTCTTCGCGTAGACCAGGAGGGAGTCGGCGACCGGTCCGTTCGTGATGAACTGCTTCGAGCCGTTCAGCACGTAGCCGTCCGCTCCCCGGTCCGCCCGGGTCCGGATCGACACCGCGTCGGACCCGGCGCCGGGCTCGGTGAGCGCCAGGGCACCGATCGCCTCCCCGGTCGCGGCCGACGGGAGGAACGCCTCGCGCTGGGCGTCGGTACCGTTCCGGGCAACGTTGTCGGCGAAGAGGTTCGAGTGGGCGCCGACCGTGAGGGCGAGCGCCGGGCTCACGCGGGCGATCTCCTCGAGCACGAGCGCCTGGGCGAGGTAGGAGAGCCCGAGGCCACCCCATTCCGTCGGGAGCGTGATCCCGAGGAAGCCGTGCTCGCCGAGGCGTCGGAAGACGTCCCGGGGGAAGTAGTCCTCGCGGTCCATCCGGTCGGCGACCGGAGCGACCTCCTTGCGGACGAACCGACGGGCGGCGTCGCGAAGGTCCTGCTCCTCCGAGGAGAGCGTGAGGTCCATATCCGCCCCGGACCTCCTTTGCGTCAAAAGACTAGCTACGCGGGTCGAGCGTCGCGGCCGGGCCGCTTCGCTCTCCGCAGGCCGATGTGGAGGCGCCACTCGGGCTTCCGCTGGGGAAAGTCCGACCGGTAATGGGTACCCCGGCTCTCGGTCCGGGCGAGCGCCGCACGGGCGATGAGGGATGCCGTGACGACCGCGTTGGCGAGCGGGCTCGGAGGGTCGTCGTCCCGGACCGGCTCCGCCTCCCGTCCCCAGCGTTCGAGCTGCTCGACCGCGGACGTGAGGCCGCCGACCTCCCGGACGATCCCGACCTGGTCCCACAGGAGGTCCCGGATCGCGTTCGGCTCGCTCACGGTCCCGTCCTCGCCCTGCCCGGCCGGAAGGTCGATCTCGAGGAGCCGGCCCGTCTCGGGAGGCCCACGATGCACCGGGTGGAGCAGCTGGCGGGCGACTCGTTCCCCGAAGACGAGCCCTTCAAGCAGGGAGTTGCTCGCGAGCCGGTTCGCCCCGTGGACCCCCGTGGACGCGACCTCGCCGGCGGCGTACAGACCGCTCAGGCTGGTCCGGCCTTCGAGATCGGTCGTCACCCCTCCGACCATGTAGTGGGCCGCGGGCGTGACCGGGATCCGGTCCCGGGACGGATCGAGACCGTACGTCGCGAGGAACCGGCAGATCGATGGGAAGCGGACGAAGAGCCGGTCCCGTGGGATCGCGGTCGCGTCGAGGTACACGCACGGATGGCCGGTCCGCTGGATCTCGCGGTCGATCGCCCGGGAGACAACGTCCCGTGGGGCGAGCTCGGCATCCTTGTGCTGGCCGACCATGAACCGCTCTCCGCTGTCGTTCCGCAGCACGGCCCCCTCGCCGCGGAACGCCTCGGTGATCAGGAATCGCGGCGCCCCCTCCCGCCAGAAGACCGTCGGATGGAACTGGATGAACTCCATGTCGGTGAGGAGCACCCCGGCGCGGAACGCCACCGCGACTCCCTCACCGGTGGCGATCGCCGGGTTCGAGCTCTGCCGATAGAGGCTCCCGGCGCCCCCGGTCGCGAGCACCACCGGTCCGGGAGGCAGGATCTCGGGGTTGTGGCCGTCGGCGTCCGTCAGGTACGCGCGGGGACCGTCACGGCCCTCGGGTTCGAGGCGCCGGAGGACCGTGCGCTCCCGCACGTCGATCCCGGCCTCGAGCGTTCGGTGCCGCAGCGCCTCCTCGATCGAGAGACCGGTCGCGTCCCCGCCGGCGTGCAGGATCCGGGAGCGGGAGTGCGCCGCCTCCCGACCGAGGGTGATCTGCCCCTCCACGGTGTCGAACGGAACCCCGTACCGTACGAGGTCGGCGATCCGGGCCGGCGCTTCGAAGGTGAGCACGCGGGCCGCTTCCCGGTCGACCAGACCATCCCCCGCCCGTATCGTGTCCTTGAGGTGCAGGGCCGGCGAGTCGGTCGGCCCTATCGCGGCTGCGATCCCCCCCTGCGCGTAGCGGGTGTTGGACTCCTCAAGCCGAGACTTCGTGATGATCGTGGGACGGAGTCCGAGCTCCCGGCACCGCAGGGCCACGTAGAGCCCCGCGATCCCGCTCCCCACGATGAGGGGTCGGCGGGAGGCCTCGGTCACAGCGGGGACCACCCTCCCTCGGAGTATAGCGGCTTCCATCGCCGGCGCCCTTCTCGTATACTCCCGCCGGTTGTCCGGCCCGTGGCGCTCGGACGAGCGGGCGAGCCGGAACCGGACTGGCGACGCGCCGTCTCTGTGACCGAGGAGCCCGATCTCGCGGCGGAACTTCGGGAGCGGCTCGAGCGGCCCGATGCCGAGCGCGGGGTCGGGGTCACCGACCTTCTCGCCCTTCGCCGTGCGTACTGGCGGCTCGCGGCCCCTCCGCCCCCGATCCCTCCGGATCGTCAGGAGCGGATGCGCGTCGGTCGCCTCCTCCACCGGCGTCTGGCGGGGCTGCTCGCCCGGGACGGCGCCCTCGAGGTCCGGGTCCGGCGCGACGGGCTGATCGGTCGGATCGATGTCCTCACGGAACGGCCGATCGAGCTCAAGACCGCCTCGCTCGCGGTCGCGGCGGAGGCGCTCCTGGACGAACGGCCGGAGTACGTCGCGCAGCTCGCGATGTACTGTGCGCTGCTCGACCGGACCGAGGGCGAGATCGTCGTCCTCGGGGTTCGGGACGAGACGGTGGAGCAGATCCGGGTCGCGCGGGTCGCCGTGCGCGACCCGACCGCGGTCCGCGCGTCGATGCGCCGCGAGGCGGCGCGCCTCCGCATCGGATGGAAGTCACGGGATCCCGGCGCGCTCCCGCGCTGCCCGTGGTACGGCCGGGGATGCGAGTTTCGGGTGAGCGGTACCTGCGACTGCTCGGGGAACGAGCCCGACGAGGCGCTGGTGGGGCTCTCGGAGATCGCGCGGGTCGAAGAGGACCCGGAGGACGCAACGAAGCTCCGGGAGGGTCTCGCCGCGCTCCCCGCACCTCGAGAGGCCCCGCCGATCGAGCGGTTCCGCGAGCTCCTCTACCCTCGCCGAGCGTTCTTCGAACGTACTCGCCCGCCCCCCGCCGGGCCGCCGTGGACCTCGCCGCTCGACGCCCCGCCCACGGCCTTCGCCCAGTGGATGGCGGCGATCGAATCGGGGCCGGTCGGCACCGTCACTCGGCTCCCGACCCGAACCGAGGAACTCGAGGAGGAGGTGGCGGCCTTCCGCGGCGATCCGTTCCTCGCGCGCACGTCCCGGGCTCGCTGGCCCCCCCGGGCCTCCGAGCTCCTGGAACGGTTCCCGCAGTACGGCCTCGATCTCGGTTTCCGCTGTGTGGCGACCGGCCGGACCTCGGGGCGGGTCCTCCTCTTGCTCGAGCAACCGGACCGCCCGGAGGACCGGGTACACGTCTTCCGGCTCGACGTCTCCCCGGCCACGGTCTTCGCGCGCATCTGGCGCGACCGGGCGGCCCGCTGGACCCGGGCGCTACGGGAGGGTGACCCTGCCCGTCTCCTCCCGTGCCCGACGTGGATGCAGGAGGGATGCCCCTACCGGCCCGAGTGCGGGTGCTCCCCCGTTGCCGACCGTTCCCATCGGTAGATGGCGGCCCTCGCGATCGGCACGAAGTGGTGCTCGGCATAGAGGGCGCGCGCCCCCACGTTCGCCACCGTCACCCACAGATGCACGCTCGAGTACCCGAGCGCGCGGAGGGCCCGGATCCCCCATCGCAGGAGGTACCGACCATACCCCCGCCGTCGGTCCGCGGGGTCGATCATGAAGCTGAGGAAGACCGCGCGTCGCGGGGACTGCTCGGCCGAGAAGATCGATCCGACGAGGCGGGGCGGGTCGGGGACGATCAACGCGGTCGAGGCCTCGGAGAGGAACCGTCCCAGGTCCCCCTCGAGGAGCGAGCGCATCACCCGTTGGTGGTCCTCGATCCGGCTCCCGACCAGGAGCTCATCGACCGTCCCCGCGAACGCCCGTCGGTCGAGCTCGGCCAGCGCCTCGACGGTCACGTCCGTGAGCGGGACGAGGACAAGGCCGGCCGGCGGGCCGCCGATCTCGGCGCTGTCGGCCGCGGTGATCGCGCGCTCCATCGCCGTCCGCTCGATGATCGTCGAGCCGGGCCGGGCGGAGGCGAGTCGTTCGAGGACCCTTCGCTCTCCCTCCGGCGGCAGCCCGGTCCACCCCACGTCGATCGACCGGATCGAGGCCGGCAACCCGGCCAGGAGCGCCTCGGCGAGCCGGAACGCCCGTTCCTCGTCCTCGGGACCCGCCTCGATATGGACATGGCCGAACGCCTCCTCCTCCCGGGCCGAGTAGAAGGCGAGCCCTCCGCCGGTGGCCGGGGGATAGATCCACCCGGTCCGACGGCCGCTCCGAAGGTCGTTCGCGACGCCCTCCACCCAGTCGCCCGCCGGGGCCTCCCGCCGTTGTGAGAGCTCCCGCCGGATGCGCTGGACGAGCTCGAGGAGGTCCTCCCCGGAGGCGCCCTGGGCGCTCCGAGGGGCCTCCATAGATGCCGGACCGCTCAGGACGGGGACTGCCGCCGCAGGATCTGGGCGATGTCGGGGGCGACGGAGGCCTTCTCCGCCGGATTCCCGAGGGTATCGGTGGAGTAGATCTCGTCGGAGACCGCCTTGATGCGCTCGAACGCGTCGCGGAGGAAGAGCCCGTGCGTGCAGGCCGCGCTGATCGCTCCCAGCCCGGACTTCTTCAGAAGCTTCGCCGCTTCGACGATCGTACCCCCGGTCGAGATGACATCGTCAACGATGACCGCGTGCTTCCCCCGGATGTCCATCGGAAGCTCGGGCGGCAGGGAGAGCTCGACATGCTCGGAGTCGATCCGTGTCTTTTCGAGGGCGAACCAGGGCCGGTCGAGCAGCTGGGACATCCGCTTGGCCCGGTCGATCCCGCCCTTGTCGGGCGACACGAGGACATCCACGGGTCGCTCGCGCAGGAGCCGGGCGATCGCGGGGATCCCGCTCGCCTCGAACGCCGGCTTCGAGAACTGGGAGAGCGTCTGCGACGAGTGCAGGTCGACGGTCACCACGATGTCGGCGTCGATCTCCACGTGGCGGCACAGCGCCCGGGCGCTCACCGGCTCGCCGGGGAAGAAGCGTCGGTCCTGCCGGGCGTACCCGAAGTACGGCACGACAACGAACGTCCGGCGGGCCCCCGCCTCCCGGACCGCGTCCTCGAGGAGCAGGAGCTCGACCAGGTCCTGGTCGGTCCGGGTCGACTGGACGATCACCACGTCGTCGCCCTCGAGACGACCCCCCACGCGCACGTAGAGCTCCCCGTCCGGGAAGCGTTTCGTGAACGGGATCCCGAACGGCGCGTTCCCGAGCTCGCGCGAGATCCTCTCGGCCAGCGCGGTCGATGCGGTGCCTCCGATGACGTGCATGGGGTCGTCCGCCGGGGCCGACCGCCGCCGGGACTAAAGGGTTGCCTCGCCGCCCACCGGGCGCACGCGAGGCAGCCTCCGGGACGCTACAGGTCCTGGTCGGGCCCCCGGTGACCGGTCTTCCCCGTTCGACGGACACGAGGCCGGGGGCGGCCACGCCGGGGTACGTCCGGTCGGCGGGAGCGTGCGGACCGAGATCGTTCGCGGGGCCGGGGGGTCACGCTCGCGGTCCCCGCCTCCTGCTCGTCCCGGTGCCAGGGTCGGAGCGCGAGCACCCAGCGGTGGGAACGGCTCGAGTCCGGTTCCTCGTCGACCGCTTCCTCCTCCTCGTCCTCCTCTTCCGCCTCGCGGGACTCGCGTTCCTCGCGCTCCTTCCGGCGTTCCTCGTCCTCCTCCTTCCGCAGTGGAGTCTCGATCCCCTCCGCTCGGAGCGCGTAGTGGATCCCGAAGGCGAGGAGGATCGCCCCCGCGATCGTCAGCCCCATGAACTGCCAGGACTGCGACGGGACCATCTGTGAGTTCCCCGTCAGGAGCAGTTTGAGCGCGCCGAACCACGGGATCATCCCGCGGGCGACGCCGATCACCCAGCCGGGTTCGACCAGCGTGCTGAGCCCGGCGGTCTGGTCGGTCTCGGAGTTCGCATCCCCCAGCGTGAGGTAGCCCGAATGCGCCCCCAGCACGGCCGGTGTGATCGAGATCGAGAGGTTCATGGAGCGCCAGCCGATCCCGTAGAGGTCGAGCGTCCCGGTCATCCCGGTCGTCCGGCAAGATCCGCCCTGGAGCTGCCAGACCGCCCCGGGACCCGAACCGCATTGCAGCGCGCCGAGCGCCGGTGCGGAGTAGGTGCGGTTGACCGGGTCATAGTTGAGGAAGAGGATCGCCCGATGGATGATCGGTGTGGCTCCGCCCTGTCCGGATGGATGATAGAGCAGGACGTCCCCGTACTCCCCGTAGGTGGAGTAGCCCCGGAGCATCCCCACAAGGTAGGGGGTGATCGTCGCGTTCGAGACCTTCTGGGCCAGGACGAGGTCCCCGGTATTGATCAGGCCGAGGACGTCGTTCGGCCCGTGCTGCATGCTGTTCGACTCGACCACGTAGACGGGAGGCCAGTTCGAGGTGTAGGCATAGAGGCCGACCAGGATGACCACGATGATCGCGAGCGCGACCAGCGGCTCGAAGTAGAGCGAATCCCGCGCCCGCCAGAACACCGGGGGACGGGAGGACCGTCCCGGGCCCGCCCAGTGCGAACCCTCCTCGTCGTCTTCGTCCCCTTCCTCTTCGTCGCGGCTCGCCCGCCAACGTCGGGGGGGACCCGGGTGCGTCGAGGATGCCCGGCGGCGCGACCGGCGCCTCGAACGCCGAGGCTCTTCGTCCTCCTCCTCGTCCTCGTCATCGAGGTCGTCGTCCTCATCGGCCGACCGCGACGAAGGACGTCCGTGGGCCATCCCACATCGGTCGGCACGAGGGCCCTTAACTCTTGGGCTCGAGCGGCGGCCACCGCGCGGTCCCGAACCAACCCTTAAATCTCGAGGAGCGCAGAAAGAGAGCGTGCCCGGAGGGGGAACGATGCGACGATGGGACGTGTCGATGCCGCTCGCGAAAGGGATGCCCGCGTTCCCGGGAGACCCGCTCTATGATCGGGAGCCGGTGAAGTCGATCGCACGAGGCGACCCCTACAGCGTCTCGCGGGTCACGTTCGGGACGCATGCCGGGACCCACGTCGATCCCCCGTGCCATTTCATCCCGGGTGCGGCGACCATCGATCGAATCGACCTCGAAAGGTTGAACGGCCCGTGCCGTGTGATCGGGGTCCCCGACGCGACGAAGCGTATCGGGCCGGCGGAGGTCGCGGCGATCCCCCCGCGGACCGAGCGGGTGCTCTTCCGGACGGCGAACTCCGCCCGATGGAAGTCACGGCTCGCGTTCTTCTCCGATTACGCCTCGGTCGGCGAGGACGGGGCGCGGGCCCTGATCGACCGCGGCGTCCGACTGGTCGGTGTCGACTCGCTCTCGGTCGAGGAGGATTCGACCGGTCGGTTCCCGGTCCATCACGCGCTCCTCGGCGCGGGGGCGCTGATCCTCGAGGGGCTCCTGCTCGCGGACGTGCCGCCGGGGGAGTATGAGATGCATTGCCTCCCGCTGCTCCTCCACGACGGGGACGGCGGACCGGCCCGGGTCGTCCTGACCGGGCCGTAGGGTCTCCCCTCGTGAGCGTCGCACCTCCCGGACCCGGCACGGTGACGCTGACCCTCGCCACCCCGGCGTTCTATGTGCTGGTAGGCACGCTCGTGCTGTTCCTCGGGATGTTGATCGCGCTCGGGATCTACCACCCGAACCGCAAGCGGGGTCTCGAGGGCTTCCTGGACGCGGCCGGGGTGAGCCTCGCCTTCCTCACGTTCGCGGTCCTCCTGGTCGTGCTGCTGGTCACCCGGGACCCGCAGGCGAACTCGACGTCGCAAGCGCTCTACGAGACGATCCTCACCGGTTACTGGCTCGCCTTCGCGATACCGGTGGTGACCGTCGGGAGCTCGGTCCAGGCCCGCAGCCGCGGGTCGATACGCTGGCTCCTGCCGTCGATCGGGCTCTCCGTGCTGATGTTCTTCGGGGTCTTCGCCTACTACTACACCGGCGGCCTGTGACCCCGCCGGGGCCCCCGGGGGTCAGTTCCTCTCGTCCGGCGGCAATAGGTCGGGGATGCCGTCCTCGATCGGGTAGTCGACGTGGCACTTCGCGCACGTCAGCGTCCCGTCGACGATCTCCTCACGGTCCTGGGTCCGGACCGAGAGCGTGAGCGCTCCCCGGCAGACCGGGCAGCGCAGGATCTCCATCAGGTCGGGTCTCATCGCGCACCGCCCTCCACGATCCCGAATCCGATGAGCCGCCAGGCATTGAGCCTCCGCGAGATCGCCACACGGCTTCCCGGAAAGACCGTCACGGCCCGGTTCAGGGCCAGCTCGACCTCGTCGCCCCGGGCGCTCGTGACCTTCCCGCTCGCGACGGTCGTGCCGACCGTCACGGCGAGCATTTCGCTCGTGCGGATCCGGTCGACCTTGATCTCGCGCTGGGCGCCGAGGACACGGTCGAGGAGCGTCGCCTTGAGCCGGATCTTCTGGCTGACGGGAGGGAGCGTGCCCGCGGTGCCGATGAGCCGACCGGTGAGCCCGTCCCCCTTGGCGAGCGACGGGTCGAGGGTCGTTCCGAGGGCGGCGAGCCCGCCGGGCCGGAGCTCGTCCCACTCCTGACCGCCCGAGACGATCGTCGTGACCTTGGTCCGGAGCGACTCACCGGCGGCGCCGGTCACTCCGGTGCGCCCCGGCCGGATCTCGATCTCCTCCCCCTTCGTGATCTTGCCCTGGAGGAGCGAGCCGCCGAGGACCCCGCCGCGGAGCTCGGGAGGACGGGTCCCCGGGCGGTTGATGTCGAAGGAACGGGCGACGTACATGAGCGGCGGTTTCGAGTGGTCCCGGGCAGGGGTCGGGATCGTCTCCTCGATCGCGGCGATGAGGGCGTCGATGCCGACCTTGTGGTTCGCGCTCACCGGGATGACGGGAGCGTGGGCGATCGGAGAGCCCTTCAGGAACTCGACGATCTCGCGGTAGTTGGCCTCCGCGTCCGCGCTCGTCAGGAGGTCGATCTTGTTCTGCACGACGACGACCTTGTGGACGCCGATGATGTCGAGGGCGTAGAGGTGCTCACGGGTCTGCGGCTGCGGGACGTGCTCGTTCGCCGCCACGAGCAAGAGCGCCCCGTCCATGATGGCGGCGCCCGAGAGCATCGTCTCCATCAGCGTCTCGTGGCCGGGGGCGTCCACGAACGAGACGGCCCGGAGGAACTTCGCCTCGCCGCCGCACGACGGGCACTTCGGCTCCGTCGAGTACCCGGACGGCTCGGGGCAGGTCGGGCACTTGTAGAACGCCGCGTCGGCGTACCCGAGCTTGATCGAGATCCCCCGCTTGAGCTCCTCGGAGTGGCGGTCGGTCCACTCCCCGGTGAGGGACTGGGTCAGGGTGGTCTTCCCGTGGTCGACGTGCCCCACGAGGCCGATGTTGACCTCGGGTTGACGCGGGACGTTCATGTCGCGGCGAAGAGCTCCGCGAGGGGTTTCGGGCCCTTCTGATCGACCACCAGGTTGATCTGGACCGTGTCCTCGCTGATGGTGTTCCCGCGGAACGTTCGACGCTTGCGCATGCCCGCCCGGGGGGCCTTGAACCCGAACCCGTCGCCCACGTAGAGCCGCGTCTGGCGCGCGCCGGGGAGGTCCGGACGGAGCGCGAACCCGCTGCGGTCGGTGCCGCCGGTGATGCGGAAGGTGTACCCGCCCGCGCCGATCAGTTCCCCGCCGACCGTCTCGCCGATCCGCTTGCCGAGGAATCCGGCGGCGGCCGGGTCCCCCACGGTCCGGGCGAGCGACTTCGCCTGCTCGGAGATGACCAGCTTGTACTCGACCATGAGCGCCTGCGAGGCGGCGGCCGAGATGTGGGCGGTTTAAATAGGTTACTCGAGGGAAGACCGCCGTAGCGGTCGCTCAGCGGTCGGCTCTCCGCCGAGAAAGCCTCCATATCCCTCGCCTGACTCCCCGCCCCCGTTCGAAACGGGAGACGCGTCGTGATCGCCCTCGAAGAGTGGACCCTGGCGGCCGGGACCGGCCTCTTGGTGATCGGTTTCGCCTACGCGGCCGTCTCCGACTGGCGGGACCGCGAGGTGACGGACCGGCTCTGGCAGGGTCTCGGGCTACTCGGAGCGCTCCTCGGCGTCCTCACGGTTCTTCCGGGGGGCACCTTTCCCGTACTGGCCTGGCTCGTCATCGCGGCGCTCACCCTCGAGCACATGTTCTCCTGGGACGACGCGCTCGGGGAGTCGGGGTCCCGGTACGCCGATATTTTCGAGCTCGCGGCCTACCTCGCGGTCGGCGCGTTCGTGACGTACGCCCTGCTCCGGGTCGGCCTGGGTCCGTCCGGATTCCCGGTGATCGCGCTCGCGGTGTTCGTGACCGTCGTCTTCGCCCGGGTCCTGTTCGAGCTGGGCGTCCTCTACGGTGGCGCCGACGCGAAGGCGCTCATGATCGCGGGGATGCTGGTCCCCCTCTTCCCCCAGCCGGTCCTGCTGCCGGGTCCGTCCGTGCTGTCGGTCCCGACGTTCGTCCCGTTCCCGATCGACCTGCTCATGAACGCCGCCCTCCTCTCGATTGCGATCCCGATCGGGGTCGCGCTTCGGAACGCGGCCCGCGGGCAGTTCACGTTCCCCAAGGGGTTCACCGGCTACTCGCTGCCGGTCGGCGAGCTGCCGCGACGGTACGTGTGGGTACGAGACCCGGCGGCGCCCGGTGCCCGGGACGAAGAGGCGGAGATCGAGACCTCCGAGGAGGACCGACGCCATCGCCGGGCCCTTGCCGAAGAGCTCCGGGCCCGCGGCATCCGTCGCGTCTGGGTCACGCCCCAGATCCCGTTCCTGGTCCTGATGGCCCTAGGAGCGGTCACCGCCCTCCTCCTCGGGAACCTCGTGGTCGACCTGCTCGTCCTCATCTAGTGTAGTGTTGCGTTAATCACTGTGCTTATATCCGGGTATGTCCTACGGGGGGCATGCGTGTCGCGCCGACCGTCGAGCTCTCCGCCGAAGAACGCTCTCAGTTGGAGGAGTGGGCTCACAGCCATTCCTTGTCGCATCAGCTCGTCCTCCGTTCGAAGTCCGTCCTCCTGGCTGACGAGGGCTTCCAGAACAAGGAGATCGCTCAACGGCTTGGCGTCCACCGTAATAGCGTGGACCACTGGAGACAGAAGTTCCTCGTTGGTCGCTTGACCGAGCTTCGACGAGAAGCCCCCCGACCCGGACGACCGCGCACCGTCACCACCCCCGAGATGGAGAAACGCGTGGTCGACACCGTCCGTTTGCGGAAGCCCTTGCGCGGCACGCGCTGGAGTGTTCGGCTGCTCGCGGAGGCGCTGGGAATGGAACCCACCGCCGTCCACCGAACGCTCCGCAAGTACCGACTCCAGCCCCATCGACTGCGGGGGTTCAAGTTCAGCAACGACCCACGGTTCGAGGAGAAACTACGGGACGTGGTCGGCCTCTACCTCCACCCGCCCGAGCACGCGCTCGTCCTCTGCTACGATGAGAAGAGCCAGATCCAGGCACTGAACCGTACCCAGCTCATCCTTCCGATCCGGCCCAACTTGCCCGAGGGCCGGAGCCACGACTATCGGCGTAACGGGACCACGACCCTACTCGCGATGCTCAACATGCTCGATGGCAAGGTCATCGGCAGTTGCTCGAAACGCCATCGCCATCAGGAGTTCCTGAGGTTCCTGGAGAAGGTCGAGGGGGAGGTCCCTTCGGGATTGGACCTTCACATGATCCTCGACAACTACTCCGCCCACAAACATGCCCAAGTGAAGCGCTGGATGAAGCGGCACTCCCGCTGGCACTTCCACTTCATCCCGACGAACTCCTCGTTCCTCAACGTGGTGGAGCGCTGGCTGGGGAAGCTTACCGACGAGGAGATCCGACGGGGCACCTACGGGAGCGTTCCACAGCTCGTCGAGAGCATCGAACTTTACCTCAAGGACTACAACGCCCATCCCCACGTGTACACGTGGACCGCGACAGCCGATGAGATCCTGAGGAAGATCGGCAAGCTACGGGAACTCTACGGCATTCCCGGGCCCGGCTGGGACCCCACCAAGATAAGCACAACGACTACGGAAACAGGACACTAGTACCGGGTCGCAAAGGCTTTTGACTGCCCCCCTCGTCAGCGGCGGCCGATGACTCCCCCCTCGCGTCATCCTCGGGGACATCCGATCCGGGTGTTGATCGCCAAGCCCGGGCTCGACGGCCACGATCGGGGTGCCAAGGTCGTGGCGCGGGCGCTCCGGGACGCCGGCATGGAAGTGATCTACGCCGGTCTCCGCCAGACCCCGGAGGAGATCGTGCGCGCCGCCCTCGAGGAGGACGTCGACCTCATCGGGCTCTCGATCCTCTCGGGAGCCCACATGGCCCTGTTCCCACGGGTCCTCTCCCTGCTGAAGCAGGAGAAGGCCGGGCGGATCCCGGTGTTCGCGGGAGGGATCATTCCGGACGAGGACGCGAGGCGCCTTAGGAAGGCGGGGATCCGGGCGATCTTCGGGCCCGGCACCACACTCGAGGAGATCGTCGCCACCGCCCGGAAGATCGCGCGACGTCGGGCATGAGCGGATCCTCTCGGCTTCCCCCGGCCGCCCGGGCCATCCTCCGCGGCGACCGGCGGGCGCTCGCCCGGTCGATCACCCAGATCGAGAACGGGGAGCCGTCCGCCGAACCGATCCTCGCGTCGCTCTACCCGCGCACCCGGGGGATCCCCGTGGTCGGGATCGCGGGCCCGCTCGGCGTGGGGAAGTCGAGCCTCATCAACGCCCTGATCGCGCGGCTCCGGTCCCACGGGAAGACGGTCGCCGTGGTCGCGGTCGACCCCTCGAGCCCGTTCTCCGGAGGCTCGGTGCTCGGCGACCGCATCCGCATCGAACGCCGTCCGGACGACGAGGGGGTCTTCTTCCGCTCGATGGCGAGCCGAGGGGCCTCGGGGGGAGTGGCCTCCGCCACGCTCGAGGCCGCTCGTCTCCTCGACGCGGCCGGCTTCGACGTCGTCCTGGTCGAGACGGTCGGCAGCGGCCAGGTCGATGTCGCGATCCGGGAGATCGCGACCACGAGCGTGGTCGTGCTCGTCCCGCACCTCGGCGACGAGGTCCAGACGCTCAAGGCCGGTCTCTTTGAGATCGCCGACGTCTTCTGTGTGAACAAGTCGGATCTCCCCGGCGCGGACACCGCGAAGCGGGACCTGGACGATCTGGTCGCCCAGGGGACCCACGAGGGCCGCTGGACCCCCGTGGTGGTCGCGACGTCGACGATCGCTCCCACCGGCATCGATGCCCTCTGGGAGGCGATCGAGTCGCACGAGCGGTTCCTCGACTCGAGCGGGGCGCGGACGGCGAGCGAGCGGCATCGCCTGACGGTCGAGATCGTGGGCCTCGTTCGCGAGCGCGTGGGCCGCGAGCTCGCCGAGCGACTCGAGGGAGACCGCGAGCTGCGGACGCTGCTCGATCAGGTCGTGGCGCGGTCCCTCGACCCCCGGACCGCCGCCCGGAAGCTTCACCTCGGGTTCCCGCGCGACGAGTGAACGCGGATGGTCGACCCGACGTTCGTCCTCGCCGTGGTCCTCCTCATCGTGGCCGTCGCCACGGGGTACTTCGTCTTCGCCTCGTTCGCGTTCGGGGCGGGCTACGAGCCGACGCCCCGCAAAGCGGTCGAGAAGATGCTCGCGTTCGCCGCGGTCGGGCCCGACGATACCGTCTTCGATCTCGGCGCCGGCACGGGCGCGATCGTCTTCCGCGCGGCCCGACGCCACGGGGCCCGCGTCGTCGGCGTGGAGGTCGAGCCGATCCGCGTCCTCGTGCTCCGGGCGCGCCGTCGCTTCGGTCCTGCCGCCGACCGCATCGCGATCCACTGGGGGAACTTCTTCCGTCTCGACTTCCGCCGGGCGACTGTGGTCACGGCCTTCCTGTGGCCAGGGGCGATGGCGCGCCTCCGACCGAAGTTCGAGTCGGAGCTCACGGTCGGGGCCCGGGTGGTGAGCCACTGCCATGCCGTTCCCGGCTGGACGCCCACCGAGTACGACCGCGCGACGGACGTCTACCTGTACCGGTGGCCCGAGTGCCACGGGGACGCGGCGTGAGCCGGTGGAACTACGGGTGGTAGCGGAACCAGAGCGCGGCGCCGACGGCGAGGACCGCGAGCACGACCAGGGCACCGGCGATCCACCCGGAGTACTGTCCGCGCGCATCTCGCCGAGCGGTCACGGTCGACGCGGTCACGGGGCGATCGAGTTCGTCGGCCTTTATCCATGCTCGATACGGACCCGACCGATGTCCGAGGGGTCCCGTACCCGACGGGACAATGGGCCCCCGGCGACCCGTTCCCTTACGGGATCCCTGCGCCGATCTTCCCGGTGATCCCCAGGTACGCGACCAGGACCCCCACGACGATGGCGATCACGAAGACGGCGACCAGGAAGGCGGGGTGGATCGTGGGATCGTTCGGCGACTCGCTCATGGCCCGGTGAGGTCCGCCCGCCTTCAAGAGGTCCCGGTTGGTTTCCGGCTCCCCCGGACCGGCACCGATCCCCGGTAGGCGACTAGGCTTTCCGATCGGCGGCGGCTTCGCCCTTCGCCCCGCCGGAGGATCTCTTCGCGCCGGCGGGTGACGGCGCAGCGGTCGTTCCGGGCTCTCCCTCCGCCTCCGACTTGGGGGCGGCCTTCGAAGCCTCCGGTTCGGCCTTCTTCTCGGGTGTCGGAGTCACGTACTCCTCAACGACACGGATCGTCTCCGGGTGGACGTGGGATCGGATCCGGTCGACGACCCGGGGCTTGCCGGCCATCCATGCGATATCGAACTTCGACCGCTCGGGGACCTTGAGCGTGATCGTCTTGCCGTGGTGCTCGACCCCGAACTCGGCCCCTCGGCCGTACTGAAGCTCGAGGATGGCGCGGACCTGGTCGACCGGCTCGGAGATGCGCTCGAGGATCTTGAACTTCCCGTGGACCTTTCGGCCCGCGAAGGGGGGATTGAAATCGACCCGCACGCGCGCGGCCGTCAGGGTGACGACGCGTCCCCGCCGGCCCTCGATCGTCAGGATCGTTCCCACGTCCAGGCGGGCGTCCTCCCGGCGCATCTCGGGCAGACGCTCGATCTCGTGCATCGAGAACAGTTCGATCAGGTTCGGGTCCCGCTCTCCGAAGGCATCCGTCGGGGCGAACTCCCGGTCGACCTCATCGCCGACCTTGAGCCCGACCAGGACGTTCTCGATCCCGTTCGGGAAACGATCTCCCCCGATCTCGTGCGGGCGGGGTCCGAAGCTGAACCCCTCCGGGGCCGGGACGTTCTCCTTCTGGGCGACCTCTTCGTGCGTGGTGTCGAGCAGCTCGGTCGTTCCGCCGGTCTCCGACCAGAGGTCGTACTCGATCCGGACGAGATCGCCCGACCGGGTGGTGTTCGTGTCGGCGTGGGCCGGGCTGGCTTCGGGTGACATCGGTCGGCGGAATCGGGCTGTGGGATAAGGTTTGCTCGGAGGGCGGCTTTGGGAATCGACTGATGCGCCCCCGAGTTTCCGGTCCTAGTTTTGTCTCAGTCGCTCGAATTTTGTCTCAGCGTCCTTCTCTCTCGTGAAATCCCTGTTTCTCGCAAGCGACAACCACCCC
>JAKASE010000007.1 GCA_021819135.1 Thermoplasmata archaeon | reverse complement strand
GCGGAAGTTCGGGCTCGGAGGGCTCGGCATGCAAGCCCATAGACGTACGCGACGAAAGTACTTTCGGCAGAGTTCTCGTCAGAAGCTCCGTCAGCGAACTGACGGAGTTGGGCTACAAGCTCCTAGGATACTTGCGTCAGCGTCAATCGAGATGAGCTTCGACAGTTCTCCCTCCCTCACTCGATCGAGGCTACACCGTGGCTGCTCTCGAAGCGAGGGTGCTGGTCGACGCTTTGACGCCAGTAGCCCATCCCTTGCGTTAGACGATAGGTGCAAGCCCCTACGCACCTCGAACGTAGAACTGCCGTTTGCCTCCGTCCCGGGGATCGGCAGAGAAGTGCTGAGCTTTGGCCTTGTCAGCCGCGACTCAATCGGATCCTTTTGAGGTGGTCAACCTTCTTTCGCACCCTGGTTCCTGTTCCGAAGCGCTGTGCGATCTGCATCGCTTCATCCAAGGATTGGAAGGGAACGCCTTCGTCAAGATCTCGAATGATTCGTTCGATGTAGACCTCCCCATGCGGGCCCGGAACAAGGAGGCGCGTGTAGAAGACGACCGAAGGGAGCGCGACCCTTCCATAGCGTGAGTCTCGCGATGCTTCCTGTTCGACGAATGAGAAGAACTCCTCTCCAGAGTGGCCTCTCCCCACACATAGGGCCGGATTCAATACGTCGAAAGCGACCGTCCTTCCATCGGCAAGACTGAGTCGTCCGTTCGTGAACCTTCCCGTGTTCGAATAGACTTCGACTCCCTCACCTTGCAAGAACTCGGCGCCGCCGTACTCCGCTTCTCGCACGAGAACGTCGACGTCCTTGGTCGCCCCGTATCCCGCGATCAGGATCGCGAGACCTCCGACGAGGATGGGATGGTACCCTTCCTTCTCTAAACGTCGGACGAGTTCGCGCGCGTCCTCGACCCCTGCAGCGGTCACGGCCTTCTCGAGAACTCCCGAGTCTGTTCGGCGGTGAGCACGGACCTCGCAATCGGTTTCACACCGGGAACCCTCGGGAGGCCGGGAGCGAATTCATCAAGTCGGACCCGGTAGGCCACACCCTCGAGGTTCTCCTGAAGGATCCTCTTGAGCAAGCGGACCTTGTCGAGTCGTTCCCGGTTCTCCACGGCTATTCTCCGAGCACCGAGCACATCGATGCGGAGCATGGCGACAATGTAGTCCTCGAGAAGCGGGTTCCTCGCAGATTCGGAGTTCGTAAACGGGATTACCGGGAGGGACGTTTCCAGGGCCGAGCACAGCTGTTCGGCGATAATCAGCCGTGTCTTGAAAGTCAGTGGATATCCCAGTTCTTCGGACTTGTCCGGAGAGAACAGAGAGATCGGTAGGCCAGTCTTTCTGATCGGCTCGATCTCGTTCGGTGAGTGGATGCGGAGCCGGTATCTCGTGGGTGGACGGTGAAACGGATGGCCTTCAGGCACAAAGGAGGAGGGGAGCGGACGGTCTCCAAGGTCTCGGAGCAGGACGGTCTTGGCCCTCATGCCACTCTCGTGAATCCTCGCAAATCCAAGCCACAACTAAGTATATAAGTTAGTTACGAACCCTATCGGGAATCCCCGCAGAAGCTACGATCAAGCGCTGGCCTCGAACGACGCCCGACACCGAGTAGGGTGCACTCGCCCTGAGGATGTCCTGACGAGTTGCTCTTCGGAGAACGAGTTCCAGAGGCCTGGAGGCAGTTGCACCACCCACCGAGAACCTCCCTCAGGGCTCAGTCTCGCAGCCGTGTGCAACAACGCTCAGAGTGCTCGGGGCCGATGCATTCACGGCGTGACTCAAGGGGGAGTCGACCGAAGTGGTTGCAAGCTCCCTTGCACCCCGTATGCGACACAGCGGGAAGTTGAGTTGCAAACAGGATTGCACCCTGTCCGTCAATACAGGGTGCGGTCCACTTACCATTCATGCCTGGCGCGGAGGTGCGCGCACCGGGTCAGTTTCCCCGGGTCCCAGACGCACTGCCCTTGGCATCGGGCTGCACGGCAAGCGCGCAGGCCCGCTGCACGCGGCGATCGAGACTTGCGCCCTCTCAGACGGCCCCCCTCTGATACTCGGTCTTGAACCGCCGGGGGGTTCGGATACTCCCTATCCGACCCTCCCGGTCGCTTCCGGACGTCGCATCCAGAAAGGTAGCAGGAGCGGCGTTCCGTCGAGATGCGCGACCAGGCGGTCGATCAGTTCCTTGAATCCATGGGAGAACGTCTCGGCCGTCGGGCGAGAGAGCTTCCGGTGCGTGACCACCAGCAACGTTCCCCCCTCCGAGGGGCTCAATTCCCACCGGACCACCGAGGCCTCCCCGTCCGGATAGAAGGACCCTGGTGCTAGGTTCCACTCGTACTCGTACACGTTCGGAGGGCTCCACTCGATGACCCGTCCTTTGGCATGTACCGAGTTGGGGTGTTCCATCTCGAGACGCCCACCGGGGGTGTCTTCCCGATCCACTTTGACCATGAACCATGTCTCGAGTTGCTTAGGTTCGGTGATCGCCGCCCACACGACTTCGATGGGATGAGAGAGCAGGCGCCGGAAGGTGATGCTAGCCTTCGCTCCCTCAACCCTCAACACTCCATCCTCGCCGGTCCCTCGGAGTCTGTTCGTGGACGACGGGCTCTCGGTCATGCCCGATTCTCCCCGCGGGACCGCTTCCGGGAGTCCAGGTAGGCTTCCAGCGAGTCGAGCTCAACTTCCCAGAACCCACGGTACTTGGTGATCCAAGCGTCCACCTCTGCCAATCGCTCCGAACGCAGCGAATAGTACCGGTGTCTTCGCTCCTGACGAACCCGCACCAACCCCGCCTCACGGAGGACTCTAAGGTGGCGTGAGATGCCGGGCTGGCTGATGCTCGGAAAGGCCTGCCCGAGTTCTCCGGCCGCCCGCTCGCGCCGGACCAAGAGGTCGAGCATCTGTCGTCGCGTCGGATCTGCCAACGCCGAAAACACGTCACGCTCCATTCCCGTTGATCGCACCATAACAGAACGAATATAATTAGTAACTCCAGGCTTTGATTCATGACCTAGATAGGTCCCATCTAGCGACAGCCGGTTGGAAGGGAGGCGAGGCTGATACGCGAGATACGATATATACCAAAGTGGTTATCAATATGACGCGCGTCGTAGCGCGCAGAGGAGCAAATGCGAATGTCGAAGACTGCGGTGTCCCCGAAGAACCGTTTGAAGAACCCCGGTACGATCATCCCCGAAGCGATGGCCCCCCTGCAGGCGCTGGGGCAGATCCTCGGTCAAGCGAAGGGAGACTCCGGTCGCGCTCTATCGCTCGCGATGATGCGCGCGAGTCAACTGAACGGGTGTGCGATGTGCCTGAACTGGCAAGGTGCGAGGCGAGCCGGGGAGTCGGACGAACGCCTCTTCGCCATCTCGGTCTGGAGGGAGTCGACGCTCTTCAGCGCCCCCGAGCGGGCGGCGCTCGCCCTCTCGGAGTCAATGACGCGGCTGTGCGACCGACCCGACCCCGTTCCCGACACGGTTTGGGATGAGGTCGCCCGCCACTTCCAAGAGCGTGAACTGGCCCTGCTGGTCCTCGGGATCTCGACGATGAACCTCTACAATCGCATCAATGTCACCACGCATCAGGTGGCTCAAGAGTGGGATGCCAATGCCGCGAAAGAGTGGGCCGCGAAGAACAAGGGCTGATCCTCCGCCTGTCCGTCCGCATCGGCTCGCCGCCCCCGGCGGGGTCCGGAAGGCGAGCCCCCGATACGGCGAGGTCGACGAGCTCACGATTCCCCCCGACCTGATAGACGACGGGCGGCGAGCACCTGCTCAGGAGCTACGGTCCACCCGGGGGCGAGAGCACGAAATCGAGCTGGCCGGGTGCGTCCCACGCGGTCCGGCGGCTTGCGCATGCCTCCCCTCAACGCGGCCCGCCGAGAGAGACAACAAGGACGTGCCCGGTCGACCCGCCGCGACGGGTAGAGCTTGACTGACACACGGCAGCGCTCCGCACCGAGTGCATCCGAACTATCACGAGGGAAGCGGGGCCCAGCCGACGACCGAGGGTGTGGCCGTGTCCGACCTCTTCTCCGCCCGCTGTCTCGGGGACAGTCCCCAATGTCAGCTGACACGCGAGAGGACGGTGAGCGCCCGAAGCGTGATCATCTTGCTGGGCTGGCCGGCTCGCTCGAACGTTAGAGGGGTAGGCCGATCCTTCGGGTGTTCTCGGAAGTACTTCTCGTAGTGCGCCGGACCGTCGGGGTGAACCGCGTCGAGATTCCAACGCCCATCCGACCGCCGCTTCTTCGCGAGATGCGCGAGAGCGAACCCTAGGCGTGGGTCGTCCCCGTAGCCAAGCGCGGTCAACATCTCGAGCCCGAGCAGCAGGTCGTAGTAGTAGTGGACGGGCCAATGGAAACGGAACCACGGCTCGTATCGTTCCCCCTGGCGGTGGAGCTCGCGGTCGAGGAAGTACTCGGCCGCTCGCTCGACGCAATCCTTCATGGCCGGGGTCCACCTCGAACGGGGGTACGCGGCGAACGCGCTCAATCCCTCCCAGGAATCGAGCGTCCGGGCCTTCGAAGGGGCGTCGGCGAACCAGAAGCAGCTCCACCCGCCCTTGGGATGGGCCGTCCGGACAAGCCACTCGTAGGCCTTCCGGACCCGAGGATCGCTTCCGTAACCGAACTTTACCAGGGCCCGCGCCATATTGCCCGTGTAGCAGTGGTGGCCGTTGCCGTTGGAGCTCCCGCCGACCCCCCCACCTTTCAGAGGGGAGCGTTCCATCCAGAGCTCGCACGAGGCCCGGACCGGGGGGATCGAACGTGTTGCCCCGAGATCCGAGAGCGCCAGCAGATTCCAGTTGGTCGAGATGTACTTTGGCCGATAGAGGCTCTTCTCGCGGACCCACCAGCCGTGGGGGTCGCGACGGCCGAGAATCTCCGCGGCCCAGCCCACCTTCGGGATTCGGGTCCTGGCCTCCCGGACCTCCCCGTCGGACTGCTTTCGCCCCAAGAGCTGGGTGAGTGTCAGATAGCGGATCGAGGGCTGGCTCTCCTCGAGCAGCCAGTCCAGCACCTTGTCACCGTTCATCACGCTAGGGGGCGAGCGGGGGCCCTCATCGGCTCCCGAACAGGGAGGGCGCCTCATCAAGAAGCGGGCTCCCCGTCAACGCGCCCCCGGAAGGTCGCGAGCGGAGCAGTGAGCAGTTCCGGGGAGTCCACCCCCGACACCTTCGCCGAGATCTCGCGAAGAAGCACTGTATTCGTGAGATCTCCGAAGTCCCGTGGCGCTCCTCCGGACGAGCCACAGGGAGTCCAGTCCCGAAATCCGAACGACTCGCGGAGGTACCCCCGTTTCTTCGGCGAACCGCTCGAGGATTTCAGAGGGGAACAGCTCGAGAAAAGTACCGTGAAGCAAGATGGGTGGCGGCCCGCGAGATCAACCGAGAGCGCGGGAGGAGGCGCGACGCATCCGGAGGCATCGGTCGACCGGCGGTGAACACGACGACTTCGAGGGGAGGGGGCCAACTCGTGAACCCACGGGGACAAGGGTGCTCGGTCCCCCGGCATCAAGTAGGTCCGATCCCATCCTCTCCCCCCTCCCAACTGTGACGGAACGAACACAACGTCTCAATCCTTGGGCGTTCGCCGTCGGTTTCATCCTGGTCCTCGTGGGCTCGTCGCTTTCGGTTACCTTCGTGATACAGGGAAGCGTGGAGAGCGGGTCGTACACCACCCTCTCTCTCGGCCCACTGATGGCTTCCATCGGAGCGATACTCATGGCGGTGTGCTACGCCACTCGCCGGAGCTGACCTTGAGACGACCGTCATCCGGCGCTCGGAAGGACGGCCCATCCGATAGCGAATGGACGGCCGTTGCCGCCCGTCACGGTTGGAGATGGCTTCCGGCCGGTATCCGGGCCTGCTAGCCGCGAGGTCAGGGGGTCCTTGGCGCGGTAAGGTATCGATCGATCGTGGGGCCGATGGACCGGGCCAGTGAGTCGATCGACGCGGAGGCGATCGGCTCCAGTCGGAAGACGTAGCGGGCGGTTCCTAGGCCGAACATCTGAGTCGCGACCAGACTGACGCGAGCCGGTAGTTCGTCCTGAGCGACCTGGTCGGAGAACTGACTCGCGAGAACGGAGGTGAGGATCTCGCGCAGCCCGTTCGCAAGACGACCCCCCGATGCCGCGATCTGGACCAATGCCGCGAAGGTCTTGCTCCGACCCTCCGCGTCCCAGAACTGGAGGAATTCCGTCACCACATTCGCCCCAAGACCGGGGGCTAACGCCCCAGCACCGAAGACCCCCTTCAACAGGGGTCGGAGCGTCGCGCCGAGAGTCTCGAGGAGAAGTTCCTCCCGGCTCCCAAAGTAGTAGATCACGAGCGCCGGATCGACCCGCGCGTCCCGGGCGATGGCACGAATGCTGAGGTCATGGATCCCTCGACCGAAGAACAGACCCTGCGTGGCGCGAACGATATCGTCTCGAGCGCTGCCATCGACCTTCCGTCGACGGCCGCGTGCGGGCGTAGCCGAACGACGGCTACCCGTAACGGCAGCGGTCTCGGCCACCATACTTCCAGCCTCCGGGGCAAGGGTTATTTCAACACAGGTTGAAATATGTTCCTACGCCTAGGGAGTGAGGACGACAGGGTGAGGCGATGATCGCTCAACGAGAACCCGCGGCCGTCGCGATCTCGGTACGCCATTTGACCAAGAGATTCGGGGATACCGTAGCCCTGGACGGGGTGACCCTCGACGTGCCGACCGGCCAGGTTCTGGGACTCCTGGGGCCCAATGGCGCCGGCAAGACGACCCTCATCCGGATCCTGTTGGGGCTCACTCGCCTCACATCGGGTGAGGCGGAGCTCCTCGGCCGACCCGCCGGTAGCCGCGACGTGCGTCCTCGAGTGGGATACATGCCTCAGGACCTCGCCGTGTATGTTGACCTCTCGGTCGAGGAGAACGTAGAGCTGTTCGGCCGGCTGTACGGGATCCACGGTACGCGTCTCCGGGCTCGAGAAGAGGAGGTCCTCGAGCTGGTCCAGCTGTCCGACCGACAGCGCAGCGTCGTCGCCGAACTGTCGGGCGGCATGCGCCGGCGAGTGTCGCTGGCGGCCGCCCTGGTGGCGGACCCGGACCTCTTGCTGCTCGACGAACCGACCGTGGGGGTGGATCCGGAGCTCCGCGCCGAGTTCTGGGAGTTCTTCCACCGCCTCACGGACCGAGGGAAGACGGTCGTGCTCACCACGCATTATCTCGAAGAGGCGAACCGCGCCGACCGGGTCGTCTTCCTGCACGGCGGCACCGTGCTCGCCTACGGGGCACCGGCCGAACTGAAGCACCGCACGGGGACGGAGAATCTCGAGGACGCCTTCCTGCATCTCGTGCGGGCCGGTTCCGGCAGGAGCGGTTAGATGGCACTCCGACGCGTGCTCGCCGTGACCCGAAAGGCCCTGGGACAGCTCGCTCACGACCGGCGGACGGTCGCGTTTGTCCTTGTGGTCCCCCTCGTTCTCATCCTCGTGTTCGGTTACGGGTTCGGAGGGCAGCCGACCCACATCGCTACCGTCGTGGTGAACGAGGACCAGGGAACGGTCGGCAGTGCGCTGCTCGCCGCATTGCCGAGCGGGGTCCTCGATCTCTCCACGGTGTCGAGCAACGCCAGCGCGTGGTCGGCCGTCCACTCGGGGGCCGACCGGGCCGCCATCGTGATCGGGCCCAACTTCACCGCGATGGCGAAGGCCGGGTCCATCCAGCTCACCCTCTACCTCGACGGAACCTCCCCTACCGTCGCGGGGGCGGTGGTCAGCGCCGTCGAGAGCGCGCTCCAGAGCGTGTTCTCATCGCACGGCAATGGTTCCGCGTTCCGCGTCACCTCAGACTATGTCTACGGCTCGTCGACGACCCCGTTCATCGATACGATCGCTCCCGGGATCATGGCCCTCGCCATCCTGTTCATCACGACGGTCCTATCGATCATCGTCCTCGTGCGAGAGCGCTCGGCCGGGCTGCTCGAGCGGCTCTTCGCCTCACCCCTGCGCGCGTCGGAGTTCGTGGCCGGCCATGCCCTCAGCCTTACGGTCGTGGCCGTGGCCCAGGTCGCGGTCCTGTTCACCGTGGCGCTGGTGATCTTCCACGCCTCCTTCAGCGGGAACGTCCTGTTCGCCTACGCCGTTCTCGTGCTGTTCGGCGTGGGCAACCTCGGCCTCGGGATGCTGCTCTCCGCGGCGGCTCGAAGCGAGTTCCAGGCGATCCAGTTCATCCCGCTGCTTCTGATCCCGCAGATCCTGTTCGCCGGGGCGCTGTTTCCCCTCGAGGCCATACCGGTCGCGTTTCGACCCATCTCGGTGATCCTCCCGCTCACGTACGCCGCCCGTGCCGTCCAGGACATCCTGCTCCGAGGATGGGGCGTGGGCGGGGTGGCGCTCGACATCCTCGCCCTCGGGATCTATGCGGCCCTGATGCTCGGGGGAGCGATCCTTCTGGTCCGGCGCCAGGCCTAGCAACGATTGCCCGCCGGTGTGCCAAGACGATCCGGTGTTCGGGAGTGGAGTGGGGGCCGCCAGCGCCCTTCTCGAGATGTGAGCCGGAAGAGGGTACTTCGGTCAATATATCCGACCCGGGCGTCCGGAAGCCATGCCGCCGGAACCCGCGTCACCGAAGAGCCGCCCGATCCTCCAGGTCGGCGCGACCGGACACCTGGGGGGCCTTGTCGTCCATGAGCTCCTGTCCCGGGGAAAGAAGGTGCGGGCCCTGGTGCGTCGGGGCAGCGACGCGTCGAAGCTCCCGAAGGGTGTCGAGATCGTCACGGGAGACCTGCTCGATCCTGCGTCCCTCCAGAGCGCTGTGGCGGACGCCTCCGCGGTCGTCACGACCGCGATCGGGTACTCGCAACGGCGGGAGGGGGACTCGCTGCGTACCGACCGGGAGGGGAACCGGAACCTCGTGGACGCGGCGAAGCACGCTCGGGTTCCGCGTTTCGTCCTGCTGAGCATTCTGGCGTGCGACCTAGCCCGCGACGTGCCGCACTTCTGGGCGAAGAAGGAGACCGAGGACTATCTCGTCCAGCAGGGAGTCCCATTCGTATCCCTGAGACCGGGCGCCTTTCTCTATGCCCCGGGGGGCGGATACGGTCAGATGATCCGGCAGGGCCTCGACCAGGGTCAGGTCATGGGAATGACCCCCGAAGGGGTCCGTATCACGTACATCGCGCCCCACGAAGTGGCGCGGGCCATCGCGCTGGCGGTCGATGAGCCTAGGGCCGTCGGAGAGAGGATCGATCTCGGGTCCGATCGACCTTTGTCGGGCCCCGAGTACGCCGAGCTCTTCGGTAGGCTCCTTGGTCGCCCCTTGCAGCTCGCGCCGGTGCGGGGCGGCGGACGCGTTGCCAGCGACGACATGATGGCGATGTTCCGATTCTTCCAGACGGGGAAGTACGTGGCGGACACTCGCCGTCAAGCTGAGCTGTTCGGACCCGTTCCGAAGGTCGAGGACGCCGCGCGCCAGATGCTGACGGACCTGGGTCTTCTCCCCCACGGATGACTCGCGGGACCTTCGAGGCGCCTTCGGAGAGCGGGCCCCCGGAGAGAGGGTCGAGCGGGGCCCGGGCGTTGCTTGCCAGGACGAGCGGCCTACTGTTTCGACCGGCCGGGTGTGAGTCCGGTCCGGTTCACTTGTGCTTGCTCGCGAACGCGCGGATGCCCTCGTTATCCTCGTTGTAGGCGCTCTCCCACGCCATTCGAACCATGCTCTCGAGCTGGTGCGCCGGGATCATCGAGGACTGCATGTCGCCGTGAACCTCGACCTCGGTCTTCGACCCGCGGGGAGTGTACACGGTGAACATCCGGGACCCCTTCATGGGGCCCTCGATCATTTCCGCCGCCATTCCGAGCGGAGGAAAGACCGTGATCTTGTTCGCGACCTTGATCCAGGAACCGTTCATGTCCTGTTCCCACGAGACGATGAACGAGTTTTCGGAAAGCGGTGTCATCGATCGATTCCGAGAGTTCTTGTGCGCCCCGCCGTGGGCCGCCGGGTCTTGGAGGTACTTCCAGACCACTTCCAGCGGTGCGTCGAACTTGCTCCCTTCGGTGTCGGAAACGCGTGCCATGCCGCATCCAATCCGCCGGTCTACATGAAGGGAAACACACCGTAAACTGCGTCTACTCACGTCGACCGCCCTTGTCGGATGAGGACCGGTAGCTCGCCTTCGAAAGCCCCTCTCGTAGGGATCGGCATGGAGTTCGCCCATCGGATCCGTGGGGTATGGTCGTTGCAGCCTCTTCGCGGTCACTCTCGGGGGAGGCCGGGAACCGGCTTCGCCTTGACGAGCTCTGCCTGTCCAGGGACATCCCCTGCACACCGGCTCTGACGGCGGGGAACCGGCTCACTTAGGGCGACGTCTGCGCGGACCGCGACGGCCGATTCAGGACGATGGGGGTTCCCCCGGGAGTCAGACCCTTCGCCACTCTGTAATGCGCGTCGACGAAGGCAAAGAAGAAGGCGAGATAGCTGAACGCGAGGAGGGAATCAAGGAGCGTGATCGGTTGCGTGGCGGAGGCAATGACCGCCGATCGTGCCATGATCGCACCCGCGATCGGGCTCAGCTCCGGGGCCAACGCTAGGCCGATGAGGACCGAAACGAAGACGGCCCAACCGAGACCGAGCCCCATCGCCACCTCCCCCGAACGGCCGACCAGATGCGCGGCCACCAGGGCGTACGTCACGAAGGTCACCCCGAATACGGCAGCCACGGCGGCCCCGAACACTATCCGCAACCAATCCGGGGAGCTCGATACCCCGGTCAGTGACACGTACGCTACGGGTGCGGCCGCAAGAACGATCGCCACCAAACTCAGGATGAATGCCGCGTTGGCGTGTCCCACCCGGGTGTGATGGGTCTCGTTCCATTCGTGCCGTCCGACCCACAAGAAGAGAATCCCGAATGCCGAGAACACGGGACTCAGCAGTACCAGGTAGCCGTGGAACGGGAGCTCGGCAGAGGTCGTGGCCAACGCGAAGAAACCACTGGCGCTCTCGACCGCGAACCCGATCTTGAAGATCGTCAGGGCGGCCCGTAGGTTGGCGGTCAGAGGTTCTGCTCCCTACGGACGAATCATGTGAGGTTCCTCGATTAATAGATGATTGAGCACGAGAGGCGTTCTCGACAACCCGGTGAGGGAATGCGGTGGCCGGGAACGGTGCGGGCCGTCGCCCGCATGATCGGGCGCGAGAGCGGATGTACACACGCCTGTGAACTCACACCCTAACCGGCGGAACCGGCGCCCACCGAAGACCCCCGGGCCCTGGGCATTGGTCCATCCGGTCGTCAGTTTCCGAGCGCCCACGGCGGTTAGCGGATCCCCGAGGGGATCGGGTTGCCCCCACGACGGGGTTCCGTCGCACCTCCCTTGTGAGATGCAGATTCCGACACCTTCCTGAATGATATGGTACTTTCAAGAATGCCATCGTCAGGTCCCAGAGACACGGGTCAAGTCGAACGACTTATCCACCTGGAGACGGTCTGGTCATCGCCGGGTTTGCGGTGGAGCCGGGAACATGGATGCGAAGAGGCTCGCGGAACTGATGCAAACGTTGGACGACGCCTGGAATGCCGGACCGAGCAGCCCTCTCTGGGAGACGTTCCGAAAGAGGCACACCGAGGAGGTCCGGGTCTACTGGCCCGGCCAGTCAGAACCCACCCGGGGTAGGCACAATCACGACCTCGAGGCCGTGGAGTTCTTCAAGACGTTTCCCGATCAACACTTGATCAATCGGCCCTACAAGATCTTCCTCGCCGAAGGCAATCAGACCTGCTCGGTGGCCGACTTCACCGGAACGATGAAGGGACCGATGAAGATGGCCGGAGGCACGGTGATCCCGCCGACCGGCAAGAGCTTCCATATCGAGTTCTGCACCGTGGCGAAGTGGAACGATAGGGGCGAAGTCACCGAAGAGCGACTCTTCTACGATCTCGTGACCTTCATGAAGCAGATCGGGCTATCGTAACTCGCGCCGGTCCTTCGCCGGTACCTTGGAACGAGCCTACCGTCGCCTTACTTGCGGCGAGGCTGAGGTAGGGGAGGCCGGTCACGGCTTGCCTCGGACGAATTCTCGGGGAGGGGGGAGGCGTCGCCGGATGGTTCAGACGCACCCTCCGTGGGCTGATCCGACTCCATGTAGGAGAGGGTGTCGAAGGTGAGCGTCGGGGTCAACGCCCCCTCCGTGTCGACGGAGGACAGCTCGTGCCGAGGGAGTACCCTGGGGACGACCGACTCCCCGGGGTGAGTCCCGGCCCATGTCCGACGTGCGGCCACCGGAGCGATGAGGGTCGTGGCGATCCCGACCCCCGCGACGATCGTGTAGATCTGGGTCGAGTAGATGCCATCGCCGAGGAGGATGACCGCCATCGCGAGCTCGACGGCCCCCCGGCTGCTCACGAGATGGCCGATCGCCAGGGCGTCGGTGCTCGACCAGCGGTTGAGCCGGGCCAGCGAGTAGCCCATCGTGACCTTGCTGAGGACCGCGGCCACCACGAACGAAGCGAACACGATCAACAGCCACTCGCTGTCCAAGAGCCGCAGGTTCATCTGTACGCCGGCGAACGCGAAGAAAAGGGGAATGAAGAACCCCCACGTCATGGCATCAAAGATGCCGCTGATGGTCCGATGGGCCACCACTCCCGCGCTCTCTCGGGTCACCAGGATGCCCGCGTAGAAGGCCCCTACCACGAACGTGAGGCCCAGGTACTGGGAGAAGAGCGAAGCCCCGATGACCCCGATCATGAGGATCGCGAATCCTGCCTCCTTGGTCCGCAGCCCTCGGGCGAACCGTGCGCGGAGGGCGAGCCATTGTCGGCTGCTCCCGAGCGATCGCAACGACCAGTGCACCAACAGCATCGCGCTGAGGAAGACCGCCACCGAGAGCGCGGCGATCGCGATGGCGACCGGCCCGATGGCGGCTCCCGTCTGAAGCTGAAGGAGGACCGCGAAGACGCTCACCGCGACGAGCTCGTTCACGAGCGCCGTGTTGATGAGGAACCGGCCGACGGCGGTCTGGAGGAGGCCGAACTCCATCAGCATGATCCCCATGACGGGCAGCGCGGTGATCGACAGGGTGAGACCGAGGAAGAGCGGAAGGAGATGGTTGGAGCCGCCGATCAGGAGCTCCGCCACGGCGGAGAGGACGGCGAACGGGACGGCGAAGATGGCGACTCCCCCCACGGCGGTGCGGAGTCCCATCCGACTGATCTGCTCGGGCACGACATCGAGCCCGGCCATGAAGAGGATGAAGACCGTGCCAAGGAACTGGAGCGCGGACAGTTCCGGACCGAGCGTCGAGAGGCCGATGTACGGGCCGAGCAGCGTCGGCCCGAGCACCACGCCGACGAGGAGTTGTCCTACGAGCGCGGTCTGCCCCAGCCGGATCGCGAGCTCGCCCGCGACCACCGCCGAGGTGAGGAGGAGGAAGAGGTCGATGAAGAATGTCGTGGTGTCCGGCATCGATCCGATTCCTTCCCGGGGCAAACCGTGGTCAACGTAGCCGATTCCCCGACACCGGTCCGTGCAGTCGCCCTACTACTTATACGGCGCGCGGCACGGCCAGCATCGTCCAGGATTCATGGTGTGCGGACATCCCATTTCGTCCCCACGCGCGACGAACGAACCTCCGACAGAACCATCCGTGCATGGATCGGAGCCACCACCCCCCGACCGCCGGAACACCCTCGGAAGGCCGGCGATTCGCCGGTTGACTCTCGGGAGCCCTGAGGTCACCGATCCTCACTTTCGGATCCACTTCTCCCCCTCCTGACTGCGCCGCGCGCCAGAGCACTTCGCACCGCTACCCCCGATCGATACTTCCCGGACGCGCCCGGGGTCGGCACCTACCACGCGACCCCCGAGACGATCTAACGTTAGGAATGAACCCGGGACATGCGTCGGAACTGCTCCGTCGCGGCGCAGCGGTTCGGTCGGATCAGGGGCGGTCTGATCGGAGCTCGGCCCACCAGAGAACCACTACGGCCGGCGGATCGGCCCATGATCGGCTCCGGCAGGGCCCGGTCGGTCCCGCTCGAGAGCCTCCGTCACCGACGAGATCGACGGGTCCGTCCGTTGGGGCTTCGGCCCGACTTATATTCGGAACTCGTCTCCCGCGACTCCGGTCAAGTTCATGGGCGAGCCCCCTCGCAGGAGGTTGCCTTCGTTGACGCTCGTCACCCTCCGTCGAGGCGCCCTGGCCGGGCGATTCTACCTGGCCATCGGCGTGATCGTCTCCCTCATCCTCACGGTCGCCCTCCTCAGGACCGCACGCGGGACGGCAGAATTCGTCGCGGTCTTTCCCCTCGAGATCCCGTTGTTCGCCTCGCTCGGGTCGATGGGAGGGCTGATGCTCTTCGTCGGAGACCGATCGAAAGGGGTGCTCGAATACTTCATCTCCTACGGGGTCCGACCGCGAACCCTCTTCGTGAACTGTCTTCTCGTGACGATGGCGCTCACGACCATCGTGTTGGGAGGTTCGCTGGCGGTCGGATTGGGCGGATACCTTGGCGCGGGAAACCCGCTCTCGACCGACCTGGAGAACTCCCTACTGGGCTACACGATCCCCATGGCCTACGCGAGCGCCTTGTTCGCGTCGATCGGCGGGATCATTTGGTCCGCCCTCTCGACGCCGCGAATGGGGCTGAACACCCCGGTGGGCCTCGCACCGATCCTCGGCGTAGCCCCTCCCGTGGTGGTCCTGATCGTGGCCGAAGGAGTCGACAAGGCGGCCTACTATGAGGTGACCCTAGGCGCGACACTCGCGTTCCTCGCGCTCGTGGTCCTCCTCCTGGTCGCCTCGAGCCGCCTCATGGACCGGGAGAGGTACCTCTCTTCGATGTGAAGGCAGTACGATGCTAACCGCTCCCCCCGCCGTCACCCACTCGTCCTCCCCGGCAGCCGTGGCCTGCCAGGGCCTCAGTTCGGGCTATCGGGGGAAGCGCGTGCTCGAAGGGATCACCTTCGAGATACGCGAGCCGGCGATCTACGTGGTACTCGGGCCGAATGGCGCGGGAAAGACCACTCTCTTTCGAACGATGGCGGGGGTCCTACGACCGCAAAGCGGCTCGGTCTCCATCGCTGGCCAATCGGTCGATGAGCAGGCCACCAAGGACCGACTTCACTTCCTCTCTCACATCGATGGGCTTCCCGACGGCCTTCGGGTCGAGGAGACGCTCCGCCTCTACGGGTCCGTGGAGGGTGCGGATGAGGCGGACGTGGAACGGGTCCTCCGACTGCTGGAGATCGAACCCCTTCGTGAGAGATTCGTCTCTGAGCTGAGTGCCGGACAGAAGAAGCGGGTGGCCATCGCCCGGATCTTCCTCCACGAGCGCGAGGTCTACCTCCTGGACGAGCCGACGGCCAACCTCGACCCGAAGGTGGCGAGCGAGATCCGGGACCTGATCCTCCGATTGAGCCGGGACCGGGTGGTCCTCTACTCCTCCCACAACCTGTTCGAGGCTCGGGAGATCGGAACCTACGTCCTCGCGCTCAAGTCGGGGAAGCTGAGCCTCTTCAGCCGTATCGCGGATCTGAGGTCGACCCGGTACGTCGTGGGGGTGCGCGCGGCCATCGGGGAGCAGCATCTGCCGGTAGCGAACAAGAAGGGGGACTACTACCTCTTCGAGCTTCCCGGACCGGACGACGTCGCGGGTCTGATCCAGGAGCTCGAAGGGAAGGGCGTCCGGCTTCGCGAAGTGAAGGAGATGGGCAATCCCCTGGAGGACCTGTTCGCCGCATGACCCCCGCTAGGTCCGAGCAGGGATCTGCCAGTTCGTGGGACCGACCGGAACGCCGCCCGAGTCTCCCAAGTCACTCAAGCGCCTCCCCTCAGGGACCCGCCCGATACCGGGCCACCGGGCCGCGCTCGGGGGACTGGGTCTGGAAGAGCGCAAAGACCGCACCAGCGGGTTCTTCGACTAGAGCCCACCACCCGACATGGGGGATGGCGGTCTTCCCTCGACGGACGCGGCCGCCGGCCCGCTCGACCTTCGCGAGGTCCTCCTCGAGGTTGTCGGACAGGAAGTAGTCGAGGACCCCTTCCGGCTGTTCCGGGCTGGCTCGCAGGACCGCTCCTCCGGGGCCCGTGGGAGCGGCGAAGACATCGTACTCCAGCCCCGGCATGGACTGGAATCGCCAGCCGAACAGCTTCTCCAGGAACCGGCGGGTATTCTCGGGGTCTCGGGAGGCAAACTCCACGTGGATGAGGCTCCCGGGTCTCACTCCGGTCATGGTGGCCCTCCGGGGACCGCTCCCGTGCTGCGCGGATCCCCACCTTTCGCCCCCGCTCCTTCCCGGGACACTCCGGTGCCGGAGGGTAGCGCCCCGGAAGGCTCGGTCACGCGCAGAACGACCTTTCCGCGATTGTGGCCCCCGGCGCCCCGCTCGTAGGCCTCTCGGGATGACGCGAGCGGGAACACCGCGTCCACGACCGGACGCAGCGCCCCGGAGCCCACGAGTCGGGAGAGTTCGATGAGCTCAGCCCGGCGAGGCTGAACGAGCATCGATACCCCCCGTACTCCGAACTCCTTCTCCTGCGCCTCGGACGTTTCCCCTACGATCGTGACCAGCGTACCGCCCGGACGAACGGTCCGCCACGATCGATCGAGCGTATCTCCTCCCACCGTGTCGAGCACCGTGTCCACGCCCCGCACCCGGTCCTCGAAGCGCTCGCGCGAGTAGTCCAGCACCTCGTCCGCTCCGAGGTCCCGGAGGAAGGGGGCTCGGCCTTCCGAGGCCGTGCCGATCACGTACGCGCCTTTCCAATGGGCGAGCTGCACGGCGTACGACCCGACCCCTCCCGCGGCCCCGTGGATCAGGACCCGGTCGCCGGGTCTCACGTGCGCGTGGTCGAAGAGGGCCTGCCAGGCGGTGAGCCCCGAGAGAGGGATCGCCGCGGCGCGGACGTGGTCGATCGAGGTCGGTTTCAACGCGATCTCCGACGCCTGGACCGCCACGTAGTCCGCGGCGGCCCCGTCTCTCCAGAAATCGAGGAGCCCGAAGACCTCGTCCCCCTTCGCGAAGTCCGAGACCCCCGGCGAGCTCGACACGACCGTTCCGGAGAACTCGAAGCCGGGGATCACGGGCAGCCGCTCCTCGCCGCTCCGGCGAGTGTACGTGGAGTTCCAGCCGAGCTCCGTCGGGGTCGTTCCGGTCGCGTGCACGCGTACGAGCACGTCTCCGGCTTCCAGCGAAGGGGTCGGAGCCTCTTCGAATACCATCGCCCGGGTACCGCCTCGTGAGTGCAGCCGTATCGCGCGCATCGTCGTCCTCCGTCTCCTCGGATCGGGAAGGGGGATGGAGAAGAAGAGGGTAGTGTCACAAACATCACATATGGGCATTAAATGGCGTAAACATGTCAGAATCATCGCGGACCGCGTCGGACTGGGTGCGGGAGGCCATCGAGCACGACGGCGCCGTCCGACAGGGGCTCGCTCGAGGTCTCGTCAACGTGCGCGCGCTGGCGCGGGAGATCCGCGCCCGGACCTCGGAGGAGATCTCCTACGACGCGCTGCTCGGCGCGATCCGCCGGTACCCGCTCGAGAGGAGCATGGACCGTCGTCGAGCCGCCCGTCGCGCGATCCTCAAGCTCTCTCTGCGGAACCGGGTGGCGATCCTGTCGTTCCGGAACCGTCCCGACCTTCGGCCCGTGATCGCCCGCTTCGTGGGAGAGACGAGCCAGGCTCGGGAAGAGATGCTCCGGGTCGCCACCAGCCCGGAGATGGTCAGCATCACCTTCGACGAGCGTCGGATGAAAGAGCTCGAGGCCCGGATCCCGCGGAGCGATGTCCTGAGAAAGTGGACCGAGCTCGCCGAGATCAAGATCGAGGCGATGACGGAGGTCGAAGGTGCACCCGGGATCCTTTCCACGATCACCTCGGAGCTCGCGACGAACGAGGTGAACATCGTCCAGCTCTCGACGGTCGGCCCGGGGTACATCATCCTCCTGGTGAGGGAAAGAGATGCGACACGAGCCTACGAGGCCCTGTCGGGGCTGTTCCCGGCGGAGAGAGCCGAGGGATGATCCGGGCCGCGGCCCCGGAAGGTCTCATCCGTCCGGCGGCGTCTGTTGCCGACGGAACGCCCTAGGGTTCGGATCCTGCGCTTCCTCCGTCCGGTCGGGGGGCTCTGCGTACCCCACGCCCAGCCCGGGGGGACCCCGCAGAGGTTGAGGGCGAGATCGCCCGATCTGGGGCGCCGCGGGGGGTCTGGTTGGGCGATGTCGCGGGGGGGTAAGGCAGGGTCTATCAGACACCACGCACCGGATCGGCCGCGACCAAGGCTTATGACCCGCCGGGACTGGGACCTTCGGAGAGCGGGATGCGGTACGTGTGGAATACGTCGGAACGGGGTACTGAGCCTTGACGGACTCTTCGTCCCCCGCGACGATGACCGGTCTTCGGACGCTCCGCGCGGGGGCCTCCCTGAGAGCTTGGGGGGTCCTGCTCCTCGTGATGTTCGTGCTCACCTCCGCGGTCGGGGACTCACTCGCCTTGGAGAGTAGCTACCTGCTCGTCACCCTGGTGAGCCACATCGGGCTCGCTCTCGTGACGGCCGGCCTCAGCGGGTACGTTTCCGGAGTGGTGTCCCGCCCCTACCGGAGCCCGGGACGGGGGTCCGCGCGGCTCGCCGCCCTGTGTGCCGGGATCGCGACCGTCGCAGGAGCGGTCTTCCTCTTCTTCGGGGGGTCGGATCCCGCGCTCTATGCGATGGTGGGCTTTGCCCTCCTCGGGATGATCGCCTCCGTCCTCATGATCGTGTTCGGCGGACCCTCGGGGAGGGCGGCCGCGCCTTCCTAGGGGATCTCGAGGGCATGGGGGCACGCCGGATTCCCCACGACGCCCCCAGGGGTCGGGCCCACCGAGCATGCCGCCGCTCCGGGGCATAAACGACTTGACCCGAGCGGGGACTGAGGGCCCGGGGAACGAACGATGAAGTGGGTAACCCGCGAGAAGGCGAGGGTCGATCGGATCGCGTGTCCGTGGCTCATCCAGCGATTCGTGGACAAGGAGGCGGAGTTCCTCTACGTCCCCCGGGACCGCGTGCTCGAGGTCGCGAAGCGGGAAGGCGCGACGCCCTTCGATACTCCCGGCGCCGAGCTCTTCCACTACGAGGAGGGAGGCGAGGAGTTCGTGACCTTCGACGCGGTCATCCGCCGGTACAAGCTCCGGGACCCGGCTCTCCTCGAGCTCGCGAAGATCGTGCGGGTGGCGGATGGGGGCTCCGGAAAGGCGCTGGAGGCGGCAGGGCTCGAAGCGGCCGCCACCGGGTACCGGCTGATCGCGAAGGATGACCTCGAGAACCAGCGGCTTCAGTTCCCCCTCTATGATGCCCTCTATGCCTACTGCCGGTGGCGCCTCGAGGAGGGCGGCCGGCTCGAGCATACGGGCGGATCGACCTAAACGGGACACCCAGGCGGTCGCGTGGCGCTCCGAACGGTCGCTCGAATCCCGCTGCCGGAGCACGGGGAGGATGGCGGCTTCGATCATGCGGCGGTGGATGCGACGGCCTCCACGCTCTTCGTCGCCCACACCACCAACGATGCGGTCGACCTGATCGACCTCGCGGCGCGGAAGTACGCCCGCTCGATCTCCGGTCTACGTGGCGTAGCGGGGGTGTGGGTGGCCGGATCCGAGCCGCTCCTGTTCACGTCGAATCGGGGGGAGGACACGGCGAGCATCATCCGGTGGCCCGAGGGGAGCGAGTTGTTCCGGGTCGCCACGGGGGCGCGGCCGAATGGGATGGCCTTCGATCCGGTGCAGGGCGTCCTGCTGGTCGCGGGCGTCGGCGACGCGGAGCGGGGACGACCGCCGACGGCGACCCAGTTCGACGTGCGCACCGGACGGACGCTCGGCCAGGTCGAGCTACCGGGACGGACGCGCTGGGCCGTCTTCAATCCATACCGGAAGGCGTTCCTGGTGAACGTCGCCACTCCCCCGGCGATCGCGGTGCTTCCGACTCCAAGGTCCGGGGCCCCGATCGAATTTCTGGAGGTGCCCGCGCGGGGGCCCCATGGGCTCGAGCAGAGCCCGGACGGGCGCACCCTCTACTGTGCCTGCGACGACGCGAAGCTCGTGAAGGTCGACCTGCCTCGCGGGCAGGCGGAGGTCGTGGCGGAGCTGGCCGGGCCCCCGGACGTGTTGTGGATGGATCCCCAGCGGGCCCACCTCTATGCCGCGATCGGAGACCCCGGCGTCGTCCAGGTCTTCCGAACGGCCTCCGACGAGCTCAGGGAATCTGTGCCGACCGCAGAGGGGGCGCACACCTTGACGGTAGACCCGAGCCGCCACGAGGTCCATGTGTTCCTTCCGGCTACGCACGAGGACCTCGTCCTCCAGGACGATCCCGAAGGCTGAGCCGCCGAGGGGGAGACGGGCCGTCGCGAGCGCGGGGGCGTTACGCGCCGCGCGACCGGAGATCGACCCGCGGATGGGATCCGAACCCCTCCAGGCCCGTGGGCGGGTGCGACCATCCCCTCTCGCCTCCCCGGGCGGGCCCGGGAGCGGCGTTCCGCCCCCGACGATCCCCGTGAAGGGGTCATGACCGCGGGCGCTCTGGGCGGTATCGATGGTCCCGACCCAGCCCTCGGCCGATCTCGAACTGGTCGCCGAACGCTCCTTTGCGGCCAACGTTGATCGAGTCTGGGAGCTGTGTACGACGAAACGGGGGCTCGAACGGTGGTGGAGCCCCGAGACCCTCCGCACGACGGTGACCCGCTGGGAAGGGCGTCTCGGGGGCGAGGTCTCGATGGCTCTTCGCTACCTCCCCGCGATGCTCGGACCGAAGGGAGAGTCCGAGTACCTCGCCGCCGGGATCCCGATCACGCTCCGCCTCCACGGCCGGGTCGTTGAGTGGGAGCGCCATAGACGAGTCGCCTTCGAGCTCACGCTCACGCTCGACCGGGCGGGCGCCGGGATCACCAACGTGACCCGGCTCGAGTTCGAACCCCTGGGACCCGGCACGCTCGTACGGCTCGTGGTGACGGGGAAGAGCGAGCCCCATCTCGTGACGCTGGGCAAGACGAACCTGGAGGGTCAGCTCGATCGACTTGGTCGCTGCTTGGACGAGTCACCCGCGTCAACGTAAGGGATCGAGGCAGGCCGACGGGCCCCCCGAATGCGGGGTGCGTCTCGAACACGCCCGATCCTAGCCGCCTGTGGAGGGCGGCCGAGGTCCGCGCCTCGGCAAGCCTGCGGGCGCTACGCAGGGGTGATCCTCGCCCGAAGCCACCACATGCATCTCGTCCGCGACCAACCCGTGAGCTACCTCGGGGACTCGGGCGGTCACCCCACCGAGTCGTATGACCGCCGGGGAGGACCCTCGATCCTTGGGTCCAGCGAGCTACGTGAGTGTGGCCAGCGCGACCGACCAGAACGGCTCGTTCCGGGCCACCGAGGCATGGAAGTCGATGAGGTACTGGAGGGTGGGCGAGTACTGTCCGAGGAAGCAGGATCCGTCGCATACGTCGAACGACGAGAGGTTGGTGAAAGGCTCCGAGACCGCGACGTTACCTCCCGTCCACGGGTCGAAGAGATACTGGGTGTTGTGCACGAACCCCCCCATGAGCCAGTCCTCCGCGTACACGTACCGTTGGCCCATCATCCGAACTACTTCCCCAGAGTATCGGATCTCCTTTTGCGCGGTCAACACGCCAGAGGAGTTGTACGAGAGGACGTAGGTGTAACTCACGGTGTTGCCATCGGAGAACGCGATCTCTCGGGTGGTCGAATTGTAGGCCAGCCCATCCACCCAGTTCACGAGAACTCCGGAGTCCACCGCGAACCGGCTCACCGGCTGGAACGTCACCGCCCCGGAGAGGTTCGTCTCGTCCAACTGCTGGACCTGGTCGGAGTAAGACCCATCGGCCTCCACGTTGATGAGCTGATGGAGCTGAGGAAGCCAATAGATGTTGTTCGCCTCGAAGAAGGGGAGGCTTCCCGCGCTCCACGCCGTGCCGTCGGCGAGGTCGAAGACCTCCATCGGGTCCGATCTCGAGCCCGTCGTGATGAGGAGGACGAGGTCGTTACCGAGGAGCATCGCCTGTTGGTTGGTGGTGGATATGTGCCCCGTGGCGACAGTGGAGTTCATCATCCGGACCGCCCCGGTCGTGAGGTTCACGGTCTCGAACGTGAGCGACTCGTTGGCGTACCCCTTCGCGGTGGGAGGGTGGAGGAGGCCATAGAACAGCGCCTCGTCCGTACCATACTCGACCATGAACTCGTTCGGGGTCATCGCGGCGTAGCCTCCGAAGGTCTGGTAGAGGAGCGTGACGTGGGCGACGGTCCGGTAGGTGCCGTTCGCGAGTTGGTACTCGACCAGGTCCGACCCATTGTTCACGTAGTAGATGCCGAGGGGTTGGCCCGAGTCGCTGGACAGGACGGGCACCTGGGAGTGGTTCTCGGGATAGTTGAAGCAATCGAAGCCGGAGGTGCCCGTGTCACAATTGTCACCGAACACGTACCCGTAGAGCGGATCGAAGCCCGTCAAGTTCACCCACCGCTCCTCGTACGTCGGGGGCCCGGGAATCGGGGTAACGGTCGTCGTGGTCCGAGGGGCGACCGCGAAGGAAAGGGCCACCACGGCGGCGACGACCAAGAGGCTCAGGGCGGTCCGCCGAAGCGTCATCCTGCGTTATGCTCCGCGTTTCCGTGCCGGGGAAGCTCTCGGCGAGTCCCGTTCATTCCCATTTCGGGTTCGACGACCGGCGTCTTCAATGTATCGACCTCGGAGCGCCTCTCTCCCTTGTCATCGCGGTGATCGGGATGGCGAGCGGCAGCGCCAGGACTTGGCGGAAGGCCCACCGCCCTGCCGTTCCTCGAGCGGGCCGTCAACGCCCCCGTACACGTGCGTTGGTGTGCGTCCGCGTACGATCATAGATGCCACGACCCGCGCGACATTCTTTTTGGTAGGGCTACCTCCCGGCCGAGGGCGTGGGATCGATGGGCGGCTACTTCGTCCTTCAGATAGAGTGGAACAGCGACGGGGCACGAAAGCAGTACGTCGAGCGACTCGGGGACATGATCGAGAAACATCACGGGGAATTCATTGTCGCCTCGCGCGACTACCGCGTGGCCGAGGGGACGTGGAGACCCGGGCTGCTCATCGTGATCAAGTTTCCCACGATCCAGGACCTCTCCGCGTGGTACGACTCCGAAGAATACCAGTCAGTTCGTGAATTCCGTCTTCAGAACTCGAAATCAGATGCCGTGATCACCGAAGGGGACTGATTTCCCGGGCTTGTACCTCTCGAGGAGCCGCTCCGGCGTGGCGAGCGGTTGGGATACCGCGGTCCCCTTCGTGTGAGGAGGGATCTCGTCGCTTGCGGCGGACTCTGCGGTGGACAGGTTACACCCAAGCCGGGTGGCCGTGACCCGGAGACACGTCCCGGTCGAGCGAAGGTAGCTTCATCGTAGCCTGGCCTCTCCGGTGGGCAGTGAAGACAGGTCCCTCATCTCCCGGCCCGACGCCCTGGAAGGGGAGGCTGAAGGGAAAGGTCGCTCTCGTCACGGGCTCGAGCCGGGGCGTAGGCAAGGGGATCGCGTTGGTCCTCGGAGAAGCGGGAGCGACGGTCTACGTCACGGGACGAACGGTCCGGGGTCAAAAGAGCCGCTCGGGAACCCGGGGGACGATCCACGACACCGCCGACGAGGTCACGGCCCGGGGAGGGATCGGCATTCCCGTCCGGTGCGACCATACCCGGAACGCCCAGATCCGCCGGCTGGTGGACCGGATCGACCGCGAGTCCGGGCGACTCGATATCCTCGTCAACAACGCGTTCGGCGGCGAGGACGGAAAGCAGCCGATCATCTCCTACGATGGATTCCCATTCTGGAAACACGACTTCGAGGAGTGGTGGTATCGGATGTTCACCGCGTACGTCCGAGCCGCGATGGCCACCTCGATGTATGCCATCCCTCTCATGCGGCGTCGTCGGGGCGGCCTCATCGTCAACACGCTCTGGTGGAATCGAGGACGGTACCTCTGGGAGCTGTTCTTCGATCTCGCATCGTCCGCCATGGGACGAATGGTCTACGGGCTCGACCTCGAGCTCCGGTCCCGGGACATCACGGTCGTGGCCGTCTCCCCCGGCTGGACCCGTACGGAGCACATGGATCATCATTCGGAGAGGGTCCTAAGCAAACTCGCTTCGCCGGAGTACACGGGTCGCGGCATCGTCCACCTGGCGCTCGACCCGCGCCGTCACGAGAAGTCGGGACATCTGTTCGAGCTGGGAGCGCTGGCCCGGGAATACGGGTTCCGGAACGTCGACGGTCGGCTGATAGACTACCACGCCCAGGTCGCAAAACACCCTCCTCGCGGCGCTCCGCCCGACTAGATGCGGTGGCACCGGCGGCGGCTCGCGGCTCACGAACAGGCGTTCGGTGCCGGGAACATGCCGTGGGCTGGGTCGACCATGGCAACCCAAGGCGCCCTCTGACCCTCGGGGGTCCGCACGGGCGCCGAGGCCTCGCCTAGGTCCATCGGTCGATCGCGATCCCCACGGCCATCAGACCATGCCGGCCGTCGCCTTCTAATGGTGGGAGAAGCTACCATTCGCCCGCATCGGTCACGTGCCCATGCCGAAGGACGACGGCTCTGCCATCTACCAGATCGAACAGGTGTTCCAGGTTCCCCTGGATTTCGCGTTCCGCTGGTGCACCGATTACACGCCCGAGGACGGGAAGTTGGCCGGGGACGGACATCTCCGAAGGATCCTCCAGAAGAAGGGGCGATTCATCGTATACGAGGACCTGTACGACTATCCGGAAGGCTGGTTCTGGAGCCGCCAGACCGTCATGCTCCATCCCCCGAACCGGTGGACCGCTACCGCGGACGGGAACTACCGCACCTGGGACCTCGTGTACACCTTGAGCCGGGTCGACGACTCGACCACTCGGTTCCGGTTCTGGGGCCGCCGGCGTGCCGTGGGGTTGGGCAAGCGGAACCCGTCCCAGCGGGCCATGACGCAGGAGCTCCACGAGATGTGGGCGAACTACGGCAGGGCCATGGAAGGCGCCTACCGGTCGCAGAGAAGGCGTCGTGGTCGCTGAGTAAACGACCCGGCACGTACCCGCCCCCGAGTGAGGGACCCGCGAGTTTCGCCCCACAGGCGAATGCCTCCTAGGGTCCGTCGGTGTCGGGCCGGAGCACCCTTGATCTCACCGGAGTCCGCCGGGCGGCCGTAGCCGTCCCCCACGCCGATGCCTCGGCGGGGGAGAGGAAGGGGTCAGGGAGTCTTCCGCTTCTGCGTTGGCTTCCCGGCCGCGCCCCTCTCTTTGAGGTATGCCGCGCGGACGGACGGAGCGTCATCGCGAAACTCGTTATCCAGGAATTCCCGAGCTACGGCTTCGACCTCGCCCGGTGCCAGCGTCTTCGAGGTGAACTCGCCGTAGGCGTCGATCCCCGTCTTCTCTCCCTTCGGGGAATAGATGTAGATCACCTTGGATCCGGCGAGAACGCCCTCGAGGAACTCGATGCCCACCCCCACCGGTGGGAACATCGTCATCCGCATCTTGTCGGGAGACCACTTCCCTCGGAGCAGCCGTTCGCACGAATAGATGAAGGTGATCTCCGAGAACTTCTCGAACCCGGGGTTCCGCGAGGTCGTGTGCGCGGCGTCATGGACATCACCGTCTCCCAGATACTTCCAGACGAAATCGAGCGGAGCATCGAACGTGGCGCCTTCGTCCCTCACGAATACCATGGTGACCAGCACCCCCACGAGTCCCTTTCCCTACCGATTAGGGACGCGGTGATAGGGTTTGCGAACGGGGAAAAGGCGGCCCCTGGGGCGGAGCAGCGCGCCGGCCCGCCTCGATGGGCGTACGCCGAGCGAACGACGTGCTACCCCCGGCCGAGCGAACCGGTGGTGAAGTCCGATGACCGGCCAACGGGTCGCGAACTAGCCCACGGGTTTGTACGCCTGCATGGGCCGACCGGCCTGGATGATCAGCATGACGAATCGCGGATCCCGCCGGGCGGCCGCGAACAGTGGGGAAAGACGGACCCGCACCGCCTGCATGGCGTGATTCTTGGCCGAGGCGACCATGTACTCGAAGAACCGATCGAGATCGCCCAGGGCGAAGTAGATGAAGCCGATCGACGACTGACGAGAGGTACCCTTCTTGAACAGCTCGTCGATCTTGGCGATCATCCGGAGCGCGGTCTCCCGGTCCCCCTTCAGGGCGGCGAGATACCCCCGGTACAGTAGCGCGGGGTCGGTGTTCGGCGCCGCCCGCTCGAGCTCGGAGATCATCGAGTCGGCCTGTTCGAAGTCCCCCTTGATCATGTAATACTCCGCGAGACCCCGATAGGAGTCGATCGGGTCCGCTTCGAGATGCTTCCGCCAATGCGCGAGGGCCTCCTCGTGCTTGCCGGAATAGAAGAGCGCCTCGCCCTGCCGGCGGATCATCGGCGGTGAGAGCGGATCCAGACGGAAGGCCTCCTCGGCCTCCAGGGTGTATGATTCCATGATCCCAAAAGAGCCCGACAGGGAACTCATGATGCTGTGCGCCTGCGCGAGGTTGGGGTTGAGCTCCAAGGCGCGTCGGATCTCCCGGTCCAGGATCTCCGCCGGAGCGTCGGCCATGAAGGCCAGCTCGCCCAAGAGAACGTGCGCTTCGGCCAGCTCCGGATCCAGCTTACTGGCTCGCTCGGCGGACGCCTGGCCCATCTCGATCGCCCCGGTCCACGTCAGGTACCCTTCCATTCCCAGATTGATGTACGCTCGGGCCATCCCGGCGTACGCTCGAGCGAACGTGGGATCGCTCTCCGTGGCCTTCTGGAAGTGTTCGAGCGACTTCCGGAGAGAGGGTTCGTCGGTCCTCCAGATCAGGGCTTGTCCTTGAAGGTACAGCAGGTAGGATTGCGTCTCCTTCGGTCGCTCGAGCTCCGGTACCGAGGTGACGGGCTTCGTCAGGCTCACCGGCAGCGAGGTCGCCACCTTGGTCGCGATCTCGCTCTGCACGGCGAAGATATCGTCGAGATCGTCATCGTACTTCGCCGTCCACAAGTGCTCTTCCGTGGCGACGTCGATCACCTGGACGGTGACCCGGATCTTGTTCGCGGCACGACGGACACTGCCCTCGACAACGGTGCCGACGCCCAGCTCCTTGCCGATCGCCCCCACCTTCTTCTCGCCCTTCTTGTAGCCGAGCACGGAAGTCCGGGCGATTACCTTCAGCCCCGGAACCAGCGAGAGACTTGCGATCAGCTCATCGGTGAGTCCGTCGGCGAAGTACTCGTCGGTCGGGTCAGGGCTGATGTTGTCAAACGGGAGGACCGCGATCCGGGACTTGTCCGGGAGGCGTCCATCGTCCCCCCCGTCTTTCCCGCCCTTCCCTTCCCAGGACGGTACCACGCGATAGACCTCCAGGAGACCCTCGACTCCCTTCAGGGCTCGGGGTTCGAGCTTTTCGAACCGGTCGGTGACCTTGGTACGAACCTGATCATAGACCGCACCGGAAACACAGACCCCGCCGGGCTGGGCCAACGGCTCGATACGGGCGGCGATGTTCACCGCGTCGCCGAGAATATCGCTTCCGTTCTGGACCACGTCCCCCAAATGGACGCCGATTCGCACGCGGATGGGAACCTGTCCCCCTTCCGAGTCCCGCTCGAAGATGCGGCGCTGGATGTTCACGGCGCACTGGACGGCCTTGAGCGCGCTATCGAACTCCACCAAGAAGCCGTCGCCCGTGGATTTGATCTCTCGGCCCTGGTGGAGGGCCAGGACAGGGCGAAGGAGTTCCGTCTGCTGCCGGATGAGCTCGAGCGTCTGGCCCTCGTTGGCCTGCGTGGACGCGGTGTAGCCGACGGTGTCCGTGAACATCACCGCGGCGAGGCGACGGCCGGGCGTCACGAGCATTGGATGCCTCCGATGAGTTAAAACTGAGGGGGGGGGAATCTGGGAGTATCCCGTGGTCGGGGCCGCTCCGGGCTATCCGGGCTGGCTACCGGGTCGGTCTAGCAGGTAGGTGCACCGGCTCAGTCCGTAGATGGATGCAATGACCACTCGACCTCTCTCGGGCGAGGTTCCGGCCGAAGCCGCACGACGGCAGCGCTCGCCGGCGCGTGGAGCTGCGCGCGAACTAGCCCGGTCTGCCCTTCGGCGCGCACGGGCGGCACAGACCGGAGAATATTCCCGCCGATCCCCGCGAAATTCCCTGAACTAATATTCACACGTTGAAGGGCCCGAGGACGACCGTGCTCGAGAGTCCCCTGTCATCGACCCGTGAGAGGACAGCCCGTAGCCGAACGAACGGAACCGCAAGAAGGGTGAGCCCGGCAGTCGCCGTGGGCGTGGCCTTGGTCCTGGTACTGGGCCTGGGCCTGGCCGTATCCGGTGCCGCCAGGGCCGCCGGCCCTTGTCCGGAGAAGGGTTGGGCCAACGGACAGGAGGTCTGCTTCCTGGTCGCCCACGCGATCACGGACCCCAGTCCGGGACTGCTCGCTCAGGCAGAACCGATCTACATCGCGGCGTTCATGCCGCTGCCGACCGGGTGCACTGTCGCGTCCCCGTCCACATGCCACACCGAAACCCTCTCTTCGGGATACATGCCCCAATGCGACCCCTGCTTCCATGGGGGCGGACTGAACAACTTCCCGTACCACGACCACATCCTCGAGGGGTCTCCGGGCTTTGGGAACAACGGAACGGCGGGCGAGATGAAGGGCCCCTGGGTCGTGATCATCGTCATCTATAACCCGGCGTTCAGCAACTCGCCCGCGTTCGCCCCGCTCACCAGCAGCTCGGCCCTGGTGGCGGGAGAGGCCGCGGGGGACTTTGTGCCGTTCAACCACGGCGCCGCGAACCCGTACGAGCTCAACACGGGAATCGTCCTGATCTTCGGCGTTCAGCCGTACGGAGGCTAGAGGAGCGAGCTCCTCCCGTCGGAACGAGCGCGGTCCCCGGTGAGCCGCAAACCCCTTCCTCGCGCTCCCGGCCACGGCCCACCGACCGGTGTCCCGGGGAACACGCCGGACTAAGTAATCGGATCCACCTTAGTCGCCGGCGTGGTTCCGGCGAGACTCCCCCTTCCGTTCTTTAACAACCTGAGCGCCCACGGGCTAGAGCCCGGTCGGATCGTTCTCGTGGAGTTCGAACCGCACTCGGTCTGGTACGAGGCGTCCTACACCATCGCCGCCCAGGCGATCCGCGCCGGACTACGGACCGACTATCATGTCTTTCAGCACGAGCCGGCCGACGTGGTCGACGCCCTTACCCGCCTCGGGGTGAACGTGGGTCGGGCTCGCCGACAGGGCCTCTTTCGTCTCCTGGACAGCTACACCGTCCAATCCGGGCTCCAACGGGCCGCGTTGGAGGAACCGTACGGATTCGTGTCCATCTCGCTTCGCCTCAAGGAGTGGAAGCGGGCGGCCCATCGAGTGCTCGCGGACTCGGGAGAACGGGACATCGTCCACATCGACGACAACGACTCGTTGCTGGCTACGGCGAACACCGAGGACGAGATCCTCGACTTCTTCCACTCCCGGGCGTTCGCGGCGGCGCGCAGCAAGCGCATCACGTTCCTGCACGGATTCGCCACCGGCGTCCATCCCGAACCGTTCTATCGTCGCCTCGAGGCCTTCGTGGACGGCATCTTGGACTTTGCCGCGTGGGAAAGAGAAGGACAGCTCGATCAGGTCGCCCGGGAACGGGTGGCGCGAGGGACCACGGTCGACTCCCGATGGCGTCTCCTGACCGTCGCTCGGGAGGGCGAGGTCCGCATCCGGGGCGTCACACGAAGGGCCGCGGAGTCCCCGCGCGAGGAGCGTCGGTCGAACGATCGGCCCGAGACCGCTCCGCACACGAAGGCCGATGCACCGCTCACCCCCGGAGCCGTCCGAATCCTCGAGTTTCTGAGGGAGGCGTTCGCCGGCGATTCGGCGGGCAAGGTCCGGGGGAATGAGGATGCCGGTTGGAGAAGCCTGGTCCAGATCGCCCGAGGCCTCGGACTGTCCCCTTCCTCCCTGTACCCGCGGTCGGGTTCGGCGAATCGAGCCATCCGGGAGCTCGAGCTCCTGGGTCTGGTCGAGGCGCGTTCGAGCTCCGGATCTCGAGGCCGGGGCGGGGTCGTCACCAAGTTGCGGGCAAGCCCGGAAGTGGGCCACGGGTGAACGCCGTCACGTCCGTGGAGACCCATCGGACCCGCTCTCCTCCTAACCCGGCTAACCAGGCCGACCTCGTCTACAATCTTGTGCGCTCCGGCCGGTCCGAGGACGCTCGGAGCCTCATCCCAGAACTCATCGAGCATCACCGGGTCCGCGGAACCGGGGCGTCGGTCGTCGCGTCGGCGTATGCGAGTGTCGGCGACCGCGAGAAGGCGTTCGAATGGTTGGAACGGGCCTTCCAAGAGCGTTCCGGCTACCTGGCCTTAGTCGCCGCGGATTCTCCCTATGAGTCCATGTGGGCCGACCCACGATTCCGGAAACTCCTCGAGCGGATGGAACTCCCTTCCGAGATGAAACCGACCGACTGAGGAGAGAGGAGGGCGGACCCTGAACCCTGTTCTGTCACCGGGGGATTGTGTCGAAGTCGGTCTCGGGATCGACCACGGGGACTGGTCTCCGCGTGAAGAAGATCGCATCCATGCACGCAAGGGGCGGTTGTCAATGGTCGGGGCCGCGTGAAGAGCAGACCCACTTATGGTCCTTCCACCCGACCTGCGACGACGCTCACATCGGCGAGCTCATGGCGATCGGTCGACTCCGCACTCACCTATCCGCGCCCTACGCGCACGATGAAGTCCGCGGCCGCCGACTCCCGTTCGACGTCCCCCAATCACAGGCACGCGACCGCCTTACGGCTTCGCAGGGTTCGCACCGGGGCTCGGTCGTTCAGGAGTGTAAGGGGTCCCACGTTTCAGGACGGCGTAGACGATCTTGAGGAGCTTGTGGGCACCCGCCACACTGCCCTTCTGCTTCCCTCGCCGACGTCCCACCCGTTTGGCCACCTTGGACACATCGCTCGAGGTGTCCTGACGGCGATGGGACCAGGAGGCCTCGACCAACAGCCACCTCACCAGCGCGTTCGAGTCGCGCTTCGGATGGCCTTGGTATGACGTCTCCCCGGACTGATGGCTCGTCGGAACGAGCCCGGCGTAAGAACAGAGCTTCTCGATGTTGTCGAACCGGTCGATCGGACAGAGCTCGGCGACGAGGGCAACCGCCGTGAACTCCCCGATCCCGGGGATCGACTCGAGCAACTGCGCCTCCTTCGAACCCTCGAACGCCTCGTGGATCCGTCGGTCGAGCGCTGCCGTGACCGAGTCGAAGTCGGCGAGCATGTCGAGACCTCGGTCCACTTCAGGAAGTGCCAGCAACCGCAACTCCTCCCGCTTGTGCTTGAGACCCAGGATCTGGTCGTCGTAGGGAATCCCTTCCTCAACAGGACCGAGTAGATGTGATTCCGAACCGACCGCTCCTCCGCCCGATAGAAGGCGCGGTCCCGAACGATCTGTCGGAGCTCGCGGGTGACGGCATCGGGGGCGAATGCCATGGGAATCGCTTTCAGGCGCAACAAGCGCGCCAGCGCCTCCGAATCTACCCGGTCCGATTTCAAGCTCGCCTCGCTGATGATCCGAACTCTGTACGGGTTGGCCACCGTGACTGAGGCGACCGTCGATGTCGCAGCGTCGTAGACATGCGGCCAGACGTTGCACGCCTCCACTACCACTTGGGTCGGCCCGGGTAGCCCTCCAAGATACTGCCTCAACTCCTCGTCCCCGGAACCGAGCCGGGTCTGGTCTACCACCTTCCCGTCGAAGTCGACGACCGTGGCGACTATCGAGCCCTTGTGTGCATCGAGTCCCACAAACAGTGTGCTCTCCATGGAGCGACTCCGGAGGGACGAACGGAGGCGCGACCTATCCTTCTTCCGGCCCGACATCGGGCGGAAGGACACATCTCATCACGCCGGTTTAGAGCGGCGGGAATCACGGTGGCGATCCCGTACCCCATTCGATCCCGGAGTCGGGGGATCGCACCCTCACCTTCCGCAGCACGGTTCGGAGCTCTCCTCGCTCGGTAGAGGCGCGGGCTCGGGCCCTCGGGTCCTCCACGAGACCCCGATGTCGGGGCACGAGAAGATCCCGCTCCCTCTCGATCGGGCAGAGTAAGGGACTGGCGGGGATCCTCGGACTTCCCTCGCTCACCTGGGCGAGGTGAGAGGTCCGAGCAAGCAATCCCCTAGAGGCGAAGCGAGAACGGCGTGGATCCGCCGTCAGCGCTTCTTCTTCTTCTTCCCCTTCCCGCCCTTCTTCGGCATGACACTTCCGGTAGAGCTTCTAACTACTTCAGACCACTTGTTCAGAAGCGCGGGCGAGGTGCCGCGACGCTGCGCCGTTGACCCACCGGTACCTCTTCGGCCCCAGCCCCCAGCGGGAAGGATCCGACCGGATCGGACCGCTCGAACCGAACCTCCCAGAGCACAAGGCGCATGCGTCGAGCGGAGCCGAGGTCGACCCCGACGTCCTCGAAGATGTCAGGGATGATGAATCCCAAGCCGGCGCGGAATGGCTCCCTTACGTAGTATCCTTCGGCACCGCCGTGAACGTAGTCTTTCGCTTCACCTTGCCATCCTCAAGCTCAAGAATGTCGCAACGCTGGATGGTCATGGAGCCTCCCTCCTTCTTGGATACTCGGAGCGTGCCTTCTGCCACCACCTCGTTGTTCTCCTCGGTCAGCCGCGTGGCTTCCTCTCGGAGCTTGTGGCCGTCGAAGTTCTGAATGTACGCGGCCTTCCCTCGAGATCGAGCTCCCCCGGCCGGGGCTCCGTTGAACCACTCGATCCACTCGGGATCGTCGGTCAGCCGTCGGGCGACCTCCGCGAGGTCCGTAGTCGCGAGGTACGTCTCGATGACCTTCTTGTTCGGCGTCATGAGAGGTTAACGAGTTTCTCGGCGTGTCAGCAGGGGGTTCGTCCAATGCGAGTACCATCGGCTTGGCCGATACGGACGAGCGGAGTGCCCATCCGCACGGACCCTAGGGCCCCGCATCCCTTGGAGAGGGTGCCATGACAGACACACCGAGTCGCTCAACCCCTCGGGATGGGGAGTCCGGAGGGAAGCGAAGGCGATGGGCCTCGGTCTACCGACGGAGCGAAGCGATTAGATAGGAGGCGGAAGTTCGCGACTTGGCCACGGCCAGGAGGTTCACGGGGAGATGGCACTCGATGCGGATGCCAGAATACCGTGGGCCGACTGAGCAGGGTCAGCGCCCGGGGATCTTGCCGCCGCATTTCTTTCTCGTGAGCCTTCGCGCCAGGGCCGGGTCCACCGATGCCCAACGAGGAGTACCTCGACAAGAGCGTGCACTGGAAGGTGCGGAGCGGCCAGATCCACTTCGCCGAACCCACCCACCAGGAGGTCGCCAATGCCATCCTGGAATGCGGTCTGGCGAGCGAGGTCGGTCAACGACTCGGGTCCGGCAAGGAGGCCGATGTCTATCTCTGCCGGGACAACGGGCGACTCACGGTCGTCAAGGTCTATCGCCTGTACCGGACCGCCCATAGGGGCGGGCGACCGATCAAACTCGAGACCATGGGTCAACGGGCCCTGACCGAGTTCGACCTGTTGTACTACGCGTGGCAAGGAGGCGCTCGCGTTCCGGAACCTGGCCGTCGGGTGGAGAACATGTTCTCGATGCAGTATCTAGGTACCCGGGAGGCGGCGGCTCCGATGCTCCAGCACGTCCGGCTGGAGCGCCCCGAGGCATTCCTCTCGGCCACGTTGGATGGGATCGTGGCCCTCACCGAGGCCGGCATCATACACTCCGACCTGAGCCCGTTCAACATCCTGGTGCATGGAAACAAGCCCTGGTTCATCGACCTCGCGGCGGGGATACGGGTCGATCGCCTCGGAACGCCCGCGTGGGTACGCCTGAACCAGGCGTTCACGGCATTGGGCACGGGAGCTCGGTCGCTGCAACGGTACTTTGGTCGATATGGTCTAAGTCTGGACGACGCGGACCTCCTGACTCGTGTTCGGGCGAAGATCGATCTCTTCCGGGTGGTCTAGCGCAAGTGCCTCGTCGCTTGCGTGTGGGATGCCGCGAAAGCGGACATCGGGATGGCCGGGGCCGCGTCATCGGCGGATCGGACCGCTCTCTCCACGTCTCGGTGATGAAGGACCGTGGAGCTGGGCTCCTCGGGTGACCCGCCGACCCACCGAGGCCGGCCTACTCAGCCCTGCTTCACTTCGTGTATCTCGTCGGCGACGAGACCGTGCGCTTCCTTGTGGACCCGTGCCACCGCCTCGGCGCTGGGGGCGTGGACGAGGCACATGATGGTGCCGTGCTTCTCGTCGACCCAGTAGTGCTGGTAGTCCACGCCGTGCTTTCCCTGCACCTTCAGATCCTTGGCGTGGGCCTCGGCCACCGCGTCGGCGGTCACGCCCTTCATGTTCCGGTGCACATCCATGTAGAGCGGCATCCGATTCTTCGAGCTCGCTTCCGAGAGATAATCGCTTGGAAAGACACAGGCGGCACTCCGACTGAAGGAAACTTCGCGTGTGCGTCGGAGACGGTGCGATAGGTCACGATCCCCGCTCGCCACGGGGGCTGCCCTCGAGCGGGGAGGCCCCATGCTCACCCCCGCCAGGAACGAGGTTCGGTCCCGGGAACGGCCACCGGCCCGGGATGATCCAGTACGAGGGCAAGCGCACGGGTTCGCGCGAGTATATCGGGCTAGAGTCTATGGGCAGATCCGTGAGCCCTCCCCCGCTCCGCAACGGAAGACGCGGACCGAAGCCGGGAGGGACGCGCGTGAGCCCCTCGGAAGACTGGCGAGAGGAGACGTTGTCCCGGCTTCGGGGTCTGATCATGCACGCGCACCCCGAGATCGTAGAAGAAGTGAAGTGGAGAAAGCCGAGCAATCCGGAGGGGGTCCCGGTCTGGTCGTACCAGGGGGTCCTCTGCGTCGGAAACGTGCTGAAGGCGGCCGTCCGGTTGACCTTCCCCAAAGGCGCTCAGATGAAGGACCCGAAGCGGCTCTTCAACACCCGGCTGGACAGCAGGACCGTTCGCGCCATCGACTTCCACGAAGGGGAAGGGGTCGACGCTCCAGGACTGTCCACGCTGATACGAGTCGCCGTCGGCTTGAACTTGAAGGCCTCGCGGGCAAAGAGACGGTAACCGACCCGGGTAGGAGCCGACCCCTCCACGAGTTCGATCGAACGGCTCGAGGAATCGAAGGAGGCCTTGCGGGCCCTTGGCCTTCCGGATGGCAGGACCTGCACCCGGGTCCGAGCTGGAGCGGCACCGAGGAGAGCGATCCCGACGGGATCGTCAAGGACGACGGCGAGAGCATCGTCGGAGGCGAGAGGACCTATCCCCCATGCGACCCGAGCCCCGGCGCCGCCCTGTCCCGGTCATACGGAAGGAGTTCGGGGGCCTCGGCGGCCTCCCCGATGGTCCTCGCTCGCGGACACGCGCGAGCCGCTGATATCACGAAGGGCGTGCGTGGCCGCTCGGGGGATCCGCGTCCGGGGGCGATCGGAGGACGGCGCCGTTCCGGGGTGGCGGCCGTTCGATCATTCGCGTCGCGATCGTCTTCCAGCCGGACAACCGCTCGATCGGTGAGTGCCGGTCGAGGTGGTTCCACGGCTGGCTCACGACGATGGCGGGAACCCCGATCGCGTAGAAGGCATAGGCCTGTTCACGATCGTCGTCGACCGCGTAGGAGAACCCGATCGGCAACCGGTGCTTCTCCCCGTGCCGCACGAAGTGGACGAAGTCGTGGGGGATCCCGTGCTGGGAGAGCCAGGATCGGGTGAGGGGGGCGCTCGCGGAGTCTCGGGAGGTCACCAAGTGGACCTCGAACACGTCCTTGAGCCGCTCGAGCTGCGGGACGACGTCCTCGTAGGGCTGGGCGTCGAGAAGTCCTTCCGTATGGAAGTCGGAGACCACCTTCTTCCATTCCTCGGAGGTGAGCCGGTTCCCCCTCGCATCCCGGCACTTCCAGTACTCGTAACAGATCACATCCTCGTGATCGAGATCGACCCGGCCTGCCGACACGGCGCGCATCAGGTGGCGCATCACCGTGTCGGTGTCGGCGACGGTGTTGTCGATGTCGATACAGATCGGGGATCGACTCACGGTACGGAACACCGACGGTAGAGGTCGGGCGCTATTTGACTCCCCACCGGCCGGACCCCGGAAGGAGGCCGGGTACGACGCGACCAGCTCGTGGGAAGCGACTGGCGGTCGGAGGGAGACCCTCCGGGCTCACAGGTTCACGTGGCCGGCTGCGAGGTTCGCCATCACGAAGATGAGCGCCACCTGGAACATCGCCTGGACCCCCGCGAGCCGCGCGTTCAAGAGGCCCCATCGGCCGATACGGGCGATGTCGGGCTCTGGCTTGCGCAGCTCGAGGACGACGCGGACCTCGTTCGGCAGGAAGATGCCGAACCCCTGCGCGGCCAGGAGGAGCACGAGGATCCCGGCCACCTGGATCGCGAGGAAGTGGAGATCGAAGAGCCCTTGGAGCTGGGCGAGGTAGATCCCCGCGGTGATCGTCACCCCCGCCAGCGTCGGCATGAGGAACAGCATCGTGGGTACGAGACGCTGCACGAAGTCGGCCCGTGCCGGGCCGTTCATCCGCCCGATGATCGGCCCGATGACGATGCCCATGAAGATGTCGATGCCGGTCCAGAGCCCCCCGGTGATCACGTGCACGTAGTCGAGGTAGACGAACTGCTGGACCAGGATGGCGAGCGCCGCGGCGACCGCCGGGACCAGCACGAGCGGAAGCGCCCTCCAGGTGACGATGGGGGGGGCCGCAGGACGCGGGCCGGGGGCGCCCGGCCGCCCGCGGTCAGCGGGGCGTGATGGCGAGGGACCGTCCACGCCGACATCACTCCTCGCACCATCGTATGGACGTTGGGTTCGTACTCGGCCGTCCCAGTCAAGGAAGGATGGCGGAGGCGCGTTCGGCCGGACGGTATGACCTGGAGGTTGTCCACCCCGACGGGCCCAACGGATGATCGAAGCACGAACCACAATACGCCGAAATCCTCGACGACCGGCCCCGCCCGTTCGCGCTCGAGACGGTAGGAGCCCTACGAAAGATGATCGCGCGGCGGGTGCTCGATCGGGTGCGTCAGTGCACCGGCCCGGAGCGCGGGGGAGCACCGAACGGGCCGCCGATGTCCGCGCGACCAGCCGGGCGCGTTCTCTTATGCCCTCGCGGACCTCCGACGGGGAGCGAGGTATCGTTGTCGCCCTCTCCGACCGAGTCGCCGCCCCCGGAACGTCCCACCGGATCAGACTCCTTCGAGGACCTTCCGTTGCACGCGAAGCTCCGCAAGGGCGTCCAGGAGATCGGGTACCACGTTCCAACGCCCATCCAGCGGAGCACGATCCCGCACGCCGTGACCGGGCGGGACATCGTGGGGACCGCCCAGACCGGCACCGGAAAGACCGCGGCCTTCCTCCTCCCGGTCCTCGAGCGGCTCCTCGAAGAACCGAGGGGTCGCATCCTTGCGCTCATCCTGACCCCGACCCGGGAGCTCGCCCTCCAGGCGGACGGGTTCCTGCACAAGCTCGCCGGCCACACGCACCTCCGGGGGGCCCCGGTGTACGGAGGGGTCGGCATGGCCGACCAGGAACGGGCGTTGCGGGGCGGGGCCGAGATCATCATCGCGACCCCGGGGCGGCTCCTCGACCACATGGGTCGCGGGTACGTCGACCTCCGAGCGCTCCGGATCCTGGTGCTCGACGAGGCCGACCGGATGCTCGACATGGGATTCCTGCCGGACGTGCGTCGGATCCTCGACCGACTCCCCCGCGAGCGGCAGACGATGCTCTTCTCGGCCACGATGCCGCCCGAGGTCGTGGCGCTGTCGCGCCAGTTCCTGCGGGACCCGAAGCTCGTCCAGATGGAGGAGCACACGGTCGCCGCGGTGGGGGTCACGCATCTCGCGCTCCCGGTCCCCGCGCATCTCAAGGTCGACCTCCTCCTCAACCTCCTGCAGGACGAGACGATGACGAGCGTGCTGGTCTTCGCGCGCACCAAGCACCGGGCCGACCGGATCGCCCGGCAGCTCCAGCAGCGGGGGATCCGCGCGGGGGCGATCCACGGGAACCGCAGCCAGAGCCAGCGCGTTCACGCCCTCGAGGCGTTCCGGACGGGAGGGCTGCGCGTGCTCGTCGCGACGGACATCGCCGCCCGCGGGGTCGATGTGAAGGACGTCAGCCATGTTGTCAACCTCGACGTCCCGCACGAGCCCGAGACGTACGTCCACCGGGTCGGCCGGACCGCCCGGGCCCAGCAGCGCGGCGATGCGTACACGCTGGTCGACCGGGAGGAGGAGGCCGACCTCGCCCGGATCGAGAAGCTGATCGGCATGTCGATCCCCCGGACCCGCGTGCCGAATTTCCCCTACGACGCGCCCCGGCCGGCGTTCTCCGGTCCCCCGCGCCCGGAGGGGCGCCCGTCCTTCCGGGCCGGGGGACACGCTCCGTTCCGGAACCGGGGCCGACCTCCCCGACGGCCGGGCCGACGGGGCCCCCGACGCTGAGGGCGGGTCGACCGTATCCTCCGCGGGATCCGCGGACGCGGGACGGCTCCCCTACAGGTTCAGGCTGGTCCCGAGGAGGCTGAACGCCTTGCGACCGGCGTCGGAGGTGAAACGGATCACCGGAGGGGGGTCTCGAAGCCGCTCGTTGCTCCGCCCCGAGAGCAGCGCCTCCACCAGGGATCGTTGGGTCCACTGCACGATCACCGCCGGGGGCTCGATGACGTCGGCGGTCACCGTGACGCGACCGTCGGAGGCGAGACGGAGCACGGCGGACTCCGCCTCGGTCTCGAACCGCCAGGACTGCGGGAGGGCCCGCTCGAGGCCGTCCTGGGTCATCCCGTCCCGGTGCGCGCGGAGACGAGCTTCGAGCTGTCGAGCGGCGACCCCGAGGGCATCCGAGAGCTGGCCCATGGAAGTGCATGGACCGGGGCGGAAATAGGGTTTCGTTCATGGCCCGCAGGGGGGTAATCGCGGGGTGCGGGACGGGACTCCCCCCGGCCCGTCCGCCCGACCCGGATCCCTACTCCCGTGGGGCGGCGACCCAGCGCGAGAACCGGGGGAACCGCGCATGGCCGCTGATCCAGATCCAGTGGTCCACCGCGAGGTAGCGGCCGGCGCCGCCCGCATACAGGACGAGGTAGATCAGGAGGTAGAGCGGGTGGGGACCGACGTCGGTCCCTCCCGGGATCTGGAACGTGCTGAGGAACTGGGTCGCGAGGAAGACGACCGAGGCGATGCCGCCGACGATGCACGCCAGCCGCGTCGTGATGCCGAGGACGAAGGCGACGGCGAGGTAGCCCGTCAGGATCGCCGTGATCCACACGAAGGCGGCGGCGTGGGCGGCGACGAAGTCCGCGATCCCCGGCCCCCCGATGCTGGTCGGCGCGAAGGAGAGGGCCACGTCCTGGAACGTCGGGAAGAACTGGTTGGACGGGTCCACGATGAACAGCAGGTTCAGGACCCAGACGAAACCGACCCCCGCGCGCAGGAGATCGATCGCCATCCCTTTCGGGTCATGGTACCACAGGTCGGCGAGGCGCCGGAGCAGCCCCCGCGGCGGGGGCCGACCCGGCTCGGTAGCCGTCCCCGATCCCGAGGAGCCCGTCGCGGAGATCCCCATCAGGGCCCACACGAACAGTACCACGACGCCACCGAGCATGAGCAGGATCCCCACGAGGTATCCGACCACGGTGAGGAAGACGAGAACACCGGCGAGGACGAGACCGACGCCGAGCGCGAGGCGCGCCCGTTCGGCCCGGCTCGATCGCCGTCCCCCGAACGCGGTCACCGGGTCCCCGCGCGCTTCGGCGGCGATCGGGGTCATGGAGGGAGTCATCGAGAGCTCCTCTTTACTTCGGAGGGGGCGGCCGCGGCAGGGACCGGGGGGTCGACGGGCGTACGATCGATGTTCCCGGTCGGCGGAGTTCGACGCCGACCAGGATCGCGACCGTAGCGGCGAAGGCCAGGACGACCACGGAGACATAGGCCCAGAAGGGGAGCGCGGACCCCGGGGACGATGCGAGGACGGTGACGGTGTCCGAACCGAAGTCGACCACCAGGAAGTAGCCATACTGGGGGTCGTAGGCGATGGCGGTGGGCTGGGCCCCGACCGCGACGCTGCCCACCTCCGTCGTGTTGCGGACCACGCTCACGTTACCGGACTGACTGTTCCCGACCAGCAAAGAGCCGCTCTCCGGGTCGAACGCCAGCGCGAGGGGGAACGCGCCGACCGGGACGGCGGCGGTGACGGCCGTTCCCCGAAGGACGCTGAGGTTGGCCGAGTAGTAGTTCGCGACATAGACGTACCCGTCGGCGCTCTCGTACGCGAGCGCGATCGGATACGTGCCGACGCGGACCGTCGTCACGACCGAGGCGTTGCGGATCACGCTCACGGTGTTCGACTCGGTGTTCGCGACGTAGATCTCCTGGGTGCCGTCCGCGTAGAGGACGGCCTGGGGGTCGCGGCCGACCGTCACGGAGGCGACGACGCCCGTTCCCTGCACGAGGACCACCTTCCCCACGCTCGTCGTGACGTAGAGATCGCCGTTCTCGGGGTCGTACGCGGCCGCGATGGGACCCGCGCCGACGGGTACGGTGCCGACGACCGACGTGCCGTGGATCACGCTCACGCTCGCGGAGGCCTGATTGAGCACGTACACGTACCCGTCCACGCCGTCGTACGCGAGGTTCAGCGGATACGACCCCACCGGGACGGTCGCGATGACGGCCGTGCCGGAGATCACGCTCACGGTACCGTCCCCGTAGTTGGCGACGTAGACGTCTCCGTTGCCCGGGTCGTAGACGGCCTGGAACGGTTCGGAACCGACCGCGAGCACCGCGACCACCGTGATCCCGTGGATGACGGTGACGTCGTTGGAGCCCGAGTCGACCACGTAGGCGAGTCCGCTACGGGCGTCGTACGTGATCCCGTAGGGTTGGGAACCGACCGGGAGCGTCACGAGGATCGTGGGTACCGCGCCCTCGGTCCCGGAGCTCGCCGCGGCTTGGGCGAGGTCCGCTCCGGCTTGGGACCGTACCGCCGTCTCGCCCGGGCCGGAAGAGGGCGTGAGAATCCCCGCCGAGGACGGACGGTGCGAGTCCGCGGCCCACCCCGCCGGTCCGAGGAGGGACGCTACCAGCAGGATGCTCAGGCCCGTCGAGAGCACGAGCGCCGAGCGGGCCCGACCGGGTTGCCGGGCCCGGACGACTTCGGTAATTCCCAGGGGCGTCATGCTACGTCCGAGCGCCGCTCCCCCCGCATGGGCGAACTCCCCGGTCCGGTCGGGAGAGGGAGGTCGAGGGATAGGGCTCTGCCCGATCGCGCCCTTCGTTCGGAACATCGGCGATCCGGGATGCACAGAGGGGTTTCTGAGTTGTGATACGAACCCTTCGCACCGACGTTCCGCGGGTGGGCCTAGCACCGGTCCGGGGTGCTCGGGACCGTTGCGGGCGATCGCTCCAGTGCTCGTCGCGCGGATCACCCGGAACGGCCGAAGGACCGGCCCGTGGGGGCCGGGGGCGCGACGGAGCACACGCCGAGGAGGGTCCTCTCGACCTCGGGGGCCGCTCCGTGACCGGGATGGGGAGGGAGTTGCGGGCGGGCCGTAAGGGATATGGGTCCCGCCCCGCGTCCTCACGGTCCTATGGCGCCTGTCGTGGAGATGCGGGGGCTCACGAAGCAATTCGGACGGTTCACCGCGCTCGATAACCTCAACCTGCGGCTGGATGGCGGCAAGTGCGTCGGTTTCCTCGGGCCGAACGGCGCCGGTAAGACGACCACGCTGAAGCTCCTCACCGACATGATCTTCCCGACTGCCGGCGAGTGTTTCATCAACGGGATCTCGGTCCAGGACCGACGACGGGAGGCCCTGTCGGACGCCGGCGTCCTGATCGAATCCCCCGAGATCTATCCGTCCCTGACACCGAACGAGGCGCTCGGCATGGTCGCTGACCTCCGAGGGGTCGCCCCGGCGGACCGGGCCGGACGCATCCGGACCGTGCTGGCGGAGGTCAAGATGACGGAGTGGGCCGACCAGAAGGTCGGTCGCTTCTCCAAGGGGATGAAGCAGCGGATCAACATCGCCTCGGCGCTCGTCCACGACCCGGAGGTCGTCATCCTGGACGAGCCGTCGACGGGTCTCGACCCGCGGGGGATGGCCGAGGTGCGCTCGATCGTCCGCGACCTGAAGAAGAGCCGCCGCCTGATCTTCATGTCGAGCCACATCCTCAGCGAGGTCGTCGACGTCTGCGACGAGGTCGCCCTCGTCAACAAGGGCAAGCTCCTCTTCTACGACACGCTCGAGAACGTCACGACCCGGTTCGCCGCCGACGGCCACGCCTCGGTCGATGTCTCGCTCGCCCGGCCGGTCGACCTCGGGCCGGTGAGCCAGAAGGTGGCGGGCCTTTCCGGCGTCCGGTCGTGCACCCCGCTCGATGCGAAGCGCCTCCGGGTCCAGTTCGACGGCGGCGCGGAGAACCAGGAGCGTCTGCTCGAGGCACTGGTCGGCCTGCGGATCGGGGTCATCGGCATGACGGAGTCGGAGAGCGCGCTCGAGGAAGTCTACCTGAGCCAGGTCTCCCGGGGGGACTGAACGATGGCCGCCGAGTCCCCGACGACCCCCGCCGTCCGTCTGCGGGTGCCCGAACCGCTCCCGCAGGCGTTCAAGCTGATGGGCTACCAGCTGCGCGAGTACCTGCGGTCGCGCCGGTTCATCGCGCTGATCGCGATCATCGCCACGATCGGGGCCCTGATCACGGCGGTGGTGGCGTACTATCACGACTCGGTGGCGCTACACAGCCTCCTGACCGACAACCAGGCGTTCTACGGCTCGTTCTGGGCGGGGGGCGCGGGGGTGGTGATCGTCCTCGCGGCCGTGTTCTTCGGAGGGGACGCGATCGCCGGCGAGTTCCAGAACAAGACCGGCTACTTCCTGATGGGGCTCCCGCTTCGGCGCGCGAGCGTGTACATCGGGAAGTTCCTCGCCGCCTTCGTCGCCTCCGTCGCGATGCTCCTGCTCTACCTCGCGATCATCCTGGGGAACGGCGTCTACTACCTCGGCACGAATGCGCTCCCCTGGGAGCTCGGGGCCTCCCTGGTCCTCGCGATCGTCTACCTCTCGGCGGTGCTGGGGGCGACGTTCCTGTTCAGCTCCCTGTTCAAGACCAGCGCCTACGGTTTCGTGCTGACGGCGATCCTGTTCCTCTTCGGGTTCACGATCCTCCAGGAATTGATCGAGGGGCTGGTCCGGATCCAGCCATGGATGGTGATCTCCTACGCGAGCTCCGCGGTCGGCGGCGTGTTCGGCACCGGCGTGAACTGGGGCCTCAACGGTACCTCGGCCGGAGGGATCTTCTGGACCGCGGGGATCGCCGAAGCGGTCCTGATCATGCTCGGGTACCTCGTGGTCACCGCAGCCGTCGGCCTCTGGCGGTTCGAGCACGAGGAGTTCACCTAGGGGAGGGGTACGCGTCCGGCGGGGCGGCCGTACCGTACGGTCCTCGGACCCCGACCGTGTCGAGAAGGCCTCCCCTCCGGGACCCTCCGCCGGCCGCCGACCGTGGGGCACGCCCCGAAGTCCCGTCGGTACCGTCGCCCGGTCCGGTGCGGCACGCGCTCGTCCGTCGGGTGCCGGACTCGATGGCCCGAGGGATCACCCGTCAACGCCTCGGTCCGCCGGACCTCGCGCTCGCGCGCCGCCAGCACGAGGCGTACGCCCGCGCCCTCGGATCGCTCGGCATCGAGGTCACGGTCCTCGACGCCCTCGAGGAGTTCCCGGACAGCGCGTTCATCGAGGACGTCGCCGTGATCCACGGGGGCGTCGCGATCCTGACCCGACCCGCTGCCCCGGAGCGACGCGGAGAGGTGGAGGCGGCCCGGCCGGCGCTCCGATCCCGCATGCCGGTCCGCGATCTCGGCCGGAGCGGGCCGGGGTTCCTCGAAGGCGGCGATGTGCTCTTCGCCGGCCGCGAGCTCTTCGTGGGGATCGGGGAGCGGACCGATCCGGCGGGCGCGGGCCGGCTCCGGCAGCGCCTCCTCTCCGGGGACCCCACGCTCACGGTCCGCTACGTTCCGTTCCGTGGTCGGCTTCACCTCAAGACCGGCCTTACCGCGCTCGGCCCGGAGCTCTTCGTGGGCGATCCCGGCCTCACGCTCGAAGGACCGTGGGAGTTCGGCACCGTGCGGTGGCTGCCCGCGGAAGAAGGACACGCCGCGAACGTCCTCGTGGTGAACGGAGCCGGGCTTTTCGATGGCTCGAGCCGGTCCGCCCGGACCTTCGTGACCGACGCCGGGCTGCGACCGATCCCCCTCGACCTGAGCGAGTTCCGGAAGATGGACGGCGGGCTGACCTGCCTCTCTCTTCTCTGGTGACGGACCCCCCAGGCTCCCAGCTCGGCAGGCGTGTTACTAAATATCGTAACGGATAAGTACCGACGGGGATTCCCGGGTATCGAGATGTTCAGCCGCAAGGAGCGGGATTTCCTGACCTTGATCGTCCGCAGCGCGGAGGAGGGGGAGCCGGCCCGAAAGGCGCTGCTCACCCAGTTCCCCAACCCTGTCTACCGGCGAAAGCTCCTGTGGGGGATCCGTCGGAAGGCGACAGGAGCCGCGGCCGACTGGGAGCTCTACGCCCGGGCCGCGCGCGTCGAGGCGAGGGTCCTTCCCGGGTCGCTCCCCTCCGGGCCGGTCCCGCTCGCGGCCGATCCGATCGTCACCGTGTTCCGTCAAGTTCGGTCCCTCCTCCGTCCGGCGCCGGGGAGACCCCGGCGTCCGCCGCCGGAGGGAGGACCGGGTACCGGAGAGCGACCATGAGCATCGTGGGGAGCATCGGGTTGGGGATCGGCGTTGTGGTGATCGTGCTGCTTGTCGTGTTCTACCTCTACGTCCTGCGGCGGAACCGGGCGGAGGGGTCGGGCGGTCTGGTCACCCGGTCTCGCCTCACGTGCCCGAAGTGCCACCAGACGTTCGACTACGATTACGTGCCGGGGGCCTCCCTGACCGCGTTGCGGCTCGGCACCTCGCGGTACATGGCGTGCCCCCTCTGCGGCCGGTGGTCGACCTTCGACCTCGCTTCGACCCGCACGCCGGTGAACCCTCCCCCGACCCCGTGAGGTACCGGGAGCCGAACGCCGCCCCGCTCCGCGGCCCGGCCCGCACCGGCGCGGCGCCGACGAGGGGCCCCGCCGGGTCCGTCGGCCGGGGTCCCTTTCCCGTCGGCAGGGTCAGATACCTCCGTGGCTCGGGAACGGTTCCGGAGAGGGTACGGCTGACGGCACCGAACGGGGGGGAGGGGGCGTTGCCGCGACGACCGCTCCTCCGGCAGCCGGTCTTCGGACGCCTATGGGCGGGGTCGGTCGCCTCGTCGATCGGCTCCTCGGCGGGCTTCCTCGCGATCACCTGGCTCGTGTACGTCGAGACCGGCTCGGCGTTCGACGTGGCGCTGCTCGGCGTCGCCGGGCTCGTCCCGCGGGCCACGTTCGGTCTCTTCTCCGGGGTCCTCGCGGATCGATTCCCTCGCCTCCGACTGATGATCCTGGCGGATGCGTTCCGGGCCGTCACGATGGTCGCCTTCGCCGCATCGCTGTTCCTGTTCGGGTTCGCTCTCTGGGCCGTGCTCACGGTGGTGGCCGTCCTCGGGATCGGACAGTCGCTGTTCCGGCCGGCCCTCAGCGCGTTCCTACCCACCACGGTCGTGCCCGAGGAACTGGGCGCGGCGAACGGGCTCCTGTCGGTCGCCCAGGAGGTCACGGCCACGATCGGCAGCCCCCTGGGCGGGATCCTCATCGGCCTCATCGGGATCGCCGCGACCCTCGCCGTGAACGGGGCGAGCTACGCGATCTCGGGGCTCCTGATCGTCGCGGTCTCGCTCACCCTGAACGCCCACCGTGCGGTACCGGCCCGTCCGCCCTCCTCGCCCCCGCCGTTCCTCCGGCAGTTCCGCGAGGGACTGGAATACGTGCGGGGGCAGCGGGCGCTCCTCAAGCTGACGCTCGCCTCGTTCGGGGCGAACTTCTTCCTGAGCCTGTTCTTCACGTTCCTCGTCGTCTACGTCGGTTCGGTGCTGCACGAGAACGCGATCGTCTTCGGCCTCCTCTCCGCCGGAGCGGCCGCGGGCTTCGGCGTCGGCTCCCTCCTCGTGAGCCGTCTCCGGTCCGAGCGACGCTTCGGGGTATGGTTCGCGACCGGCTGGGGGATCGCCGGCGTCGGTATCCTCGGTGTCGTCCTCGTTCCCGTCCCGCTGGCCGTCGGCCTCCTCCTGTTCGTCATCGGGGTCGGAGGCGGGTTCGGCAACACGACGTTCTTCACCGGGGTCCAGCGGGTCGTCCCGAACGAGCTCCTGGGCCGGTACCTCAGCCTCGACGAGGTCGGGAGCATCGCGGCGTCCCCCGCGGGACAGCTCGGAGGGGGCCTCATCATCTCGGCGGCCGGGATCGCCCTCGATTTCTCCCTCGCCTCGGTCGGAACCGCCCTCTTCAGCTTCGGCCTCCTCCTGTTCGCGGACGTCCGGGCGCTGCGGTCCTAGTGGGCGGGGTCCGGACGGAGAGGGCCGGGGGCCGGCACCGGTTCGTACCTCGCGACATAAAGCCCCGCTTCCGTTCAACGGCCGTGGCGCTCGTGGGCACACCGGCCGCGGACGCGCTCGGCGCCGGGATCGATCCCGTCGGGTGGAACCGGGAGGCCCCCGAGACGGACCCGGTCTCCCGTCTCACGCTGCTCTCGCTCGAGCGGTCCCTCGACCGGGTCGGCATCGAGGCGCTGGAAGGGACGATCGCCACCCTCCCCCCGACCGTGGTACGGGACTGGTTCGACGGCGAGCCGGACCTGCTCGAGGTCGGCACCTTGCGGACCTGCCAGCGGTTCCTCCTCTTCGCCCTCCTGCGGGGATCCGACCGGGTCCCCGGGTTCCGGGACCGGTTCCCGGGCGGCTCCGACTGGACGGTGCGACGCGACGCGGACGCCGTGCGCCACCTCTACCGGGTCGCGGCCGGCCTCGAGTCGCGGGCGCCCGGGGAGCGGCAGATCCGCGACCAGGTCCGCGCCGCGGCGTCGAACGTTCTCGGCCGGTATCCCCGCCCGGTGCTGAAGGAGCTCCTCGTCCGGGCCGCGGCGGTCCGGGTCCCCGGCCGGCCGTCCGAGGGTACCTCGGTCGCCGACCTTGCGGTCGCCTGGCTCCGGGGACGGATCGGGGAGGGCGAGCCCCGGGTCCTCGTCATCGGCGTCGGCACGGTGGGCCGGCGCGTCGCCGAGCGGCTCTTCGGGGTCGCCCGTGTCACGGTCCTCTACCGCCACCGCCCTCCCGAAGCGGACTGGTCCGCGCGCTGGACGGTGCGAGCACGTCCGTCGACCGATCTCGCCGAGATGCTGGCGGAGGCGGACGCGGTCGTCGCGGCCGCGAAGACGACGGGACGGATCCTCTCCCGGGCCGACCTCCCGGACGACCCCCACCGGGGGCCGCGGTGGTTCGTCGATCTCGGGGTTCCGCGCAACATCGATCCCGGGGTGGTCGGTCGCCCGGGGTCGGAGATCGTCGACCTCGGTCGGCTCCCGCGCGGAACGCTCCCTCCGGAAGAGCTCGTCGAGCGGCTCCGGGACATCGATGCCGCCGCCGAGGAGGCGTCGGCCGACCTCGCCCGGGTCTCCGTCGAGCCCTGGGCCGATACCGTGCGGCACGAGGGGGAGCGGATCCGTCGCGAGGAGCTCGCCCGGGCCCTCGCGCATACCGGACCGATCCCCGAACCGGTACGGATCGCGCTCGATCGACTCTCCGAGCGGCTCGTCCGCCGTCTCCTCGCGGGGCCGACGGCCGAGCTGCGGGCCCTTCCGGCCGGCCCGGAAGCGGACTGGGCGCGACGCCGCCTGGTTGAAATGCTCCGGGAGCCCCCTCCCGGGACGTGACCGAGCGGCTCCGGGTCGGGACGCGCCCGAGCCCGCTCGCGCTCGCGCAGACCGAGCTCGTCCTCCGCGCGCTGCGGAGGACTGCGCCGCAGGTCCGCTTCGAGACCGTCCCGCTCCGCACCGCCGGGGACCGGACGCACCAAGCCACGGGAACCCTCGACTTCACCGACGAGATCGACCGGCGCCTCGGCCGGGGAGAGATCGATCTCGCCGTGCACAGCGCGAAGGACCTCCCCGCGACGGTCGCCCGCGGTCTCGCCGTCGCCGCCTACCCGCGCCGCGGGGACCCCCGGGACTGCCTCATCCTCCGCCGCCCCGGGTCCTTGGAGTCCCTTCGTGAGCGCCCGCGGATCGGCTCGAGCAGCCTGCGACGAAAGGCCCAGCTCCTCGCGGCGAGGCCGGACGCGGTCGTCGTGCCGATCCGTGGCAATATCGGCACGCGGATCCGTCAGATCGACGAGCTCGGGCTCGACGGGATCGTCCTCGCCGCGGCCGGAGTGGCGCGGCTCGGCGAGTCCGGCCGCGCGTCGGCCTACCTTCCGGTCTCCCGCTGGCTGCCCGCCCCCGGACAGGGGGCGCTGGCGGTCGAGGTCCGGGCCGGGGACCGGGCGCTCCGGCGCCTGGTCGCCGCGGTCGATCACGACCCGACGCGCGCCGCGGTGGAGGCGGAGCGGGCCGTCGTCGCGACGCTCGGCGGGGACTGCAACCTCCCCCTCGGTGCGCTCGCCCGCCCGTCCGCCGGATCCCTGCGGATACGGGCGGCGCTCTACTCGCCGGACGGACGGGTCCGATGCTTCGCGGAGCGATCGGGACCGGTGTCGCGGTCGCGTTCGCTCGGCGCGGACCTCGGGCGGCGCCTTGCCCGGATCGCGGGACCCGCCGGTCTCTTGCCGCCACGGGCGAAGGCGCCGTGACGGCCGCTTCCCCTGACCGGAGGATCGCCCTCCTCGCGGCCCCGGGCTCGCTCCCGGGGCTCGAGCAGAAGCTGTCGGAGAGGGGGTGGACGGTGGTCCGGTTCGACGCGATCCGCACCGAGCCCGCGCGGATCCGATCCGACCCGCGATGGCTGTGCCGGGACCCGCCGGCCGCGATCTGGGTCGTGACGAGCCGGGCGGTCGTCCGGACGATCTCGGAGGCGCACCCGGACTGGTGGGAACCGCTCCACCGGATCCCGAACGTCGTGTCGATCGGCGACGGGACGACGCGGGCCCTCCGCGACGCCGGGGTGCAGGTCACCATTACCGTGGCGGGGACCGGTTCGAAGGGGGTCCTCGGGGCGGTTGGCCGGCCCACGGGGCGGCGGGTCCTGTACCTCCGATCGGACCGGGCGGGGCCGGGCCTCGCCCGCGCGCTCCGCCAACGGGGGGCCCGAGTGATCGACCGGGTCCTCTACCGTACCCGGGAGGCGGGCCGCCTCCCGGCCGCGGCCGGCCGCCGCCTCGGGTCGATACCGGTCTGGGTCGTCTCGAGCCCGTCGGCGTTCTCCGGGTTCCGTCGCGCGATCGGGCCGGCGAACTATCGGACGTTCGCGCCCCGGGCGCGTTCCTTCGCCCTCGGCCCGCGCACCGCCCGGGCGCTCCGCCGGGCCGGGCTCGGACGCGTGGCGGTCCCGAAGCAGAGTACGGAGGAAGGCTTTACAAAGCTGCTCGGGCAGGTTCTGGGCGATGGCCCTCCCTCCCGTTCTCGACGCGGACGCGGTTCCCGCGGGACGCGTCCACCGGCCGCGTCGCCTGCGGGCCAAGCGGTCGCTCCGGGAGCTGGTCGCGGGTTCGGAGACGACCCCGGCGCATCTCGTCCGGCCGATGTTCGTCGCCGACCGGGCCGATGAGCCCGGGGCGGACCGCCTGCCCGCCCTCCTCCGCCGGACCGTGGACGGCACGGTCCGCGAGGTCGCCCGGGTCGAGGCGAAAGGGGTCCGGTCGGTCCTGCTCTTCGGGATCCCGACGCGCAAGGACCCGGAAGGCTCGGGGGCATGGGATCCCGAAGGACCGGTTCCGCGCGCCATCCGGGCGATCAAGGCCGGTCACCCCGAAGTGACGGTGCTCGCCGACGTCTGTCTGTGCGAGTACACCGACCACGGCCACTGCGGCGTGGTCGTCGGCGGTCGGGTCGACAACGACCGTACCCTGCCCTCGCTGGGGCGGACGGCGGTCGCCTACGCCGAGGCCGGCGCGGACCTGGTCGCGCCCAGCGCCATGATGGACCACCAGGTCCGGACGATCCGCTCGGCGCTCGATCGGGCCGGGTATCCGGACGTCGGGATCCTCGCCTACGCGGCGAAGTTCTCCTCCGGTTTCTACGGCCCGTTCCGCGATGCCGCCGGCTCGGCGCCGGCGTTCGGGGACCGGCGGGCCTACCAGATGGACTATCGGAACCGGCGGGAGGCGCTCCGGGAGCTCGCGCTCGACGCGGAGGAAGGGGCGGACCTCCTGATGGTCAAGCCCGCGCTTCCCTACCTCGACGTGATCGCCGCCGCGCGGGAGCGGTTCGATCTCCCGATCGCCGCCTACCAGGTGAGCGGCGAGTACGCGATGATCGAGGCCGCCGCGGCCCGGGGCTGGCTCGACCGGGAGGCGGCGGCCCGGGAGACCCTGGCGGCGATCCATCGCGCGGGGGCCGACGTGATCCTCACGTACTTCGCGGGGGATCTCGACCCGTCGACGGAGGGGGCGCGATGAGCCCCTCCCCCGGGGCCGCTCAGGCCCGGGACGAGGAGGAGGGACCGCGGGACTTCATCCGGTACCTGTTCTTCCGTCTCCGGCCGGAGTGGCGCCGGCGGTCCGCCGAGGAGCGGCGGGCCGACCTCGACGACCTCGAACGCCGCATCGCCTCGCCTCCGCCGGACCTCTCCGTGCGGACCTACTCCCTCGTCGGCACGAAGCCCGAGGTGCACGGCCTCCTCTGGATGCTGAGCCCCCGGCTCGAATCGTTCCAGGAGTACGAGGCCCGGCTCTGGGGCGGGGGGATCGGGGGGTACCTCGACTTCCCGTTCGCCTACCTCGGCATGGGCCGCCGGTCCGAGTACCTCGGGGGCCACGCGCACGAGGGCCAGGAGGCCGGCTCGCTGCGGCCGGTCGACCGGAAGTACCTGTTCGTCTACCCGTTCGTGAAGAAGCGCGAGTGGTACGGCCTTCCGTTCGAGGAGCGGCGACGGATCATGGGCGAGCACTTCCGCATCGGCCACCGGTTCCCGAACATCCGGATCCATACCGGCTACTCGTTCGGCCTCGACGACCCGGAGTTCATCCTTGCGTTCGAGGGCGACGTGCCGGCCGAGTTCCTCGAGCTCGTCGAGGGGCTCCGCCCGACCGAGGCGAGCCGGTACACCGCGCTCGAGACCCCGATCTTCACCTGCGTCGCGGTGCCCCCGCGACGCATGATCGACCTCGCCGCCGGACTGCCGTGACGCCCCGAGCCGGCGACACGCGGTCGCGCCGTGCGTTCCGCCGGGCGACGCGGAGCCTCGTGGGCGGGGTTGATAGCCCGGTCCGCGCGTTCGGATCGGTCGGCGGGACCCCGCTCTTCTTCGCCGAGGGACGGGGGGCCTACCTCACCGATCTCGACGGTCGCCGGTTCCTCGATCTCGTGGGCTCCTGGGGCGCGACGATCCTCGGCCACGCGCCCCCGGCGGTCGTCCGCGCGGTGCGGGCCGCCGCGGGCCGGGGCCTCTCCTACGGAGCGCCGACCCCCTCCGAGCATGAGTTCGCCGAGCGGATCCTCCGGGTGGTCCCCGGCGCGGACCGGCTGCGGTTCGTGAACTCGGGGACCGAGGCGGTGATGAGCGCCGTGCGGGCCGCCCGGGGCTTCACCGGCCGACCGAAGGTGATCAAGTTCGCCGGCGGCTATCACGGACACTCCGACGGGCTCCTCGCGCGGGCGGGCTCGGGGCTCGCGACCGCCGCCGTCGCCGACTCGGCCGGGGTCCCTCCCTCGGTCGTCGCCGACACGCTCATCGCCGAGTACAACGACCTCGACTCGGTCGCGGGGCTGCTCGAGGCGAACCGCGACCAGGTCGCCGCCGTGCTGATCGAGCCGGTCGCCGGCAACATGAACGTCGTCCCGCCGGCCCCGGGGTTCCTCGAGGGCGTCGCGCGGCGCTGCCGGGACGCAGGGGCGCTCCTGATCGCCGACGAGGTGATCACCGGCTTCCGGCTCCGCCGCGGGGCGTTCATCACCGGGCTCGGGATCCGTCCCGACCTCCTCACGTTCGGGAAGATCATCGGCGGCGGCCTTCCGGTCGGGGCGTACGCCGGACGGCAGGCGGTGATGGAGACGGTGGCGCCGATGGGACCGGTCTACCAGGCCGGCACCCTCGCGGGGAACCCGGTCGTGATGGCCGCCGGCGCGGCGACGCTCGACGCGCTCACGCCGCCGGTCTACCGTCAGCTCGAAGCGCGCTCGTCGGAGGTCGTGGCGCGCTGGCGGCGCGTCGCTCGGGCCGAAGGGATCGCCGAGGTGCACTTCACCCGGCTCGGCTCGATGCTCGGGATCTTCTTCGGTCCGGCGCCGCCCCGGCGGTACGCCGAGGCGCTCGCCGTCGACCGGGCCCGCTACGCCCGCTTCTTCTCCGCGATGCTCGCCCACGGGGTGTACCTGCCCCCCTCCCCGCTCGAGACCGCGTTCCTCTCCACCGCGATCAGGTCCCGGGAGATCGCCCGGCTCGAGGCCGCGGCCCGGGCCGGGTTCGCGGCCGCCGGGGGAGAGTCGTGAACCGCCGCGACCGCCTCGTCCGGGCGCTCCACGGCGAGCCGGTCGATGCCCTGCCGATCTGGCTGATGCGCCAGGCGGGGCGCCATCTCCCCGGGTACCGTGCGCTGCGGGCCCGGTACGGCATCCTCGACCTCGCCCGTTCCCCGGACCTCGCGGCCCGGGTGACGATCGAGCCGCTCGATCGCTTCGACCTCGACGCCGCCATCGTCTTCGCCGACATCACGGTCCCGTTCTTCGGGCTCGGGGTCGACTTCCGCATCGACCCCGGCGTCGGTCCGGTCGTCGCCCGGCCGGTGCGCGACGCGGACGGCGTGGAGGCGCTTCGGCCGTTCGACGCCGAGCGCGACGCGGGGTTCGTGGGGGCCGCGATCCGCCGGTTCCTCGAACGGCGGCCGGACCGGCCGATCCTCGGGTTCGCCGGCGCCCCGTTCACGCTCGCGAGCTACCTCATCGAGGGGGGCGCCTCGAAGGATTACCTCGAGACGCGCCGGTTCCTCCACCGCGACCCGGCGGCGTTCGCTCTCCTCCTCGACCGTCTCACCGAGGTGGCCATCGACTACCTCACGATGCAGGCCCGAGCCGGCGCCGAGGCGCTCCAGCTGTTCGACACCTGGGCGGGCCAGCTCCCGCGCCCCCTCTACGAAACGGTGATCCTCCCGAGGCTCCGCACCCTCTTCGACGCGCTCGCGCCGCTCGACCGGCCGACGATCTACTTCAGCACCGGCTCCGACCACCTGCTCGACCTCGCCGCGCGGAGCCACGCGACGGCCCTCGGCGTCGACTGGAGGGTCCCGCTCGGCCGGGTCCGTCGGGCGGTCGGGCCGTCCGTCGCCCTCCAGGGGAACCTCGACCCGGCCGCCCTGCTGACCGACGCGGAGACCGTCCGTCGCATGGCCCGGGGCGTTCTCGACGAGATCCCCGACGGGCGGGCGCACGTCTTCAACCTGGGTCACGGGATGCCGCCGGAAGCGGACCCGACGTGCGTCGAGGCGCTCGTTCGGTTCGTGCACGAATACTCCGCGGCCCGGACCGGCACGCCCTGATCCGGTCCGTTCGACCTCCGAGGGAGGGACGGCCCTCGTGGCGGACCCGCCGGCGCGGTGCCGAGGGTCCGCCCCGACCCGGTCAGGCCGGCCGAACGCGCCGGGGCCGTCGCTCCCCCACGGACGGTCGGGCCCTCGGCCGGGGCGTGGGGGGTCGGCGAGGAGCGCCCCGCATCCACTTCTCCATGAAGATCATCGGCCGCCGCCGGTAGCCGAGCCGTTCGTAGAAGCCGGTGACCGCCTCGTTCGCGGGCTCGACCTGGAGATTGATCTTCGGGCAACCCTTGCGCACGAGCCGGCGCTCGAGCTCGGCCATCAGCGCGACGCCGAGGCCGAGACCGCGGGCCCGCCGATCGACCGCGAGATGGTTCACCCACCCGCGGCGGCCGTCAAAGCGCCCCAGCACGACACCGACCAGTACCCCCTCCTCTTCCGCGACCAGGAAGAGGTCGGGGTCCCGGCGTCGCGTCCTCTCGATCTCTCGGACGGTGTCCGAGGGGCTGATCCCGAGGCCCGAGTCGCGCCAGAGGCGGACGACCCGACGATGGTCCTTCGGGAGGTACTGCCGGATCCGGAGAGGCGCCGCCTTCGACCGGACGACCGTGCGAGACACCCCGGCGCGAACGTGCCCCGCCCTTTACGGTCACGGAGGAGGGAGGCGTTCCCCTCCGGGCGTGGCCCGGCCATCCCGGACGGGAGGGCGGGACACTCCGAAGGCGCCCCGGGCGGGCCCGACGTCGCGGCTCCTTCGGCCGCGTCCCCCCGCGGCTTCTTGGACCCACCCCCCCCGGGACCATCGCGATGGCCCCGACGAGGAGGAGGGTCCCCACGATGACCGGCATCGTGATCGACGCCCGGTATCCGATCGCTGCGAGGCCGAGACCGGTGACCGGCTCGAGCAGCAGGAGCAGGGACGAGCGCGAGGCGGAGACGTCCCGGAGGCCGACCAGGTAGAGGGCCAGGGCGACGACCGTGCCGGGGAGCGCGAGAAAGACGACCGCCCCCCATGCGGATGCGGGGAGCGCGAGGCCCGCGGGGTCGGCCAATCCCTCGAGGAGCACGACCGGCGCGAAGACGGCCGCCATCACGACGATGAGCGCGAGCGCGCTCCCCGGCGTGACGGCGCCGACCCTCTTGCTCACGACGATGAACAGCGCGTACACGATCGCGCTCCCGACCAGGAGACCGTCCCCGACGAGGCTCGGTCCGCCGGCGGTGAACCCGACCGACGCGACGGCCGCCAGCCCGAGCACGCTCAGCCCGACCGCGAATCCGTGACGGGCGTCCCACCGCTCTCCGAGGAGCGGACCGGCGAGGAGCGGAACGAACGCCGGGTACAGGTTCGACAGGAGCGTGGAGTTCGCGATGCCGGCGGCGGCCTGGCCGAAGAACTGGAGCGCGAAGCCAGCGGAGTACAGGGCCCCGAGCCCCCAGATGGGGCCCCGGCGCAGCTCGGCCCGGATCGGACCGGAAAGGCGGAGGACCGAGGCGAGGACGATCGCTCCGCCCGCCGCAAGCTCGAAGCGCAGCGCGACCAGGAGCCCGGGACCGGTCGTGGCGAGCCCCACCTGGATCGCCACGAAGGTCGAGCCCCAGAGGACGCCCGCGAGGATCGTGAACGTGAGCCCCCGGGAGACCGGGGCTCCGCGACGGACCGCCGACACATCGATCCCACCGCCCCCGCGAGGTTGAGGGTGCTACCGTCGTACGATGGCCTGCGTACGATGGGGGGGTGAGGTCGTTACCGATCGACCATCGCCAGGCTCTCGGGCGGATAGCGGAGGCCCGTGGCGCCCCCCTTCGGGAGGATCGCCTCGATCGCCGCCCGGTCGGAGGCGGAGAGCGTGAGGTCGGCCGCGGCGGCGTTCTCCTCGAGGTACTTCCGCCGCTTGGTGCCCGGGATCGGGACGATATCCTCCCCCTGGGCGAGCACCCAGGCGAGGGCGATCTGGGCGGGGGCGACGCCCTTTCGGCTCGCGAGCTCGCCCAGGCGGTCGACCCAGGAGAGGTTGCGGCCAAGGTTCTCGCCCTGGAAGCGGGGGAGGCCGCGGCGGAAGTCGTTCTCGGGGAGGTTCTCGAGCGAGCGGACGGTCCCCGCGAGGAAGCCCCGGCCGAGAGGGCTGAACGGCACGAAGCCGACCCCGAGCTCGCGGCAGGCCGGAAGGATCCCGTCCTCGGGGTCCCGGGTCCACAGGGAGTACTCGCTCTGGACGGCGGTGATCGGGTGGACCGCATGGGCCCGGCGCAGGGTCTTCGGGCTCACCTCCGAGAGCCCGAGATATCGGACCTTCCCCTCCGCGACGAGCCCGGCCATCGCCCGGACGCTCTCCTCGATCGGGACCTTCGGGTCGACCCGGTGGAGGTAGTACAGGTCGATCGTCCGCACGCCGAGACGACGAAGGCTCGCGTCGCACGCCGCCCGGATGTGCTCCGGACGGCCATCGACCCGGTTCCCACCGGCGGGAGGATCGGAGACGAGTCCGCATTTCGTCGCCAGGAACACTTCCTCGCGTCGGCCCCGGATCGCCCGTCCCACGAGCGTCTCGTTCGTGAACGGTCCGTAGACGTCCGCCGTGTCGAGGAACGTGACGCCGAGGGCGAGCGCCCGGTCGATCGTGGCGAGCGACTCCGCCTCGTCCGGCCGGCCGTACGACTGGCTCATCCCCATGCAGCCGAGGCCGATCGCGGAGACCGTGGGACCCTGACGCCCGAGCCGACGAGTCTTCATGGCCGGGTGAACGCGCGAGGATACTTCGGGCTTGCCGGCCCGGGACCCCGGCAGCGTCCCATGGAGGATAGATATCCTCCGGACCCCCTTGCGCCGGGGAGGACCTCGGTCCCTGCGCGAGGTCGGAAGGTCCGGTCGGTGTCGGCCCGCAGCATGAGCCGTGCGTTCGCCGAGAGCCTGGAACGGATCTCGGGAGGGTCGCTCGAAGCGACGATCGACGGGGACCCGTTCGTGGTCGTCGACGCTGACCACCGGGACGTGACGGTCCAGGTCGACCGGCTCCTCGAGAGGGACCGGTCGATGCACGCCTTCTTCGCCGAGGAGCGGGTCCAGCTCTGGGAGGTGCGGGGGATCCCTTCCGCCCTCGCCCGGGCCGGCTGGGAGGTCCGCTTGAGGGACGGACCGGACGACCTCGTCCGGCTCGGGCGCGGGGTGAGCACGCTGACGGGACACGTCCACGTCAGCCTGGCCGCGCTTCGGAAGCTGCGGCGGCTCCTGTAGGTCCGTTCAGGACTGGAGCTTCGCGACGGTCGCCGACGCGTGCGCGTCCCGCTCGGCGTCCGACATCTCCCGCATGTGGATCGCGACGCTCACGGTGCCGGAGAGCTTCATCGCGAATCGACTGTCGCCGATGCTGAGCGTCAGGCCCTGCAGCCGGAGGTCCATCTGGCTGTGCTTGTTCGAGAGCGCCTCGATGATCCCCTCCACCAACCCCTTGCTGATCTCCTCGGTCCCTTCCGTCATCGTAGCTGTCCTCCGCGGCCGGGATATCCGACCGAGGATTTCAACACGCCGGAACGGTTTCTCGCGGTTCTCCTCCCGTCGGCCCCCCGCGCTCCTCGCGGACGTCTCCCGGGGCCGGTCCACCACCCTTTTGGGGGGCGATCGGCTGGTGGGGCCATGTCCGCCCGCACCCTCCTCGTCGCGATGGACCCGAACGACCATCTCTCCGGCCTCGGACGAGCGCACCGCGTCGCCCTCACGTCGATCGAGAACGGGGTCGTGGGCCCCTGGGACGTCATCGAGGTGAAGTGGGGGGAGGCGCACGAGCTCGAGAACGAGGGGTCCCATCACGCGCGGGTCGCGAAGTTCGTCCGCGACCGCGGGGCGAACGAGATCGTCGCGTCGGGGGCCGGCCCGGATATGCGTCGCATGCTCGAGCGGCTGGGCGTTCGACTGACCCTCGCCTCCGGGCCCGCGCGCCCGGCGGTCGAGCAGCTCGCGAGCGGACCCGCCGCGAAGCTTTCCACGGTCCACTGAGCCCGGGCCTTCGATCCGGACCCGCTCGCCGGGCCATCCGTCCCCGCTCCGGGCCCGTACCGGCCGGCGACGCTCAGCCGCGGAACCCGGACTGGAGAAGGCCGCGCAGGAGCTCGGTGTGCTTGCGCTCGTCGGCCTCCATGCTCGCGACGAGGATCGCCATCGTCCCGTGGAGCTGGCGACCCGGGGCCGCGTCGGCCTGGGCCTCCGCCCTCCGCTCCCCCTCGATCAGCGCCTCGACCTCCTTGCGGGTGATGCCGGAGGCGAACGCCCCCGACACCCCCCGGTCGATGTACGAGGCGAGGGAGGAGACGATCTCGGCGTGCCGCAGGCTGTCGGAGGCGATCTGGCGGAGGAGCGAACGGGTGAGCTCGTCGCGGGCCCGCTGGGCGAGGCGCATGCACTGGGCGACCGCGACCTGCTCGGCCTTGACCCGGTGGCGCATCCACCGGGCGAGCTGGCGGAGCTCGGGCGAGGCCCCCCGGCCCGGTACCGGGGCGAGGCCGTGCGCCCCGTGCTCCGCGGGACCGGGCCACTCTCCCGGCAGTTCCGAGAGCGCCGCGGCGCCTTCGAGGAGCGGGCGGGTCGGAGGACGGCCCGCCTCCTGGGATTCGATCAGGGCCTCGACCGTGTGGCGCGCGATCTCGCGGGCCCGCGGGTCGGCCGCGAAGGAGAGGAACCCCTGCTCGACGCGCTTCCCCGATAGGTACTGAGAGACGGCCGACGGGGCCAGTCCGAGGAGGCCGGCCATCCGTCGGGAGGAAAGTCCGAGCTGTTCGACCCCTTCGCGGGCGGCGAGCGCTTGCAGTAGGTGCACCCAGGTGACCGTGGTCCCCGGCTTCGCGGGCATATCGCACCGTGAGCAAGGTCGGCGGGTATCTAAATTCACTGTGTGAACTATTACACATAGGCATCACAAAGGGTGCAATTAAATACTCACCTCTAGGTAGGCAAATTCGGACGGGACGAACGTGGCGCACTTCGCCGAACTCATCGGGCTCGCGACCGTCATGGGCCTCGCGATCTTCCTGTCGCTCCCGCTCGTGCTCCGCCGGAGCCGGACGGCCCGGCTCGTCAACCTGCTCAGCGCGGCCGCGATCGGGATCCTGATCTTCCTCCTCGCGGACGTCTGGGGGAACGTCAGCGCGATCCTGTACCCGGGCGGCGCGTTCGTGGCCGACCCGTCGCTCATGGCGATCTTCGTGGTCGGGGTCCTGGGCGCGTTCTTCGTCCTGTTCTCTCTCGAGCATGCGAGCCGGGGCACGCGGGGACCGGGGGAGGTCTCGGCGACCACGACCGCGCTCGTCGTCGCCCTCGCGATCGGGTTCCAGAACCTGACGGAGGGGATGGTGCTCGGGGCCAGCTGGGCGGCCGGCCTCTCTGGGCTCCTCGCGGTCCTCTTTGCCGGCTTCTTCCTGCAGAACGTCACGGAGGGGTTCCCGATCGCGGGGCCGCTCCTCGGCACGCCCGAGCGGCGGGCCGGCCTGTTCTCGGCATACTTCCTCCTCGGCGGGGCGCCCACGGTCCTCGGGGCGGGCGTCGGGTACTACTGGACCTCGAACGCCCTCACGGTCGGGTTCGATGCCCTCGCGATCGGGACCTGCCTCTACGCGATCATCCCGATGTTCCGGGTCGCTTTCCGGCCGGCCGCCGACGCGGTCGAGAGCGCGCTCAGGACCCGGCTGACCTACGTCGGGATCGGCCTCGGGTTCGTTCTCGGGCTCGTCGTGAACGCCCTGTGAACCCTCGCCACGAGGGGGGGACCGGGGAACCAGCACGGGAGGCGCCCGGAACCGGACCCCGGCCGGGATGGTCACACTGTGAATTAGTTGGGTGAACTGTCACGGACGGTGGGTTTATCCACCCCCTTCCGCGTCGGCCGGGCGGGGTCGGGTCTCCCGGCCCCGCTCTCTCGGTCATGGTCGCCACGCGCGAGGTCCCCGGATACCCCGAGATCGCGTCGCCGACGCGTTCGGCGACGACCCATCGGACGGCCCGCCCCTGGTGGCGAACCTGGGGCCCGGCCTGGCTCGTGATGATCGCGGACGTCGACGCGGCCAGCATCCTGACCGGTCTAGAGTCCGGCGTCGCCTACCGCTACGACCTCGTCTGGTTCCTCCTCCTCCTGATCGTGCCCCTCTTCTTCGTCCAGGAGGCCGCCGGGCGGATCGGCGCGGTCACGGGCAAGGGGCTCGGGGAGCTCGTCCGGGAGAACCTCTCCCCGCGGGCGAGCCTCGCGCTCTCGCTGCCGGTCGCGGTCGCGGACGTCGCGAGCTACATCGCCGAGTACGCGGCGATCGGGCTCGCGCTCGGCATCTTCGGCGTGCCGCTCTACCTCAGCCTGCCCACGGCGTTCGTCTTCCACGTCGGGCTGATCGCCCGCGGGAAGTACGTCTGGGCCGAGCGGGTCCTCCTCGGGGTCTCGGCGGTGTTCATCCTCACGGTCGGCGCCGCCCTGATGATGCGCGGCGTGCTTCCGTACAGCCCGGTCTACTTCTCGACCGATCCCTCGTTCCTCTTCCTGCTCGCCGCGAACGCCGGGGCGGTCGTGATGCCGTTCATGCTGTTCTTCCAGTCGTCGGCGACCGCCGAGAAGGACGGGTCGACCGTCCGCAGCGTCCGGATCGAGACGCTGGTCGGGGCGGTCGTCAGCGAGCTATTGATGGTCGCCTTCCTGATGCTCGGCGCCGGGATGCCGGGGTCGGCGAACCTCTTCACGACGAGCGGGGTCGCCGCCGCCCTCGCGACGGTCGGCGGCGCGCTCCTTCCGTACGCGTTCGCGATCGGGCTCGTCGCCGCGGCGTTCCTCGCGCTGGTCGTGATCTCGCTCGGGAGCGCCTGGGGGGTCGTCGAAGCGGTCGGGCTCCCGCGGAAGCGGGCGGTCTGGCTGTACGCGGTCGAGAGCATCCCGGCGGTCGTGGTCCCGTTCCTCTACCCCCACCCGCTCTCGCTCGTCCTGCTGATGATGGTCGCGCTCGTCTTCATCCTCATCGCGCCCGGGGTCCTCGTCGGGCGCATCGCCTCCGACGCGCGGATCATGGGGAGGAGGGCCTCCCGCGGGTTCTGGCGGTGGGCGTACTGGGCGAGCCTCTTCTCGGTCGTGCTCTGCGGCGTGATCGCGGTCGTGTAGATCATCGATCGCCGTCCGACGCCGGGACGCGAGCCGGCCCCGCGCGCGGCGCGCCGGTCCGGCGGGACCCTCAGGGGAGGTCCCGGAATACCTTGTGAAGGTGCTTTTCGAGGCGGTCGGCCGAGATGACCCCCGTCTCGGAGCGCACGAGCTCGCCATCGCGGAAGAACAGGAGCGACGGGATCGACCGGATCGAGAAGCGGGCGACGAGCGACGGCTCGTGGTCGGCATGGACCTTCCCGAACCCGACCCACTCCCCCCACTCGGAGGCGGCCGCCTGGAACGTAGGCGCGAACGCCCGGCACGGGACGCACCAGGGAGCCCAGACGTCGACCACGACCCGGGGGTGCTCCCGGAGGTACCGGTCGAAGTTGAGCGACGTGAGACGGTCCGGCGCGCCGCCCGACCGACGGGCCCGGGCCGGTGCCGGAGCCGGCTCCGCCGAAGCCGGCGGGGCCTCCTCCTCGCGCTTCCGCAGGCTCGAGAACCAACCCATGATGCCGTTTCCTCCCGGTCGCGGCCCCCGGGTGCCACCGGAGTACTTGGGCGCACCGTCGACCCGGGGCGACCTCCCCTCGGCCGACCGACCCGGACGGCGACCGGGAGGGAGCCGGCGGAAATTCGATAGCCCCCGAGGCCTCGTGCCCTCGGGATGACCGTCCTCCGCACGCTCGCGACCCACGAGGTCGTCCAGCGGACGTTCCCCCGTCCTCCCCCGACCGAGGCGGACCAGGTCGCGATGGCGGTCGGGAAGGCGATCGACGGGACCCTCGCCCAGGTCGGCTACGAAGCGCGCCTCGGTCGACGGCCGACGCAGACCGCCGCGCTCGCCCACGCGGGGGCGCTCCTCGGCGAAGCGCTCGCCGAGGCCGCGGTGGAGCTCCCCTCGGCGGAGCGGGAACGCATCCTCGCCCGGGTCCGCGACGTGGTGCAGGCCTATCGCCGCAGCGCGATCTTCGGGCTCACCCGGCCGAAGTCGCGGGTCATCGTCATCGGCGGCGAGGTGGGGGTCTACGCGCAACCGGACTTCTGGGACGGCCGAAGCCGCTTCTACGAGCTCAAGAGCTACCTCGCGATCCCCCCGCCGCCGGACGTCGCGCTCCAGGTCCGGCTCTTCCAGCTCGCCTTCCCCTCGCTCGAGGGGGTCCTCGTGTGCATCGACCGGCACGCGACCCCGATCACGACCACCGTGGCGGCGTTGCCGCCTCCCACCGACCCGGAGCGCGACGACGCGCTCCGCCTCGCCTTCGATCTCGGACGGGAGTTCGGTCGGGAGAAGGTCCTCGAGTACATGGAGGGCCCGTTCGTCCGGTACGACCGGCCCGGCGCCCGAGGGACGGGATCCTCCGCGCCGTGACCGGGACGGGCCGGGGCGGAACGCGTAGCGGGGCACCGGCCGAGCCGGTTCATCGACCCGGCGCGCGTGCCCCGGACCGACGCCGATCGAGATAGGCGTACGCGATCGCGGCGAGGACGACCGCGAGGCTCACGAGCGCGAGGGGGCCGATGAACGGAAGGACCCCGATCGAGATCGCGAGCGAGATCCCCGCGAGCCACCGGTTCGGCCGTCCCGACCGACCGACGACCGGCCGGAGGCGCACGCCCGCCGCCGAGCCGAGGATGTAGACCGCGATCGCCGCGCCGCTCGAGACCAGGAGGGCCGACGTGAGGCTGACGTTCGCGAAGTAGTACACCGTGAGGACGATCCCCACGCCGACGATCATGACGAGGAGGGCCCGGTCGGGGATCCGGCGCACCGGGTCGAGGTGCGCGAGGCCCCGGGGGAGTCCTCCGTCCCGCGCGGTCGCGTACAGGACGCGGGACATCCCCGCCGTGTAGGCGTTCACGACCCCGAAGATGATGAACACGGCGAGGACCGCGGTGCCCATCGCGCCGAACGGTCCGAGGACGTTGCCGAGGATCGCGGCGAACGGGGCGACGCTCCCTCCCGCGACGTAGGCCGCGGTCCCGACGGTGACGAACGCGACCGCGAAGTAGAGTCCCCCGACGAGCGCGGTGCTCAGGTAGACGGCCCGGGGGAAGTCCCGGGCCGGGTCCTCGAACTCCTCGGCGACGTTGGAGACGTTCTCGTACCCGAGGAACGACCAGAAGATCAGCGCCGCGGCGGTGCCGATCGGCACGAGGCCGTACGGGAGGAACGGCGCGAAGTTCTCCGGGCGTACCCGCATCCCCGAGAGCGCGATCGTCCCGAGGAGGAGCGCGATGATCGACACGATGACCGCGAGCTGGACCTTGCTCGAGAAGGAGATCCCGCGGTAGTTGATGGCGAACGCCGCCACGAGGATCCCGAACCCGAGGAGGAACGTCTCGGGCCGGTCGAGCGGAAAGGCGTACCCGAGGTACGAGGCGGCGATCAGCGCGACCGCCGGGGCGCCGGTGAACTCCCAGAGCGCGAAGAGCCAGCCGGTGACCCGCGCCGCGGTCCCCCCGAACGCCTCCCGCGCGAACCCGTAGACCCCGCCGGATTCGGGGTGACGGGCGGAGAGGGAGGCGAACGTCAGCGCGAACGGGACGCTCGCGACCGCGAGGAGCGCCCACGCGAGCAGCGACGCGGGGCCGGCGATCTGCGCGGTCAGCCCCGGAAGGACGAGGATCCCGCTCCCGAGGACGGAGCTCACGTAGAGCGCGACCGCGTGCCGGGTCCGGATCGCCCGGTGCAGGGACGGAGACGGCGGAGGCGCGGAGGGAGCGTTCGGCACGGAAAGGCCCGCGGGGCGACACCCGGCCCCTCCGATAGCGCCGTCGTGGGTCGCGAAGGACTTAGGGGCGCGTGTCCCTTCGGTCTCCCTCGATGGCCGAAGCGTTCTGCCCGAACTGCGGCACGGTCCTCCTCCCGCATACGCGGATCTGTCCGTTCTGCCGCCTGCCGATCACTCCGGCTCCCTCTCCTCCCGGGGCCCCGTCGCCCGGACCGGCACCGGAGCCGGAGCTTGCGCCCTCGCCTCCGCAGGTCTGCGGGAACTGCCGCAGCCCGCTCGGGGTGCCCCGGCGCGTTCCGATCCCCCAGGAGGCGACCGGCCCGATCCTCTGGGACGCCTACATCTGTCCGAGGTGCGGACGGGTCGAGCTCTACGAACCGCGGTATTGACACCCCGGGCGTGGAATAGGACCGCATCGGGGGTCCCCCGTCCCCGGAGGCGCTCAGCCGGGCTCGGGGACCGGCTCCGAGGCGGGGACCGCGCCGGCCTCATCCCGGAAGTACCGGCGCTGGAGGGAGCGCGCGACGCTGACGAGCCCCAGCATGACCGGCACCTCCACGAGCGGGCCGATGACCGCGGCGAACGCCTCTCCGGAGCCGATGCCGAAGACCGAGACGGCGACCGCGATCGCGAGCTCGAAGTTGTTGCTCGCCGCGGTGAAGGACAGCGCGGTCGTCGTGGGGTAGTTCGCCCCGAGCTTGCGGCCGAGCCCGAACGAGACGAAGAACATCAGGACGAAGTAGACGAGGAGCGGGAGCGCGATGAGCAGGGCCGCGAACGGCAGGTCGACGATGTACGATCCCTTCAGCGAGAACATCACGATCACCGTGAACAGGAGGGCGATGAGCGTGATCGGGCTCGTCCGCCGGACGAAATGCGTCTCGTACCAGGTCCGCCCCCGGCGGCGGACCAGCACGGCGCGCGTGAGCATGCCGGCGACGAACGGGATCCCGAGGTAGATGAGGACGGTCTCGGCGACCTCCCCGAGCGACACCGGGACCGCCGCCCCGGTAAGGCCGAGCCAGGCGGGAAGCACCGTCACGAAGATCCACGCGTAGAGCGAGAAGAAGAACACCTGGAACACGGAGTTGAACGCCACGAGAGCGGCCGCGTACTGCGTGTTGCCCTGGGCGAGCTGGTTCCAGACGATCACCATCGCGATGCAGCGGGCGAGCCCGATCAGGATGAGGCCGGCCATGTAGTCCGGGTACCCTCGGAGGAAGACGATGGCGAGGGCGAACATGAGGACCGGACCGATCACCCAGTTCTCGACCAGGGAGAGGGCGAGCACCTTCCGGTCCCGGAAGACGGCGCCGAGCTCCTCGTAGCGCACCCGCGCGAGCGGGGGGTACATCATCAGGATGAGGCCGACCGCGATCGGGACCGAGGTCGTGCCGATGCTCAGGCGTTCGAGGGTCGGCTCGATCGCGGGGAACCCCCATCCCGCCCCGATCCCTCCGGCCATGGCGGCGAAGATCCAGAGCGTGAGGTATCGGTCGAGAAGGCGGAGGCGGGGTCCGCCGCGCCACGACGCCATCGGTCCTCCTCCTCCGCCCTTCGGTTCCCGGACCGACGGTGCCGTCACACCGCGCGGGAGACCCAGGGTCCGCGATCGGGCCGGGGAGCGCGGGCGAGATCGTCCCGCAGGCGGTCCACCCGCGCGCGGATCTCGTCCCGAACGCGCCGGAAGCCGGCGTCGTCGAGCGCCCCGGGATCCGGGAGCGCCCAGTCCGTGACCGGCAGGGTCTTCAGGCGCGCCGGGCAGCTCGCGCTGTCGAGGCATCCCATCGTGATCCGGAGCGCCGCCTCCGTCATCATCCCGTTCGTGAGCTCGCGGGGGGGATGCGGCGGAAGCGGGAGCCCGATCTCCGCGAGCATCCCGGCGGTGCGAGGGTTCGGGCGGGATGCCGGCCGGGTCCCCGCGGACTCCGCTCGCCATCCGTCCGGCGGGTGGGCGTTGAAGATCGCCTCCGCCATCAGCGAGCGGGCGGCGTTCTTGACACAGATGAACAGGACCGTCCGGACCGTCACCCGGGTCCCTCCGCCGGCCGGTAGGCCCGGATGTCGGCCGGGACCACGCCCAGCGATCGTTGGCCGTCCAGCGACTCGGCCTCGCCGGCGGAGACCTTCAAGGCGATGTCGATCCGGTCGAATCCCGCCGAGGCGAGCCGCTCCCGGATCTCGGGAACCTCGAGCGCCCCCGAGGAGCACGACGACCAGAGCGACGGGTCGGCCCGCTCGTCGGCAGTGATCGGGCGCGTCGCGACCACGTCGGAGACCGCGAACCGGCCGCCGGGCCGCAGGACCCGGAACGCCTCCCGGTAGACCGAGTACTTGTCGGGGACCAGGTTGATGACGCAGTTCGAGATCACGACGTCCACCGACCGGTCCGCGACGGGAAGATGCTCGATCTCTCCCAGGCGGAACTCGACGTTCGCGAGGCCGGAGGCGCGTCCGTTCGCCCGTGCCTTCGCGACCATCTCGGGGGTCATGTCGACCCCGATGACCCGGCCGATCCCCCCGACCTTCTTCGCGGCCAGGAAGCAGTCGATCCCCGCCCCGCTGCCGAGGTCGAGGACGACCTCGCCGGGCCGTAGTGACCCGAGCGCGGTCGGGTTGCCGCAGCCGAGCCCCAGGTTCGCCTCGGGAGGAATGCCGGCGATCTCCTCGGCCGTGTACCCCAGCTGGATCAGCGTGTCGGTCGTGCCGCATCCACCGGAGTCCGAGCCGCTCCCGCCGCAGCAGGAGGAGGCGTTCTCCCCCGACGATCCGCAGCATCCCCCGGACGTCGCAGCGCGGGCGTACCGGTCGCGCACCTGCATCCGCCGGGCATCGTCCGTCCCGGCGGGGGGGGCCTCGGACCCGCTCATGGGAGGAGCTCCTCCGGGGTCCGGGCGAGCCGGTAGTACATCCACTTCCCGTCGCGACGCGCTCGGACGAGCCCGGCGTCCGCCAGCACGCCCATGTGATGGCTCACGGTCGCGTGGGTGAGCCCCGTGGCCGCCTGGATCTCGCAGGCGCAGAGCTCGTCGCGGCGCTTCAGCAGCGCCACGACCAGGAGACGCTTTTCGTCGGCGAGCGCGCGCAGGCGCGCGAGCGCGGCGGGGAACTTCGGGGAACCGCGGATCTTCTTCGCGTCGTCGACGTACTCGGGCACGCACGAGCAGCTCGGCGCCTCGCCCCGCAGGCGCAGGAGCCGTTCCTCGAGCCCGTCCTCGACCTGGGAAGCCGACATCGTGTTTACCGATATCGACATGACTATATGTAGACAACGGTCTACATGATAGAGGTCCTCGGGGGGGCCCCCCGAAGGGATGGGGGCGTCCCCGGAACCGAGGGCGAGGACCGGGCCGGCCGACCGACGGGAGATCAACCGGACCGGTCGTGGAAGGCGTGCGTCGCCTTCTCCTTGCGCGCCGAGTCCTCCCGGTGGACGAACTCGTTCGCGTGCATGATCCGGTCGAGCCGGCGCGCGAACTCTCCGAGGCGGTCGCCCCGGATCCCCACGACCATCCGGTCGATCCCCATGTCGGTGTAGATCCGAGAGCCGGTGCAGCCGAGGGACATCGCGACCGGCGCCCCCTGGTTGAGGATCGGCAGGATCGCGCACATCGGTCGTCCGTTCATCGGCACCGTCCAGGCGTCAGAGCCCGAGCCGGCCGCTTCGACGGCCAGCATCGCTCCCCGGGGATCCGCGAACAGGAGGACGCCGGTCGGCGGGACCGGGAGCGAGCCCAGCGGCCCGTACGCGACGAACTCCGGCGGAGAGGGGTTGTGCGGTACGTGCGCCTCCTCGCCCGGATTGAGATACCCCTCCTTCTGCATCTCCCCGATCGTCGCCATCAGACGGGCCCCGGCCTCGCCGTGCGGGGGAATGCCGAGGACGAACGCCCCGATCTCGCAGTCCTCGTGCTTCGGCAGGCCCGCGTAGAACGCGCTCCGGGTGCCGAAGGCGAAGAACGTGCAGACCGACGGGACGCCGCCGGGGTGCTCGGCCACCCCGGGGGGCGGGGCGTGGAGGTACGAGACCTGGACCGGGGGACGGTCCAGCTCGAGCTGTCGGGTGAGCTGCTCGCCGATCGCCGCGAACTCCGTCTGCATATACCGCTCGTCCGGCACGAGGACCGCACGGTATAGATGCTCTTCGAACTCGGGCGTGCCCCGTCGCACGATGGAGGACCCGCGAAAACGATGCGGCAGGGGGCCGTCTTCCCCCCCGCGCCGCCGGGCCGGTCGCGGGCTACTTCGTGGCCTCGGCGGGGGGATACCCGACGAGGTCGTCGAACTGCTCGAGGTCGAGGAGGTGGCCCATCTTCCGCTGCTTGGTCTCGAGGTACTCTCGGTTCACCTCGTTCGGAGGGACCGCCACCGGGATCCGCCCGATGATCGAGACCCCGTGGCGCTCGAGGTCCGCGACCTTCGCCGGGTTGTTGGTAAGGATCTGGATCGAGCGGACATGGAGCGCCCGGAGCATGTGCGCGGCGACCCCGTAATCCCGCTCGTCCGGCCGGAAGCCGAGGACCTCGTTCGCCTGCACGGTGTCGAATCCGGCGTCCTGGAGCTGGTAGGCGCGGATCTTGTTGACGAACCCGATCCCGCGGCCCTCCTGGCGGAGGTAGAGGACCAGACCCCGCTCCATGCGCCCGATCCGCCCGAGCGACTCGATCAGCTGGTCCCGGCAGTCGCACCGGAGCGAGCCGATCGCGTCCCCGGTGAGGCATTCGGAATGGAGACGGACCGGCACCTCCGCGCGGTCGAAGACGTCCCCGTGGACGAACGCCGCGTGCTCCTTCGAATCCGTGCAGCTCGTGAACGCGACGACCTGGTACTCGCCGAACCGGGTGGGAAGGTCGGCCATCGCCCGGATCCGCACGCACGTCTCGTACGGCTCCGTGCACTGGTGGTCCTCGCCCTCCTTGAGGATCTGGTCGACGGTCGACCGGGGGATCGCCATGGGAACCGCCGTACCGAGCCCCGGGGACGAATAAGCGCTCGGTGGGACCCGGGTAAGTGGCGACCCGCCCCCTCAGGACTCCCGCCAGCGAGCGAGGAACAGCGCCGCCGCGCCGAGCAGGAGGGTGATCGCGAGCAGCATCGCGAGATCGAAGAACGGCGTGTCGAGGACCGGGACCCCGGTCGTGATCGTGCCACCGAGCCCCGTGACCGCATCGGCGAGCTGGGCGGCGAACGTCGACGGGGCCAGGAAGGCGACCCACTGCCAGCCGGCGGGGATCCGGTCCGCGGGGTAGAAGATCGGCGGGAGCACGGAGAGGAGGGAGAAGACGAGGGTCCCGATCGGCCAGATCTCGCGGAGCTGCTGGAACAGGGTCGAGACGAAGAAGCCGAGCGAGGTCGCCATGAGCCACGTGAGGAGGACGACGCCCAGCAGCGCGCCGACCCCCACCGGTCCGACCGGGGCGACCACGACGAGGATCGCGAGGAAGAGGGTCATCGCGGGGATCGCGAACGCGAGCTCGCTGAGCGCCATCCCGAGGATGTAGGCGAGCGGGCTCACCGGGCTCGCGACGAAGACCTGCTGGAGCTGCCGCTCGAGCCGCAGGTACGCGCAGTCGTTCAGCATCCCGTTCCCGGTGAACAGGGCGGTGAACAGGACCCCGCCGACGACCCCGTAGGGGAACAGGCTCGGCGGCGCGATGACCTTGAGGAAGAACAAGAAGCTGAACGGGGTCAGGAAGACCGCCGCGATCAGGAGCGGGGAGCGCCAGAGCGGGATGATCCCGTTGAAGTAGCAGATGCGGAGGGCCGCGTAGGCCTGGGTGCGCGCGCTCACGAGACCGCTTCCTCCTCCTCGATCCCCCGCCCGACGAGCTCGAGGAACGCCTCCTCGAGCGTCACGGGCCCGGCCGTCACGGAGACCCCGCGCGCGAGCGCCTGCTCGGTGAGGTCTCGGGCCGAGGCCCGGGACGTGAGCAGCGTCAGACGGTCGCGGTCCCGGAAGACCTTGCCGTACCGCTCGAGCTCGTCGGCCCGGAACCCGCCCGAGAACTGGAGGCGGACCTCGCGGCCCAGGGAGGACTTCATCGCCTCGGCGGTCCCGCGATAGAGGATCCGGCCTCCCTCGATCACGGCGAGCTCGTCCGAGAGCTGCTCGGCCTCGTCCAGGTAGTGCGTCGTGAGGAGTACGGTCGACCCGCGCCGGGCCGCCCGACGGATCACCTCCCAGACCTGCCGCCGGGCGAACGGGTCCATCCCGAGGGTCGGCTCGTCGAGGAACAGGAACGGCGCCTCGGTCGCGAGGACCATGGCGACCAGGGTGCGCTGCTGGAGGCCCCCCGAGAGCCGCAGCGCGACCACGTTCTCGAACGGCGTGAGCCCCATCGCCTCAAGGATCTCGTGTCCGTCCGGGCCTTCGTCGTCTCGGCCGAGACGCCCCGCACGCGGAGGTACTCGCGGACGTGCTCCCGGGGGGTCATGTGGAAGAACAGCTTCCCCTCCTGCGGCACGAGCGCCATCAGGGGACGGACGGAGGCGGTGTCCCGGATGACGTCGTGGCCGAAGAGACGAATCTCCCCCTCGCTCGGGAGGAGGAGGGTCGAGGCGATCTTGATGAACGTCGTCTTGCCGGCCCCGTTCCGGCCGAGGAAGGCGAAGAGCTGTCCCTTCGGGATCGAGAGCGAGACCCGGTCGAGCGCCCGCACCTCGGTCGGGCGACGTCGGTAGACCTTCGTGAGGTCGACCGCCTCGAGCGCTTCCATGGGTCCGGGTCGCCGAGCGCGGCGGCAGGAAAAGGCTAGGCCCGGTCCGGCCGCTCCGGGTCCGTCCGGGACCGGAGGACGCTCAGGCCTCGAGGAGCGTGTCGAGGAGGCCGATCGGCGGGCAGCCGAAACCGAGCAGGGCGTCGTGGAACGCTCCGAGGCGGCCCTGGAACCGCGACTCGAGGACGCGGGAGCGGGCGTTCAGGATCGCGAGCTTACCGAGCGTGTAGCAGAAGTACTCGGGATTGAACGTTCCCCGGATCGCCTCCCGCTCGGCGGGCAGCCGCTCGAAGTGCGCCTCGCGCTGGAAGAGCCCCGTCGCTTCCTCGAGGGTCATCCCCTGCGTGTGGAGCCCGATCGACGCGAGCAGGCGGCAGTCCCGCAGGAGCGCGTCGTGGATCTGCGCCACCTCGGCCGCCGGGCTCTCCCGGCCCATCCCCTGCTCGATCGCGAGCTGCTCGGTGTAGTGGGCCCACCCTTCGACGAACGACGCCGAGAGGTAGACCTTGCGCGCGAGGGAGCCGGCGGTGGCCCGGAAGTGGAGGAACTGGAGGTAGTGGCCGGGGTAGACCTCGTGGACGGTGATGTTCCGCAGCATCGGGTAGTTGAACGAGCGCAGCCACTCCTCGGCCTGCACCGCCGTCCACTTCGGGTCGACGGGGGTCACGTAGTAGATCCCGTCGGTCGAGGTCGTGTCGAACGGACCCGGCGGGTTCATGCTGGCGGTGGAGAGCGCGCGACCCCAGACCGGGGTCTCCTCGACCCGGCACGCGGCGATCGTCGGCACCGTCGCGAGCGCGTGCCCCTCCACGAAGCGCCGGGTCTCGTCGACGAAGGAACGGGCCGTGGCGAGGACGTCGGGGGCGGCCGGGTGGTCGGCGTTCATGCGGGCGAAGAGCGTGTCGACCCCGAGCTTCTCGGCCCGGGCGATCTCGGCGAGCCGGGCCTGGTTCCGCGCGAGGTCCGCGAGTCCGGCCCGACGGATTTCCTCGAACGGGGACTCGATCCCCTCGCGCACGAACAGGAGCTTCTGGTACCGCGCTGCGCCGAGGGCGAACTCCGCGGTCGCGTGCGGCAGCGCCTCGTCCTTCAGCCAGGCGAGGAACGGGGTGAGCGCCTCCTCCGCGATCGCGCGGGCCGCGGCGACCGTCGACTCGAGGTGCGCCCCGGCCGCGAACGTCTCCGCCTCGCCGAAGTGGGCGGAGAGGCCGCCGCCGATCGCGAGGGCGAGCTCGACGAACGGCTTCGGAAGGGGTCCCTTCAGGCGGGCCCGGCCCTGCTCGAGCAGGCGCGGCACCGCGTGGAGGACCTCCACGACCGCGGCGACGCGCGCCTCCACCGGCGCGTAGTCCCGGGCGAGGTAGGAGGTGAGCGAGACCGATCCGACATAGGACATCGGGTTCCGGTCGAGCTCCCGGGAATCCCGGAGGTCGAAGAGGGGGCTTTCGAGGAGGAGCCGCAACAGGAATCGGTCGATCGCTCGGTCGCGGGAGAGCCCGTCGGCGTCCATCGCCTGGAGCTCGGTAAGCAGTCGGTCCGCGCCCCCTTCCCACCGTGCGGTGGCGCCGGTCGAGAGGTCCGGGACCCGCCCGTCGTATTCATGGAGACCGAGCCCGACCGCATAGCTCGGCTGCAGCACGAACAGGTGATCGACGATCCTTCGTTCGAGCCCGAGGAGCTCACCGTCGGCCGGTGGTACGGTAGCCATAATGCACGGTCCCTTGAGGGGGGCGGGCTCAAAAGCTCGCGGTCGGAGACGCGACCGGCGACGCGCTATACCGTCACTCGGCCCAGGTCATCCGGCAGGTCGGGCACGTGTGCCCCTCGAGCGGGCCGCCGCAGACGAAGCAGGTCCCGAACCCTCCCCGGCTCGGCGGAGGCGACGCCGGCTCGGGGGACGCCTCGGGCAGCCGAGGGGGAGCGGGGGGCAGCGGAGCGCTCGGGGGCGGAGCCGCGGGAGCGGCGGCCGCGGGGGCCGTCGTGGGGCGGGACGGGGAAGGAGTGGGGGCCTCGGTCGGAGCGGGCGGCTCGGGGACCTTCGGCCCCTCGGCTTCCCCCGGCGCGGGTTCCTTTTCCCGCCGGAACCGGCGGAACAACAGCATCGGTCCGTGGAGCGCGGGGTCCCTCTTTAGGGCAACGGCGGGCCCCGCGCAACAGGGTTTTCTCTCGGTCCCTCATGGCCGGCCATGGTTCCCACGCCGACCGAGCGGCTCCGCGCGCTCGGAGTCGAGCTCCCGCCCCCGCCCCGACCGGCGGGGACCTATTCGCCGGTCGTCGTCGAACGCGGCCTCGCCTGGGTGGCCGGACAGATCGTGCTCGAAGAGGGACGGGTCGCCCACCCGGGCCTCGTAGACCGGGACGTCCCGGCCGACACTGCACGCGGTCTCGCCCGGGCCGCCGCCCTCCAGGCCCTGAGCGCGCTTCGGGCCGAGCTCGGGTCGCTCGACCGGATCCGTCGGATCGTCCGGGTCGCGGTGTGGGTCGCCTCCTCGCCGGGATTCGGCCGCCAGCACGAGGTCGCGAACGGGGCGACCGAAGTGCTGGTCGAGGTCTTCGGCGACGCGGGCCGGCCGGCGCGCGTGGCCCTTGGCGCCGCCGGTCTCCCCCTCAACGCCCCGGTCGAGGTCGAGCTCTGGGCCGCCGTGGACTGAACCGTCATGGAGCCGACGCGGTCCGAGGGGGTCTTTCGCGAGGGCCGGACCCTCTTCACCATCAATGCGAACCCGGGGACCCGGGTCTACGGCGAGACACTGCGGACGGTCGGCGGCGTGGAGTACCGCGAGTGGGACCCGTTCCGTTCGAAGCTCGCGGCGTGGCTCGCCCGCGGACCCCCGGCGGAGCTCCCGGGCGGCGTCCGGTCCGTGCTCTACCTCGGGGGAGCCCACGGGACGACCGTGAGCCATCTCTCCGACCTCTGGCCCCACGCCGAGATCTTCGTGGTCGAGAAGAGCCCGACCGCCTTCGCTCCGCTCCTCGCGCTCGCGCGTCACCGGGCGAACCTGTACCCCCTGCTCGCGGACGCGCAGCTTCCCGAGCGGTACCGCGCGGATGTCGGGTCCGTGGACTTCCTCTACCAGGACGTCGCCCAGCGAACGCAGGCGCAGATCTTCGCCGAGAACGCCCACGTCAGCCTCCGCCCGGGCGGGGCCGGCCTCCTCATGCTGAAGATCCGGTCGGTGACGCAGCGAGGTCCCCCGGGCGCGATCGTCCGGGCGGCGCGGGAGCTCCTCGCTCGGGAGGGGCTCGCGATCCGCTCCGAAACGAGCCTCGCGCCGTTCTCGCGCGAGCACGTCGCGCTCGGGGTCCGCGCCTGACCGCTCCGCCATCGTTCATCGTTCAGCGGGCGGTGCGCGCGCAAATACCGGGCGCTCGGTCCGGGGGCCATGGTGGTGGCCCTGTCGTCCCCGGGAAGGCTCCTGCGTGCCTGCGTCGCCGCGGGCATACCGACCGCACTCCTCCTTGGTCTCGTGGTCGGGACCTCCGCCGGGCCCGCCGGTCTGCCACGGACACCGGGGACCGGGGGGTTCGATCCGACCCCGAGCGTCGGCGGGGATCCCTACCTGGTGGCGAGCCCCGCGACGTGGTGGACCGTCTCGGGTAACACGACCGAGCTCCGCGCCCTCTGGGAGGACACGCCGTTCGGGTGTTCCCTCGACCCGGTCTCCGTCCGATGGGCGGCCGCCCCCTCCGGCGTGGACGGTACGTTCTCCCCCCCGAACGGGACAGTGACGAACTTCACCGCGAGCTCCGTGGCTACCGGGGAGGCGCATCTCGCGGTCCATGGCGTGTCGATCCTGCGCTGCCCGACCAGTGAGACCGTCGTCCAAGGGACCGCCTTCGCGAACGTCTCGCTCGATCTCCCTCCGCGCCTCGGGCCGATCACGATCGATCCCGATCCGGCGGTGGCCGGCGAGGTCGTGAACCTCACGGTGCCGCTCTCCGAAGGAACCCCGCCGTACCTCGTCCGCGTGGTCTGGGGAGATGGCAACGACACGACCGTCACGATGGACGCCACCGGCCCCTCGTTCTCCCACCGGTACCCCGCGGGGACGTTCGCTCCGTACGTCACGGTCATCGATTCGGCCGGATTGGCCGTGAACGCCTCCGTCGACGAGCCCGAGACGGTCACCTCGGGATTCTCCGCCGGTATTCGGGCGACCGCCTACGCCGCGGAGGTCGGTTTCCCGGACTCGTTCGCGATCCGGGTCCTCGATACCCCGATATTCTACGAGTCCTGGGCGGCCTGCTCGGACAGCACGCAGACCGGCCCGGTGGTCACCCCACCGGGCGGCCCGGACGTGAACCTGACCTGCACGTTCGCGGCCTCGGGCCGGGCCGAGGTGACCTACCGGGCCCAGCCGCTCGGCATGCTCCAGCCGGAGCTCCTCGCCGATCTGTCGATCCCCGTGGCGCCGCCGCTGACCGTCTCGGTCGACACCAACGGAACGCAGGGAGAGGTCGGTCGGCCCGCCGCGGTCGCCATCACCATATCGGGCGGGGTCCCTCCGTTCGCGCTCTCCTGGGGCGCCTCGGGGAACTCGAGCCTCTCGAACCTCAACCTGAGCGTCGACGGTACCGTCTACGTGCCGATCGATCCCGTCGCGGCCGGATTGTTCGGGGTCTCGGCCCGCGTCCAGGACGCGCGGGGGGCCGACAGTACGGCGACCTCGGTCCCGATCTCCTTCGCGCTCCCACTTTCCGCGACGGTACGCGTGGCGGTCTCCTCGACGGTCGTCGGCGACGAGCTCTCCGTCACGGGGACCGTCACCGCCGGGTACGCCCCGTTCCAGTACCTCATCGTGCCCGCCCTGGTTCCGCCGACCCTACCGAACCTGAGCGCCGACCTCCCCTCGGTCTCGACGTTCGAATGGAACGCCACCCTCGGCGGGGAGGGGAACTCCTCCGTCGTGGTCGCGGTGTTCGACGCCGCCGGCGCCGCCCAGTGGTCGACCTTCCCTCTCGCGCTCGTGACGCCCCCGTCCGTCTCGGCCGTATGGGCCGGCCCGGACGGCACGAACCCCCGGGTCCTCGCGCTCGACCTCTCCGTCCGGTTCGGGCTCGCACCGTTCCGGGTCTGGGTCAACGCCTCCTCGGGCGCCTCGTGGAACGGTACCGCTGCCACCGACGGCAGGTTCTCCTGGTCGATCCCGGTGAGCGGGAACGGGACCGTCTCCGAGTCGCTCATCCTCGTGGACGCCCTGGGGGGCCGCTGGTCCACGGCCACGAACGTGACCCTGCTCGCTCTCCCCGAGCCGTCCCCGCCGGCCGCGCCGCGGCCGGAGGCGTCCTCGGATCCGGAAGCGTCGATCGCGGCCGGGCTCTCGATCGCCCTGATCGCGGCGGCCGCGGGGGTCGCCTATCTCTACCGGCGACGGCGGAGGTCCCGGACCCCCGCCGCACCGGGACCGGACCCCGTCCCGGTCCTGCAGCGGATCATCGAGCCGGCGGACGGGGTGGACCGCACGACCGTGGAGCTCCTCGCGGAGGAGGAGGGCGTGCCCCTCGCGCTCGTCCGCTCGACGATCGACCGGCTGATCGCGGACGGTACCCTCCGCTCCGAGACCGGGTCGGACGGGGAGGAGGTGCTGGCGTGGTCGCGCCTTCCCTCATCGTGACCGACACGGTCCCCGTCCGGGCCCGGCTCCTGACCGTGGCATTGGTGACCCTCCTTCTCTTCTCGGGGACCGGGGCCCACCTCCCCTTCCCCATCCGGGGGATCGCGGGGATCGTCGGAGCCGCCTCGGGACCGGTCGGGAACTTCACCGCGGCGATCAATCGCCTGGTCGACCTGGTCGGCCTCGCGGGCGGCGGGGTCCTCGCGCTCGCCTGGGCTCGGGTCGCCCTGAGCTGGTTCTCGAACGACCTCACGAAGAAGGTGCAGGCGAAGGACCGGGCACGGGACGCCCTCATCGGGACGCTCCTGTTCACCGCCGCGGTCACCGGACTGTTCTGGGGACTCGCCCACTGGGTGCTCACCGGTTCGTGAGGGGCGGCCCGTGCTCGCGACCGGTCTCGGCAGCCTCATCCAGGCGATCCTGTTCCTCCTCTTCGCCGATCTCACGGCGATCGTCAACGCGGTCACGGGTCCGACGTACGACAACCTGCTCGTGCCGGAGCTCGGGCGCGGCGCGCTCTACCCGTCGATCTTCGCGTCCGGCTCCGACCCGTCGAACTTCGTCGCCCAGGCCGCCCACTTCTCGACGTTCACGCTCGCGAACGTCGTCGACCCGGCGACGACCCTGGTCGCGCTCGGCGTCGCCGTCCTCTACCTCGCGAAACCGCTCGTCACCCGATGGGCCCAGACGTTCGACGCGCTCCTCCCCCGCCTCATCCTCGGCGTGGTCGGGGCCAACTTCACGGTCCCGATCGCGGGCGCGCTCCTCGCGATCGGCGGGGGGCTCTACCCGGTCCTCGCGGGATGGGACGGGGGCTCCTGGCAGCACTGGGTGGACCTCGCGGGATGGGGCCAGCTCTCGTACTCGTGGGACAACGGGGCAGTAGCGTTCGTCCTCGCGATCGCCGAGTTCGTCGTGGTCTTCTCGCTCGTCCTGGTCGTCGGGTTCCGGGACGCCCTGCTCAGCGTCCTCATCGTGCTGCTGCCGATCTTCACCCTGCTCTGGCCCCTGCGACCGCTCTCCCCCCTCGCGCGTCGTGCCTGGTTCCTCTTCGGTGAGCTCGTCTTCCTTCCTTGCGTTCTCGTCATCCCGCTCGAGCTCGCGGTCGGGGCCCCGAACCCGATCCTCCTCGTGGGATACCTCAGCGCCGCGGTCGCCTCGCCGTACCTCCTCTCGCTCGCCGGGACCCAGCTCGTCGCATTCGGCTTCCCCGGGGCCGCCGCTACCGTCCAGGGAGGCGTGGGACGGGGGAGCGCCCTCGCCCCATCGGCCGCGAGCGCGCACTTCGGTCCCGTCGCCGGGGCGGCCGGGTCGAAGGGGGTCGCCGGCCGGGCGTTCACGGGTGCCGTCCGGGCCGCGGGCAGCGCGTCGGTCCCCGCGGCCGCGCCCCTCGCCGCGGCGGAACTGATCGGTCACGGGGCCCTCCACCTCCTGCGCCACCTACCCCACCCCTCGAAACCCGAGGGTCCGAACACCCGCGCCTGGGGACCGATCCGTCCCGGAGGGTCGCGATGAGATGGCCGAGGCACCGGTGGGAGCTCCGGTCGTCGTCCTTCCCGAGCGGATCGACCGTCGCCTGCGGCTCGGCCCGTTCCCCTCGGCGCGGGATGCGCTCAAGTTCCTCTGCTACGCCGCGGTCGCGGCGATCCTCGGCGCGACGGTCGACCTCTATGTCGGGGTGGTCGTCGCCGCCTCCGGGTTCCTCGCGGCCGTCTGGCGCCCGGACGGCCGGTCCTGGGACGAACGGCTCGCCGCGTGGCTGCGATGGAGGATGCGGACGCACGAGGCGGTCGGGGTCATGACCGTGACCGAGCCTTCCCCGCTCCTTCGGCAAGGGTTCCTCAGCCTCGGCCCCTCGGACTACGTGGCCGTCGTCCGGACCGGCGGGGTGCCGATCGCCTACCTCCCCCCGGCCGAGCTCGAGCGGCGGTTCGAGCTCTTCCGGGACCTTCTGCGGAGGAGCGAAGGCCGGCTCGGATTCCTCGCTACCCTTGCCTCGATCCGGGCGACGTCGTTCCTCCCACCCCCTCCGGCCGTCGACGGGCCGGACCGGCCGGCCCGGGACGGGTACGCGCAGCTGGTCGGGCTGCTCTGCCGCCGTCGGTTCGGACGCCGGGTCTACGTCGTCGTCGCGAACGCGGACGCGGACCCCGATGCGCTGGCGACGCTCGAAGGCCAGGTCGCCTCGATGATGGAGGCGCTCTCCGCGCTCGGGCTATCGCCCGTGCGCCTCAAGGACCGGGGGCTCGCCGAGGCGGCGCACCGGCTCGGCTGGACCGTGGTCCCGGAGGAGGGATGAACGTCCGGTCCTGGGCGGCGGTTCCGGTGGAGTTCGAGGTCTTCGGGACCTCCCTCGGTCTCGCGCTCGTGACGGGGGCCCTCGCCCTCCTTCTCCCGTTCCTCCTTGCGCTCGCCGGAACGCTCGCAGCCCTCGCGATCGCCGGGTGGTGCGGGATGCTCCGGCGCGGCGGAGGGACGCGCCCGGCCCTTTCCGACCCGGGACGGCTGATCGGCGTCGCGATGGCGATAGGGGGGACGATCGTCTATCTGGGAGCCGTTCCGGTCCTCGCCCCCGGGCGCGGGCTCCTGCTCGCCCTCGCGCTCCTTCCGCTCTGGTGGGTCGAGCGCCATCGCGCGCCGGGAACGGGCCGACGACGGGCGGAGGCCTGACGATGCGGCCCTCCGGCACCCCTCCGGTCGAGGGGAGCACCTGGTTGCGCACCGGACGGCGGTACCGTGCCCCGCTCCTCGTCCGGCAGTTCCCGCCCGAGCTCCCCTTCGGGTTCGTGGGGCGGGCGCTGCCGACGACCGAGCCGAACGAGCTCTGGGTCGAGGCCCACCGCATCGCTCCCGCCCGGGCGCTCGAGATGATCCACGGGGCGCGCACGGTCGCCGAGGCCGAGCTTCGGGCCGGCCGCGACGGTGGTCACACCGCGGAGCTCGAGGTCGAGCTCGACTCCGCCGAGGAGCTCGGTCGGGCGGTCGCCCGACGGACCCAGGAGCTGTGGAGGGTCGGCCTGCGGCTCCTCGCGTTCTCGTCGAGCCGTCCCCGGGTCGAGGTCGCCCGGACCCGGCTCGCCGAGCGGCTCGCCGTGTTCGGGTTCCAGACCCGCGCGCCGCGCCGTGAGGTCCGGGAGACGCTCGACCCGCCGACCCTCCGCCCGACGGACCCCCGCCCCGCCGGGTACTGGCAGACCTTGCCGACCGACGGGCTGACGGCGCTCTACCCGTTCGGCGATGAGACGATCCTCGAGGAAGGGGGGACGCTCGCCGGTCTCGCCCTCTCCGACGCGAGCCCGGTCTTCCTCGACCGCTGGTCGCACGCGAGCCACTCGTGGGGGATCTTCGGGACCACCGGTTCCGGGAAATCGTTCATGGCGGCCCTCACGCTCCTGCGCGCCCGCTGGCTCGAACCGACCACCGACCTCCTCATCCTCGACCCGCTCGGCGAGTTCGGCGCCCTGGTCGGTGCGCTCGGAGGATCGGTGGTCCGCCTCGCCGACGACCCGCGGGGGCGCCTCAACCCCCTCGACCCGTCGACGACGGCCGGCGATCGACGCGAGAAGTCCGCCCGGGTGGCGGCGATGCTCCGGGCCCTCTTCCCGAGCCTGCGGGACGAGGAGGGGGCGATCCTCGACGCGTCGGTCTCGCAGCTCTACGCGGAGGGTCCCGCGGTGCCGACGTTCGAGGACCTCGCGCTCCGCCTCGCCGGTTCGGGAGGCGACGCCTCCCGCCTCGCGACCTTGCTCGAGGTCTTCCGGACCGGGTCGCTCCGGTACCTGAACGGCCCGACGACGCTCTCCCTCCAGTCCGGCCCGGTCTCGGTCGACTTCCGGGGGGTGCCGGAAGAGCAGCTTCCGTTCCACCTCGCCTACGTCCTCGACTGGGCGTACGGGCGGCTCCGACGGGGGGACGGGCCGAAGCTCCTCCTGCTCGACGAGGCCCACCTCCTGACCCGCCACGCGGCGACCGCCGACTTCCTCGACCGGGTCGTGCGGCACCTCCGCCACTTCCGGGCCGGCGCGCTCCTCCTGAGCCAGAACCCGGACGACCTCCTCGGTCGGGAGAGCGGCCGGTCGGTCCTGCGGAACCTCGACGCGACCGTCTTCCTGCGGCTCCCCGAGGTCTCCGCCGCGAGCCGGGAGTTCTTCGGCCTCACCGCCGCGGAGGCGGAGTGGCTCCCGAAGGCCCGCCTCCCGAGAGAGGCGGGGTACTCCGAGTCGCTCTGGCGCGTCGGGGAGCTCCACCTCCCGCTCGCGATCGTGGCCTCCACCCCGGAGTTCGAGTTCCTCACCGGAACCCTCGGCCGGGACCCCCGCCCGGTCGACTGAAGGGTTCCGCTCCAAGGGGAGGTTTATACGGACCGGATCGCCCGAGACCGCTCGTGGACGACGAGGCGACGGTCGAAGGCCCCGCCCGCCGTCGGGCCAGCTGGAGCCTCAAAGCGATCGTCGAGGACGTCGCCGGCCGTCCGATCGGAGAGCTCCAGGACCCGGAGCGACCCGTCCACCCGTACCTGCGCGGCAAGATCCCGGCGCCGGAGGTCCGGCCCCTCCCCGCCCCCGTCGAGGAGGACCCGGACGACCCGGTCGGCCTCCTGTACCCGCCGCTCGTCGGCCCGATCGGCCGCGAGTACCACGGTCCCGCGCGCGAACATCACCGGGAGACCCTCGACCGACACCGGACCCCACCCGGAGCGGACGGTCACCCGGCCCGACCGCCCGGCCCGTCCCGCCGCCCCGAACGGCTCTACCTCCACTACCTGCTCCTGCACATGGACCGCCTGAGCGACTCCGCCCTCCGCTACCTCCGACTCGCGGTCGACGAGGAGATCGCCCACCGGGTCCCGCCGCCTCCACCGACGCCCCCGGCCGAGCCGGCGGAGACGCCGGAGCCGGCGACTACGGCGCCCCCGGAAGGTAGCCGAGAGCCCGAGCCGTCTCCCTGAGCCGGGCGAACGCCGCCGGGTCCCGTTCGACCCCGACCGCGTTCCGCCGCCACCGGGCCGCCGCCCAGAGCGTCGTCCCCGTCCCTGCGAACGGGTCGAGGACCGTGTCCCCGATCACCGAGAACATCCGGACCAGCCGCTCCGCGAGCGCCGCCGGGAACGCCCCCGTCCGTCCGTGGGGGGCCCGCTGCGGCGCCCCGCGAAGGTCGCTCCAGATCTGCGAGAACCACCGGTCCCGCTCCTCCCGATCGAAACGGCTCGCGGCCCGGGCGGCGTCGTGCGGGGGAAAGCGGCGGAGCCCCCCTTTGCGGAACGGGAGGATGAACTCGCAGTCGAGGGTCACGTACGCGTTGGGAGGGAGGAACCCGGAGCCGAGGAACGCGTTGGGCTTGTTGGTCGGCTTCTTCCACAGGACGTACGGGAGCGGAGTGAACCCGGCCTCCTCGGCGCCCCGCAGGGTCTCCGCGTGGTTCGGCCACAGGCGGAACGTGCCGCCCTCGGTACGGAGCGCGTCCCCGATGTTGACGACGAGCAGACCGCCCGGGACGAGCAGTCGGTGGCACTCCCGGTAGGCGTCGGCGAGGATCCGGTGCATCCCCGCATAGTCGGTCGCTCCCAGGTCCCGGAAGAGATCGTCCCACTGGGGGATCATCGGGTACGGCGGCGAGGTGACCACGAGGCCGACCGACGCGTCGGGAAGCGATCCGATCCGGCGGGCGTCGCCGGGGATCAGCCGGACCTCTCCGACACGGGGCAGGGTCACTATCGGAACGCACCCCATGCACGGTTAATACGGGCGCCTCCTCGGTTCGTCCTATGCGTCTCGAGCGACCGGTCCTGCAGGTGGCGCTCGACTTCGAGAACCTGTCGCGGGCGCTCCAGGCCGCCCGCGAAGCGGTGGAGGGAGGGGCGGACTGGATCGAGGCCGGCACCCCGCTCATCAAGAGCGAGGGGCTGGATGCGGTGCGGGAGCTCAAGAAGGCGTTCCCGAACCACCGGGTCGTCGCCGACATGAAGGTGATGGACACCGGGGCCTTCGAGGTCGAGATCGCGGCGAAGGCGGGCGCCGACCTCGTCACGGTCCTCGGGGCCGCGGACGACGACACCATCGCGGAGGCGGTCCGCGGCGGCGAGCTCTACGGGGCGGAGGTCGTGGTCGACCTCCTCGGCGTGCCCGACCCCGTCGCGCGGACCCGGCGGGCCGCCGAGCTCGGCGCGGCGGCGGTCTGCTGGCACGTCGGGATCGACATGCAGATGCAGGGCAAGACGCCGTTTGCGGTCCTTTCCGAGCTCGCGAAAGCGTCGAACCTGCCGGTGTCGGTCGCCGGCGGCCTCAACAGCGAGACCGTCGCGGAGGCGACGCGCGCCGGCGCGCAGATCCTGATCGTCGGGGGCGCGATCACGAAGAGCCCCCAGATCGCGGAGGCGACCCGCCGGATCCAGACGGCGATCGCGACCCAGAAGGAGGTCGCCACCGAGCTCTTCCGGCGGTACACGGGCGAGGAGGTCCGCGCGGCCTTCCTCAAGGTCTCCGCCCCGAACGTCACCGATGCGATGCAGCGCCAGGGGTCGATGCACGACATCCACCCCCGCCTCCGCGACCGGACGGTCCGCATGGCCGGGCCGGCCGTCACGGTCGTCACGCGCGACGGCGACTGGGCGAAGCCGGTCGAGGCGATCGACCGGGCGGGCCCGGGGGATGTGATCGTGATCGATGCCGGCTCGGGTTCGACCGCGGTGTGGGGCGAGCTCGCCAGCTGGAGCGCGCACGGACGGAAGGTCGCGGGGGTCGTCATCGACGGCGCGATCCGCGATCTCGATGCGATCCTCGACCTCGGTCTCCCCGCGTTCAGCCGGAGCGTGAGCCCGAACGCGGGCGAGCCGAAGGGCCATGGCGAGATCGGCGTCGAGGTCGTGGTGGGCGGCCAGCGCGTGCGACCCGGGGACTGGATCGTCGGCGACACGAGCGGGCTCGTCGTCGTGCCCCGGGAGCGGGCCGCGGAGGTCGCGAACCGGGCGCTCGACGTTCTCGAGCACGAGAACCGGGTCCGCGAGGAGATCCAGCGGGGGTCGACCCTCGGCACCGTCCAGAAGCTCGAGCGCTGGGAACGGGTCGGCTGACCGGGCCCTAGGGAGGGGGACCCGGAACGGCGCCCTCGAGGGCGGAGAGCACGCGGAGCCGGGCGACGGAGCGGGCGCGCACCGTCTCCCTTCCCCGACGCTGCGGTCGGGTCGGTCCGGACCAGGAGTGGGTCCAGCGGATCGGGTAGGCAACCTCCCAGAGGACCAGCGGCTCCGCCTCGGCCATCGGGAGCGTGAGGCGCTCTTCGCCCCGCACGGCCCGGCCGAGTCGCTCGGGCTCGAGGTGTCCGAGGTCGACCTCTCGCAGGGCCCCCACGATCTTCCGGACCATCCCCCAGACGAACGACGGGGCCCGGACGACGTAGACGAACCCCTCCTCCTTCGACTCCCGGACCATGACCGACTCCACCTCCCGCCAGACCGGCGCTCCCGAGGGGAGGCCGCGGCCGAACGACCGGACATCGATGCGGCCCGAGAGGAGGCGGGCGGCCGACCGTACCCGGGCGACGTCCCGGAGGGCCCCCGGCTCGAAGTACCGGTATTCGCGGGACCGGGCCCGCCGGGCCCGAAAGTCCTCCGACACCTCCGCGGCCGCCGTACAGAAGATCGTCGGGGCGATCCCGTTCAGGGCACGGAGCAGCGTGGGACCCGAGAGCGTCGAAGTGAGGGTGAAGGCGTTGCCGATCGCGCTCACGCCCCGGTCGGTCCGACTCGCGACGTCGAGCGACCCCTCGAGACCGACCCGGGGGTGACGGCCGAGATATCGGCGGATCTCCCCCTCGACCGTCCGCTCGCCGGGCTGGCGGGCCCATCCGGCGAAGCCCGCTCCATCGTACCCGAACCGGACCAACCAGCGTGTCGTGACGGGGAGGAGGGGCGGGACGGCTTAGGAACCTCCCTCTTCGGCGACTACGGCGACCTCGTATGATACTCTGTCACAAATATCTACCTATTGTCAACTATACATTCTAAATGGACTTTCTATATATCCCCTTGCCGGACTCCGCCGGCCGATGACGGCAGACTCGGACGCCCCCTCCGCCGGAAACGGAGGCCTGCGGCACGGAGAGCTCGCCGGGATCACACGGAGTGAGTGAACAGAATGAGCACACCAAACCCCGGCGGAACGACACAGACCGAATCGCTCTCGACGCCGGTGCGTCGGAGATCCGGCATGAGCACGGGCACCGCGATCGCGGTCGCGGTCATCCTGCTCGTGGTGGGACTCGGGGGCGGGTACGCCCTCGGGTACTACAGCAACAACGGCAGCAAGAGCTCGACCACCACGATCCAGCTCACCGAGACCGGTTCGACCCTGCTGTTCCCGTTGTTCAAGTACTACTGGTTCCCGAACTACACCGCCCCGGCCGGAGGACCGAACGTGGTCCTGAGCGCGGACGGGACCGGAAGCGGCGCGGGCCAGACGGGCGCCATCCAGGGTCTCGTCAACATCGGCGCTTCCGATGCCTACCTCGCGAACGCGACCTCTACCGGCGTGCTGAACTTCCCGATGGCCATCTCGGCCCAGCTGGTCTACTACAACCTGCCGGCCCCCCTGAACGGGGTCCACCTGAACCTGAACGGCACGATCATGGCCATGATCTACGCCGGGGCCATCACGACGTGGGACAACCCGCTCATCCTGGCGTCCCAGACCTCCACCGTCCAGTCGGAGCTCAAGGCCCTGTCGAGCCAGACGATCTATCCGTTCAAGCGGACGGACGCGAGCGGGGATACGTTCATGTTCACGTCGTTCTGCTACATGTCCTGGAGCGGGTTCCCCTACCAGGCCGCCACGGGCGGGCTCGCCGGCGACTCGATCCCGAACATGCAGTCGGGCACGGGGAACCAGGGCATCGTCTCGGGAATGCAGAAGCAGACGAACTCGATCGGCTACATCGGGATCAGCTACGCGACCCAGGCGAAGGCCGACGGCCTCCAGTACGCCGCGCTCGGCGACAACCTCGCAAACAACGCGACCGGTGGACTGAACCCGGCGAACTACATCATGCCGACCCCCGGCAACATCTCGCAGGACGCGAACCTGGGCCTCGCCCGCCTCGCCTACACCCAGACCGGCCTCGCGGTGAGCCTGATCCTGGGCGGAAGCCCGCTGGGAGCGATCAACCTCGGCGCCACCCCCGGTAACGGAGGCACGAACCCGACCTCGAGCAATCCGACCCCATACCCGATCGTCAACCTCGAGTACGGGCTGATCAAGACCGCCCCGATCTCCGGGAACCAGGTCGTGACCTCGGCGAACCTCCTCGCGACGGTCCAGTTCATGCACTGGGCGATCTCGTACGGCAACTACCAGTCGAACGGGCAAGCGACCAACTGGATCAACGCCGTGGGGTTCCTGCCGCTGACACCGACCGTGATCGGCTACAACATGGAGCAGCTGGCTCAGGTCTCGACCTGAGGCGGATCCTCATCGGCGGCGATATCCGTGGTCGGCGACCTGGCCCAGAGCGAACCCGCCGGGCCAGAACCCCTTCCCCCGGTCCTTTCTCCACGCTCGAAGGGGACCGGTCCTCGCCCCTCGCTCGGGGCGATCGTTCGACGTGCTGTCCCGTTCGTCCCGGCCTTCGTGCCGCTCGCGATCGTCGTGGCGATCATCGTGACCCTGATCATCGAGACGGGGCTCACCCACCTCCCCGGTCTCCTCGGCAGCAACTTCAACCCGACCCCCTCGACCGGCGCGCCGTCGTGGGGGATCATGGTGTTCGTCGTGGGATCGTTCCTCACCGCGGTCCCGGCGTTGCTCCTCTCGATGGTGGTCGGCCTCGGGATCGCCATCGCCTCGGTGACCTACCTGCCCCGGTTCGTGAGCCGCATCCTCGACCCGTTCGTGGACCTGCTCGCCGGGATCCCGAGCGTGGTCTACGGGATCTGGGGGTACCTGTTCGTCTCGACGTACTTCGGGAACACGCTGAACCCGTTCCTCTATGACAAGCTCTCCTGGATTCCCGGGTTCGGGGGACAGACGCCTCCCGGTTCGGGGCTCGGGATCCCCATCAGCGTGTTCATCCTCACGCTGATGGCGCTCCCCATCACCACGCTGCTGATCCGCGACGCCCTCCGTACCGTCCCCCGGGATTTGTGGGAGAGCGGTCTCGCGCTGGGGGCGACCCGCTGGGAAGTGCTGCGACGGGTGTCGATCCCGTACGGCCGAGCCGGCATTCTGAGCGCCGCGTTCCTGGGCTTCGGGCGCGCCTTCGGCGAGACCGTCGCCGTGGCGATGGTGATCAACATCGAGCCAGTGTACCCCCACAACGTCTTCCAGGGGACCGGGACGATCGCGAGCCTCATGTTCGCCCTCCTCGATTCCGCGTACGGCAACTACCAGTTCCTCGCCGCCCTGTGCTACATGGCCCTCGCCCTGCTCGCGATCACGCTCGTGGTCAATGTCGTGGGCCGGTGGTCGATCTCGAGACTGAGCGCGACGGAGATCGCGGGGCTCTAGGGGGTGACCATGGCGCTTGCGTCGGTCCCGGCGATCGAGACCCCCTCCGACGACCTCCTCTTCGACCGGTCCGCGCGGACCCGCTGGCGCATCGGCTTCGACCGCTGGATCGGGAGACTGCTCCCGCTCCTGTTCCTCGTGGCGATCCTTCCGATCCTGGACGTCGTCTACTACATCGCGTCGTCCGCGCTCCCGACCCTCACCCTGCACGTGCTCACCGACACCAACTTCCGGGACCCGGATGCGCTCGGGGTGCCGATCATCACGACGGCCGAGATGATGACGCTCGCGACGGGCTTGGCCGTCGCCTTCGGACTGTTCGGGGGCATCGCGACCGCCGAGTTCCTCTCCGACCGGGCCGCGTCGTGGGCCCGGACCTTCGCCAACATGCTCGCCGGCACCCCCTCCGTCGTCGTCGGCTACCTGGGCTACTTTGGCTTCTGCCTGTACTTCGGCTGGGGGTACACGATGATCGCGGGCGTCCTCACCCTCTCGCTGTTCATGACGCCGTACATCTTCCGGATCGCGGACCTCGCGTTCAGCTCGATCCCCCGGCATATCCGGGAGGCGGCGTACGGCGCCGGGGCCCACCCCCACCAATACATCCTCCGGGTCGGGGCGCCCATCGCCTTCCCGCAGATCCTGAACGGGGTCTTCCTCGCGGTCGCCATCGGGGTCGGCGAGACCGCTCCGATCGTGCTCACGACGCACGGCTCCGTCATCCTCCCGACGGGTCTCTTCTCCCCCGCCCAGTTCCTGACGGCGACGATCTGGGAGAACTTCTCCTCCCCGTTCGCCTCGGCCGTGGCGCTCGCCCTGCAGGCCGCCTTCATCCTCCTCGTGGTCGTGGTAGGACTGAATATCGTGGTCCGCATCATCTCCGCGCGTTACCGTAAGCGCCTCGAGGGCCTCTTCCAATGAACGCGAGCGCCACGACTATGTCCGACGGGCCGGTCCTTTCCATCGAGGGACTCACGGTCCGCGCCAAGGACCGCCTCCTCCTCGACGGGATCTCGCTCGATTTCCCTCCCCACAGCCTGACCGCGGTCGTCGGTCCGTCCGGCTGCGGGAAGACGACGTTCGTTCGTGCGCTGAACCGGATGGTCGAGCTGACCCCGGGTCTCCGGGTCGAGGGGCAGGTCCACTACCTGGGGCAGAACATCTACGACCCCTCCGTGAACCCCGTGCTCGTCCGGCGGCGCATCGGGATGGTCTTCCAGCGGCCGACGGTCTTCCCGACCAGCATCTTCGAGAACGCCGCCTTCGGACTCCGGATCGTCCACGCCGAGGACGAGGAGGTCGACCGCGCCGTCACCGAGGCGCTGCAGCAGGCCGGCCTCTGGGACGAGGTCAAGGACGACCTCGATCGACCGGCGCTCGCCCTGTCGGGCGGCCAGCAGCAGCGCCTGTGCATCGCCCGCGCCCTCGCGGTCCGACCGCGAGTCATCCTCCTGGACGAGCCGACCAGCGCCCTCGACCCGGCAGCTACCCAGCGCGTCGAGGCGACGATGCTGGGCCTCAAGGAGCGCTACGTCCTCATCCTCGTGACGCACAACGTCGGCCAGGCGGCCCGGGTCTCCGACCGGATCGCCGTCCTTCAGACCGGGAAGCTCATCGAGGTCGGACCGACCGAGGACGTCCTCGAGCGGCCTCGGGAGAAGTTCACGGAGCAGTTCATCACGGGGCGGTTTGAATGACGGAAGAAGCCGAGAAGGCGGTCGGACCTCGACCCGGACCCGAAGGAGAGCTCGCGCGCCTCAAGGCCCAGGCCCGAGAGATGGGGAACTGGGCCCTCGGCATGGTCCACGACGGCTGGGAGGCGTTCCGCACGGGTGACCTCGGGGCCGCGCAGAAGGTGCTGGACCGGGACACCGAGCTCGACCGGTTCGACCAGGAGATCGAGCACAAGGTGATCGGGTTCCTGGTCCTCCAGAAACCGTCGGCCGGAGACCTCCGCACGGCAGCCGCCCTGCTCAAGGTAACGACCCATCTCGACCGGATCGGACGCCTCGGGTTCGACATCGCGCGCATCACCACCACCGACGAATCCCAGGACGTTCCGCAGCTCGTGGAGCTCCTCACGGCGATGGACCGTACGGTGGAGTCGATGGTCGCCCAGGCCCTGGATGCGTTGGAGCGCGGGGACGCCGAGTCGGCGAAGCAGCTGTTCCACCGGGACGATGAGGTCGATCGGATGCACCGCCAGGCGACCCGCCTGTGCGTGCGCGAGCTCGTCCACGACCCCCTGTCCGCCCAGCACCTTTCCGGCGAGCTCCTGGTCGCCCGGCACTTCGAGCGGATCGCCGACAACGCCTGCAAGATCGCGGAGCGGACGATCTACGCGGTCACGGGCCGGCGTCGGGCGGAGTACCTACCGCGTCATCCCTACCAGCCGTACGCCCTGGAGGCCCCCCGCGGGCAGTGACCCGCCACCCCTCGGTGCGGGAGCCCCTGCCTTCGGGCCATTCCACGGACCCGCCGCTCGGGCGGGAGCCGGTGCAACCCTCAAAGCCCCGGACCGGTCTGGGCGGGCCGCATCGGGTGCTCCCGTAGTCTAGTCCGGTCAAGGATAGAGGGCCTTCGAGGCGGCCTTCGGGCCGCCAAGGATACCCTCCAACGTGGGTTCAAATCCCGCCGGGAGCATTCCACTCATCGTTCAATGGCCACGTTGAGCCATGATCTGAGCGTCTTTGGGGTACGGATCCGCGGACCGGCTCCACGAGAAGGCGTTCAGACGGTGAACTTGCGGAGAATGCCTCGTGTCGAACGGTCCCCGCCGGAACCCCGAGCCTCGCCGCCGTCCTCCCGTGGGACACGAGACGCTCAGCTAACCCGGCCGTGCTCGCCGCATTCCCTCGGGTCCGCTTCACCCGCCTCCGCAGGTCACGAATCCGCCGCTCCCTTCGCCGTTCGTCGTCCTCGCGGACCCCGCGGGGCGTCGGCGCTCGTACGATCCCCACCCGTCCACGACCGCGAGTTGGCCGCTTTGATCATGGAGGAGGCGGACAAGGAACGTGGCTAGAGCGACTGTGATGGCGTGAGCCGGATCGGGATCGATAGGGAGGACACGGGAAACGCCGGTCGGAATCCGCCCGGCCCGTTAGGAGAGTCGGCCGAAGGCTGACCCATCGTCGGTCAGAGGGTACCGCAGGCCGTGGTGGTTCCGTTCGGAGTCTGGATCGTATAGATGATCTCAGTGCCGATGACCTCCTCCACCGTGATGGTGGGTACCGGTCCGGAGAACAGGGTGAATCCTCCGTACGTGAACGTGTACTCCGAACTCCACTCGATCTTCCCGTTGTTCAGATCGACGAGCCGATAGACATTGTGATAGGACGCCCCCTGCACCAACCCACTTGCCACGGACGATAGCAGGACCGATGAACCGTTCCCGTACGGCATCGGTGCGCTCAGGAGGGTTGCGCACAGACCTATCGCAGGCCACGTGGGAGCCGGCGTGCAGGAGGGCGAGTTCGGGAAGCCCATGGCCCAGGACTCCACGCCATCGGCTTGGTACGCCGTGTAACTCAGAGAGGGTGAGTACGACGCGACGATCAGAGTCGTGCCCGCGGCGTAGAGCAGGGCTGAAATCAGGGCCCCATCGGCGACATTCGACACCCCAATAGGGGACGTCTCGCCGCCGGTCGAAAGGTTGACGCCGTCGATCCTGAGTTCGTTCGACGAATTCGCGAGGAAGTAGTACGCGTTCCCTGCAACGGCTCCGTTCATCACACTCGATGGCGCAGACACGTTCACCTGGAGAGTTATCGCACCGCTCTGGCCGTTCACCACGACGATCTTGCCTCCGTTGTACTCCGACCCGCCCGGATTCATGGCGAAAACGAGGCGGCTGCCCGCCCCATACTCCATGACCGAGCCGGTTCCCCATCCGAAGTCGTTCCACAACTGAGTGACGTTCTGCCAAAGCGTCTGTCCGGAGAGTGCGTCGATGCCCTCTATTTCGATGGACGTGGACGCGCTGTTGTTCAGGTAGGGAGGGTAGGCGATTACCAGGGTGCCGAGCGACAAGCCGACTTCCTCGGACGGAGGAATCGCCGTCCATTGGGGCAGTGGCACCTCCCAGGTGCCGAGCGTCTCCCCGCCCGAGAGGTTTACCGCCAAGACGGTCAAGGCTCCCCGCGGAGGGTCCGCGGAGGTGCTTACCAGAAGGGCGAACGTGGGCCCAACAAGTACCTCTGTCCAATAGAGCCACACGTTGGAGAGAATCATGGGCCGAGCCGACCACTCGACTTGGCCACTGTTGAGGTTGAGCGCTTCCATGGTCAGAGTTACGTTCGACAGGTCGGATGGATTCTCCGAACTGGGCGTCTGGACCGCCGTGTAGGTGACAAACATCCCCGGTGCTGCCGCGCCCGAGCCGAGAGGATTCCCATCCAACGTTCGCGACCACGATTCATGGAAAGGGGGCGTTGGCGGGAGGGTGAAGTAGATCACCGCGCCGACCACGCACGCAACGACTGCGACGGCGATTACGGCGGACCACCATCGTCGCTTTCGCCGATTCTCGGGTGTCTTGAGAGGCTTGGACGCCTCGGCGGAAGCTGGTAGGCCAGCCAAAGGGTCGGCTGCCGCGGCCATCGCGCGAGATCATCAATGGCGGGGCAGGCTGATGAATCCTTCCGAGGGACGGAGATTTCATGGCAATGCCTGGGCCCCCCCGTTCCGCCGCGACGCGACCGCTTACCGGGCCAAGTCCCGCTAATCCTCGTTCCGACCGTGGGCGGGTTGCGGGGAGAAGGGAGACGATGGTCGCGGCGCGGCCTCGCGACCTTCATGAAGGGACCGCGCGTGCGATGGCCGGACCACGATGAGTACCCGAGCACCCAAATCGATACGGCTCGAGCCGATGAGCGAGGCGGACTTTCGGGACTCGACCCAGCGTTCGATACCGCGGCATGCCGCCGACTACGTTCGACGGGGCCTCTGGGCGGAAGAGGGCTCGTTGGAGGCTAGCCGGAGGGAGTTCGCAGAGTTACTACCGCAGGGTCGCGAGACCCCCGACCGGCACTTCGCAAACCTGGTCGATCCGGAGTCCGGGCAGCGCGTCGGCGAGACCTGGTATCTGGTTCAGCAACGAGCGGGGAAGGTTCGGTTTTGGATCGACTGGATCTGGGTCGACCCGAACCACCGAAGGAAAGGGTACGCGAGAGCGGCACTCCTCCTGCTGGAGGAGGAAGCTCGGAGGAAGGGAGCCGATCGGCTCGGACTGAGCGTTTGGTTCGACAACCCCGGGGCCATCGCCCTCTACCAGAAGCTCGGCTACGCTCCGGCGAGCATGTGGATGATGAAGCCCCTGGACCGCACGTTCGAAGGCGGAACGCGATGAGCGCGGCCAAGGAATCACCTCCTGAGACCGTGATCCCCCACCGCGCGACCCCGACCGATCATTTCGCGAACGAGCGCACGTTCCTCGCCTGGGTGCGCACGTCGATCACGATCATGGCGTTCGGGTTCGTCGTCGCCAAGTTCGGCCTCCTCCTGCGGGAGCTTTCGGGAAGCTCCACGGGGACGGCGGCCTCCGCCCCGGTCTCCGAAGCCACGGGGGTCCTCTTGGTCCTCGCGGGTGCAGCGCTCATGCTCCTCGCGTTCGTTCGGTTCCGTGCCACCCGGGAGGACCTCGACGCGGGTCGCTATCGAGTCCGAGCCGGTCTGGAATGGGCGCTCACGATCACGATGGTCGCCATCGCCATCGGTCTTGCAGTCTACCTCGTGAGCACGGGCTGAGCCCGGGCGAGACCCAGGCATTGCCGCTTCGCAGGGTCGTCGCGCGGCGCGAGCCTCGGACCATCCCACCCCCGAACGGTCGAGTCGATCGCAGAGCGCCCCTTCCCCCTAGCGCAGATCCACGATTCCCTGTATTGACTCGCGTGAACTGAAGCTCCCCTGGTCGAGTCCAATCCACCTCTCCACACCGTCGGGCAAGACCCACCTCGGACACGTGGGGTACGTCAGTATTGCACGGGACTGCTCAAGCGTCAGACGATGGCCTCGGACGGGGAGAAACTGGCTGCTCGGCCGGCGGCGCATGATGAACCAGCACCCCCGGTTCGGGGGAAATGAACTCGGCCGAAGGTCGGCCCAGTCACCTCTCTCCGTGTTGAACAGATAGTGAAACGCGACACCCGCCGGACTGACTTCGATGCTACGAACGGATGCGCTTGACAACCCGAGGAGATAGGTGGTTGTAGAGGCCGCCGCCGCAGCGATCATGCTCCCTGGTAGCCCCCCGACGAAACCCCCTATGGTCAGGTAGTTGAACGCCAGGACGTAAACGGGAAAGAAGAGCACGGAAATCAAGAACATGATCTTGCCAATCCAGGTCCACCCTCTCGTCTGAACGTTCACCGCGGGAAAGCCCATTCGATCACCAGGGTCACGCTGGCTACAATCAAGAAAGAGTTCGAGTACATGGCGCAGGTGGATTGGATATGGAGTGTGCCCGGGAACGCCTCGGGTTTGCATGTTGGATGGGCATCCGTCGAGGTTGGCTTCACGGAGCCCATCTTTCGGTGAACTTAGGCAACAGGTCGCGTTGACCTGAGGCTCTTCTCTCGAGGATCTCGCGATCCCTCGCCGACACATTTATCGTGTATGGCGCCTATTATACGCTATATGACCTACACC
>JAKASE010000006.1 GCA_021819135.1 Thermoplasmata archaeon | reverse complement strand
TTATCCCCGTCTCGAGGGCAGATTGTCCGCGTGTTACTGAGCAGTGCGCCGAGGGCTTACCCCTCTCGACTCGCATGGCTTAAGCGAACTCCAATAGCGGTGCCCGCCGGCAGGATCAACCGGATTTGTTGGCACACTTTCGCGTGTGCGGGAATACGTGTTCAAGATCGAAGATCGATCGACTGGCGGATTCGCTCTTTGCTCTATCGTTGGATTGAGCTCTCTTTCGCGTACGTCTCCTTCGTCAGTCCTGAGAGGTCGCTCCCCGTCTCCGGGGAGGGGTTCTCGGGGCTCCACGCCCTGTCGGGCCATCTGTGGCGTCGCCCGGAAGAGCTCGGTTCATGCATCCCCGGCTCGCCGTGGCGGCGTCGGCGCAGCGGGGTCCCCCGAAGGGGCCTCGCGGCCAATCTATCGGAGAGGCGGGCGGTATTTAACTTCGGTCCCGAGGCTCTTCGGCGCGCGGTCCCTTCTCCCCCCGCTCGATCCACTGTACCCAGAGGGGCACCTCGAGGAGCGACGTGATCTCGGGGGGATCCTCCTCGTAGCCGAAGCCGTAGCGGTTCAGCCAGAGCGCGTGGAGCCCGACGGCCCGGGCCGCCTCGGCGTCGGTGTGCCGCAGGTTGCCGACGTAGAGGGCCTCCTCGGGGAGGAGATGCATCCGGGACAGGGCGCGCCGGAAGATCTCGGGGTCCGGCTTCGACACGCCTTCGGTGCCCGAGGAGACGACCCGGGAGAAGTAGTCGAGGATCCCGACCCGGTCGAGGATCTGCCGGACCCGCGCCTCGCTCGTCGAGTTCGAGATGACCCCGAGCTGCCGGTGCTCGGAGGCGAGGCGGTCGAGACAGCGCCGCGTGTCGGAAAAGAGCCCGATCGGCCGGTCGGTCGACCGCACGGCCTCGCAGAACTTCGCGGAGAGGTCGGTGCTGACCTCCCGGGCCGCCGCCCGGCCGAGGACCCGTCTCCAGAACTCGACGGGCCCCACCGTCCGATCGCTCGGAGGCGGACCCGCGTCGAACTCGGCCTCCACCTCGAAGAAGGCGTGGGTCAGCGCATCGGGGTCGAGGTCGAGGAGGAACCGGCGGGCGACCTCGCACCACCCGTCGAAGTCGCGCTCGTCCACGAGCGTGCCGCCGAGATCGAACAGCACCCCACGGATCCTCGGCCGGCGTCCGGGCACGGTCCGGAAGACCCGACGGGCCGTGATAGCGTTGACCGGACCGTCCCCGGTCGGGGCGGAGCCGGCCGTCAGGCGGCGCTGACGGAGACGATGTCCGTGTGGCGGAGCAGGATCGCGCGGGCGACCTTGAGGTTCTTCCCCGACTTCCCGATCGCCCGGGCCTTCCAGGCGGGATCGACCGTCACGGTCGCGTGGCGCCCCTTGCCCTTCGGCGCGAAGTCGACGCGCTTCGGGTTGTACCAGTAGAAGATGTTCCGGACGAGCGACTCGGGGTCGTCCGCCCACTCGACGACCTGGATCTCCTTCTTCAGCATCCCCTTGAGGCGGTCGACGAGGACCCCCCCGGGTCCGACCGCCTTGTGGACGTCCCCGGGGTAGACCAGGACGACCAGCTTGTCCTCGGTCTCGAAGCAGTCCTTGACGCGCGCGCCGGTCCGCTCCTCGAAGAGCCGGATGTAGCCGAGGGTCGCGGTGTCGAACGCGATCTCGGGCATCGGGGGCGCCGTTCCGTCCGCGGCTACGTCTCGAGCGTGAGGATGGCGCTCGAGCCGGGGTCGAGGACCGCCATCGCGCTGATCGGGAACGGGCGGCCGCAGGCCTGCCCGAGCTCCACCGCCGTCCCGTCGTAGTGGTAGACGGGGACCTTCCCGATGCGGCGCTCGGTGCGCAAGGTCGCGTCCGGACAGGTGCGGGAGACGATGACGAGCCGCGCCTTGTTCGCCTTCGCGGCGTGGAGCGTCTCGGACAGGCCGACCCGGACCGTCCCCGTGTCGAGCGCGACCTTGAGGGCGTGCGCGAGGTCCATCGGCCTAGGCCTCCTCCCCGACCGGCTCGGAGGGCGCGGGCGGGGTCTCGGGCTTCGGCGGAGGCGGCGGCGGGGCCGGGACGGTCACGCCGGCGAGCGGCTGGTAGACGAGGTTGACCGCCCCCGTCCCCAGGGTGATCGGCTGGCCAACGATGATGTTCTCGGCGACGCCCTTGAGCTCGTCGACCTCCCCCGTGATCGCGGCGCGCAACAGGTGGGCCGCGGTGATCTCGAAGGCGGCCCGGGCGAGGACGCTCGTCTTCTTACCCGAGATCCCGTGCCGGCCGATCGCGCGGATGTCCCCTTCGTTCGTCATGACGTCGGCGACCAGCATCAGGTGACGGATGTCGACGCCGAGCCCCTGCTCGGCGAGCGTACGGTTCGCCTCGTGGATCAGCGCGGCCCGGGCCGCCTCGACCCCATAGACCCGGTAGATCTCGAAGACCGAGTTCGTCGTCGTGCGGACCGCGTCGACCCCGGGGATCTCGATGACCCCCTCGAGGTTCGACCCCTCGGTGTAGATCACGTACTCATCCTTCTCGCGGCGGATGAGCGCGCGGCGGATGCCGCTGACGCCCTTGATCTGGATCGCCTTCGCCTCCTCGCTCGCGATCAGGAGCTTCTTGAACGGCATCTCCTCGACCAGCTCCTCCTTGCGGGACTTGGTCGCCCCGGCGACCGGTTCCTTGATGTGGATCTCGAACGAGCGGGCCTCCCCGGCCCCGGACCCGGACTTGACGACGAAGAGACGGGCATCGAGCCCGGCGAGGAGCGCCGCCTCGAGCTCGGCGCGCTTCACGCCCCGCGCGTCGAGCAACGCGGCCTGCGGCGAGACGACGACCTTGAGCTCCTCGATGAGAGCGCTGATCGATGCGACATCGGGGACGGTCGTGACCTCGATCTGGAGGGCGATCTTCTGGACGGCCTCGCGGTCGGCGCGCAGCTTCCGCTCGACGTGGACCGTCATCATCGGCGTCGACGGGACACGCCGGGCGTCGACGAGCTCGATCAGCCGGGGGAGCCCCAGCGTGACGTTCATCTCGGCGACCCCGGCGTAGTGGAACGTCCGCAGGGTCATCTGCGTCCCGGGCTCGCCGATCGACTGGGCCGCGACGATCCCGACCGACTCGTGGGCGTCGACCTCGGCCCGTCGGAACCGGCGGGCGACCTCGCGTACCACCTTCGTCGCGTCGCTGGGCGAGAGGCGCAGGCTCTGCAGCTTCACCTTGACGTCGTTCGCGACCGAGACCGGGAGCGGGACCCCGTTCTCGCGGACCGCGATCTCCTGGATGCGGGTGAGCAGGTCGCGCGGCGCGGACTTCTTCTCCTTCCCCTTCTCCTCGGGCATGACGGTCACTCCCCTCCGAACTCGGGGCCCTCTTCGGGGGCGCCGAACTCCTCGCCTTCCTCTTCCTCGGCCTCTTCCTCGAGCTGCGCCTCGGCCTGGAGGTCCATCTCCTCCTCGGTGACCGGGGGCGCCCCGGCGGGATGCTCCGGACGCCGCTCTTCGGACGAGCGGACCCGGCGGCCCAGGACCTGGCTGACGACCTCGTCGAGGGAGACCGGCGCCCCCTGGTAGGAACGCGTCGGGTCGATCCCGTCCTCTCCGTACTTGTACTCGATCACGGTGCCGGCCGTGTTACGGACGGTCCCGTCCTCGGCGACCTTGAGGTCCTCGAGGGCGTTGATGAGACGGCGCTGCATGTAGCCGGACCGGCTCGTCCGGACGGCAGTGTCGACCAGCGACTCCCGGCCGCCCATCGAGTGGAAGAAGTACTCGGTCGGCGAGAGGCCCCGCTTGTAGCTCGAGCTCACGAAACCGCGCGCATCGGCCCCGAGGTCCCCCCGGGCGAAGTGCGGGAGCGTGCGCTTCACGTACCCCCGTAGCAGGCGCTCGCCACGGACCGACTGCTGGCCGACGGCCCCCGCCATCTGGGTCAGGTTGAGCATCGAGCCGCGCGCCCCGGACTTCGCGAGGATCACGGCCGGGTTCTCCAGGCCAAGGTACCGGCCCGCGATCTCTCCCGCGGTGTCCCGGGCCTGCCCGAGCTCGCGTCGCACCTGGACCTCGAGCGTCTCCTCGAGCGAGCGCCCGGGCATCTGCTCGAGCTCTCCCTTGCGGTACTGCTCGACGAGCTCGTTGACGTGGGTGCGGGCGCCCGACAGGGCCGTGAGGATCTCCTTCTGCGCGCCCTCGGGGACGTCCTCGTCGTCGATGCCGGTCGAGAGCCCCTTGAGCGCGATCGCGGTGATCGCGAGCCGGCTCATCTCGTCCAGGAACTGGCGGGCCCGCGGCATCCCATCGTTCCGCGCGATCGCATCGAGGACGGCGCCCTTCTCGTAGGCGATCGCCTTCTTGTCGATCGCCCCGGCCTTCAGGACCCCGTTCTCGATCACGACCCAGGCATCGTGCTTGCAGTTCAACGGGCTGCAGTCGCACCGGGCCCAGATGTTCGAGCGGAACTCGAGGGTGAGGTCGGTCGGGAGCGTCAGCGAGAACAGCTGCTTGCCCGTCCAGAACGCCTCGCCGTCCTTGTCCTTCCCCGCGGGGGGCGGGATCGGGTAGTTGAGCTTGGAGAGGAGGTAGGTCACCTCGGGACGGCGGAACGTCGGGTTCTGGTACGTGAGGAGGAACGCGGCGGTGATGTGGTCGTGGAGCATCCCGATGATCGGGCCCCCGTACCGCGGCGAGAGGATGTGTTCCTCGACCTTCATCAGGACCTTCGCCTCGGCCCGCGCCTCCTGGCTCTGGAGGACGTGGAGGTTCATCTCGTCGCCATCGAAGTCCGCGTTGTAGGGCGGGCAGTCGCACAGGTTGAACCGGAAGGTCTTGTGCGGGAGGATCCGCACGAAGTGGGCCATCATGCTCATCCGGTGGAGGCTCGGCTGCCGGTTGAACAGCACGATGTCCCCGTCGAGGAGCTGGCGCTCGACGATCGAGCCCGGCGTGACGAGCTCGGCGCAGGCGTCGGCGTTCTTCTCCATCACCTTGATCCGCTGGCCGTCCTCGCGGACGAGGTAGTTGACCCCGCACCGGTAGCGGCCCGCGTCGTCGGGCGACGGGCCCGGCCCGCGCCGGACGAGCTCCTTCGCGACCTCCTGGTTGTGGAGGGTCACCTCGAGCGGGACCGTGAGGCCCCGGGCGACCTCGATCGGGACGCCGACCTCGTTGATCGAGAGGAGCGGGTCGGGGCTGATGACCGTACGGGCCGAGAAGTTGACGCGCTTACCCGAGAGGTTCGAACGGAACCGGCCGTCCTTGCCCTTGAGGCGCTGGGCGAGCGTCTTGAGCGGGCGGCCCGAGCGGTGCCGGGCCGGCGGGATGCCGCTCGTCTGGTTGTCGAAGTAGGTCGTGACGTGGTACTGGAGCAGCTCCCAGAGGTCCTCGACGACGAGCTGGGGGGCGCCCATGTCGCGGTTCTCGCGCAGACGCTGGTTGATCCGCAGGACGTCCACCAGCTTGTGCGTGAGGTCGTCCTCGCTCCGCTCCCCGCTCTCGAGCGTGATCGACGGGCGGACCTGGACCGGCGGCACCGGGAGGACCGTGAGGACCATCCACTCCGGCCGGCCGAACCGCGGGTTGAGGCCGAGGGCGCGCACGTCCTCGTCCGGGATCCGTTCGAGACGGGCCCGGACCTCCTTCGGCGTGATCTTGTGGGAGTTCTCGCGGAAGGTCGTCGGCTTGTCGAGGACGATCCGCTGCTGCACCTCGTGGCAGTGGGGGCACGCGCGCTCCTCCCGGCCCTCCCGGGTCCGGTGGGTCGGGGGGGACTCTTCCGAGTCCGCGACGCCCTCGCCCCGGCTCACCGGCGCGTCGGGGAGCATCCGACCGCAGGCCCGGCACGTCGACTGGAGCAGGCGCTTGATCTCCTTCGCGTACCCGACGTGGATCACCGGCATCGCGAGCTCGATGATCCCGAAGTGACCGGGGCACTCGTTGACCCGGCCGCCGCACGTCCGGCACCGCAGGTTCGGCTCGATGACCCCGAGGTGGAGGTCCATGAGCCCCATCTCGATCGGGTAGCCGTCGTCGTCGTAGGTGTCGGCGGTGATGATCTTCACCGCGCTCATCCGCCGGATCTCGTCCGGCGAGAGGAAGGCGAACTGCAGGCTCTTGATCCGCTTCGACAATCCCTGCGGCATGGTCCCCTCCTACCGCATCTCCTCCAGCTGGAGACGCATCACGACGCCGAGGCTGATCAGCTCCTCGAGGAGGAGCTTGAACGAGTAGCTCATCTCGACCGGATAGATCGAGGAGGTGTTCCCGCAGCTCGGGCAGCGGAGCGAGCTCGCCCGGGTGTCGGGGATCGCGATGTGCCCGCACTCCGGGTTGCCGCAGACGTACTGGATCGTCCCGTCCGACTCGTCGAGCAGACGGTCCTTGATCACCATCGCGACGCCATGCCCGATCAGGCAGTCGCGCTCCATCTCTCCGAACCGTAGGCCGCCCTGGCGGGAACGGCCCTCGGTCGGCTGCCGCGTCAGGATCTGGACCGGGCCGCGCGAGCGCATGTGCATCTTGCCCGCGACCATGTGGTGGAGCTTCTGGTAGTAGATCACGCCGACGAAGATCTCCGCCTCGAACCGGCGGCCCGTCAGGCCGTCATAGAGGGTCTCGCGCCCGGACGGGTGGAAGCCGAGCTCCTTGAGGCCCTCCCGGAGCGCCTCCTCGCGCGCCCCGGAGAACGCCGTGCCGTCGATCGTGCGCCCCTCGAGGGCGCCGACCTTGCCGCCGAGCATCTCGAGGACGTGCGCGACCGTCATGCGCGACGGGATCGCGTGCGGGTTGATCAGGAGGTCCGGCGTGATCCCGTCCCGCGTGAACGGCAGGTTCTCCTGCGGGACGATGAGCCCGATGACGCCCTTCTGCCCGTGGCGGCTCGCGAACTTGTCGCCGAGCTCGGGGACCCGCTGGTTGCGGACCTTGACCTTGACGAGCTTGGAGATGTTCTCTCCTTCCGTCAGGATCACGTTGTCGACCCAGCCGGACTCGCCGAAGCGGACCGTGACGCTGGTCTCGCGACGCTTCTGCGGGGTCAAGAGGTCGGTCTTCTCCTCGAGGAACCGGGGGGGGCTCGTCTTGCCGACGAGGACGTCGCCCTCCGAGACCTCGAGCTCGGGGAAGATGAGGCCGTCCTCGCCGAGGTTGCGGTAGGCCGTGTCGACCCGGGCGCCCGCGACATCCGGGCGAGGGATCTCGAACCGGTCCTCCTGGCCGCCGGGGTACTTGCGTTCCTCCCCCCGGTACGTCCGGAAGAACGAGGAGCGGCCAAGCCCCCGGTCGATCGCGCCCTTGGAGAAGACGAGCGCGTCCTGCATGTTGTACCCCTCGTAGGACAGGACCGCGACCACGAAGTTCTGACCCGCCGGTCGCTCGGTGAAGTGGACGTAGCGCATCGTCTGGGTCTGGAGCAGCGGCGCCTGCGGGTAGTGGAGCAGGTGGCCGCGCGTGTCGGGACGGCGGCGGTAGTTCACCGACTCGACCCCGAGCGCCTGCTTCGCCATCCCCGATCCCATCGTGTTGCGCGGTGCGGCGTTGTGCTCCGGGTAGGGGATGAGGCCCGTGCAGACCCCGAGCATCAGGTTCGGGTCGATCTCGAGGTGCGTGTGGGTCTCCTGGAGCAGGTTCGCCGTCGGGAACTCCGAATGGCACCGACCGCACTCGACCGTCGCCTCGGGTCGCTTTTCCCCCATCGACATCCAGCGGGTGTCGCTGCGGCTGAGCGCCCGTTCGCACTTCGGGCAGCGGTCCGGCGGGACGTAGGCGTCGACGGCGATGAGCGCGTCCTCCTCCTCCTCGGCGTCGATCCATTCGATCTTGCCCTGGCGGATGAGGTCGCTGAAGGAGAGCGTGCCGCGCGTCAGCTCATCGAGGTCGGAGCGCGTGACGCGCGGGACCCCGTTCTTCACGACGATGAGGGGGCGGCGCAGCCGGCCCGAGTCGCAGTGGACGATGACCTCGTTCATCTCGTCGTCGTAGCGGACGTTGATCTCGTAGGTCTTGTCGCCGAGCGTCGGCGAGAGCGTGCCCGTGCGTCGCCGCTCGCGGATCTCGCGGACGAGCTCGAGCGGCTGGGAGTGGAGTCCGACCAGGTTCCCGTTGACGTAGACCCGGGCCGCGCGCCGACCCTTCGGCGCGGCGCCCTCCTGGAAGACCTCGGGACCGATCTCGCGGGTGTTGAGGTCCCGCAGGATGAGCGTGACCTCCTCCTCGTCGGCCCCCTCGGAGACATCGACCGCGAGGGCGTAGTTCTTCACCAGGCCACAGTTCTGCCCCTCGGGGGTCTCGTTCGGGCAGAGACGCCCCCACTGGGTGGGATGCAGGTCCCGCGCCTCGAAGTGGGGCTGGCTGCGCGTGAGCGGGCTTGTCACGCGACGCAGGTGGCTGATCGTCGACATGTGGCTCGTGCGGTCGAGCACCTGGCTCACGCCGGCCCGGCCGCCGACCCAGTTCCCCGTCGCCAGCGCATGGACGAGCCGCTGGGTGAGGAGGTCCGGCCGGATCGCGCTCGCGATCCGCAGGTCCTTCTTCCGGGCGAACGACCGCTCGAGCTGGTACTTGAGGTCCTTGAGGAGGAGCGAGAACGCGACCCGGAAGAGGTCCTCCATGAGGTCCCCGGCGAGCTTGAGGCGCTTGTTCGCGTAGTGGTCCTTGTCGTCCTCGCCGCGGACCTTGAGGTGCAGCTCGAGGACCGTACGTGCCATGCGCGCGAGGTAGAGCGCCTTCTTCAGGCGGTCGGCCTTCGTGTCGCCGAGGTGCGGGAGGAGCGATCGGTCGAGGATCCCGTCGACCTTCCGCTGACGGTACTCCTTGGCCTGGCCGGTCGCGAACTTCTTCTCGAGGAAGATCAGCGCATCCTCGGTGGACAGGATCCCCTCGGGGGGATAGAGCCGCTTCGAGACGCACTCCTCGAGATTGACGTTGAGGAGGTGCCGCATCGTGTGGACGAACGGCTCGTCGAGGGGCAGCAGCTCGCCGAGGACCGCCTGGAAGATCTCCTCGTCGTTCTTCATCCCGAGGGCCTTCATCAGCACCACGAGGGGGATCTGCCCGCTCGCGGTCGGGACCGAGACCTGGAGGACCCCGTCCTTCTTCTTCTCGACGACGGTGAGCGAGCGGTACCCGCCCCGCTGGCTGAAGACCTTCGCGCTCTCGATCGGCGTACCGTACCGTTCGTTGAACTCCGCGAAGATGCGGTTGGGCGCGAGGTCCTCGAGGCTGATGATCACGCGCTCGGTGCCGCCGATGATGAAGTACCCGCCGGGATCGAGGGGATCCTCCCCGTACTCGACCAGCTTCGCCCGGTACTCGTCGTCCGAGAGCCAGATCTGGTCGTCCTCGGAGATCTTGTAGCGGTTCAGATTGCACGGGCGGCTCTTGACCATGATCGGGAGATCGCCGATGTGGACGTCCTCGGGGGCCCGCTCGACCCCGTTCTCGACCACCGTGACCTTGAGGTAGATGGGCGCCTGGTAGGTCAGGTTGCGGAGGCGCGCCTCCATCGGGGTCAGGGTCGGCTTCGAACCGACCGGCTCCTTGACGAACGGCGCTCCGATGAAGATCGTCGGCTCGGCGGACGGGTTCACGTTCCCCCGCGCGTCACGGCGGCGCCCGACGCGGACGTAGATCGAGCTCTTCGTCTTCTGGACGTCGAGGCGGATCACCCCGCGCTCGGTCGAGTCCTCGCTGACCCGGGCGTCGTCGACGATCCGCTGCATCCGCGAGTTCGGATTGTCCTTGGTCGGCAGGAAGTCATTGAAGCTCGCGAGGTGATGGTTGACGATCGAACGCTCCCGGAAGAATCCGTCGACGATTTCGCGCATGGACCGTTACCTAGTCCCCCCCGGGGGCGGGGACGATGAGGCGATAGGCGATCGACTCGCCGGCGGTCGCGCTCGGGCGCCGGATCCGAACGAGCCGGCCGACCAGGACTTCCCCGGACTCGCGCATCGACTCGTACTTCGGGTCGGTCTTGAGGCCCGGGTCGGCGAGCAGGATCTTCGGAAGCCGCTCGGAGGGGGTCGAGAGCTCCTCGAGGATGCGCTTCGACTCCGCCTCGGAGAGGATCTCGTGGGGCGGGGTCAGGTGGTGGGCGACGAACGGACGCTTCGGGGCCGCCGGGGCGGCCGTCTTCCGGCGCGCGGATGCGGAAGTTCGGGGACTGGGGGTCATGCGGTACTCCGGGGAACGGAACGGGCCCGGGGGGAACCTCGGAGACACCTCGCGTCCGCCGCGGGGTGGCTCGTTCGAACCCCCGACCACCTGGTTAAAAGCCAGATGCTCTTTGTAGGGCCGACGGGAGCGCCGACCGGCCTACCTAACTGAGCTACGGGCCCGAATCCGCTCCGTTCGGGGAGGACCCGGGCGTCGTATTTCAGGCTATGCCCGGGGCGATTCACTGGATGCTCTCCAGGTTCGAGATGATCGACCAGATGGCGGTCCGACCGTGCGTCGGCAGGTTCGGGTCGTTCGCGAGGTCGTCCAGGACGTAGACGGCGCTCGCGATCCGCACATCGAGGGCGACCCGGGGCTTCGCGAGCTCGTCCTTCGCGCTCTGCGCCCCGCGACGCACGTTCCGGGGCACCGACGTGTCATCCGCGAGCTCGCCGAGCGACTCGACGATCCGGTGGAGGGCCGGCATGTCCTCGACCGGAACGGCCGGCGGAACGGCGGCGGCACTGCCCGGGCTCGAGGAACCGGTCGGCGTCGTCATGCCGTCCGCGCCTCCCCGCCTTCCTTGTAGGCGGTAACGACGAGCAGCGTCTTCGTCTCCCGGATCCCGCGGACCGCCGGGAGCCGGTGCAGGACGAAGTCCTTCAGCTCCTCGTAGTGCGGGAACCGGACCTTGAGGAAGATGTCGGTGTCCCCCGTCACGAGGAACACATCCTCGACCTCCCCGAACTTCGAGACTTCGCTCGCGACCGTATCGGCCTCGGCGGTCTCGACCTTGAGGGCCACGAGCGCGACGACGTGCTCGTCCCCCCAGACCTTCGTGAAAGCGCTTTCGACCGCACGACTCACCGGCGGCTTCGACTCCGTAGGTTTCTCCATGATGGTCCCTCTCTCCGAGCGCGATACCGGCCCCTCCTCGAAAGCGAATGCCCGACCCCGCCCGCCTTACGCCGCCGGGGCGGACTCGAACTCCTCTTGGAGGTCGTTGACTACCTGATCGATCACAGACCCCGCGGACGGACCGCGGTACTCTCGGATGCCGCCGGCTTCGCTCGACACGCGCGCAATGAGGTCGATGGGTCCCCGGAGGAACTCCACGCTACAGATGAACTCCTCCATGATGGCCGGCCCCCACCGCGCCGACGGCCCGAAAATGGCCTGCTATTTACGCCTTTGCATCGCCAGAGAGCCCCCGGCGCGGCGGACCCGGACCCCCGTCGGTGCCCTCCGAGGACGCGCACGGCCGTCGCCGGGGCCACCGGGCCGGCCCGCTCCGCACCGGATGTATTAATATCACGCAGGCCGCCTTCGCATCTCCGGGAGGACGGGTGGAGCTCGAGACGCTCAAGGGGGTAGTGCCCGCGGCCCTCGCGACGCTCGCGGCGCAGGAGTCGGTGTACTGCGAGCACGGCATCATGCTCTACAAGGACCCGTCCGTCACCGTCGGCCGTAAGACGATCCAGTCCGGCGGGCTCCTGTCGACGATGAAACGCACGACGGTCGGAGGGATCCCGTTCTTCCTCGCGGAGTTCACCGGCCCCGGGTCGGTCGCCTTTTCGCGGGACGGGATCGGGGAGATCCGCGACCTCGAGCTCGCCGACAACGAGGTCCTGGACGTCGCCGAGGGCTCGCTCCTCTGCGCGGAGAACCGGATCCCGTACGACATGATCTACGTGAAGGGTACGAACCGCATCGGTCGGATGCTCGGGTTCTTCATGGACCGGCTGCGCGGACCCGGGAAGATCGCGCTCCACGGGTTCGGGAACATCATCTCGATGACGCTGGCGGCCCGGGAGACCATGACGTGCGACTACGGGGCGCTGCTCTACAAGTCCGGCACCGTCGAGGCGAAGTCGCTCAACCTGCCGTTCGGTTCCGGCCTCTTGGGCAAGCTCGAGTCCTACGAGGTCCTCGAGCTCGTCGGACCGGGGAAGGTCGCGCTCCAGAGCATCGACCCGAAGAGGCTGCACGCCTGAGGGGACCATGCCGATACCCGAAGAGTTTGTGAAGAAGCGGACCGAGGTCACGATCAGCCGGGCGAGCCTCCAGGAGCTCTCGTGCAAGAGCTGCGGCGCGAAGATCGACTCCAAGAACATCACGGGCGGCTACGCCCGGTGCGAGTACTGCGGCGGGACGTTCGCCCTCGACGTCGCGGCCTCCGCCAAGGGAGGCGGCGCGTGAAGGCCGACACCGTCGGAACGATCACGCCGGCCGTGCTGGTCCAGCTGCGGCCCGGGGAGAAGATCCTCGCCGAGCACGAGATCATGCTCCACATGGACGGACCCGTCAAGATCGCCCGGAAGACGATGAAGCAGCTCGGCGTCAGCCGGGCGCACCTCATGGGGATGCAGTCCCGCGGCGACAACGAGGAGAGCTACTTCTTCGCCGAGTTCGAGGGGCCCGGGAACGTGACGTTCTCCCGGGATCGCGCGGGCGAGGTACGGGTCCTCGATCTCGCGCCGAACCAGGTCGTCCGGCTGCGTTCCGGCCACCTGATCTGCTTTGACGAGACGGTCCGGTACTACCCGATGGTCCTCGCCCAGTGGGTGATCCAGCGCGGGAACGAACGGGAGAACCACTACCTCTTTGTCGACCGGCTCACCGGCCCCGGCACGATCGTCTTCCAGTCGGTCGGGAACGTGCTGTCGTTCACGCTCAACCCGAACGAGGCGATCCGCACCTCGACCGAGGGCCTCCTCCTCGCCTCCCCCACGAACGGGGTCCAGGTGAACTGGATGCAGGCCGGGGGCGCCTTCGGGGGCGGGTTCGCCCAGCCGGTGCTCGACGTCCGCGGGCCGGGCGCGATCATGGTCCACAGCGGAGTGTAGGACCATGGAGATCAAGGTCCAGGGCGAGTTCGTCCCGGTCGCCCTCGTCCAGCTCGCCGCCGGAGAGGAGATCTACTGCGAGGCGGGCCTGATGGTCTACTCCGACCCCTCGATCCGTTTCGCGGTCCGCGCGATGACGCAGGGCGGGATCGGACAGATCATCCGCCGGACGATGGTCGGCGGGATGCCGTTCTTCATGCACGTCTACCAGGGTCCCGGCTACGCCGCGTTCAGCCGGTTCTCCCCCGGGGAGGTCCGGAGCCTCGAGCTCCAGCCGGGCCAGACGATCGACATCGCCGAGCACTCGCTCCTGATCGCGACCCGCACGGTGCAGTATTCCACCTTCTATGTTCAGGGCACCGGGCGCATCGGCCGGATGATCGGGTTCTGGATGGACCGGCTCACCGGTCCGGGCACGATCGTCTACCACGGGCACGGCAACATCCTCGGCTTCGATCTCAAGGCGGGAGAGGCGATGGACGTCGATCACGGGGCCGTCCTCCGCAAGGATGCGACCGTCACCCTCCGCGCGTTCAACCAGCCGCTCGGGGGAGGGCTCACCGGCCACGCGCTCAGCTTCGAGGCGCTCCACGTGGAGGGCCCCGGTCGGATCGAGCTCCAGACGATCGACCCGTCGTCGCTGCGGGCGGCGACCGAAGGAGGGGCGAGCGCGAGCTCGGCCCCCGCCCAGCCGCCCCAGAGCCTTGCGGGGGCGCTCACCAAGGGAGCCGTCGGCGGGCTCCTCGGGCGTCTCGGCGGCGGCTGACCGTATCGGTCCTCGAAAGGGGCCGGAGCCCCCGACCGTACGCTCCGGCGGGAGGCATCGTTATCTCTCTGCGACCGTAGATGGGACGGGGACCCTCGGTGAGCACCGGCTCGGCGGTCGTTCGCGTGGAGGTTCGGGTCGAGCTGAAGCCGGGAGTGCTGGACGCGGAAGCGCTCAGTATCGAGAAGTCCCTGGGTCTGCTCGGTCTTCCGTCGGTCCGCCACGTCACGACCGCCCGCATCTACGATCTCGAGTTCTCCGGGGTCTCGGCCGGGGAGGCCCGACGGCTCGCCGAGACGGCCGTCGATCGGCTGCTCGCGAACCCCGTGATCCACCGGGTCACGATCCGACCGGCCGAACCCCTCGTCTCACCCTAGAGCACCATGTCGGATTGGGCGGACGGCGTGGGCTCGGTACCGTTCCGCTCCGGCTCTCTGGCCGCGCTCGAACGCACGTCGCGGGAGCGGGGCCTCGGCTTCCACCGGGAGGAGCTGGAGCGGATCCGCTCGTACTTCCGCGCGGAGGGCCGCGACCCGACGGATGTCGAGCTCGCGGGGCTCGCGCAGAGCTGGAGCGAGCACTGCAGCTACAAGAGCTCGCGACCGTTCCTGAAGAAGGCGTTCGGGGCCCTGCGGCCCCGGCTCCGCGTCCTCGGGACCGGCGACGCGGGCGTGATGCGGTTCGAGCCGGGGTATGCCTATGCGCTCCGCATCGAGTCCCATAACCACCCCTCGGCGGTGGAACCGTACGGTGGGGCCGCCACCGGCATCGGCGGCATCCTCCGGGACGTGCTCGCCGTCGGCGCGAAACCGATCGCGCTCGCCGACCCCCTGTTCTTCGGCCCTCTCGACCGGGGGCCGGAGTCGATGCCGAAGGGCGTCAAGACCCCGCGCTACCTCGCGGAGGGCGTCATCGCCGGCATCCGCGACTACGGCAACCGGGTCGGGGTGCCGACGGTCTCGGGGGGCGTCTATTTCGACCCCGCCTACCTCGTGAACCCGCTCGTCAACGTCGGGTGCGTCGGGTTCCTGCCCCGGCCCCGCCTCCGCCCGAACCGGGCCCGGGCGGCCGGGGACCGGCTGGTCCTCGTGGGCGGGCTCACCGGCCGGGACGGGATCGGCGGCGTCGCGTTCGCCTCGAGGGAGCTGACCAGCGAGAGCGAATCTGAGTCGCGCGGCGCCGTGCAGCTCGGCAATCCGATCATGAAGGAGCCGCTGATCCACGCCTGCCTCGAGTCGTTCGACGCGAACCTCGTGGAGGGCCTCAAGGACCTCGGGGGCGGAGGGGTCGCCACCGCCGCCGGGGAGCTCGCGTACGCCGGAGGGCTCGGCCTCCGGGTCGACCTCGCGAAGGTCCCGCGGCGGGAGGAGGGCCTCAAGCCCTGGGAGGTCTGGATCTCCGAGTCCCAGGAACGGATGGTCCTCGACGTCCGGCCCGCGAACGTTCCCCGGGTCGAGGAGATCTTCCGACGGCACGACGTGCCGGTGACAGACATCGGCGAGGTCATCGCGGGGCCGTACGAGATCCTCGAGTGGAACGGCCGCCCGGCGGCCCATCTTCGGCTCGGCTTCCGCGTCGACCCGCCCCCGATCCACCGCCGGACGCGCCCGAGGCCGCGGCGCCGACGGGCCGCCCCGTCGGTGCCGGCGGACGACCTCGTGGGGCTCTTCGAGTCGCTCGTCCTCGACCCCGCGTCGGTCTCTCGGGAGCCCGTGATCCGGGTCTACGACCACGAGGTCCAGGGACGCACCGTCGTGAAGCCCCTGCAGGGCCGGGTGACCTCCCCCTCGCACGGCGACGCGGCGGTGATCCAGCCACGGCCCGAGAGCGCCCGGGCGCTCGCGATCACGACCGCGACCCAGCCGTGGGCCTGCCGGGAGGACCCGCGCACGGGGGCCGCGCTCGTCGTGGAGGAGGCGGCCCGCAACCTCTACGCGGTCGGCGCCCGGCCGGACGCGTTCACGAACTGTCTCAACTTCGGCAACCCCGAGGACCCGAGGGTGATGGGGGATTTCGTGGCCGTCACGGAGGGACTCGGGCGGGCGGCACGGGCGCTCGGCTTCGCCGTCCCCTCGGGCAACGTGAGCTTCTACAACGGGGGCCTCGGCGCCGAGATCCCGCCGACCCCGGTCCTGATGGCGACGGGTCTCCTCACGAACCTGGCCGAGGCCGTGACGAGCGATCTCAAGCACCCGGGGGATCTTCTCTACCTGGTCGGGCGCTCCCGGCGCGAGCTCGGGGGTTCGCTATGGGCGCGTCGGATGGGCCGGGCCGGGCTCGCGGTCCCCCGTGCCGATCCCGCGGCGGTCCGGACGGCGGGCGAGCGGCTCCTCGCCGCGCGTCGCCGCAATCTCCTCTGCGCCGCCCACGACATCTCCGACGGCGGACTCGCCGTGACCCTCGCCGAGATGGCGTTCGGTGGCGGGCTCGGCTTCACGGTCGACCTCGACCGTACCGGGCTCGGCGACCCGGCCCTCGCGCTCGTGGCCGAGGGAGGCTCCCGCTGGGTCGTCGAGGTCCCGGCGGGACGGGAGGCGAGGTTCGAGCGACTGTTGCACGGAGTGCCGATCGCCGCGCTCGGCACCGTCACCGCCGGCGAGGGGGACCTTCGGTGGTCCCGCCGGACCCTGGGCACGGTGCCGCTCGCCCCGCTCTACGACCGGTGGCACCGCGGGCTCACGGTTCCCTAGGAACGGCCTCGACCGGGCGTGAGCGATGACGGTCACCGCGCTCGTCTCGGGAGGCAAGGACTCGGTCTATGCGGCGTACCTTGCGGACACGCAGGGCTGGCCGGTCGACGAGCTCGTGACGCTCCGACCCTCCGATCCGGACTCGATGATGTTCCACACCCCGAACCTCGACCTGGTCTCTCTCCAGGCCGAGGCCTGGGGGAAGGCGCACCGCTCGGTCACGGTCGAAGGTTCCTCGGAGGAGGCGGAGCTCGGGGCGCTCCGTGCCGCGCTCTCGGGGGCTCGCGGACCGGTCGTCGTGGGGGCGATCGCCTCGTCGTACCAGTGGTCCCGGGTCCTCCGGGTCGCGGACGGGCTCGGCCGGCGGGTGTACGCGCCGCTCTGGAGGGTCGGTCCCGCCCGCGTCGTCCGGGAGGAGATCGCCGCGGGGCTCGACATCCGCCTCGTCCACCTGTCGGCGGAGTCGCTGACCCCCGACCTGCTCGGCCGCCGTCTCGACGACGCCCTCGCGGCGGAGCTCGAGCGGCGCAGCCGGACGGTGCGCGCCGTGCACATCGCCGGGGAGGGCGGCGAGTACGAGTCGCTGGTCGTCGATGCCCCCTTCTTCCGGCGCCGCATCGAGCTTACCGAGACCCGGAGCGTCGTGACGGCGTCGACCTCCCGCCTGATGGTCCTCCGGGCGGAGCTTCGGCCGAAGACGCGAGCGTGAGCGGCCGGCGGCGATCGGACCGGCATCGGACGGGCTCTGCCCGCGCCGGGCCTGCCGGAGCTCCTAGCGAGAAACTTTGAACCGGGGCGGGTAACCCTGCGTGATGCCCACGACTCGACGTCGGACGACCGGACCGGCCGGACATGCCTACCGGGCGCTCGGGGACCCCCGGGCCCGACCGAACCTCCGATGGCTCCGGGAGCTCTCGGGCGCGGACCCCGGGGCGATCGCTTCGGTGCTCTCCGAGCTCGACGGGTTCGCGGCGGTGGAGGCCGAGATCCGTCGCCGACACCGCGAAGGGGGGCGCGCGCACTACGCGCAGTTCCGGGCCCCGTTCGAGGCCTACGCATTGGTCCGGCTGCTCCGACCCGACCACGTGGTGGAGACCGGGGTGAGCAGCGGCGTCTCCTCCGCGCACTTCTTGCTCGCGCTGCGCCAGAACGGAGGCGGCACGCTCCACTCGGTCGACCGGCCGCTCCCCCAGCGAGGCGCCAAGTTCCGACCGAACGAGTCGCCGGTGGCGCTCCCGCCGGGACGGGAGACCGGCTGGGCCGTCCCGGAAGAGCTGCGTCGGGGCTGGGACCTGCGGATCGGCGCGAGCGAGGAGGTCCTCCCCGAACTCGTGCGGGAGCTCCCCTCGATCGGGATATTCCTCCACGACAGCCGGCACACGCCCCGGCATCTCACGTTCGAGCTCGAGACCGTGCACCCCCGGCTCGCCGTTCCCGCGGTCGTCCTGGCCGACAACACCGTCTGGACCGGCCAGGCGTTCCCGCGCTTCGCCCGCGCGCTCGGTTGGCCTGTCCGGCGGCGCGGACGCTCCGACCTGGTCGGTCTCCTCCGGTCCCTGTAGGGGCGGAACCGAGCCCTCCCTCCCGTGACCCCCCGCATCACGTTTTAAGCCGAACCACGCTCTCGACGCGTCGATGACGGCGAGCGGGGCCCTCCCGTCCCCGGCGACCTCCCGCGGCAGCTCCCGTTCCGGTGCGCGGGACCCGGTCGCTGAGGCCGAGCGGCGCTGGGCGGAAGAAGTGCTGCGTCCGGCGCTCGCGAAGGGACCCGAGCGGAAGGAGGAGTTCACGACCCTCGGCGGGATCCCCGTCCAGCGGGTGTACACGCCCCGCTCCCCCCGGTCGGGGTTCGACCGGATCGGCCACCCCGGACAGCCCCCCTTCACGCGGGGCGTCCACCCCACCATGTACCGGGGTCGGCTCTGGTCGATGCGGATGTTCTCCGGGTTCGGCTCCCCCGAGGACACGAACCGGCGGTTCCACTACCTCCTGAACCACGGCGAGAGCGGTCTCTCGATCGCGTTCGACGACCCGACGCTCTACGGCCTCGACGCGGACGACCCCGAGTCGCTCGGGGAGGTCGGCAAGTGCGGCGTGAACGTGAGCTCGCTCGACGACATGCGCCGCCTCCTCGCCGGGATCCCGCTCGACCGCGTGACGACGAGCATGACGATCAACGCGCCCGCGAACATCCTCTGGGGGATGTACCTCCTCGCGGGACGCGCGACCGGGGTCCCGTTCGGACACCTCGGCGGGACGACCCAGAACGACATCCTCAAGGAGTACATCGCCCAGAAGGAGTTCCTCTACCCTCCGCGCGCCGCGCTCCGCCTCGTCACCGACACGATCGAGTTCGCGACGCGCCACACGCCCCGATGGAACCCGGTGTCGATCTCGGGCTACCACATCCGCGAGGCCGGCTCGACGGCCGTGCAGGAGCTCGCGTTCACCCTCGCGGACGGACGGGCCTACGTCGCGGCGGCGAAGGAGCGGGGGCTCGACGTCGACGAGTTCGCGCCGCGCCTGTCGTTCTTCTTCAACGCCCACAACGACTTCTTCGAGGAGATCGCGAAGTTCCGCGCCGCGCGGCGCCTTTGGGCCCGGGTGATGCGCGAGGAGTTCGGGGCGAAGAAGGAACGCTCCCTCTGGCTCCGGTTCCACACCCAGACCGCCGGCTGTTCCTGCACCGCGCAGCAGCCCGAGCTCAACGTCGTGCGCACGACGATCCAGGCGCTCGCGGGGGTCCTCGGGGGGACCCAGTCGCTCCATACGAACTCCTACGACGAAGCGATCCAGCTTCCCAGCGAGGACGCGGTCCGGATCGCGCTACGGACCCAGCAGATCCTCGCCCACGAGAGCGGGGTCGCGGAGACGATCGACCCGTTCGCGGGGAGCTACTTCGTCGAGTGGCTCACCGACACGATGGAGGAGGAGGCCCAGCGCTACTTCGACCGGATCGACGAGCTCGGCGGGGTCGTCGCCGGGATCGAGCGGGGGTTCTTCCAGCGCGAGATCCAGGAGGCCTCGTTCCGCTACCAGCGGCAGGTCGAGACCGGGACCCAGAAGGTCGTCGGGGTGAACGCCTACGCCCTGGACGCGCCGATCCGGGTCCCGCGGCTCCGGATCTCGGAGGAGGCGCGTCGCCGCCAGTCCCGTCGCCTTCGGGCCCTCCGCGCCCGGCGCGATCCGGCGAAGCACGCGCGGGCGCTCGACCGGTTGCGGAAGATCGCGGGGACCGACTCGGAGAACACGATGCCCCCGGTCCTCGAGGCGCTCCGGGCGGAGGCGACGCTCGGCGAGATCGTCCGCGCCTTCCAGGACGTGTACGGCGCGTACCGCGAGCGCTCGATGTACTGAGGCGAGCGACGCGTGAGCGGCCGGCCGGTTGGGCGAAGGGGACCCGTGGGGCCGGAAGAGTACCGTGAGGCGCTCGAGCGTCTGTTCCGTCGCCGACGGTTCGGGATGCGCCCCGGCCTTGAGGTGACCCGGGCCCTCCTCGACGCGCTCGGCCACCCCGAACGGACGCTGCCCGCCGTCCACATCACCGGCAGCAAGGGCAAGGGGTCGGTGGCGGCGATGGTCCAGGCGATCCTCTCCGCGCACGGCCTCCGGACCGGCCTGTTCACCTCCCCCCACCTCGTGAGCTACCGCGAACGGATCCGCCTCGACAGGCGGTTGATCCCCCCGAGCGCCGTCGTCCGGGGGATCGCCCGGATCGAGTCGCTCGCCCAGGATCTCGAGCGGAGCGGAGCGATCGACCGGGCCCCGACCTTCTTCGAGGTGACCACGGTCCTCGCGCTCGACTGGTTCCGGGCCCAGAAGGCGGACGCCATCGTGGTGGAGGTGGGGATCGGCGGCCGCCTCGACGCCACGAACGTCCTCGAAACGCGGGTCGGGGTCCTGACGACGATCGAGCTCGAGCACACGGACGTCCTCGGCCCCACCCTCTCGGCGATCGCGGGGGAGAAGGTCGGTATCCTCCATGCCGGCGTGCGGGGCCTGGTGGGCGAACTGCCGCCCGAGGCCGACCGGGTGGTCCGGGCCGAGGCGGCCCGGCTCGGCGTGCCGCTCTGGACCCTCGGGGGGGAGGTCCGGTTCGACGGGCGGTCCCTCTTCGAGGACGGGCAGTCGTTCTCCCTCGCCGCCCCCGGCCACACCGTGGACGGGGTACACCTCCCCCTCATCGGCCGGTTCCAGCCCGGGAACGCCGCGCTTGCCTTCGGCGCGGCGGTCGCGTTCCTCGCGTCGACCGGGACCGCCGTGGACGCATCGCGCGTCCGCAAGGCGTTCGCCGGCCTTCGGTGGCCCGGCCGTCTCGAGCGGGTCTCGCGACGCCCGGAGCTGTTCTATGACGTCGCGCACACCCCGGAGAGCGCCCGGGCGGTCGCCCAGAGCCTCGCCGAGGTCTCCCCGCTCGCCGACCCCGCGGAGAGCGCGGTGGTCTTCGGGTGCCTGGGGGGGAAGGACGTGGCGGGGATCCTGGACGCGCTCGCCCCGCTCGCACGGACGATCGTCCTCGTCCCGATCCGCTCGGAGCGCGGGCTCCGGCCCGAGGAGATCCGGCCGTTCGCCCAGGGCCGCTTCCCCCGCATCGTGATCGCCCCCTCGGCCGGGGAGGGCCTTGGGCTCGCGCGGGCCGCCACCGGGACCGACGGGTTCACGCTCGTGATCGGCAGCGACTACCTGGTGGGCGAGCTGATGCGCGTCGACGAGAGCGAGCCCGACCTCTCGGACCCCGGTCTCGGCCCGCCCCCCCTCCTCGCGGCCGCGGCCGCCGAATCACCGCCGAGGGACCGGCACCGGTAATGGGCGAGCTACCGACCCCGGCGGCCGACCTCTGGGAGTCGATCCTGGACCGGCTGAGCGCGCTCTACGGCACCGGGGACTGGCGGAGGCCCTACCTCCGCGACCACGCCGAGGATCCGTTCCAGGTGCTCATCGGGACGATCCTCTCCCAGCGGACCCGGGACGCGAACACCGACGTCGCGAGCGCGCGGCTGTTCGCCCGGTACCCGGACGCGGTCTCGCTCGCCCGCGCGTCCCCCCGGTCGATCGAGCCGCTGATCCGGGCGACGGGGTTCTACCGGGTGAAGTCCCGGATGATCCGGGCGTGCGCCCGGGCGCTCCTCGACCGGTACGGCGGCGAGGTCCCGCGGTCGTTCGAGGCGCTCATGGGCCTTCCCGGGGTCGGGCCGAAGACCGCGAACTGTGTCCTCGTCTTCGGCTACGCGATCCCGGCGATCCCGGTCGACACGCATGTCCACCGGATCGCGAACCGTCTCGGCGTCGTACGCACGCGGACCCCCGAGGAGACCGAGGCGCGCCTGCGCGCGATCGTCGATCCCCGGTACTGGATCCCGCTGAACCCGCTCCTCGTCCAGCATGGGCAGAACCTGTGCCGCCCGATCGGGCCCCGGTGCGGGGTCTGCCCGATCGCGGGATCATGCGCTACGGGTCGGGCGCTCCGGGCCGGAACGTCGCCGCCACGGCCGGAGGACGGGCCCCGTCCGGCCGGGTCGCGGGCAGGGCGAGCAGGGCCAGCAGGAACGCGACGACCCCGAGCGCCAGGACCTCCCAGGCGAACGCGTAGGACCGCACCGAGACGACCCAGCCGAACAGCGCGGAGACGAGGGCCCCGCCGGCAAGCTGGATCGAGTTGAACAGGCCGATCGCGAGCGGGACCTCCTCCGGGGGGATCTCGGTCCAGAAGTGCGGGATCACGTACATCACGGCGTAGATGACCCCGTAGCCGAACGAGAACGCGATCCCGATCGCGATCACCGCCCCGAGCCCGGAGAACGGGACCAGCGCGAGGAGCCCGCCGACGAGCACCGAGGTCCCGGCGAGCTGGGCCCGGTGGTTGCGGAACCGCTCGGCCATCGGCCCGCCGACGGGGCCTCCGAAGAAGCTCGGCAGGACGAACATCATCCCGACGACGCCGGCGAGCGCGATCGACCATCCCTCGACCGCTTCCCCGTACGGCACGATGAACTGGCCCGTCGCGAAGGAGGCCCCCTCCACCCCGACGAACGCCACCCCCACCGCCCAGACCCCCCGGTACCGCAGGGCGATCGGGAGCCGTCCGGACGGGCGGATCGGCCGCGGAGTAGGGGCGCCCGCGGCCTTCGGCACCGCACGAAGGGCCACGAGGACGATCGCCCCGAGGAGGAGGCCGCCGAACGCGATCGCGCCCCGCCAGCCGATCTCGGGGATCAGGAGCGAGCTCCCCAGGACGCCGAGGCCCGCGCCGGCGCTGAACGCGGAGCTGAACGTTCCCACCGGTAGGCCCCGACGCCCGGGAGGGTAGAGGCTCGCGACCAGCCCGATCGCGGGGGAGAAGAACAGGGCCGCGCCGACCCCCGCGGCGATACGGCTCGCGAGGAGGAAGGCGTACGACGGGGCGAGCGCACCGGCGAGGGCCCCGATGGCGAGGAGGGCGACCCCCGCGAGGGAGATCGACCGGGCCCCGTACCGGCGCGAGAGGAAGCCGGCGGGCACCTGGAACAGTCCGGCGCCGACCAGGAACGCCGCGACCAGGACCCCCCACTCCGCCGGGCCGACGGAGAACTCCGCGCCGATCGACGGGAGGGCCGGCCCCACGGAGAACCAGTTGTACGCGTAGCCGACGCGGAGCGCGATCAGGACCAGCGTCGCCCGCCGGACGGACCCCGGCGCCAAGGGCTCGGCCGGGCCGTCTGCCATCGTCGCTCGCTCCCGAACCGCTCCGCGGACCGGCCGCGGTCGTCGGGTCGCGACGGACCCTCCGAACCTCTTAAGATACGGCGCATGTCGGCCCGGTACGATGGACGACGCCGAGTACGACCTCCCGTTCTTCCATCGCGAGGGGTTCCACCGCCGGGCCTGCGTCGTCTGCGGGCAGGCGTTCTGGACCCTCGGGGACCACGACCGCTGCCAGGAGGCGCCGTGCCGGGACTACGGGTTCATCGGCCACCCGATCTTCGCCCGCCCGTACCCGCTCGCCGAGATGCGCGAGGCGTTCCTCACCTTCTTCGAGACGCGCGGGCACACGCGGCTGCGACGATATCCGACCGTCGCGCGCTGGCGGAACGACGTCTTCTTCACGCAGGCGTCGATCTATGACTTCCAGCCGTGGGTGACGAGCGGCGCGACGCCGCCGCCCGCGAACCCCCTCGTGATCAGCCAGCCGGCGCTCCGGTTCATCGACCTCGAGGAGGTCGGGCGGAGCGGTCGCCACTTCACGCTGTTCGAGATGATGGCCCACCACGCGTTCAACCGGCCCGATCACGAGGTCTACTTCAAGGACCGGTGCACGGAGTACTGCCACGAGCTCCTGACCCAGGACCTCGGGACCGACCCCGCGTCGATCACCTACAAGGAAGAGGTCTGGGAGGGCGGCGGGAACCTCGGCCCATCCCTCAGCGTGGGGATCAGCGGCCTCGAGGTCGCGACGCTCGTCTTCATGGAGTACGTGCGGAACGGCGACCGGCTCACGCCGATGCCGCTCACCGTCGTCGATACCGGCTATGGCCTCGAGCGGTTCGTGTGGGCGAGCCAGGGCACGAAGACCGCCTACGAGGCGGTGTTCGCGGGCGAGTACGACGAGCTCCGTCGCACCTTCCCGGCCCGGGAGACGGCGATCCTGATCGACCATGCGCGCGCGCTCAACTTCCTCCTCACCGACGGGGTCGTCCCGTCGAACAGCAAGGAAGGGTACTTCGCGCGGCTGCTCCTGAGGCGGGCGCAGCGGATCCTCACCCGGGTCCCCGAGGCGCCGGACCTGATCGCGATCCTGGACCGCTCGGCCCGGGAGATCGCCCGGGACTTCCCCGAGATCGGCGCGCATCGGGACGACCTCCACGAGGTCGTCCGGGCGGAGCTCGAGAAGTACTCCGAATCGGTCGGACGCGCCCGGCAGACGATCCGTCGGACCGAGGAGCGGCTTCGCTCCACGGGCGGACGGGTCACCGAGGAGAACCTCCTCGAGTGGTACGACTCGCTCGGCGTTCCTCCCGAGGTCGCCGTCGAGGACCTCGAGAACCCCCCCGCGATCCCCGAGGACTTCTACGCCCGCATCGCCACGCGGCACGAGAACGAGCGGCCGGCGACCGGGTACGAGGAGAAGACCGAGGGGCTACCGGAGGTGCCCCTCGGGATCCCCGCGACCCAGGTCCTCTACTACCTCGACCCATACACCGTGGCGTTCGACGCCCACGTCGTCTTCGCCGAGGGCCGGTTCGTCGCGCTCGACCGGACCTACTTCTACCCGACCGGCGGCGGGCAGGTCACCGACCGGGGTCACCTCGGCGATCTCGAGGTCGTCGAGGTCGCCTGGCGGGGGCCGCACGTCCTTCACCAGCTCGAGCGGGAGTCCCCGTTCCGTCCGGGAGACCGGGTGCACGGCCGGGTCGACCCGGTACGACGCACCCAGCTGATGCAGCACCACACCGCGACGCATCTCATGAACGGGGCGCTCCGGGAGGTCCTCGGGCCCCACGTGTGGCAGGCGGGGGCGTTCAAGTCGCCGGAGTCGGCCCGCATCGACATCACCCATTACCGGCCGCTCACGAAGGAGGAGCTGACCCGGATCGACCGCCGGGTGAACCGGGTGGTCCGGGAGGACCGGCCGGTGAAGAGCTACTTCGAGTCCCGCGCGGAGGCGGAGCGGCGGTTCGGCTTCACGCTCTACCAGGGAGGGGCCGTACCCGGGCGCGAGATCCGGATCGTCGAGGTCGAGGGGTTCGACGTCGAGGCGTGCGGAGGCACGCACTGCACCCACACGAGCGAGGTCGGGGCGATCGAGATCCTCGATGTGGAGCGGATCCAGGACGGGGTCGTCCGTCTCACCTACGCGAGCGGGGAGCGGGCCCTCGAGATCCGGGAGGAGCACGAGGAGATCCTCCGGGAGGCCTCCCGGCGTCTCGGGGTCCCGGTCGCGCGCCTGCCGGACGGCATCGATCGTCTCCTCCAGGAGATCGAGGAGAGCCGCAAGCAGTCCCAGGCCCGGCGCAAGGAGAGCCTCGGGGTCATCGCCGAACGGCTCCTCACCGACCCCAGCACGACCGAGACGGTCGGGGGCACCACGCTGATCGCGAGCCGCCAGGACCTCGACCGGACGGAGCTGATGGAGCTCTCCCGCCTCCTCTCGGTCCGGCCGGACCGGGTCGTCGTGCTCGCCGCCGAGCAGGAGGGCCGGGGGACGATCTTCGTCGGGTCCACGGCCTCGGGGGTGTCGGCGGTCGACATCGCGGGCGTGACGAAGTCGGAGTTCGGCGGTAAGGGAGGCGGAAGCCCGGCGGCGGCCACCGTGGTCGGCGAGCCGGGGGCCCCGCTCGGCCGGGCGTTCGAAGCGGCCCGACGCGCGGCCCGCGAGCGGGCGGGCGCCGCGACCTCCTGAGGCCGTTCGGCCCGACGGGCGGGAACGCCGGACCGGGCGGCTCCGGGCCCCCCGACGGGCTCCGCGATTCGTCCGAAACCTTTTACTCCCCGAAGGTGCCCATGAAGGCACGGGACGTGGAATGGCTCGTCGGTCAATCGAACCAACGACCGAGCCCTGCCCTCCCGGGTCACTATGAGCGCTAGCGAAGGCAGCACGGTGGGAGGGGTCCCGACGGAGGTCGTCACCTTCCTGAGCGGGAAGGGGGGCCGGTCGCTCATCGTCAAGGGTGGGGCCGGTACGGGCAAGACGACGTTCGGGCTCGAGCTCCTCGAGCGGGTCGGCCAGCCGAGCCGCTCGTACTATCTCTCCACGCGGGTCGGGGACGAGGCGCTCTACCGCCAGTTCCCGTGGCTCAAGACGACCGAAATGCGCACGCGCGTCCTCGACGCGGCGAAGCTCTTCCTCGACGCGATCAACGCGACCGGCAAGCCCCACGACGTCGAGCTGCCCGAGTCCGAGCAGCGGAAGGTGCGGGCGGGCAAGGAGGTCCTCGGCAGCTTCGGCCAGGAGCGCGGACCACCGACCCGCGTCGACCGCGCCCATCTCCAGGCGCTCCTGAAGCGGAGCCCGATGCCCGAGGTCGAGAACGTCTACAATCGCATCGAGCGCGCCCTCCCCGAGAAGTCGCTGCTCGTGATCGACTCCCTCGAGGGTGTGACCCACAAGTACGGTCTCGAGATGGAAGAGTTCGTCATGGCCCTCCAGAAGGACCTCGTGGAGGGGTCCAGCACGGACGTCGTCATGATCCTCGAGAAGCCCGAGGCCGGCGGGATCGAGTACCTCGTCGACGGCCTCATCTCGATCCAGCGAGAGGAGCTCGACGAGCGGCGCGTCCGTCACCTGCGTCTCGAGAAGCTCCGGGCGACGAGCATCGGACGGGCCCGGTACGCGGTCACCCTCGACGGCGGACGGTTCGAGGCGCTCGGGATCCGCAACCCGGGAGGCTCCGCCACCCCGAGCGGTGCCTGGAAGCCGTCGACCGACCCCGAGCGGTACTACTCGACCGGCATCCCGGACTTCGACGCGCTCCTCGGGGGCGGGTTCCGCCGGGGCAGCTTCAACGCGTTCGAGGTCGACGTCAACGTGGGGATCGACGACTATTCGATGCTCTTCACCCCGACGTTCCTCAACTTCCTCTCCCAGGGCCGCGGGATCATCGCGGTCCTCGCGGCGGGCGAGTCGCCGGAGAAGTTCCGGGAAACGCTTGTGCGGCACGTCCCCGCGAACACCTTCGACACCCGGGTGCGGATCCCCGACTATTCCGCCACCGAGACCGAGGAGCCGTACATCCTCCCGATGGCCCGCTTCGGGCGGGAGGAGGCGATGCGCGCGATGGTGACCGCGGAGAAGGCGGTCGCCGGCCCCGAGCGCAAGCCGTTCGTGGAGTACACGGGATTCGACACCTTCGAGAGCCTGATGGGCGACCAGGTCGCGATCCGGATGTACTTCCAGGGGGTATCGCGGACCAAGCACGTCGGGAACCTCGGGATCGGCCTGCTCAAGCCCGGCCTGCTCGTGTCGAGCGAGATCCTCAACATGATGGACACGTACTTCCGCATCATCAACCTCGACAACACCCCGTGCATCTACGGGATCCGGCCCCGGACGACGATCCACGCGATCAGCCCGAACCCCGAGAAGGGGCTCCCGCACGCCGTCCTGACCCCGATCGTCTGAGCCCGCGCGGACCCGCTAGCCGGGCAGCCCAAGCGCGACCGAACCGATCGCGTAGAGGGCCAGCGCCGGCACGAACATCATCGCGAGGTCGTCGTCGACCCAGGGCAGCTTCGGCCGCTCGACCGCGATGGCGATCGGCGCGGAGAGGACCGCGAGGCCGGCCGAGAGCAGTACCGGCCATCCCCCGATGAGCGCGAGGCCGGTCCACGCGAGGAGCGCATAGGCGGCGAGCGGGACGACGGGGTAGAGCCGCGCGAGGCGGGGGGCCCCCCGCAGCTCGCCCGCGAGGGGATCGACCAGCGACGTCCCCAGAACGACCGCCGCGGCGATCGGCACCGGGAAGAGGAGGACCGTGCCGACGAGCGCGATCGCGTAGAAGACGAAGCTCGCGATGCGGTGCTCCTCGTACGGCCGCACCGTCGGGAGCTCGAGCCCCGCGGCGTGCCGCAGTCCTTCGAGGACCAGGACCGCGGCCAGGGCGAGGAGGAGGACGTCCTCCTTCGGGAGGACGAGGAAGAACCCGACCGGAAGGACATAGTAGGCGAGGACCGCGGCCCCGAAGAGGTGGAGGATCCGCCGCCAGAGCCGGTCGCCAAGGACCTCGTCGCCGCCGAACCGGGCGCCGAGCCACCGGCGGAACCGACCGCCGCGGTGGATCCGGAGCGCCATGCGCGTCGGCGAGGCGCGGGCGGGCCTATCAAACCTCGGCCGTCCCCCGGCCAATGCTTTTCTCTTTCGGACGCTCGACCGCGGATGTGAAGGTCACGGTCCTGGTGGGCAGCAAGTCCGACCTCGAGATCGCCGAGAAGGTCCGGGTCCGGCTGACGGACCTCGGGGTGCCCTGCGAGGTCCACGTGGCCTCGGCGCACCGCACGCCCGAGAAGGTCGACCGGCTGGTGGCCGACCCGGCGACGGACCTCTTCGTCGCGATGGCCGGTCTCTCCGCGGCCCTCCCCGGCGCCGTCGCGGCGCGGACCGTGAAGCCGGTCGTCGGGGTCCCGCTGCACCGGGGCCTCGGTCTCGACAGCCTGCTCTCGGTGGTCCAGATGCCCCCCGGTGTCCCGGTCGCCGCGGTCGGGCTGGACGCGGCGGAGAACGCCGCCCTGCTCGCGGCCGAGATCCTCGCGTTGAAGTACCCCGAGGTCACCGCGTCGCTCGAGCGGTACCGGGCCCGCTGGAAGGAGGAGAGCCCCCCTCCGCCCGGGAGCCCCGCATGATCGACCCGGCGAAGTTCACCGAGGAGGCGGTCTCGCGTCTCCGGGCGGAGGTGCCGGGCAAGGTGATCATCGCCGCCTCGGGGGGCATCGACTCCACGGTCGCCGCCCTCCTCACCGAAAAGGCGCTCGGCGACCGGGCCCGTGCGGTCTTCGTCGATACCGGCCTCTTGCGGGCGGGCGAGGTGGAGCGGGTGCGGGACTTCTTCCGGACGAGCGGGCTCACCTTCGAGGTCGTCCCCGCCGCCGACCGGTTCTTCGCCGCCCTCCTCGGGGTCGAGGACCCGGAGGAGAAACGCCGCCGCATCGGGACCGCGTTCGTCCGTCTGTTCGAGGCGGAGGCGGAGCGATCCGGCGCCGACCGGCTCGTCCAGGGGACGATCGCCCCGGACTGGATCGAGAGCGGCGGGGCGCTGCGCGACACGATCAAGACCCACCACAACGTCGGGGGCATCCCGGCGGACATGCGCCTCACCCTGGTCGAGCCGCTGCGCGACCTCTACAAGGATGAAGTCCGCGCGCTCGCCCGCCACCTCGGGGTCCCCGAGGCGGAGCGGCAGCCGTTCCCCGGCCCGGGGCTGGCGGTCCGGGTGAACGGACCGGTGACCCCCGAGCGGGTCCGTCGCGCCCGGATCGCGAACGCGATCGTCGAAGAGGAGATCGAACGGGCCGCGGCGGCGAAGACGATCGCTCGGCCCTGGCAGTACTTCGCCGTCCTCCTTCCCGTGCGCACGGTCGGGGTCCTCGGGGACAACCGCGTGTATGGCGAGGCCGTGAGCGTCCGCGCCGTCGAGTCGATCGACGCCATGACCGCCACGTCGATGGCGCTCCCGCGCGCCGTCCTCTCCCGCATCGCCGAGCGCATCACCCGGGAGCTCTCGGGCGAGGTCGTCCGGGTGCTGTACGATGTCACCGACAAGCCTCCCGCGACGATCGAATGGGAATGACCGACCCGCCGGCGTCGGCCGGGCCCCGGTCGAAGAGACTATCTCCTCGGCCGCGTCGGAGGAGGGGCCCATGACCGAGGCGGCGCCGGAGAACGGCTCGACCGAGCGGATCGCGCTCCCCGAGGAGCTCGTCCGCGCGATCCGCGCCCGGATCCGGGGTTCCGCGTTCGATTCGCCGGATGCGTTCGTCGCCTTCGTCCTCGCCCGTCTCCTCGAGGAGCCCGGGGAGCCGGTCTTTAGCGAGGAGGACGAACGCCACCTCAGGGACCGGCTGCGCTCCCTCGGTTACATCGATTGAGGGACCGGGCCGGCAACGATTAATCGGTCCCGGCCGGTCCGTCCGACGTGCCGACCTGCCCGTTCTGCGGCGCCCGCGAGACCGCCCGGTTCGACCTCGAGGGCCGGCGGTTCCTCGTCTTCCAGTGCATGTTCTCCCCGGCGGTCGATCCCGGGCTCTCGGAGGCCGACCTCGAGCGGTTCCTCCGCGAGACGTTCGACCGCGACGCCGCGCGGGGGTACTTCCGGCACCAGTGCGACCGCCTGCACCTCTACGTGACGAAGGGGAAGGGGGCGGAGACCCTCACCCGGACGGGCCCCCCGTCGCCGTCGGGCGGGGCGGAGCCCTAGCCGCCTAGGCGCCGTCCGGTCCCGGACCGTCGTCGACCGCTTCGGCCTCGATCTCTACGCGCATCGCGGGGTCGATGAGGCCCGCGACCTTCACCATCGTGTTCGTGGGCCGGATCTCCCGGAACCGCTCGCCGAGCGCCCGGGCGATCTCCTCGAAGTCCCCGAAGTCGGTGATGAACAGGCGGAGCCGGACGATCGCCTCGCGGGAGCTCCCGAGCGCCGTCAGGGCCCGCTCGATGTTGTCGAGCGCCTGGACCGTCTGCTGGTAGGCGTCGTGCCGCCCGACGATCGTCCCGTCGGGGGCCGTCGCGGTCGTTCCCGAGACCAGCACCCGTCGGCCGATGCGGATCGCCCGGCTGTACCCGACCTTCGGCTCCCAGGACGTGCCGCTGGCGAATCGGCGACGGGGGGCGGACGCTTCAGCGGGCAGGGGCGGAGACCTTCGCGAGCGCCGGCTGGGTGGGCACGAGGTGGCGCGCGAGCCCCATGTCCTCGGGGGAGGCGCCGATCGCGAGACCGACGAGCTGCGGGAGATGGAAGATCGGCATGTCGAGCGGCGCCTGGACCGCCTTCGAGGCCTTGTTCTGGTAGGCGTCGAGCGAGATGTGGCAGAGGGGGCACGGGGTCGCCATCGCGTCCGCGCCGTGGGCCTTCGCGTCGAGGATCTGTCGCCCCCCGACGCGGCTCGCGGTCTCGGGCTTGACGAACTGGATCGGGAACCCGCAGCACATCACCCGGCCGCGGTAGTCGACCGGGGTCGCCCCGATCGCCGCGAGGAGGTCCTCAAAGGCGTGCGGCTCCTCGCCGTCCTCCCAGGCCATCTCGTCGCCCGGCCGGAGGAGGTGACAGCCGTAGAACGCCCCCACCTTCATGCCCGCGAGCGGCCGGCGGACCTTCGCCTTCACCGCCGCGAGTCCGACGTCCTCCGTGAGGACCCGGAGGAGGTGCTTGACCTTGACCGTCCCCCGGTACTCGATCCCGAGCGGCTTCAGGGCGCCATCCACCCGCGCGCGCATCGAGGGATCCTGCATCCGGAGGTTCGCGAGGGTGAGCATCCCCTGGCAGGTCGAGCAGATCGTCAGGATGTCGAGGCCGGCCTTCTCGGCGATCGCGAGGTTCCGGGCGTTGATGGCGATGTTGAGCGCCTCGTTCGCCTCGTCGATGAAGCCGGAACCGCAGCAGGAGAAGCTCGGGAACTCGACCAGCTCGATCCCGAACGCCCGGGCGACGTAGCGCGTCGCCATGTCGAGCTCCTTGCCGGACTCCTGGGCGACGCAGCCGGGGTAGTAGGCGATCCTCATTCCTTCCCCTCCTCGCGGTCGAGGGCGCGGTAGATCTTCCGTACCTCCTCGACGCCCTGGATCGGATGCGGCTTGCGAAGGATCTCGGGCTTCTTGCGATAGATCCGGATCCCCTGGCCGAGCTGGCCGAGCGTGCCGACGAGGCCGTAGGTCTGCCGGACGAGCTTCATCTCGTTGAGCACCCCGGCGTCCGGCAGGTTGTCCTTGAAGCCGACCGCGTGCCGGGAACCGTGCTCGGTCGCCCCCTGGGCGGTGATCGCGAGCTCCTTCAGGTCGCGGATCCGCTCCGAGGGTCGCACGTCCTTCGGGCACGACTCCGTGCACAGGTGGCAGCGCAGACACAGCCACAGCCCGCCTGGCTGGATGCGGAGGAGGCGGTCCTGGTGGGCGTGGTCGCGCGGGTCGACGACGAACCGATAGAGCTTCGCGAGCGCCATCGGGCCCGGGAACTCCGGGTCGGACTCGACCGCCGGGCAGGCGGAGTAGCAGGCTCCGCAGGCGATGCACCGCGGGGTCTCCTTGAACCGCTCGACCTCTTCCGGCGACATCGACGTCGGCTGGCCGACCGGCATCGGATGCGCCGGGTCGAGCTTGAGATGCGGTTCGATCCGGTCGTACTGGCGCCAGAACGGCGACTGGTCGACCACGAGGTCGCGGATCACCGGCTGGTTGCGCATCGGCTCGATGACGATCCGCCCGTGCTTTGCCATCTCGGGGCCGATCTGGGTCTGGCAGGCGAGGCGGCTCTTCGAGTTGATCTGCATCGCGCAGGAGCCGCAGATCGCGTGGCGGCAGGAGTACCGGAGCGAGAGGCTCGGGTCGACCTCGGCGCGGATCTGGAGGAGGGCGGAGAGGACCGGGGTGTGGGGGGCGAGCTCCAGGGTGTAGCGCTGGTATCGCGGCTTCGCATCCTTGGTCGGATCGTAGCGATACACGTCGAACTCGGCCTTGGTCAGGTTCGCGGTCATCAGTACACCCTCTCCTTTGCTTCCCAGCGGGTGAACGCCACGGGGGAGTACGAGAGGGTCGGTCCCTCGGGTCCCATCTGGGCGAGCGTGTGCTTCATCCAGCGCGCATCGTCCCGCTTCGGGTAGTCGACCCGGAAGTGGGCCCCGCGGCTCTCCGTCCGGGCGTACGCCCCGACCAGGATCACCTCCGCGAGCTCGATCATCTCCCCGGTCTCGATCGCGTCGGTGAGGTTGAGGTTGAACACCTTGGACTGGTCCACGACCCGCACCCGTTCGAACCGCTTCTTGACCGCCCGGATCCGCTTCAGTCCCTCGGCGAGGTCGGACTCGGTCCGGTAGATGCCGGCGTACCGGTCCATGGTCTGCTGCATCTCCTTCCGCAATGCGGACGGGTCCTCCCCATCCGTTCGGCTCGACCAGGCCCGGTACGGCGCGGTCGCCTCCGTGACGTCCGCGGCGGTGAGCTCGGGGGTCGACGCCTTCGCGGCGAACTCGGCCGCGGCGATCCCCGCCTCCTTGCCGAAGACGAGCGTGTCGAGGAGCGAGTTCCCGCCGAGCCGGTTCGCCCCGTGGACCGAGACGCACGCCGCCTCGCCGGCGGCGAACAGGCCCGCGATGTTCGTCGCGCCGTGGATGTCCGTCCCGACCCCGCCCATCATGTAGTGCTGGGCGGGATAGACCGGGATCGGCTGGGTCACGGGATCGATGCCCGCGAAGAGCCGAGAGTAGTCGCAGATCTCCTGGAGCCGGCTCTCGACCTTCTCCTTGCCGAGATGCATCAGCTCGAGATGGACGTACCCCCCGTACGGGCCGGAGAACCCCCGTCCCTCCCGCACCTCGGTGACGATCGAGCGGGAGACGACGTCGCGGGAGGCGAGCTCGAGCGCGTGCGGGGCGTACTTCGACATGAACCGCTCCCCGGCGGCGTTCTTCAGGATCCCGCCCTCGCCCCGGGCCCCCTCGGTGATCAGGATGCTCGACTCGAGCAGGGCGGTCGGATGGAACTGGACGAACTCCATGTCCTTGAGGAACGCGCCGGCCTCGTAGGCGACGCTGACGCCGTCGCCGGCGCAGCTGTGGGCGTTGGTGGTCCGTCCGTAGACCCGACCGGAGGGTCCGGTCGCCACCACGATCGATCGGGCGGCGATCCCCTCGAACTCGCCCCGCCGGCGGTCGAGGGCGATGAGGCCCTGGACCCGGCCGTCGCGGACGACGAGCTTCGCGAGCTCCCACTCCTCGTACATCGTGAACCGCTCGGAGCCGAGGCGCTCCCAGAGCCCCTGGAGGAGCGCGAGCCCCGTCCGGTCGGCGGCATAGATCGTCCGGGGGAACCCGGCCCCCCCGAAGGCCCGCCGGGCGAGCGAACCGTCCGCCCCGCGGCTGAAGATCGTTCCGAAATGCTCCATCTCGATGACGGTCGGGCCGGCGGACTTGCAGAAGAACTCGATCGCGTCCTGGTCGCCGAGGTAGTCGGACCCCTTCACGGTGTCGTAGATGTGGGTGTCGACCGAGTCGTCGGCGCCCACCGCAGCGTTGATCCCGCCCTGGGCGGCCCCCGAGTGCGACCGGAGCGGATGCAGCTTGGTCACGATCGCGACCTCCCGACCGGCCTCGATCGCCGCGAGCGCCGCGCGTTGTCCGGCGAGTCCCGCTCCTACGACCACGACCTCGTGCTTCCGCATGACGACCGAGCGACGGAGCCGCGTGCGGGATTAATCGGTTGTGTGGGGAGGGGCGAAACCGGCCCGGCCGTGCGCGGCCGGGCCGGTCGAGGGAAAACGCGTTCGTCGGTGACCCTTCGGTAATCGCCGCGTGAGCCCTTATATACCGACCCCGGGTCCGCCCGTCAGCCTTCGCCCGTCGAAGGTCGAACGATGCAGAGCATGATCAGCCCGGTCGATGAGGAGCGCCTCCTGAAGGGCACGACGACGATCGGCATGGTCTGCAAGGACGGGGTCGTCCTCGCGACCGAGCGACGCGCCACCGCGGGCAACCTCATCTCGAACAAGGCGACGCAGAAGGTCTTCCGCATCGACGCGAACATCGGGATCACGATCGCCGGCCTCGTCGGCGACGCCCAGGTGCTCGCCCGATACCTCAAGGCCGAGGTCTCGCTCTATCGGCTCCGCCGCAGCGCCCCGCTGTCGGCCGAGGGTGCGGCGACGCTCCTCGCGAACATCCTGAACGGGAACCGCTTCTATCCGTACTACGCCTGGTTGATCCTCGGGGGCGTGGACGCGAAGGGCGGCCACGTCTTCTCGGTCGACCCGGCGGGCGGGTGCATCGAGGACAAGTTCGTCTCCGTCGGGTCCGGCTCGACGTTCGCCTACGGCCTGCTCGAGGAGGGCTACTCGCGCGACATGTCGACCTCGGACGGGGTCGATCTCGCGCTCCGGGGCCTCACGGCCGCGATGAAGCGGGACAGCGCGAGCGGGGACGGCTACCTCGTCCACATCATCTCCACGAAGGAATACCGCGAGCTGACGGACGACGAAATTAATAAACGCCTGAAGTCCCTCAAGATACCGCTGCCTCCAGCGCTCCCATAGGCCGGGCCCCTCCCGCCGGCGCGGGCGGCGAACCTCTTCCCACGAACCCGTTCCCCTGCGGAATCGAATGAGTTTCGACTCTCTCATAGAGCAGACCCGGCAAGCGCTCACCGAAGTGCTGCCGGAAACGATCGAGGTCACCGACATCGAGCTCGAGGGCCCGCACATCGTCCTCTACACGAAGCAGCTCGACTCGTTCCTCTCGGGGGGCGACTACCTGCGCCAGGTCGCCCAGCGTCTCCACCGGCGCGTGGTCGTCCGGTCCGACCCGGAGACCCTGATCGAGCCGAAGGAGGCCGAACGGTCGATCCGGGAGACGATCCCGGTCGAGGCGGAGATCAACCAGCTCTTCTTCGAGCCCGAGACGGGAGAGGTGACGATCGAAGCGGCCAACCCGGGCGCGGCGATCGGACGAGGCGGCTCGGTCCTGAACGACCTCAAGCGGAAGATCGGCTGGGTGCCCACGGTCGTGCGGACCCCCCCGATCCCGTCGAAGACCGTCGAGGAGGTCCGGATCCACCTGCGGAACTCCTTCGACGACCGTCGCTCGTTCCTGAAGAAGGTCGGGATCCGCATCGCCCGCGACCCGCTCCCCGAGAAGCTCTGGGCCCGGAACACGTCGCTCGGCGGCTACCGGGAGGTCGGCCGGAGCGCCCACCTCTTGACCACGCAGAACTCGAAGGTGCTGATCGACTGCGGGATCGACCCCGGGTCCGACCGCACGCCGTACTTCAACGCGCCCGAGCTCCTCCCCCTCGACTCGCTCGACGCGGTCGTCGTCACCCATGCCCACCTCGACCACTGCGGGCTCGTGCCGGTCCTCCTCAAGTACGGCTACAAGGGCCCGATCTACTGCACGGCCCCGTCGCGCGACCTGATGACGCTCATGCTGCTCGACGCCATCAAGGTCGTGAACTCGGAGGCGCGCCGGAGCCTCTACGATTCCTCCCACGTCCGCGAGCTCGTCACCCGGACGATCCCGCTCCGCTGGGGGGAGACGACCGACATCGCGCCGGACATGCGCCTCACGCTCCACAACGCGGGACACATCCTCGGATCCTCGATCTGCCATTTCCATCTCGGGGAAGGGGACCACAACCTCGCCTACTCCGGGGACATCAAGTTCGACCGCAGCTGGCTGTTCAACGCGGCGACCAACCGGTTCCCCCGGCTCGAGACGCTCGTCCTCGAGTCGACCTACGGCGGGTACCGTGACGTCCAGCCGAGCCGCCAGCAGGCGACCGAGGAATTCGCCCGCTTCGCGACGAAGGTCCTGTCCCGGGGCGGCAAGCTGATCGTCCCCGTGTTCGCGGTCGGGCGGTCCCAGGAGGTCATGCTCGTCATCGAGGAGAAGATGCGCGAGGGGAAGATCCCGCGCGTCCCGGTCTACCTCGACGGGATGATCTTCGAGGCGACCGCGATCCACACGGCATACCCGGAGTTCCTCAACAGCCAACTCCGGACCCAGATCTTCCAGCAGGGGGACAACCCGTTCCTCTCGGACATCTTCCACCGCGTCGACTCCGCGCAGATGCGCTTCTCCATCGTCGACTCGAAGGAGCCGTGCGTCGTTCTCGCGACGTCGGGGATGATGAGCGGCGGCCCGGTCATGGAGTACTTCCGGGCGTGGGCCCCCGAGGAGAAGAGCGGCCTGACGTTCGTCGGGTACCAGGCGGAGGGGACGTTCGGGCGACGTCTCCAGCGCGGGATGAGCGAGGCGACGTTCCTCGACGGGCCCCGCCAGGCGTCGGTCCCGGTGAAGCTCGAGCTCGCGACGATCGAGGGGTTCTCCGGGCACTCCGACCGGGTGCAGCTGATGAACTTCGTGGCGTCGCTCGACCCGCGGCCGCAGCGCGTGATCCTGAACCACGGCGAGGAGTCGAAGACGCTCGACCTCGCGTCGAGCCTGCACAAGCGGTTCAACCTCGAGTCGCGCGTTCCGTACAACCTCGAGGCGATCCGGCTCCTCTGATCGATCGGCCGATCCGGCCCTCCACCGGACGGGCCGCCCTTCCCCATCTCTCGCCGAGGGTAGTGTGCGAGAATAGGTAGACGGCGGGGGAACCTCTCCCCTGGTGGGAACCGCAAGAACCCAACAGGAGGAGAGGCCCGTGAAGATAGAGGAAATCCGACCGATAGAGCTTACCCGACTGCTGAACGAAGCCTACCACCGAGGAGTTGACGCCCTCCGCGCCGTCTTCGAGGAGATGGAGGTGTTCCTCCTCGAGGAACTCCGTCGGTTCACCCTTCCGAACGGGCGACCGAGGTTCGTCGGCCATGGTTCCCGCCCTCGTCGGCTCGTCACGCACCTCGGGACGGCGGACCTCCGCCCCCGTCGGGTCCAGGACCGACTGCACGGACAGACCTTCTCTCCCCTCCTCACGGCCCTCGGTCTTGGGAAGAAGCGCTACACCCGTGAGCTCCGAGCCGCGGCGGCGGAGATGGCCACCCGCACGTCGTTCGGGGACGCCTCCGAGGCGATCGAGCGGACGATCGGGCTCCGAGTCCCTCGCCGCACGATCTGGGACTTCGTGCAGGAGATCGCCCCGGGGGTGAAGCACGCGCTCCACGCCCCGTCCACCCCGCCCCCGGTCGCGCGTTCCGTTCACGAGGCCGACTCGACCTTCGTGAAGAGCCAGCAGAGGGGCGTGCGCCAGGTCGGGGTCCACGTGGCGATCACGATGGACCCGGACCATCACGCCCACCTCGCCGAGGTGAAGGTCGAGGGCACTCCGGCCTCGGTCCTCGAGCACGAGACGGTCACTCACCTCGTGACCGACGGCGATCTCGGACTGATGGCCCACCCGGTCGAGTTCCACCAACTGTGCCACGTACACTTCGTTCGGTCGCTGGGCGCCACGCTCCAGGAGGAGGGCGTGGGACTCCTCGACCGGGAGGCGATCCTCGCCCCGATGCGGAACCTCTTGGCGCACCTGAGGAACTCGGTCGAGTACCATCGGCTTCGGCAGGAGTGGTGGGCGATCACCGACCGGGTGCGGAGCACCCTGACGGAGCTCGAGGCCGTGGCCCAGCGCCTCGACCGAGGCGCCTGCCCTCGGTCGGCGCAGTGGGTCCGTCGGCAGGCGAAGGCGCTGGTCGTCTTCGCCGAGGTGGCAGCGCACGGGATCTCGCTCCCGGCTACCTCGAATGGAGCCGAGCGAGTGATGGGAATGATCGCCGATCGGTGCAAACGGAAGTGGGCACGCTGGGGCAGTGGTCTGCTCAACCAGCTCGTGATGCTGCTGGCCCGCAAGACCCGTCGGGCGACGTATGAGCTCGCCCTCCGCAGGTATTTGAGCGGAGGTGCCTATTGATGGCCGGTCCCGTCAGGGGCGCCGTCTACCGATTTCCACACACCACTTCGCCGAGAGCTACGGCCCGGCAGGACGAAACACTTTATACGCGAGTCCCGCTGGTCGAGGCATTCTCCGTCCGCGGGCGGATGGCCTTCATGCAGCAACCTTCGCGGCGTTTCTTGGTACTGGGGTTGGACGGGGGAACGTTCGACCTTCTGGACCCGCTCATGGAGGCGGGGGAGCTCCCGTTCCTTCGCTCGCTCGTCCACCGAGGGGTCCGGGCCCCCCTGCGCTCGGTCTACCCGGCGAAGACGATCCCGGCCTGGTACTCGTTCGCGACCGGCAAGGACCCGGGGGAGCTCGGGATCTACGGCTTCACCGAGCCGGACGGGGGCCCCGGCCGATCGAAGGTCGTGCAGACGTTCCGTCCCGCGGAGGCGTTCTGGGACCGGCTCTCGCGCTGGGGGGCGACGGTCGGCATCGTCAACTTCCCGGTGAGCGCTCCCTACGCCCTGCACGGGTTCGTCGTTCCCGGCATGTTCTCCGAGCACTCCCCGACGTACCCGAAGGAGGTGCGCGCCGAGATCGAGAGCTCGATCGGAGGCGCCTACCCCGGCGAGCTTCCACCGTACCGGGACCACGAGCGGACGGAGTGGCTCAAGACCGCGACCCGGGACGTCCTCACCCGGGGGCGGGCGGCGGCGGCGCTCGCGGAGCACCACCGGCCGGACTTCCTCTTCGCCCTCTTCCGCGAGACCGACCGCGTGGAGCACCAGCACTGGTCCGAGCTCAGCCGGCCCGTCGCCGAGATCGGCGCGGACCTCCTCGGATTCTGGCGGGCCGTGGACCGGGCGTGCCGGGAGGTCGACCGGGCCTTCCGCGCGGGCGGGGGACCCACGATCACGCTCGTCATCAGCGACCACGGACACGGCGCGATCCACTCCGAGCTGTTCACGAACCGGTGGCTCGCCGACCAGCGCTACCTCATCTTCCGCGAGGGCGAGGGCCTCGGCCGGCGGAACTTCCTCTCGCGCTGCCTCCTGTACTCCCAGCGCCTCGGCATCGCGCGGACGATCACCCGCCGGCTCGCCGACTTCGTCCGGGACGGCCGGCGCGCCGAGCTCGCCGAGCTCGTGAAGGGTCGGACGACCTTCGAGGAGGTGGCGAACCGCATCGACTGGAAGCGCACGGTCGCGTTCTCCTATCCGGTCCCCGAGGGGATCTACCTCAACCCGTACAACCCCGACCTCACCCCCGAGCGCCGCGCGGAGCTCCTGAAGGAGATCCGGGCCCGCCTCGAAGCGTTCCCGGATGCCCATATCGAGGTCCTCGGTCCGACCGACCTCTACCACGCCGCGACCGGACGGGGTCCGTCCCTCTTGATCCGCGTCGACGGCATGTGCACCGAGCCGAGGATGGACTTCAGCTATCCGCAGCCGTTCATCCGCGACCGCCCGACGTACTTCTACGGCACCGGCACCCACCGGATGGACGGGATCCTGATCGGGGCGGGGGACGGGGTGACGCCGCGCTCGGTGACGACCCCGTTCAGCCTCCTCGACCTCGCCCCGACGATCCTCGAGGGGATGGGGCTGCCGCTTCCCTCCGGGCTCGCGGGACACTCGTTCGTGCGGGACCTCGGGCTCACCGCCTGACCCGGACGCCGAACGTCCCGAGCGACGGAACGTTTTTCGCTTGCCGGCGACTGCGAGCGCGCCGATGGAGTCCCGGCGGATCGACCTCGTGGCGGCCGGTCCGGCGCCCCGGGACCCCTACGACCCGATCGCCGCGGCGTGGGCGCTCGCGTCGGCCGCCCACGCGGCCGGCGGCTCCGTGCGGGTCCTCTTCCCGAAGGGGACCCTCGGAGGTCCGGACCCCGAGGGAGTGACCGGGGTTCCGATCGGATACCCGATCCGTCGGCCGGGCGCCGCCCTCGAGGCGGCCGACTTCGCGCGGGCCGCCGGTCGGATGCTGCAGGAGGACACGGAGCTCGTCCTTCGGGACCCGGCCGGGCTCGGAGCCCTCGGGGTCCCGGGGCGGCCGGGCCGGCGCGCCCGCGTCGTCGCCTTCGTCCGACGGCTCGAGGTGGAGGCGATCGACTCGGAGGGGCCGGGCCCGGTCGGCGGTCTCGGGGATCGCATCGACCGCTGGCGCGACCGCCGGGCGATCCGCCGGCTCGAACGCGAGGCCCTGACCGAGGCGGACACCCTCGTTGTGGAGCGGCCCGAGATCGGGGAGGCGCTCCGGCGCACCCACCGGATCGAGGCGGACCGACTCCGCACGGTGCCCCCGGTCGTCCCGAGGCTGCCCGAGCCGCCGTCCCGGGAGAAGGCGCGGGCGGCGCTGGGGATCCCGCCGGATGTTCCGACGATCGTCGCGCCGGCGGCCACCGAGCGTCCCGAGGACGCGCGCCTCGACCTGGTCCGGGAAGGGTTCCGCCGCATACGACCCCTCTTCCCGGGGGTCCGGCTCATCGTCGCGGGCCTCGACTCGCCGAGCGACCCGGGACTGGTCGCCGTACCGGCCCGGGACCCGGCCACGTTCTCGAGCTGCTTCGCCGCCGCCGACATCGCGCTCCTCGTGCCCCGCTCCACCGGCTTCGACCCCGGCCTCATCTTCGCGCAGGTCGGCGGATGCGCGGTCGTCGCGACGGAGTCGGCCACGCTGCCCGACCGCGCCCGGAGCGCGGTGCACACTCCTCCCTCCGACGACCCGGGCGACATCGCCTCGACCCTGGCCGAGCTCGCCGCCGACCCGGCGGCGATCCGTGCTTCCGTCTCGGACGGGCGCGCGTACGCCACGCGCTTCGACCCGGCCCGTGTCCTCGAGGCGGTCGCGCCGTCCGGCCGGTCGCGCTAGGGAGCGCGCGGGTCCGGCTCGTCGAGCCGCCACTCGGAGAACCGGCGCCCGCCCGACGCCCGGCGGACCTCGCCGACCACCCCGTCCCATCGGACCCCCTCGGGCAGGTCGTGCGCGTCGAGGGCGTCCAGCACGCGCCGGAACCGGGCGCGCAGCGTCTCGTACGGGTCGGGCGTTCCCGCGATCACCCACGGTCGCGCGACGCGGTGCACGCGCACCGAGCCACGGTCGATGCTCCAGACCCCGACCGGCTCGGCCCGGGTCCCCACGGTCCGGCCCACGAGCCGGGCGGCCGAGATCGGGGAGCCGAGGACGACCGCCGACCAGTCCCCCCATCCCCGGCGTCGCAGGGCCTGCGCGAGGACCTCCCGGGAATCCGCGACCTTCGCCTCGATCAGGCCGATCTCCGGGCCGCGGCGGGCGACAAGGTCGAAGTAGTCGGTGCCGTCGGGGTCCACCCGTACCGCGTAGCCTTCGGCCTCGAGGTGGCGGGCGACGACCCGGACGATCTCCGCCTCCGAGAGGCGGCGGGACGGACTCATCCACCGCTCCGGAGGAACCAGCGGTCGAGGCGGCTGCGGGGGACGCCGACCATGATCGGGCGTCCGTGCGGGCAGGTCGACGGGGCCCCGGGGAGCGCGTGGAGGGCTTCGAGGACCCGGGCGAACTCCTCGGCGGCCACCGGGTCGCCCGCGCGGATCGCCGCGTGGCAGGCGAGGGTGGCGGCGGTACGCTCCTGGAGCCCCTCGGCGACGGTCGGCCGGCCACCGCGGGCGAGCTCGTCCAGAAGGACGGTGACCGTCTCGGCCCGGACCCGTCGACCGCGGTAGGACGGCACGGACCGGACGCGGTAGGTCTCGGGGCCGAACGGCTCGACGGAGAATCCCGATCGTTCGACCTCCTCGGCGTGCGCCGCCAGAGCGGCCCGCTCGGCCCCGGTGAGCACGACCGTGAGGGGCTCGACCAGGGTCTGCCGGCCCAGCGGTCGGCCGGACCGCAGCGATTCGTAGAGCAGGCGCTCGCTCGCCGCGTGCTGGTCGACCAGGACGAGCCCGTCGCCGGAGTCGGCGACCCAGTAGAGCGCATCGAGGCAGCCGAGGAGCACGAGCGGGGATCGTCGCTCTCCCCCGGCGGTCACGGGGCGGCTCTCGGTCCCGCCGGCGTCGAGCCGACGCTGGGTGCGGACTTCCCCGGGCCGGCGCGAAGCGGCCGATGGTGCCGCCCCGACCGGCGCCGCCCCCGGAACGGGCGGTCGGACCGAGCTCCCGGGCCCTCCCCACGGGGCGCCCGCCCCCGGGGGGGCCTCGGCCACTTCCGGCGACGTGAGGAGCGCCTCCCGTATCGTCCGCCGTAGCGACTCCGCTACCGCCCGTTCGTCCGCCACGCGGACCTCGCGCTTCGTCGGATGGACGTTGACGTCCAGCCGCTCCGGCGCGAGGTCGAGGTGCAATGCCCCGACCGGGAAACGGGCCCTCGGCAGGGAGTCGCCGAACGCCGCTCGCACCGCCTGCTGGATCGGCCGGGAGGTCACCGGTCTCCCGTTGATCGCGAGGTAGAGACCGCCGGTGGACGCACCGGCGAGGGGAGGCCGCCCCAGGAAACCGACGACCCGGCCTCCCGGCACTTCTCCCGCGACACCGAACGACCGGTGCAGGAACTCGACCCCCAGGACCCGCGCGGCGGCGTCGGCGAGGTCGCCCGTCGCCGGGTACGTCGCGACCTCCCGCCCCTCGGACTCGAGGCGCAGGCTGACGGTGGGGCGCGCGAGGTACTGACGCTCGACCGCCCGGACGACCTCGAGCTGCTCGGAGGCGGGGCTCCGGAGGAACTTGCGCCGTGCCGGCGTGTTGAAGAACAGCTCCGCGACCTCGACGGTCGTCCCCACGGACCGCGGGGCCTTCGTGCGTCCGGTCCTTCGGCCCCCGACCACGCGGATCCCCTGGGCCCCGTCCCGGTCCGCCGGTCGGGAGAGGAGGAGGAGACGGGAGACGGTCGCGATCGCGGCCAGCGCCTCGCCGCGGAACCCAAGCGTCCCGATCCGCTCGATCGGTCCCTCGGGCGCGAGCTTGCTTGTCGCGTGCCGCTCGACAGCGAGATCGAGCTCGTCCGGCGGGATTCCTTCCCCATCATCGGAGACCTCGATCTTCGAAAGGCCCCCGTTCGTGAGCCGGACGGTCACGGTGGAGGCACGGGCGTCGACGGCGTTCTCGACCAGCTCCTTCACGACCGACGCCGGACGCTCCACGACCTCCCCCGCGGCGATCCGTTCGACCGTGTCCGGGGAGAGACGGCCGATCGGACGACGCGGGGTCCGGCCGGGGTCGTTCACGACGAGCGCTCCGTCCCCGGCGCAGGGTCGGCCGTCGAGGCGCGCCGCTTGAGCTCCCGCAGCGCCCGGAGCGCCTCCTCGGGGGAGAGTCGGTCCACCTCGAGCGCATCGAGGGCCGTCCGCACCCCGTCGGAGGAGGGGTCGGTCGCGGGAACCAGGACCGCCTGGGTGTACTTCGGGGATCGGGCGCGGACCGCCCGCGACGGCCGGAGGCCGACCCCCTCCGACTCGAGCCGGCGTAGGGTGCGCTCGGCCTCCTCGAGCACCGGCTCCGGGACGCCGGCGAGGCGGGCGACGTGCACGCCGTAGCTGCGGTCGGTGGCGCCGGGGACGAGGCGATGGAGGAAGACGATCCCGTCCGCCCCTTCGGCGACCGCGAGGTGGGCGTTGGCGGCGGCCGATAGCGACCGGACGAGGTCAGTGAGCTGGTGGTAGTGCGTCGCGAGGAGGCAGCGGGCCCGGACGGAGTCGTGCAGGTGCCGCAGGGTCGCCCACGCGATCGCGAGCCCGTCGAAGGTGCTCGTTCCGCGTCCGACCTCGTCGAGGAGGACGAGCGCCCGGGGGTCGGCCCGGCGGAGGATCTCGGCGACCTCGGTCATCTCCACCATGAAGCTCGACTTCCCGCGGCCGATCTCGTCCGTGAACCCCATCCGGGTGAACAGCTGGGTCACGAGGCCGATGCGGGCGAAGCGCGCCGGCACGAACGACCCCGCCTGGGCGAGGACCACGAGCAGGCCGACCTGGCGCATGTAGGTCGACTTGCCCGACATGTTCGGGCCGGTGAGCACGATCATGCGGCGCGTCGCGACATCGAGCTCGGTGTCGTTCGGCACGAACGATTCGCCGAGGAGCCGGTCGAGGACCGGGTGGCGGCCGTCCCGGATGACGATCCCGGTCGACGCGTCGACCGTCGGGCGGACGTACCCCCGCGTCTGGGCGAGGTGGGCGAACGTTCCGAGCGCGTCCAGCTCGCCGACCGCGCGGGAGATCCGATGAACGGCCGCCACCTGCCGGTCGAGGGCCGAGAGAAGCTCCTCCCAGCGCGCCGCCTCGGCCTGCTCCGCCTCCTCCTGAGCCTCGAGGATCCGCCGTTCGACCTCCTCGAGCCGGTCGGAGGTGAACCGCTCTGCCTGGGCGACGGTCTGACGTCGCCGGAACCGCTCGGGCACCCGGGCGAGGTGCGGCTTCGTCACCTCGAGGTAGTAGCCGAAGACCTGGTTGTAGCCGATCTTGAGGGTGCGGATCCCCGTCGCCTCCTGCTCCTCCTTCTCGAGGGAGGCGAGCGCGTCGAGCGCGGTCCGTTCGGCCGCCCGCCAGCGATCGACGTCCGGCGCATGACCCGGGCGGAAGCGCTCGGCGTCCTCCTCGCCCGGGGGAAAGGCATCGGGCAGGGCGGACTCGAGCAGATGCGCGAGCTCCGGGGGGGCCTCAAGCTCCACGGCGAGCGCGGCGAGGCGGGCCGACCCGGGTCCGTTCCCGATCCAGGCGCGGGCGTCGCTCGCCGAACGCAGGCCGGCGCGCAGGACCCCGAGCTCGACCGGACGGACGCGTCGGCTCGCGATCCGGGTCGCGATGCGGGCGAGGTCCGGGACCTTCCGCAGGATCGCGCGCCCCTCGGCGAGCGACGCACCCCGGGCGACCAACGCCTCCACCGAATCCTGCCGCTCGGCGATCGCCCTCACGTCGGCGAGGGGGTTCGACAGCCAGAACGAAAGCGTCCGGCGGCCGGAGGCGGTCACGCTCTCGTCCCAGACACCGAGCAGCGTCGCTCCCGCCGGATCGTCCGGGTTCATCGGCCGGGAGATCTCGAGATGGCGCAGGGTCTTCGGATCGAGCACGAGGCGCTGGCCCCCGCGGGCCCGCTCTACCAGGGCGAGGTGTGGGAGGATCCGGGGCTGCGTCGCCCGGAGGTACGCCGCGAGCGTGAGGTCGGCCTCGAGGACGGAGGCCGGAGCCGCGCCGAGCGCGCTCGCGAGGGCGGTCGGCAGAGCCTCGGGGGCGATCGGAGGCGGGGCGGGCTCGAGCCGGGCCGTCGGGAACTCGTGCCGCAGCGCCGTCAGGAGGGCCGACCCGCCGGAAGGAGGATAGAGGATCTCCCTCGGCTGGAACGGGGCGACGGCCGACAGGGTCCCCTCCGCGCCGGGACCGTCCGCCTCGCCGCGGAACCACTCGCCCGTGGTGATGTCGACGGCGGCGAACCGTCCCGGGCCGACACGCGGGCTCGTCAGGCTGACGAGAAAGCTGTGGTCGGGCCCGCCCAGCATCCGGTCCTCGACGACGGTCCCGGGGGTGACGACACGGGTCACCTCGCGCCGCACCAGCCCCTTCGCGAACCGGGCGTCCTCCATCTGGTCGCAGAGCGCGACCTTGTACCCCTTCCTCACGAGCCGACCGAGGTAGGTCTCGACCGCGTGATGGGGGACCCCCGCCATCGGGGTCCGCTCGCCGTGCGTATCGGGGGCCCGGGCGGTGAGGACCACGTCGAGCTCCCGGGAGAGCAGGCGGGCGTCCTCCCCGAACGTTTCGTAGAAGTCCCCGACCCGGAACAGGACGAGGTGGCCGGGGTAGCGGGCCTTCACGCCCTCGTACTGCTCGAGAAGCGGGGTCGATGCGGCGGACTCCGACATGCGCCGCCGGCCGACCGGAGTTGCCGATATAAGACGTAGCGAAGGGGCGATGCAACGCCCGGAGCGCTGAGGGGGAGATTTGAACTCCCGTGGCGGAACGCCACCAGCTTTCAAGGCTGGCGCCTTGCCGGGCTAGGCTACCTCAGCGCGGGGGCCCGAGCGGTCCCGAGCGGAATAAAGCCTCGCCCGAGGCTCCGCGGACGGTGGGATGCAGGTGCCGGGAGCTTCGCGGCCGACCGGACCGGTCCGGCCGATTCGAACCCGGGTAGTCAGCTTGGAGGGCTGACATCCTACCACTAGATTACACCTGCACGACCGCCGTCCGCGATCGGTCGCGCACCCGTGCCGCGGGATTAACCCTTTGGGGCGGAGGCGCCGGTGGCGCGGCCGGCCGGCGCCGAGAGGTCCAGCATCGCGACACGCTCCAGGACGAGCGCCTCCCATCGGTCCCGGGGGACGGTCGCCCGTTCGATGGTCGAGATCCCGAGCCGGTCGAGGGCCGCCTCGTCCGGGGATCTCGGGTACGCCGACGCGTCGGCCTCCAGTCCGAACCGGGGGAGGAGCTCGGCCGGGTCGAGGGGCCTTTCGGCGACCACGACGAACTGCTCGGTCGCGTCGCCGATCCCGACCTTGCCGAGGGCCCGGGGAAGCTGGTCGTCGCCGGCCACGTAGAGCGCGAGCTCGGCGCCGCGGTCCCGCAGTCGGGTCTCTCCGCGGGCGCGGGCTCTTCCGAGGTGGGCCCACGCCGAGAGGAGGTGGCGCTCGCCCGCGATCGCGCGCGCGTCGAAGACCGCCACGAGAGCGGGCGACCCTTCCGCGATCTCTCGAAGCGTCCGCACGACCGTCTCCCGGCTGGGCACGCCGGGGGTGCGCCGGCGGGCGCCCACCACGCGCAGCGAACGCTCCTCGGGAGGAGGGAGAGGAGGAGGCATCGGACGGGACCCCGGGGTCACTCGGCCAGGAAGCGGAGGAATTCCTCGCGCGTCCGGGGCTTCAGGGTGTAGTTCTCCGCGCGCTCGCGCCCGATGGTCGAGGACGGGGTCGGGCCGTAGTCGTGGCCCGGCAGGACGACCAGCGCGTCGTCGAGCGAGAGGAGCCGCCGGTGGAGGCTGTCGTACATTTCGGACGGGTCCCCGCCGGGAAGGTCGGTCCGACCGCACTCCCCGACGAACAGCGTGTCGCCGGTGGCGACGTGACCCTCGAAGAGGTACAGCACGCTGTCCTTCGTGTGGCCGGGCGTGTGCATCACGGTGAACCGGAGCCGGCCGGTGTCGAACCGGTCCCCGTCCTCGACCGAGAGGTCCTGGCGCAGGGGAGCCACCCGATGGGCCACGACCTTCGCGCCGGTTCGGTCCCGAACGTCCTGGTTGCCGGCGACATGGTCCGGGTGGCTGTGCGTGTTCAGGATGTACCGCACCTTCACCCGCCGTCGGTCGATCGCCTCGAGCACCGGCTCGATCCCGAACGACGGATCGATCACCGCGCCCTCCCCCCCTTCGGCGTCCGCCACGAGGTAGGTGAAGTTGAGCAGCGGGCCGACGCGGAACTGGTCGAGCAGCACGACCGGCGCGAGCGGCCCCGAGTATTTACTGTGCGCCGACGTCCCGCGCCCCTACGGGGACCCCGCCTCGGCGCTGGTGACCCGACGACCGGTGACCGCGTCCAGGACCACCCGTCCGTCGTCCCCTTCCGCGTACCAGTACGGGACGAACAGGAGGACGAACGGCCCGATCCGCACGTCCTCGATCGGGGGAGCGATCCGACGGGACTCGATGACGAGCGCGCCCCCGTGCTGCTCGGTGTGGTCCACATGGATCGTGTGCTCCCGGCGGATCGCCTCCCGGGCGAGCGACACCGCCTCGCCCTCGGTGACCTGGGGGACGAACCGCTGATGCGGCTCGTCGAGATCCTCGACGAGCTCGCGGTCGAGGTCGGTCCAGACCTCCGCCCGGCGGGAGAGCCCGTTCACCGCGACGATCTGACGGATGACCCGGCCGGGCGCTCCGTGAGCGGACGGCGGCCGCACGTGGTAGGCGGCCACATAGAACGGGACGAGACGGAGGAGGTAGCGCGGCGCGTCGATCCCGGCGATCGCCTCCGCCTCCGCGCGGCCGATCCGGGGCCGTACGGTCCGCGCGTCCCCGAACTCGGTCGCGTACGGCGGCTCGAGGAGCGGTTCGGCAGCCCCGAGCTCCGAGGGACCGGGCCGGTCGAGCGCCGAAGGGAGCAGGAGCTCGGCGAGCGCGGGTCCCAGGGTGGTCGGGTCGAGGACCTCGATCCCCCGGTCGGCGGCGAGCGCCCGGGCCACCGGACCGGGGTCGTCGTCGTAGACGATGGTGCGATGCACGGCGTCCGTCGGGTACCACGACTCGATCTCGGCCGGCGAGCGCGCGCTGCCGACGATGACGACCGCCCGATGGTCGCGCGGGCGGTGAGCGAGGATCGCCTCCTCCCGCACGTCCACCCGGTATCCGGCGGCCTCGAGGAGACGTCCGAGGACCGAAGAGGGTGGGGCGACCCGGCTCATCACCGGGCCGAGCGGGCGGGAGGGATATCTCGGTTCCGTTCCTGCGGCGCGCGGGGACCGGCCCTCGGAAGGCGAATAACCCGACCGGCATCCTCCCTACCGTGGGCCGCTACTGGCTCGGCTGCTCCGGATGGGCCTACGACGACTGGGTCGGGCCGTTCTACCCGGCCGGCACGCCGGCCGGAGAGTTCCTCGCGCGGTACGCCCGGGTCTTCCGTACCGTCGAGGTCGACTCGAGTTTCTACCGGCCGCCGACCCCATTCCTCGTCCGCCGCTGGGCGAGCATCACCCCCGAAGGGTTCCGCTTCTCGCTCAAGGTCCCCCGCAACGTCACCCACCCGGACCGGGGGACCGACGGGACGGAGGTCCTAGCCCGATTCCTCGAGAGCCTCTCCCCGCTGCGTTCGACCGGCAAGCTCGGGCCGATCGTGCTCCAGTTCCCCGCCTCGTTCCGCGCGACCGAAGCCCCCCGGCTCGAGGCCCTACTCGCCGCGATTCCCCCCGAGGTCTCGCTCGCGGTCGAGCTCCGCCACGGCTCCTGGTGGACGGAGGGGACCCGCCGGCTCCTCGAGGGCCGGGGGGCCGCCCTCGTCTGGTCGGTCGTCCCCTCCACCTACCCGCCCCCGTGGGTCACGGCGGACTTCCTGTATGCCCGGTTCATCGGCGACCGCGCGCTAACCCGCTTCGACCGGATCCAGCGGAGCGGCCGCGACGAGCTCGAGAAGATGCGCGCGCTCTTCGACCGGGAAGGGCGAGCCGCGACGAGCGTCTTCGCCTACTCGAACAACCACTTCATGGGGTTCGGGCCCGGCACGACGGCGGAGCTCGCGGCCGTTCTCGGCGAGCCGGTGCCCGACCTCGGGGCCGCCGCGCGCGAGCGGAGCCAGCGAACGCTCGATATCGGGGGAGGGGACCGCGCGGGCCTGTCGGACCTGCCGGGCGGTGTTCGTCCCGAGGACGGGTAACCTTTTACCGCGCCCCGGGGTTCGATCTCCGCCGATGACCGAGGCGTTCACGCTCCGGGTCGCGGAGGCGTTCCAGCAGGACATCGGGCTCGGGACCGCCCGGCTGGACGTCCAGACCCGGCAGCGACTCAAGGTCGGTCTGGGGGACATCATCGAGATCCGCGGTCGCAAGCCGACCCCGGCGATCGTCAGCCGGGCCCAGCCGGACGACGAGGGGAAGGGGATGATCCGGATCGAGGCGGTCGTCCGCCGGAACGCCGGCGTGAGCATCGGCGACCGGATCGTCGTGCAGCGGGTCGACTGCCCGACCGCGGACGCGATCACGATCGCGCCGATCTACGCCGGTTCGGCGCGCATGGACCTCGGCCCCGGGCTCGAGAGCTTCGTCGCGAAGGCGCTCGCGCGTCGACCGTTCATCCGCGGCGACGTGTTCGTGATCCCGGGGGTCTTCCTGATGGGCGGTTCGCTGCCGTTCATGGTCGTCTCGACCCAGCCGAAAGGGATCGTCCAGGTCGCTCCCTCGACCCTGATCACGATCAAGGAGGAGACGGTCAGCGAGACCGAGGTCGCCGCGCCGCGCGTCTCCTACGAGGACATCGGGGGGCTCACCGAGAAGCTCGGCCGGGTCCGCGAGATGATCGAGCTCCCGCTGAAGCATCCGGAGCTGTTCGACCGGCTCGCGATCACACCGCCGAAGGGGGTGCTGCTGTACGGCCCGCCCGGTACGGGCAAGACGCTCATCGCGAAGGCGGTGGCGAACGAGGCCGGTGCCCACTTCATCGGCATCCAGGGGCCCGAGATCATCTCGAAGTACTACGGCGAGAGCGAGAAAGAGCTCCGCGAGAAGTTCGAGGAGGCCGAGAAGAACGCGCCGAGCGTCATCTTCATCGACGAGCTCGATTCGATCGCTCCCCGCCGCGACGAGGTGGTCGGCGAGGTCGAGCGCCGGGTCGTCGCGCAGCTCCTCACGCTCATGGACGGCCTTTCCGGCCGCGGGAACGTCATCGTCATCGCCGCCACGAACCGGGAGGAGGCGATCGATCCCGCCCTCCGCCGTCCGGGCCGGTTCGACCGAGAGATCGAGATCGGAGTGCCGACGCAGGAGGGCCGCCTCGAGATCCTCCAGATCCACACCCGCGGGATGCCGATCGAGGGCAGCGAGCGGGACCGCGACCGCGTCCTGAAGGAGCTCTCGGCGCAGAGCCACGGGTTCGTCGGCGCGGACCTCTCCTCGCTCGCCCGGGAGGCGGCGATGCGGGCGCTACGCCGGTACCTCCCCGAGATCGACTTCGACCAGCCGATCCCCCTCTCGCTCCTCGAGCGGATGAAGGTCACCGAGGCGGACTTCCGCGAGGCGCTGAAGCAAATCGAGCCGTCGAGCCTGCGGGACGTCGCGGTGGAGGTCCCGACGACCCACTGGGACGAGGTCGGCGGGCTCGAGCGGGTCCGGCGCATCCTCGAGGAGTCGGTCGAGCTCCCGTTCAAGAACCCGCAGGTCTACCGCCACATCGGGATCGAACCGCCGCGGGGGATCCTCCTCTACGGGCCGCCCGGGGTGGGGAAGACGCTCCTCGCCAAGGCCGCGGCGACGGAGAGCCAGGCGAACTTCATCTCGGTCAAGGGACCCGAGGTGATGAGCAAGTGGGTCGGCGAGAGCGAGAAGGCGATCCGCATGATCTTCAAGAAGGCCCGGCAGGCCTCCCCGTCGATCGTCTTCATCGACGAGATCGACTCGATCGCCCCCCGCCGGGGCCTCCAGACCTCGAGCGGCGTGACCGAGCGGATCGTGAACCAGCTCCTCACGTCGATCGACGGGCTCGAGAGCCTCGAGCGCGTGCTCGTAATCGCCGCGACGAACCGCCCCGACATCGTCGACGAGGCGCTCCTGCGGACCGGGCGGTTCGACCGGCTCCTCTATGTCGAGCCCCCGAACCCCCTCGGCCGGCTCGAGATCCTGAAGGTCCACAGCCGGAAGATGCCGCTCGCGGACGACGTCGACCTCTCGACGATCGCCCACCGGGCGGAGGGGTACGTCGGGAGCGACCTCGCCGCGCTCTGCCGCGAGGCCGGCCTTACCGCGATCCGCGAGAACCTGAAGGCCTCGAAGGTCACCCGGGCGCATTTCGATGCGGCGTTCAAGCAGGTCCGTGCCTCGTGCGACCCCGAGACCCTCAAGTTCTACGAGGAGTTCGAAAAGCACCTTTCCCGCGAGCGCTCTCCCCGGCGGCGCGAGGAGCCGGTCGAGGCGATCTACCGCTAACGTCCGCCCGGGAGCGGCCCGCCCATACTCCGGCGAAGCAAGCTATAAGTAGTGAGGCAAAGTTCGGCGCGCCGCCCCCGATAGGGGGATACCGAAAGGAGAAGTGGAACAGTTGGCCCGCCCAGTGTACCGCGCGGCCCTGTGGGCCATCGTGGTGATCGTTCTCGCGAGCACGATCGCGGCGATCCCCGGGGGCGCTAGTGCTGCCCCGACCTATACGCTGAACGGATTTGTGAGCCAGCCGGCGCCCTACCAGGGCGCGCCGGTCCCGAACGGCGTACAGGTCGATCTGGTCTCGCGGGCCACCGGCGCGGTCTACACGGCCACGACGTACGGGGGCGGCGGCGAGTTCACGTTCAATGGAGCGAACACGGGGGGCACACTGGCTCCCGGGTACTGGGGTGTCTACGTCCCGCCCGAAGGGAACATCTCCCTCCCGAACTGCGCCCCGTGCGCGGTACTTCCGCAGCAGCAGAGCCCGACGTTCGCCTTCTACTCGACGAGCGACCTGACCGGCGGCGGCGCCCCGGTCGAGGTCACGAACGTCTCGACGCCCGTGTACAACTCCACGATCAGCGGGACGGTCTACCAGGGCTCCAATCTCGATACGGCCGGGGTCGTCCAGCTCCTCGACCCGGTCTATAACTCCCTCGTCCTGGTCAGCAACATCACCAACAGCTCGACGGCGAAGTACTCGGTCAAGGCCCCTCTCGGCACCTACGTGCTCGAGTCGCTGGCCCACAGCGCCCCGCCCCAGGCGAGGAACGAGACCCAGGTCACGGTGACGCCCTCCGGGATCACCGTGAACCCGATCATCCGGAACTACCTCGTCTCGGGTCTGATGCTGACCCCGAGCGGCGCCCGGATCCAGACGGCGGGCAACGTGACGCTCTACGATGCGACCAACGGCTACATCTACTCGGCCGCGACCCCGCCGGGCGGCTTCTACGCCCTCGGGACCTACCCTGCCGGGTTCATTACCGGGGGCTCGCAGACGTTCGAGGCGATCCTCTCGTCGACGAACTACTCGACCTCCGCCTACTCGTTCTCGGTCTCGGGGACGTCCCAGTCCAAGAGCCAGAACGTCAACCTCGCGCCCCTCCAGCCGAACCAGATCGGGGACTACGAGACGACCCTCGACTTCTCCGGGGTCAACGTCGCGAGCGGCACGGGCAACCTGTCGGTGCGGACGGTGGAGAACCTCGGGAACGACACGACGTTCCCGAACCTCCCGAACGCGACCGTCGGTCAGCTCTGGGCCCAGCTCGGCCTCGACTTCGCGCACTCGTTGAGCTTCTCGAGCACGAGCCTTCCGAGCGTCTACCAGTTCGAGAACCGGTCCGGCCCGTTCTTCCCGGCCGTCCAGGCGGGCACCGCGATCAACGGGACGACGTTCGTCGGACCGAACACGGCCCAGTCGCTTTCGGGCTACACGTCGACCTGTTCGGGCACGTGCGGCCTCTCGACCGCGGCGAACCTCACCCTCACGTGGTCGAACGCCTACAAGCTCAACGGCACGCTCTTCCGCAACAGCTCGGCGTACTCCTTCGCATTCAACTTCCGCCACCCGACGACCAGCGGGGACGTCTACAACTACACGGTCCTGCTCCCCGCCGGCTACGTCCTGAAGGCCGGCACGGCGGTCCCCTCCGACACGAAGCTGGTCGCCCGGGGGACCGGAGGGACGTGGACCGAGTTCACGCTCTCCTCGTACTACAGCGCGACCGCGGCCGGGAGCTTCGCCTTCCAGATCGTGACGTACTCGCACCTCACGGCGGTCGTGAACGCGACCGTCACCAACTTCGCCTTCTCGAGCCACAACGTCCTCAACCAGACGAACGGGAATTACACCGTCCTGGTCGGGGTCGGCCAGAACGTCACCTGGAGCGCCCTGAACTCGCTCTACCCTGCGGGCAACAACGGCACGAAGTTCGCCTGGGCGTTCGGGGATGGCGGTACGTGGACCAACTCCACGCCCACGGCCTGGCACACGTACACCACCGCCAGCGCGGCCACCCCCCTCGACGGCTCGCTCACGGTGACCAGCTCGGGCGGGCTCGTGAACACCACGCACTTCCACGTCTGGGTCGGTGAAGGGCCGGTGACCGCCGGGATGGCGATCAACGCCACGGCCGCCCAGACGAGGACGGCCGGCGGGACGACGTACCTCTACGTGAACTGGAGCTCGGTCCTGCAGTTCAATGCCACGCGGAGCTCGGCGAAGGTCAGCCCCACCGCCACGATCCCGGGCAACGTCTCGGTCGCCTCCTACAGCCTGTCGTACTGGGGCGGGTTCACGACGACGGTGGCGAACTATTCGGTCGCCCACGGGAGCTCGTACCTCGCGTTCTCGAACGCCTCGTACCAGTTCTTCGGCGCCGGCACCTACCTCTCGGCGGGCCGCGTGAACGGCACCTCGGTGCCGTTCCATGGCTGGCAGGCGAACCTGACGATGACCGTCTGGGCCTCGACCGGCCAGTCCGCGAAGTCGACGCTCGTGATCCTCGTCAACGACACCCAGAAGCCGACCGCGAGCTACTCGCTCCTGGACGTGAACTACCGCACGATCGGCTCGAGCAAGACCCTGGTCGCCCAGTCGAACCTCTCCGCGCTCGTCCGCATGAACGGGGCGGCGTCCTCGGACCCAGGGAACGGTTCGGTCGTGGCCTACTACTGGTGGATCACGAACCCGACGAACTCCTCGGTGCACATCGGGATCAACCGGACCAGCGCCAACCCCAACCCGACGGCCTGGCTCTCGGCCTCGACGTCGCTCTACTGGATCAACCTGACCGTGACCGACATGAACGGTAACCGCGGCTGGCTCAACCAGTCGCTCTCGGTGACGGCGAACACGACGCTCACGCCGATCCTGACCCTGACCAACATGACCGGCCCGAGCGGCACGGGGTCCCAGAAGCTCAACGCGGGCACGACCTACACCTTCTGGGTCAATGTGACGACCAAGGCGGCGAGCGGCAAGGTCGCGGTCGCGAACGGGGTCCAGGTGACGTTCTACCTGACCAGCCCCGGCGGCACGAGCCGTACGATCATCGCCGGTTCGCCCGGTAGCGTGACGTTCTACAACTACACGTCGGGCGGGGTGGCCAACGCCCTCGTCGACACCGGCACGGTCGCATCGCTCGCCTACAATCAGACGCTGCGGGCCCAGATCCGCTGGACCCCCGGCACCACGGGGAACTACGACCTCTACGCGAACGCCACCGCGACGAACCAGTTCTCCGGTAATCTCGGCCAGGCGAACGTCGCGCAGGTCTCCATCACGGTGAACCCGAACCCGACGACCCAGCTCCTGGAGTACGTCGCCATCGGAGTGGCGGTGGTGGTCGTGCTCGGGCTGATCATCTTCTACTACCGCCGACGCTCTCGCGGACCCCGCACGACCCACACCCGGGGCCGATCCGGCCTCGAGCGGGGATCCCGGAAGTCGGACGAGGACGAAGAGGACGACGAGTAGTCCGGGGATGGACGGACGAACGTCCGTCGGCGACGAACCCCTTCCGCTTCTGGACCGGTATACTCTCAGCGGGCCGTCCGGCCGCCGAGGCAGGTGCCTTGGGACGAAGGAGGCTACCGCGAGCCCCCGCGCTCCGTGCCCGACCGGCCCGGGACGGCCGGCCGCTCAGCCGTAAGGTCCGACCTCGTCGAGCAGGTCGACGTGGGTTAGGAGCATCCGTCGGCAGCAGTACCGGTGGAGCCCAAGCCCGTCCAGGACCGCGCCCGCGGGCTCGCCGCGGGAGGTCCGCTCCCGGAAGTCGTCCCAGTACTGGCCGATCACCGACCCGCAGGTGAAGCAGCGGACCGGTACCATCATCGTCATGGTGCTTTCCCCTCCCCGACGTCCCTCAGCGGTACGACTTCTGCCGGCGCTTGCGGGCCCCGCGACCGCCGGGCCGCTTCGGGAGCTTGCGGCGGGGATCGTTGACCAGGAGCGACCGGTCGTAGTGCTTGAACTGCTCGCGCAGCGGGTCGTCCTTCAGCCACGCGAGGAGCCCGCGGGCGATCGCGGTGCGGGCCGCCGAGGCCTGGCCGATGATGCCCCCTCCGCTCGCCTCGACCGCGATGTCGAGGTTCTTCGCCCGGTCCCCGACCATGAGGAGCGGTTCCTGGATCTTCTGGCGGATGATCTCGGGCTCGACCAGCTCGAGCGGACGGTCGTTGAAACGAACAAGGCCGACGCCCTTGCGGACCGAGGCCCGGGCGACCGCCGCCTTCCGCTTCCCCGTCGTGAGGATGACCGTCGGGGCCTTCACAGGCGCGCCCCCAGGAGCCGCGTGATCGCTTCCAAGGTCATCGGGGGACGCAGGGACGGTCGGGCCCGTGCCGCGTCGAGCGTCTCGGTGGAGGCGCCCTGGAACTCGGGAGGGACACCGATGTGGACGTCGAGGCGCGCCAGGGCCTCCTTCCCGCGGGTCTTCAGGTGCGGGAGCATGCCACGGACCGTCCGACGGAAGATCCGGTCGGGGTAGCGCGGGTAATGCGGGCCGGTCCGCTTCGAGCCGCGGGCGCGCTCCGCCGTGTAATGCGCGAGGACCATCGCCCGTGCACCGGTGACGACCGCCTTCTCGGCATGGACCACGACGATCGATTCTCCCCGCAGAAGCCGCTGCGCGATGAGGCTCGCCGCGCGGCCGACCACGAGACCGCTCACGTCGACGACCTTAGGGGACGGGACCGTTTCAGGCAAGGAGACGAACCCCCGCCCCGTCCGGCCGGGCCTTGAGCAGGTCGTGGAGCGTGATCGCCTGGCCACCGGCCGCGTGGACCTTGGCCTTCGCCTCCCCCGAGTAGGAGAACGCGGCGACCGTGAGCCGCTTCGTGAGCGACCCCTCGGCGAGAAGCTTGCCTGCCACGACGATCGTCTCCTCGGGCGAGGCGAGGCGCTCCAGGTGGCCGACGTTCACGGGAAGGACCTGGTGGCGCGAACGCTCGAGGCGGTCGGCGACCGAGCCCCACAGCGCCGCGTGCTGGATCCGGGACGCGCGCCGCAGCTCACCGATGAGACGGGCGAGCTCGGGGTTCCCTTTACCGGTACGACGGGCCATGAGCGGGACGCCCTCGACCCGGGTGCCCGATATAAGCGTTGCCCGACGCCGGACGCGGTGCGGGACGCAGGCCGGCTACCGGCGGCGCCGGGCGCATGTCCGGGGCTTCCGATAATCGCCAACGATTAAATACGCGCCTCCGCCATTCGCCGGCCCGAGGGCCCCCTCCATGCGCAAGTTCCTTACCGAGCTCCGAGGCAAGACCGTGATGACGAACGACGGACAGATCCTCGGACTGATCGACAACTTCGTCGTCGACACGATGACCGGAGGGATCGCCCATGTCCTCGTGACCCCGAGCGAGGACGTCGAGTCGCGGCTGTTCCAGAGCGATGCGTCGGGTCGGCTCGTGCTCCCTTTCAAGAGCATGCGCGCGGTCAAGGACGTCGTCGTGATGGACATTGGGAAGTGAGCCGTCGGGCCCCGCCCTGATCTCGGTCGTCAGCACCGTCCGCAACGAGGGTCCCCACATCGCCCAGCTGCTGGACAGCCTGCTCGTCCAGGAGCCGCCGTTCGAGGTGGTGCTGGTCGATGCGTTCAGCCGCGACCGAACGTACGCGATCGCCTCCGAGTACGCGGCGCGGCATCCCGGTCTCATCCGCCTGTTCCGTCGGTCCGGTTCTCGCGGCGTCGGACGGAACGCCGGAGTGCGGGCGGCTCGGGGCGAGTTCGTGGCGTTCATCGACGGCGACTGCTACGCCGACGCGAGCTGGTTGAAGGTGCTGCGCGCGTCGCTCGTGGACGCGCCGGTCGTGGCCGGGCAGATGGTCAACGTCGGCGCCCCGCGCTACTGCCAGCTCGAGCGGGTCGAGCTGTTCCAGAGTGGGTACGACGTCACCCACCCCTCCTCGAACCTGGCCTACCGCCGGGCGCTCTTCGAGCGGCTGGGAGGGTTCGACGGGCGGTTCATCACCGCCGAGGACATCGACCTCAACCTCCGGGCGGTCCGCGCGGGGGGAGCGATCCGGTATGCGCCGGACGCGGTCGTGTACCACCACGTCCGGACGACGATCCTCCGGTTCTTGTTACAGGCGTTCTGGAACGGCTACGGCCGCAAGCAGCTCACCGAGAAGCACGGCAGCCTCTGGGGGCGGTACCGGATGTCCCGACTGATCTCGGGCCAGCGCGGCTGGGTGGCGTGGGCCCGGCTCTCCGCGGCGTTCGGGGGGTACGGCGTCCGGGTGCTGACCGGGGCTGGGAGTCGGCTGACCCAGGAGTTTCCCCGGGCGGAGCCGGCGGTAGCGGAAGGGAGCCCGACGGCCGCGGCCCGGGACGGCGGCCCTAGTTCGCCTTGAGCAGGTCGGCGACCTTCACGACGTCGCTTAGGACCTTCGAGAGGTCGGCCGACTGGTCGACCACCGCCACGAGGAGCGCCTTCTTGCCGCTCCCCACGATGATCGTCTTCGAATCGTTCCCCTCGATCACGATCCGCTCGGGAGGGGAGCGGTTGAGCTCGGTGTTGGCGGTCGCGGCCGCCCCGAGGATCGTGGCGCACATGATCGCGAAGGTCTCGGTGTAGACCCCGGCCGGTACGTCCGCGTACAGGACGAGCCCGTCGCGCGACACGAGCGCGGTCGCGATGCCCGCGATGCGGGTCTTGAGGTCCTTGACCACCGCTCCGACGTTCCCGGTTGCCATCATGGATCCTGGCCCCTACCTACAATTCCTCGACACGGAAGAGGCACTCCGGGTGTCCGGTGCTCGTGCACATCTCTTCGGTACACTTAACGCGCCCCCCTTTAAAACGTTCGTAGAACTCGCGGAGCATCCCCCGCAGGCGGTGGCAGGTGGGGATGTCGCTCGGGCTCACCTCGATCGACCCCTTGACGTGGATGTCGTGGTCGCCAAAGGTGATCTCCTCGACCCACCCGCGGTCCTTCAGGATGTGACCGACCCGTTCGAAGTACCGGGGCCGGTCCGTGAGGGCCTCCTCGGCCATCCGGCTCCCGATGACCGACCCCTCCTTGAAGAACAAACCGTGGCAGGCGTGGGACATCACGCCCTCGTAGAGCTCCTTGATCTGTCGGAGCTCGGCCTGGTCAACCTTGACCGACCGCATAAGCGGGTCGGGCACCACCGGGGTGGGTATTAATCTATGGTGAGGACGGGCCGGTTCCTGTCCCGTCGGCGTTCTCCTCGGCGGTGAGCGGCTTCCCCGGCGCGAGCGTCGGCTCGAGGGCATCGAGGCTCGTCATCCGTCCGGAGAGCACCTTCGGCCAGATCTCGTGGCGGTCCAGGAGCACGCTCGCGAGGCCCGCGCGCGCCGCCGCCCGCACGTCGCTCCAGAAGAGGTCGCCGACGAACGCGACCCGCGAGAACGGGGTCGCGAGCCGCTCGGCGGCGGCCCGGAACGCGGCGCGGTCCGGCGGAACCGGAGCGCCGGGGTCCCCCGACGCGACCAAGAGGTCCTCGACGAGACCGGACCGGTGCAGGAGCCAGCGCGCAGTGTCGGACGGGAGGGGGGTGAGCACCCCGACCCGGACGCCCGACGCACGCAATCGGGCGAGCGCCCGAGCGGCGTCGCCGTACCGCTCGACCTCGCCCGCCGGACGGAGGACCCGTCGCACCACGGCTTCGGTCTCCGCTTCGGGAAGCGGATGGCCGGCGATCGCCCACAAGGTCTCGGCCAGGTGATGGCGGAGCGCCGGGAGGTCCGCCGGAGGCGCCTTCCCCGTGAGCCCCTGCCACCGGCGCCGGTCCCATGCCTTGAGCGAACGACGGACCGCGGCGTGGACCCGTCGTTCGCCGAGGAGAGGCCCCTGCGGCCGCCAGGCCCACTGCCACATCGCCGGAGTGTGGAACGGCACCAGTACATCGTCCAGGTCGAACAGGACCGCGTCGACCTGACCGTCGCCGTACGGAAGCGACACGGACCTCCGTCGTCAGGCCCGGCCGCTCTTCTGCAGCTCGAGAAGGTCCTCGGTGGAGACCTTCTCGCCCTTCTTGAGGCGCGCCAGGAAATCCTCCTCGCGGGGGGTCTCCGCCTCGCCGGCCCAGGCCCCGGGGGCCCGACCCCCGCGGGCGGCGTAGAGGAGCTTCTCGATGTCGCGGACCTCCTCGATCGCGGCGATGTGCTGCCGATGGGCCTCGTCGGCCTGGCCCTTCACCTCGATGAGCTTCGCCTGCACCTCGTCGGCCTGGCGACGCATCTCGTCGACCGATTCGTAGAGCGCGACCATCGCCTCGTGCTCCCGCTGTGCCTCCTCGGCGGCCTGCCCGACCGCCGCGTGGTGCTTCTCGGCCTCCTGGCGCGCCTCCTGGAACTCCTTCATCGTCTGCTCGACGATCGGGTCCTGGCGCAGCTGCTCGTCCTGTTCGCGGATCGCCGCCTCGATCCGCTTCATCTCCTCGATGAGGCGCTTCTCCTGCTCGCCGGTGAGCGCCGTCGTCATGTGACGGAACTCGAGCTCCTTGAGGTCCTTGCGAAGCCGCCAGACCGGGACCGCGCCGGGTCGGGGGCCGCGGGCGCGCTTCAGCTCCTGGACCTTGTCCCCGAGCTCCTGGAGCTTGTGGTTCCACTCCTCGCGGAGCCGCTTCTCCTCCCGGACCTGGGCGTTCAGGCCGTCCCGCTGCCGGCGATGGTCCTGCGCCTCCGCGCTCTTCGCGTGGAGCTCGTCGAGGATGCGGGAGCGGTCCTCGGCGACCGCGCGGGACTCGGCGTTCAGCCGATCGCGGCGAGCCCGGGCCTCATCGGCCCGGGCGTTCGACTCCGCCCTTCGCTTGTCGAGCTCTTCCGTCGCCTCGCTCACGCCGACACCGCCACGCTCCGGGAGGTCTCCCGGTCGGGGAGCGTTTCACGAACGTGCTCGATATAAAGGCTTCCGGCGAGAACGGTTCCCGCGTTTCCTTTCGCGCATCAGTCTAATATGCCGAGTTCCGGATGAATCGCGCCGTGGAGGAGGTCGGCCGCATCTTCGGCGATGTCGGGCTCGGGCAGTTCCACCTCAACCTCGCCCGACCGGTCGAACGGGGGGACTACCTCGCCGTCGAGGACGAGATCCACGGCAAGGTCCTCTGCCAGCTCGACGATCTCAAGCGGAAGAGCGATTTCGATCTCGAGCGGGCCGGCGCCCCCGCCGTGCTCGAGGAAGCCGCGATCCACGAGAACCTGCTCGGCGTCGCCCGGATCATCGGCTACCGCGATGGCCAGGGCCTCGTCAAGATCCCGACCCTGCCGTTCCGTCCCGGCGCCCATGTCTACCGCGCCGAAGACCCGCTGATCGCGGAGGTGCTCGGCCTCAAACACCGGGCGAACAGCGGCGCGTACGTGGGGATGCTCCGTAACCACACGCTCAAGGTCGAGCTCGACATCAACCAGCTGGTCCAGCGCCACGTCAGTGTCCTCGCGAAGACCGGCGGCGGGAAGAGCTACCTGCTCGGCGTCCTCATCGAGGAGCTATTGCGCCACCACGTCATGTGCGTCATCATCGACCCGCATGGGGAGTACGGGTCGCTGCGCCTCGCCGCCGAGAAGAACGGGGTACACGCCCGGTTCGGGGTCGAGTCGCAGGGCTTCGGGCGCCAGGTGCAGGAGTACTCCCCCGACGTCTCCCTCAACCCCCAGGCGAAGCCGCTCACGTTCTCCCTGCGGAACATCGAGCCGCGCGAGCTCCTGGTCTTCATGGGTCTCACGAACGTCAAGTCGTTCCTTGCGCCGCTGAAGCAGCTCATCGAGCGCGTCGCGACCGCGAACCCGGATTACACGGTCCACGACCTCGTGCGGGCCGCGGAGAGCGGCGAGGGGATCGCGATGGAGACGCTCCATGAGCGGCTCGAGTACGTGGAGCAGACGAAGCTCCTGGGGCCGGCGGGGACGAGTCTGAAGGAGCTCGTCAAGAAAGGCGAAGCGACCCTGATCAACCTCCGAGGGGTTGCCCCCGACGTCCAGGAGCTGGTGGTCGCCCGGATCGCGAACACGCTCTTCGAGAACCGCAAGAAGGGCAACATCGACCCGCTCTTCCTCGTGATCGAGGAGGCCCACAACTTCGCCCCGCAGCAGGGGACGGCGACCTGCTCCCGGATCCTGAAGAACATCGCGAGCGAGGGGCGGAAGTTCGGCCTCGGTCTCTGCGTCGTCACGCAGCGGGCCGCCCGCATCGACAAGAGCGTGCTCTCGCAGTGCAACACCCAGCTGATCCTCCAGGTCACGAACCCGCTCGATCTCAAGGCGATCGCCCAGTCGATCGAGGGGCTCACCGCCGGGATGACGGAGATGATCCAGTCGCTCCCGGTCGGTGTCGCGCTGATCACCGGCGGCGGCTACCACACCCCGCTCTTCTGCGAGGTCCGTCCGCGGGCGACCCGGCACGGCGGGGAGAGCGTCCAGATCGTCGCCGCCTGACGGGGACGCCGCCCATCGCTCCCGGAGGATGGACGGCGGGGGGCGCCGGGGCCGCCTCAGGAACGGCCCGAGTCCATCAGGTAGCGGGTGATGAGGCGCACCCCGAATGCGGTCGCGCCGTAGTTCTGGTACGCGGGCTGGTACTTCTTCGTCGTCAGGGTCGTGTAGGCCGGCCCCGCGATGTCGAGGTGGGCCCAGGGGGTCGTCGGGCCGACGAACGTCTCGAGGAACGCCGCGGCGGTGAGCATGCCCGCCACCGGGATCTCGGTCGAGTTCCGCACGTCCGCGGTCTCGCTCTTCACGAGCTCGCGGTGGTAGTCGGTGAGCGGCATCCGCCAGAGCGGCTCCCCCGTCACGGCCGAGGCCTGAAGGAGCCCCTGGGCGAGCTTGTCGTCGGTCGAGACGAGCCCGGCGGTGTCGTCGCCGAGCGCGACGACCTCGGCTCCCGTGAGGGTCGCGAGGTCGATCACCTCGTCCGGCTTGTACTGGCCCACGACGTAGCCGAGCGCATCGGAGAGGACGACCCGGCCCTCGGCATCGGTGTTCAGGACCTCGATCGCCTTGCCGTTGTACGTCCGTACGATGTCCCCGGGCCGGTACGCCGAGCCCCCGGGGAGGTTCTCTGCGCAGGCCATCACGCCGATGACCCGCGGCGGGACCTTGAGGGTCGCCGCGGCCCGGAGGATCCCGAGGACCGCGACCGCCCCGGACTTGTCGAACTTCATGTTGGCCATCGCGGGGGCCGGCTTGATCGAGATCCCGCCGGAATCGAAGGTGATCCCCTTGCCCACGACCGCGACCGTCTTGCCGCGCTTCGCCCCGCCCGCGTACTCGAGGATGATGAGACGGGGCGGATGGGCCGATCCGCTGCCGACGGCGAGGATGCCGCCGCAGTGCATCTCCGCGAGCTTCGTCTCGTCGAAGACGGTGACCTTGAGGCCGAGCTCCTTCCCGAGCGCACGCGCCTCCTCGGCCAGCCGCTCGGGCGTGGCCGTGTCGGCCGGAAGGTTCGCGATGTCGCGGGTCCAGACGACGGTGTCGTCGATCTCCGTCTGCTCGCCGACCGCCTTCTTGATCGCGGCCTCCTCGCGTCCGTGCTCCTCGCCGAGATGGATCGTCGTCTCCTCGACCGTCCCCTCGGACCTGGTCTTGTACTTCAGGAACTCATAGCCGCCGAGCGTCGCGCCATCGGTCAGGGCCCGGGCGGCCGTATCCGAGGTGACCCCCTCCGCGACGAACGACGAAAGGCGGAAGGCGAGCGTGCGGGCCCCCCGGCCCTTCACCCCGCGGACCGCGACCGCCGCGGCGCGGCGCACGATCTCGGGCCCGAACTTCGCCCGGGGTCCGAGGCCGACTAAGAGCATCCGACCCCGTCCCTCCGGCCGATGGATCGTGGTCAGCTCGCCGAACTTGCCCCGGATCTCTCGCCTCCCCCACGCCGCCCGAAGGAGGCCCTTCGAGGCCTCATCCTCCTTGTCCAGCGTCCGGGGGAACGAATCGTCCTTCTCGGGGCGCTCGTAGGCCCCGCTCACCACCACATCGGCCGCGGCGCTCAGCCCATCACGACGGTCCACGAGGACCTTCATGCGGCGGACGATGCGCGACGAGGAGATTAGAACGACGGCCGGATCTTCTGTCTGTCGATCCGGATCCCTGCCGGCGTGATCGCGAGGAGGTTCTTCGCGATCCCGGCGACGTCCCCGCCGGTGTCCTTGGCGACGTTCTTGAGATCGACGCTCATCCGCTTGACGGCGATCTGGTCGTTGGCGATCGACGTGTAGTCGAGGAGAACGATGTCGCCCTGGTAGGCGAGCTTGGTGACCTCGTGGAGGTCCTCGAACCGCAGGATCTCGGCGAGCCGGACCGCCCCGCGCGAGCCCGCGAGGGTCCCCGCCTCATCCTCGAACGACATCGAGCCGAGGTCTACGAACGACCCCTCTTCCAACGTGTCCGAGCCGTGGTGCCGCCGCAGGATCCCGCTTTTCTTCATCATGGAGGTGCGCCCCGTTACCGAGCGGCTCGACGGAGTGTTCCGTTCTTAAGGCTATTGTTCCATTGTCGCGGTCGTCGCCCCGCCCGACCGACCGGAAGCGGAGGAATCGGCCCCGGGCGGGAACCGCAGGCAGAACGTCACCCGGTAGACCTCCTGGCCGTGCCGTCGGCCGAAGAGGCTCGCGGACTCCTTGACCGGGACCCCGTACCGCTGCTTCGCCAGCTTCGCGATCGCGCGGGCGGCCAAGGTCTCCGTGAAGTAGCAGTCCCACCCTTCGGGGAGCGCCTCGGTCCAGGAGAGGGCCTTCCGCCAGTCCGGACGGGCCTCTTTGAGGAGGTTCGTCCAGACCCGCTCGAGGCGGTTCCGGAGGGCAGGGGGTTTCTCGGGCCGGCCGTCCTCGGGGCCCCGGAGCTGGACGATCGCGGTGTAGTACCGGCCGCTCTTGCGGCTGCAGTCGGGACAGCTCCTCGACACCGTCCGTACGGTGAGGGGGATCTCGACGTCGCGGGGGACTCCGCGGAAGACGAGATGGATATGGCCGCGGTACTCCCGCTGGTTGGCGCTCACCACCATCTCCTCCCACCGGGCTCGACGGATACCGACCTCCGGGTGGGGTTCGAGGAACGGCGTCAGGTCCTCCGCGATCAGGAGCCGGCTCGATCCGCTTCGTTCCCAGCGTCCTCCGATCTCGCGGGCCCCGCAGTGGGGGCACATCACCACCGTCCCCTGGCGGCGGGCCGTCACGAGGACGGTCCGGTCCGAGGCGCAGGGGGCGCAGACGCCGTCGACGAGCGGCCGGTCGGTGGCCCCGCAGACCACGCAGAACTCGCTCTCGGACATCCCACGCCCCGGGGATCTAGCCCAGCAGGGAGAAGATCTCGGCGTGCGGGACCCCGCCCAACGTGCCCGCGCTGCCGGGAGCGACGAAGCCGCCCTGCTGGGCGATCTCGAGCACCCGGGTCCCGAGGAGGTTCGCGATCGTGGCGCGCTGGAGGGCCCAGAGAAGCTCCTCCGAGGAGACGCGTCGCTCCCCGTAGAACTGGGGGGAGATCCGGACGGTCTTTCCGGCCTCGCCGACCGGCAGGTCCCGGCCCAGGAGCTCCGCGTCGCACGCGGCGACCACGAACTCCGAGCGCACGCGATGGATGCGCATCACGAGCCCGTCCTCCGCCACGGCAGCCCCCTCCGGTCGATGGGACGCAGGTCGGTCAGAGCATAAATGGCCTAGGAGGGAGACCGGCCGGAGAGCGGCACCCTCCCGGGCGCCGGCCGAGCGCTCAAATCCTACCGCGCGCGTACGACCGTTCGTGGATGTCGGGAAGAACGGGCGGCGCAACTCGGGGCCGCCCCCCGAGCCGCCGGGCGCCTCGGCGAGCCCCTCGCGGGTCTGCTACCTCAGCCGCTCGCGGGGATGGATCGATCCGGAGAACCCCCATCGGCCCACCTCGGAGGTCAACGTACTGGCGGTCGCGCTCGGGACGCGGGTCTGGACGCTGGGCACCGCGTGGGAGTCGCTGTTCCATCGCCTGATCCCGGTCCCGATCGCCCGGGCCTACCGCATGGCGATGGTCCGCGCGCGCCTCACCGATCCCGAGGTGCGGCTCCTTAAGGAGGTCGCGGAAGAGCTCCACGTCCGGCTCGAGGTCGTGGACTGAGGTCCTGGCCTCGACCCGGGCAGGCCGGCCCTCCGGGTCGCGGCGCGCGTGTCTCAGAACCGGACCAGCTGGAGGTGGTTCGGTCGGGCCTCGATGATCTCGCCCTGGTTCCGCAGCGACTGCAAGAGGGCCTCCGCCTTGGGCGGAGGGATCCCGGCCTTCTCGGCCGCCTCCCGGAACTGCTCAATCGAGAAGAACCCCCCGTGCTCGTCCTGGAGCTCCCGCATGATCCGCATCACGATGTCGAGCCGCTCGCGTTGACTGTGGCTCACCCCCGACTGCGTGAGGTCGATGTCGAGCTTCCCCTCCTCGGTCATCGACACGCGGCGCAGGAACGACTCCATGATGTGGATCGCCCGATGGGAGTCCTCGACCTCGACCCGGGAGGAGAGACGCGCCCGGGCGGCCGCCTCGCTCAGACGCACGAGCGCTTCCAGCTGACGGGCGGTGATCGGCACCGGAGCGTTCGGCTCCTCGCCCTGCCGGCGCACGCGGACGTAGAAGTTCTCGAGCTCGTCGAGCGCCCCCTGCGAGAGCGACGGCCGGATGTTCTTCCGGGCGTAGGCGATGTACTTCTTCAGCAGGTCCGGGGAGAACGGGGCCAACCCGCTGCCCTCTCCTTCCCGCTCGACGTCCCGGTGCGAGGCGAGGATCCGGTTCGCGAGGTGACGGTCCCGTTCCTGGTCCGGCACGTCCTTGATCGAGTAGATCACGTCGAACCGCGAGAGGAGGGTGGGCGGCAGGTCGAGCTGCTCGGCGATCGACCGGTCGTTCGTGAACCGGCCCCACTTCGGGTTCGCGGCGGCCAGCACGGGACATCGGGCGTTCAGGGTCGAGGTGATCCCGGCCTTGGCGATGCTCACGGTCTGTTGCTCCAGCACCTCGTGCATGGCGGACCGGTCCTCCGGGCTCATCTTGTCGAGCTCGTCGATCATCGCCATCCCGCCGTCAGCCAGGACCAGCATCCCGGCCTCGAGCACCCAGCGTCCGCCGGCGAAATCGTCCTTCACCGCGGCGGCCGTGAGCCCGGCGGCCGTGGCGCCCTTGCCGCTGGTATAGATCCCCCGGGGGGCGACCTCCGCGATATAGCGGAGGAGCTGGCTCTTGGCGGTCCCCGGATCCCCCACGATGAGACAGTGGATGTCGCCCCGGACCCGGACCCCGTCCGCGTGCCGCTTCTCGACGCCGCCGAAGAGCTGGAGGGCGATCGCCTCCTTCTCCTCCTCCATCCCCTTGATCGTGGGCGCCAGCGACAGGACGATCTTGTCGACGACGGTCGGATCCCCCCGGAACGACTCGATCAGGCGCGCCTCCTCCGGAGCGATCTCGATCTCCTCGTACTCCCGGACCTTGGACTCGAACGAGTTCCCGAGGACCATCAGGTCGAAGGTGGTGTTCCGGACCACCCCGCCGCGGGAGGCGCTCGCGCGCTGGAAGCTCTTGAGCACGCCGTTGAGCACGATCCGGTTCCCCGGCAGGACCCGGCCGGTGAGGTCCTCGGTGAGCAGGACGTTGAGACCCTGAGGATGGGCTCCATGGCGGAGCGTCTCGGGGTTCTCCTGGACCTCGATGCGTTGCGCATCGACGTACGTCGACTCCTCGGCGACCAGGCGGAACCGGGTCCGGCCCTGGGTGCGGCCGCACCCCCCCTGCGACTCCGGGCACTCGAGCGGCTCGCGGAAGACGAGGGAGACCTCGTCCTGAGGCTCATGGAACTTCGTGCGGCACGCGACGCACTCGAACACCGCATCGCGGATCTGCGGCCGGACCTCGCTCACCCGCCGGACGACACCGTCCAGCGCGATCAGCCGGTTGAGATCCGTCTCCCGGATCGCTCGGACGGTCCGGTGTGCGGTAGCGGGGAATCCCACGACCCGGAGCCGAAGATGGTGGGCATCCGGACCCGAGACCGGAAGGAGCTCGCCCATCGCCCGGATCCCCGCATCCAGGACCTCCTCGGGCCGCTCGAGCAGGATGTCCGCGAGCCCGGTGTCGACAGTGTCGATGGCGGCGAACGGGACCTCGAGCGACCGCTCCTCGGGGAACCGGTCGTGGATCTGGAGGATCCTCGGCCGTAGCCCCGTCTCCTCGAGCACCGCGGCCCACCGGCTCTGGAGCTCGGGAGGCGCGGGGAGGGTCCTCTTGACCGCGACCATGACTCGTCTCCTCCGTTACGGGTCGAGGCGATACCGGTCCCGGGGGAAGAGGCGGGCCTCCCGTATATTGGAGAGCCCTGCGAGGACCTGCACGAGCCGGTCGACGCCGATGGCCCACCCGCCGTGGGGCGGCATGCCGTAGCGGAACGCTTCGAGGTACCCCGGGAAGTGGGCCGGGTCGAGCCCCGCCGACCGGATGTTCTCGATAAGACGGTCGTACCGGTGCTCGCGCGGCCCTCCGCTCATCAGTTCGAGGCCCCGGTAGTCGAGGTCGAAGTACCCGGTGAGACGGGGGTTCGCGTCCTGCCGCTGCGCATAGAACGTGTGGGCCTTGACCGCCGTGGGAAAATCGATGAGGAAGTAGAAGGGAGAACCGTACTCCTTCATCGCCCTCTCCCCGATCGCCTTCTCGTCCTCGGTCCCGAGGTCCTGCTCCGCGCCCGGCCGTCCGAGCCACTCCTCGCAGACGGAGAACGGGATCCGGGGGAACGGGGGCTGGGGCTCGGGGATCCGGTCCGCGAGGGGATTCCCGCGCTCCGCGAGGTCGCGGCGTACGAACCCGATGGCGTCCCCGAGGAGCTGCTCGACCAGGGTCCGGAGGTCGTCGGCCCCGTCGATGTACCCGACCTCGGCGTCGAGGCTCGAGAACTCGGTGATGTGACGGAGGGTGTCGGACGGTTCGGCCCGGAACGCCGGCGCGATCTCGAAGACGCGCTCGAACCCCGCCCCGATCAGCATCTGCTTGTAGAGCTGGGGGCTCTGGGCGAGGTAGGCCCGGGTGTCGAAGTACTCCACGGCGAATAGGGTCGCGCCTCCCTCGGCGCCCTGGCGGAGGATCTTCGGCGTCTCGACCTCGAGAAAGCCCCGCTTGAGGAACGCGGCGCGGAACCCGGCGAGGAGGCTCGTCCGCATCTCGAAGATCGCCCGGATCGCCGGCTTCCTCAGGTCGAGGACGCGATGGTCGAGACGGGTGGGGAGCTCGGCCCCCACCTTGTCGACGATCCCGAGCGGGAGCGGCGCCTCCGATCGACCGAGGACGGTCACTCGAGAGGGATGGACCTCGACGCCCCGCTGGGCCTTCTCCGACCGGCGGACCGTCCCTTCCACTTCGACGACCGACTCGCGGGGGAGCTCCTGAAGGAGCGCGAACAGTGACGGGTCGGCGGACCCTTTCTTGAGCGTGACCTGGGTAGTCCCGGACCCATCCCGCACGATGGCAAACGCCACGCCCCCGAGGGCCCGGTAGTCCTCGAGGTGACCGGCGATCCGAACGACCTCGCCGTCGCGCTCCTTGAGCTCACGCGACAGCCGACGGGGCGCCGACAGGGTGGGCGACCTCCTTGCGGGCGAGCGCGGCCCGTACGAACGCGAGATAGAGCGGATGGGGGGACTCCGGTCGGGAAAGGAACTCCGGGTGGAACTGGACGCCAAGGAAGAACGGATGGTCCGATGCCTCGAAGACCTCGACCCGGCCGTCCACGGAACGACCCGTGACCACGAGCCCCGCCTTGCGGAACCGCTCGAGGTATTCCGGGTTGATCTCGTAGCGGTGACGGTGGCGCTCCCAGATCTCGGTCTTGCCGTAGATCTCGGCGACGCGCGAGCCTGGGCTCAGGACGACGCGCTGGGCACCGAGCCGCATGGTGCCCCCGAGGGCGTTCACCCCCTTCTGCTCCTCGAGGAGACAGACGACCGGGTCGGGACATGCCGAGTCGACCTCGGTCGTGTTCGCCTGCGGGAGCTCGAGGACGTTGCGCGCGAACTCGACCGCGGCCATCTGGAAGCCGTAGCAGACACCGAGGTACGGGATCCCCTTCGTGCGTGCGATCGCGATCGATCGGATCTTCCCCTCGACCCCCCGGGCCCCGAAGCCGCCGGGGACGAGGATCGCGTCCGACCGCTCGAGGCGCCCCAGGAGGGCGGGGTTCCTCGGGATGTCCTCGGAATCGTACCACTGGAGGCGGATCTCGACGCCGAGGTGGCCCTGGACGTGGTGGAACGCCTCCGAGTGCGACAGGTAGGCGTCCCGGAGCTCGGTGTACTTCCCCACGACCGCGACCTCGATCGTGCGTTCGGCGGCGCGATAGTTCGCGAGGAACTCCTTCCATGCCGTGAAGTCGGGCTGCCGTTCGGGCAGGCCGAGGAGACGGGTCAGGATCGATCCCACGCCCTGGGCCTCGAGGACGAGGGGCACCTCGTAGATCACCGGCTGATCCGGAACCGAGATCACCGCCTCGGGCCGAACGTCACAGAAGAGCGAGATCTTCGCCTTGATGTCGGCGGTGAGGGGGGTGGGTCCCCGCGCGATGATCAGGTTCGGGCGGATCCCGATCGCCCGCAGCTCGCGGACCGAGTGCTGTGTCGGCTTCGTCTTCGCCTCGCCGACCGGCCCGACCACGGGCACGAGGGTGGTGTGGACGAACGCCATGTGGCCCTCGCCGAGCTCGTAGGAGAGCTCGCGGAGGGCCTCGAGGAACGGCATGGATTCGATGTCCCCGACCGTCCCCCCGACCTCGACCAGGATGACGTCCGCGCCGGCCGCCTGGCAGACCTCCCGGATCGTCCGCTTGATCTCGCCGGTGACGTGCGGGATGATCTGCACGGTGTTGCCGAGATAATCGCCGCGTCGTTCCTTCTCGATGACCGCCCGGTAGATCTTCCCCGTCGTGAGGTTGTGCGTGCCGCTCAGGCTCTGCCCGAGGAACCGCTCGTAGTTGCCGAGGTCGAGATCGGCCTCCGTGCCGTCGTCGAGGACGAAGACCTCCCCGTGCTGGTACGGGTTCATCGTACCGGCATCGACATTGAGGTACGGGTCGATCTTGAGGATCGTGACCGGGATCCCGCGCGCCTTCAGGAGGCGCCCGAGGGAGGAGGTGGTGATCCCCTTCCCGAGGCCGGAAATGACCCCGCCGCTCACGACAATGACCTTCATCCGTCGCTCCGGCCCCCTCGTAGAGGGGGAGGACGATAAAGTTGGTGGCAAGGGAAGCCGGAACCCTTCGGGTCGAACGGTGGCGGGGCCTCAGCCGGGGCTCCCGAAGGGGATGCGGCGACCGCAGGAATCCCGATGGAACCGACCGAAGTCCTCGACCCCACGGAGCCGCTCGGCGGAGAACACCGGACCGTCGGTACAGACGTGGTACGGACCGAGCGCGCAGGCGTCGCACATGCCGATCGCGCACTTCATGTGCCGTTCCATCGAACAGTAGACGGGGATCTGGCGAGGCTCCGCGAGGCTCACGACCTTCCGCATCATCACCTCGGGGCCGCACGTCCACACCGCATCGAACGGCTCGGACGCGAGGTGACGGGCCGCGACCTCCGTGACGAACCCGTGGAATCCCTCGGAGCCGTCGTCGGTGGCGACGTCGACCCGGGCTCCCATCCGTTGGAACCGGTCCCGGAAGAGGAGCTCCGGGGACCGGGTCGCGCCGAGGGCGACCGTCACCGCCGCCCCGGTCGAGCGGGCCCGCTCGGCGGCCGGAGCGAGCACGGCCGCTCCGGAGCCCCCCGCGACCACAAGGACGCGGCGGGGGGAGAGATCGAACCGGTTCCCGTACGGGCCCCGGATGCCGATCGGGGTCCCGGGGGCGATCGACTGGATGCGCCGGCTGGTGTCGCCCATGACCTTGACCGTGATCCCCTTCGACCGGTCCTCGATGTACGAGAGGGACATCGGGATCTCGTCGTCCCCGGGGAACCACGCCATCACGAACTGGCCCGGGGCGGCCGAAGCCGGGAACGCGAAACGCAAGGTCACGGTGGAGGGGGTCTCCGCCACCCGGTCCGTGACGCGGACGACCGTGCGCACGGAGCGGGCTAGTCGGCCCGTGTTATAGCGGCTCGCCGCGTCGAGGCACAACCCGGCGCTCAGCCCTTCGGGTGCGCGGCCCCGACGGCCTCTTCGAGCCGGGCGATCCCAATCCGGTCCAATAGCTCCGAGAGCTCGCGGGTCAGCCGATCGAAGACCCCGACCCCATCGAACGCGATCGCGGTCCCTACCTCCACCGCCCGGGCCCCGGCCATCACATACTCGAGCGCATCGCGCCCGGACATGATCCCGCCCACGCCGATCACGGGGATCGAGACCGCTTCGTAGATCTGCCAGACGCACGCGAGGCCCACCGGTTTGATGGCGGAGCCGCTCAGTCCGCCGAGACCGTGCGAGAGCACCGGCCGTCTCAGCTCGACGTCGATCGCGAGCGCGCGCAGGGTGTTGATCGCGCTCACGGCGGCCGCCCCGCCGTGCTCGGCCGCCGCCGCGAGCGCCGCAGGGTCGGAGGTGTTCGGGGTGATCTTGGCAATGATGGGGACCGTGACCTGCTGACGCACCGCGCGGACGATCGCCTCGACCTCGTCCGGGTCGCTCCCGACCTCGGTGCCGAACCCCTCCGCGTGGGGGCAGCTCAGGTTGAGCTCGATCGCCGCGACTCCAGTCCCCTCCATGCGCTGCGCCAGGCGGGCGAACTCGGCGGCGTCCCCCGCGAAGACCGACCCGATGATCGTCGCCCCCGCCTTTCGGGCGATGGCGATCTCACCGGGGTATTCGGCGATCCCGGGATTGGGTAGCCCCATCGCATTGAGGAGCCCCCACCGCTCGTAGGTCTCGATCGTGGGGTTCGGGTAGCCGGGGCGAGGATCCGACCCGATCGACTTCGTGATGACGCCGCCCGCTCCCGCGGACCAGGCACCGGCGAGGGAGTCCCCGCTCTCTCCCCAGATGCCCGAGGCCAGAAGGAACGGGTTCCGCAGGGGGATCCCCGCGACGCGGACCGCGAGATCGGCCACGACCGCCCAAGACGGGTGGTGCGCTTAAATCGGCTCCTCCGGATGACGCATTCCCATGCATCTCGACCGACTGACCGACGCCGCGCGGTCCGCGCTCGAGCGCGCGTTCCAGCGAGCGAACGAGCTGCGCCACGCCTCCGTCGAGCCGGAGCACCTCCTCGAGGCGCTCCTGGATTCGCCCGAGGGCTCCGCGACGGCCCTGCTCGGTTCCCTCCGGGTGCCGATCGACCCGCTCCGGGCGCGGCTCGAGGAGCTCCTGCAGCGGCTCCCGACCGCCGAGCACGTGGCGCCCTCCGACCAGTTCCTCTCCCGGAGCCTCTCGCAGGCGATCGACGCCGCCGAGGCGGAGGCGGCGAAGCGAAAGGACCGCTACACGAGCGTCGACCAGCTCCTCATCGGAATCCTCTCGGTCGCCTCGCCGGCGCGCGAGCTCCTCGAGGAGGTAGGCGTTCGCCGGGCGGCGATCGAGGCGGCGCTGGGGGAGCTCCGGGGAGCCTCCCGTCCGGTGGAGAGCCGCACGGAGGAGGCCCAGTACCAGGCCCTCGAGAAGTACGGCAAGGACCTCACCGCGCTCGCGCGCGAGCGCAAGCTCGACCCGGTGATCGGGCGGGACGACGAAATCCGCCGGGTGGTGCAGATCCTCTCCCGTCGGACGAAGAACAACCCGGTGCTGATCGGCGATCCCGGGGTCGGGAAGACCGCGGTCGTCGAGGGGCTCGCACTCCGCATCGCGGTCCGGGACGTGCCGGACTCCCTGCGGGAGAAGCGGCTCATCGCGCTCGACCTCGGATCGCTGCTCGCCGGTGCGAAATTCCGGGGCGAGTTCGAGGAGCGGCTGAAATCGGTCCTCAAGGAGATCGAACGCTCCGAGGGATCGGTCATCCTGTTCATCGACGAGCTCCACACCCTCGTCCACGCGGGGGCGACCGAGGGGGGCGCGCTCGATGCCTCGAACCTGCTCAAGCCCGCCCTCGCCCGCGGCACGCTGCACTGCATCGGGGCGACCACGACCCAGGAGTACCGGAAGTACATCGAGAAGGACGCGGCACTGGAACGCCGATTCCAGCCGGTCCTCGTGGCCGAACCGTCCGTCGAGGACACGATCTCGATCCTCCGGGGCCTCAAGGAGCGATACGAGCTCCATCACGGCGTTCGGATCCAGGACGCGGCACTGGTCACCGCAGCGACCCTGTCGGCGCGCTATATTTCGGACCGGCACCTCCCCGACAAGGCGATCGACGCGATCGACGAGGCCGCGTCGATGGTCCGATTGACGCTCGATTCCCGGCCGAGCGAGCTCGACCAGCTCTCCCGGCGGATCCGGCAGCTCGAGATCGAGCGTACGGCCCTCCAGCGAGAAAAGGATGCGTCGAGCAAGGAGCGGCTCCGCGAGCTCGAAAAGGAGCTCGCGGGCCTGAAGGAGCGCGAGACCGCCCTCGCCGGACGGTGGAAGCAGGAGAAGGACGAGGTGGAACGCCTGCGCTCGCTCCGCGCCGAGCTCGACCGGGCCCGGGCCGAGGAGGAGAAGGCGGAGCGGGCCGGCGATCTCGAGGCGGCCGCACGCCTCCGATATGGGACCGTCCCCGATCTCCAGAAGCAGGTCGCGGCCCTCACGAAGGCGACCGAGGGACGGGCCGGCTCCGCGCTGTTGCGGGAGGAGGTCTCCGACGAGGACGTCGCGCTCGTGATCTCGAAATGGAGCGGCGTGCCCGTGAGCCGTATGCTCGAGGGCGAGACGCAGCGCCTCCTCCACATGGAGGAGTCCCTGCGCGAGCGGGTGGTGGGGCAGGACGAGGCGGTCGCCGCGGTGTCGAAGGCGGTCCGCCGTTCCCGCTCCGGGCTCGGCGACCCGAACCGGCCGATGGGGGCGTTCCTCTTCCTCGGGCCGACCGGCGTCGGCAAGACGGAGCTCGCGAAGGCGCTCGCCGCCTACCTGTTCCACTCGGAGAAGGCGCTCGTGCGGATCGACATGAGCGAATACATGGAGAAGCACACGGTCGCCCGCCTGATCGGCGCCCCACCGGGGTACGTCGGGTACGAGGAGGGGGGCCAGCTCACCGAGGCGGTCCGCACGCGGCCGTACACCGTCCTCCTCTTCGACGAGGTCGAGAAGGCGCACCCGGACGTGGTCAACGTCCTGCTCCAGCTGATGGACGACGGGCGGCTGACCGACGGACAGGGACGGACGGTCGACTTCCGCAACACCCTCGTGATCCTGACGAGCAACCTCGGGTCGGAGCTCCTCGGCGATGCGCCGACGGACGAAGCGCGGCGCCAACGGATCGAGCCGGTCCTGCGGGCGCACTTCCGGCCGGAGTTCCTGAACCGGCTCGATGACATCGTCCTCTTCCACTCCCTGTCGGAGGCCGAGATCGCGAAGATCGTCGACCTGCAGCTCGCTCAGGTCGAGTCGCGGCTCGCCGACCGCCGCATCCGGCTCGCCGCGTCGCCCGAGGCCCGGAGGCTTCTCGCCCACCAGGGGTTCGACCCGCAGTTCGGGGCCCGCCCGCTCAAGCGGACGATCCAGCGGCTCGTCGTCGATCCCCTCACCACCCGGATCCTCTCGGGCGAGGTCCGGGACGGGGCGGAGGTCCGCATCGAGGAGAAGGACGGGGCGATCACGCTCTCCGTCCGCGCGGCGCCCGCCCCGCGGCCCGGGGGTCGACGGACATGAGCGGGCTCACGGTCGCGCTCCTCGGCGCCCCCGACGTGGCGAAGGAGCTTGGCAAGAAGGGGACCGCCTCCGACATCACGCTGTTCAACCTCGTCCACGACGAGCACGCGATCACCGTGGTCGAGCCGACGCAGTTCCCCGAGAAGCTCCCGCCCCTCCTGACCGCGATGGCGATGGCGGACCGGGCGCTCCTCGTGGTGGCCGAGCTCTCCCGGCCGGTCGCCGAGACGATCGCGGCCCTCGAGCTCTCCGAGCTGCCGACCACGGTCGTCCTCGGTCCGGCGGTCGGGGAGAACGAGGTCGCCCGGGTCCTGAGGACCGGCCGTCTCGCGGACGCCCCCCGCGTGCCGCTCGACCTGCCGCACCTCCGGGCCCTGATCGAAGGGTGGTCGGCCCCGGTCGCGGAGGGCCCGGTCCGCGCCCCGCTCGACCATGCGTTCCCGGTGAAGGGCGTCGGCGCGGTCGCGCTCGGGGTGGTGCGCCGCGGGACCCTCCGCGCGCACGAGAAGCTCCGTCTGTTCCCGACCCCGAAGGTCGTCGAGGTCCGCTCGATCCAGGTCCATGACATAGACCGCAAGGAGGCCGTCGGCGGGGAGCGGGTCGGGGTCGCGCTCAAGGGCGTGGAGGCGGACGAGATCGAGCGCGGTCAGATCCTGGCCCCCGACGGGTCCCTCGCGGTCGCGACCTCGCTGCCCCAAGGGCCGTTCCTCAAGTGCCGCTACTACCGCGGCGACGCCGGTCCGGGAGCCCAGCTCCACCTGTCGATCGGGCTCCAGTCCGTCCCGGCGACCCTCGACGAGGTCGCGGCGGACGGGGCCCGCGTGACCGCCGACCGGCCCGTGGTCTACGAGCCGGGCGAATTCGCCTATCTCCTCGACCTTTCGGTACCCGCCGGTCCCCGCCTCTTCGGCCGGGCCGTCACGAGGTCGGCGTCGGCGTGAGCCGTTCCGGGCGCCGCCGACCGGGTCAACAGCGACGCACGATAGGTCTTTGCTTCCGCGACCCCACCCCGGGGACCGGTGGACCATGTACGGTCGCGTCGTCGCTCTCTATGACGGTTCGGTCCACGCCGACCGTGCGCTCGAGGCCGCCACCCAGATCGCGAAGCGGTTCGACTCGGAGCTGATCGTCCTGACGGTCGTACCGATCCGCCCGTCGTTCGGCGAGGTCCCAGGATACCCCGCGAAGGCCGAGGAACGGGAGATCGAAGGGTACCGCACGGCCGTCGAGCGCGCGGCCGATCGGGCGAAGAAGGCCGGAGCGCACCGGGTGCATGCGGAGGTGCGCGAGGGCGGGGTCGTGGAGGAGATCCTCACCTATCTCGAGGCGCATCCTCCGGACCTGGTACTGGTCGGGGACCGGGGCCAGTCCACGTCACGGCGACTGATGCTCGGCAGCGTGTCGGAGGCGCTCGTCCATCACGCGCCCTGCCCCGTGCTCGTCGAGAAGAAGCGGCGGCCCGCGACTCGGCAGTGAGCACCGGCCCCCTCGTTCCGGGAACGGTTTGCCCGACCCCCCGTACTGGCGTCCCGGGGCGCGGGTGCGATCTCTATCAAGGGTCCCGCCGGTCGGTCAAGCCCAGGGGATGAGCTACTTCCTAGTGATCCGGGGGCCTCTCGGGGCCGGTAAGACCTCGGTCGCCCGGGCCCTCGCCGACCGGCTCGGAGCGAGGCCGATCTCCATCGATCCGATCCTGGAACGGTGGCGCTGGGACGGGGGCTCGGAACGCCTCTTCCTTCGAGCGAACCGGGCGGCGGTCGCCCGCGCCCTTCCCTGGCTCGTGCGCGGCGTCCCGGTGGTCTTGGAAGGCAACTTCTACTGGGTGCGCGTCCTCGACGATCTCGCGGAACGGCTCCCGTACCCACACCGGACCTTCACCCTGAAGGTCCCCCTCGACGTCTGCATCGAGCGGGATCGTCACCGCGCGCGCTCCTACGGGGCGAAGGCCGCGCGAGCGGTCTTCCGCAAGGCTTCCCGGGTACGTCGCGGGATCCCGGTCGATGGATCCGGGACGATCCCGGCGGTCGTGCGAGAGATCGTCGGCCGCACCATCTCTCTAAGGCGATCGGGACCGGAGGGTGGAGCAACCCCCAGGCGACGCCCGGCGGTCCGGCGGACGACGCGACCGGCCCCCTCTATCCGAACGGGGCGGGGCTCGCGGCCCGCCGGCCGCTGGCGGTATCCGCTCAGGCGAACATCGTGACCGATTCCTTGCGGAGCTCTTCCTCGCCGACGACCTTCTCGATCGCCCGGTCGAAATCCGCGGTGGTCACGCTGTCGCGCTCTTCCCGGATCGCCCACATGCCGGCCTCGGTGCAGATGGCCCGGATGTCGGCGCCCGTCGCTCCTTCGCATCGGTTCGCGAGCGTCTCGAAGTCGATCGTCTCCCGGATCGCCATGCCCCGGGTGTGGATGCGGAAGATCTCCGCACGACCCTGGTAGGACGGCACCGGGATCTCGATGATGCGGTCGAACCGCCCGGGCCGCAGCAGGGCGTCGTCCAAGATGTCCGGCCGGTTGGTGGCGGCGATGATCTTGACGTTCGCGAGCGGCTCGAACCCGTCCATCTCCGCGAGGAGCTGCATCAGCGTGCGCTGGACCTCGCGGTCGCCGCTAGTCGCGACCTCAAGGCGCTTCGCGCCGATCGAGTCGACCTCGTCGATGAAGATGATCGTCGGGGCCTTCTCCCGCGCGAGCTGGAAGAGCTCGCGGACCAGGCGTGCGCCTTCGCCGATGTACTTCTGCACGAGCTCGCTGCCCACCAGGCGGACGAAGGTCGCGTTGGTGTGGTGCGCGACCGCCTTGGCGATGAGCGTCTTCCCGGTCCCGGGCGAGCCGATCAGGAGGACCCCCTTCGGAGGGTCGACGCCGACCTTCTTGTAAAGCTCGGAGCGGAGGAGCGGGTACTCGACCGCCTCCCGGATCTCGCGGATCTGGTCGGAGAGCCCGCCGATGTCCCCGTAGGCGACGTTCGGCTTGTCGACGATCTCGCTCGCGGTCACGAGGGGATCGAGGGACGCGGGCAGGACCCCCATGACAGCGAGGGTCTGCTTGTTCAACGCCACGCGACTGCCGACAGTAATCTTCGCGTGCTCGACGGTCTCGGCGGAGTTCACGACGAAGTCCGGCCCGGTCGAGGACTTCACGATCACTCGCCCGTCCGTGAGGACATCCCGGACGCTTCCGACGATGAGGGGGGGGTAGCGCAGGCGGTCCAGCTCGGTCTTGAGCCGCTTGACCTCCCGCTGCAGACGGAGGATCTCGGCCTCCATGTAGTGGCGTTCGCTCTCCACGCGCTTGATGGCCTCCGCGAGCTGGGTGTTCCTCAGCTCGAGGAAGTTGACCCGGTCGAATGCGTCGTGGGGGGCGGCGGGAGCTTCCGGTTCGCTCATGGTGTTCGGAACTGATCGCCCGAGGCGACGGACGACATTCTTAGCACATCTCGGCTTATAAGTATGCAGTTCTCCGACCCGCACTGAGGCGCTCGATGGTCTCCGGGCCGGTTCGGGTCGCGTCCGCCTTCGCGCCCGGCCACATTACGGGCGCGTTCCGGCCGGTGTCGCAGATCCGGGACCCGCGCGGGCGGGGATCGGTCGGTGCGGGAGTCGTCCTCGAGCTCGGGGTCCTCGCGACGGCCCGGTACTGTCCCGGGGGACGGCGGAAGGTGACCGTCACCGCCGACCGTCCGGTGCCTCTCCCGATATCGGCGGACGTCGCGCGGCGGCTCCTCGGGGACCGGGCCGGGGGGCTCGATGTCCGACTGCGCCATCAGCTTCCGATCGGCCAGGGATTCGGCACCAGCGCCTCCGGCTCCCTCGCGACCGCCCTCGCGGTCGCGTCCGTGCTCGGCGGCTCGCGGACGAAGGCGATCGCAACCGCGCACCTCGCGGACCTGTTCGGCGGAGGCGGGCTGGGCGGGGTGGCCGCGATCCTCGGCGGGGGCATCGAGGTACGCCGGCGGCCCGGTATCCCGCCCTTCGGGACGATCGTCCACACCCCGGTGGCATCCTCGTTCCTGGTCGGAATCGTGGGCCCCCCGATCCCGTCGGCGGGGATACTGGCGGACCCTCGCGCCCTCGCGCGCATCACGCGGGCGGCCGAGGGCTGGGAACGGATCGGGCGTCACCCGACCCTCGGGGAGCTCTTCTCCATGGGCGAACGGTTCACCGAGCGCGCCGGCCTGGGGCCGACGCCGGTCCGCGCGGTCCTGAGGGGTCTACGCCGGCGCGGGGCGACGGCGTTCCAGCCGATGTTCGGCCAGAGCTTTGCCGCGCTCCCCCGGTCGACGCTGGACCGCGCGCGGATCGTCGAGTGGCTCGCACGCTCCGGGGTCCCGACCGTCGAGCTGAACGCTTCCCCGACCGGGCCGCGGACAGGCTGAGGCCCGCCGGCGGATCCCGACCGGTGCGACCGTGGCGGCGCTTCGCCCGGCGCCGGCGTGCGCAATCCTTTTAGCGGCCACCCCGTCTCGGCGGCCCCCATGACGCGCAAGCCGGCCCGGATGTACCGCAAGGTCGAGGGCCAGATCTACACCCGACGCGAGTACATGGGCGGAGTGCCGAACTGCCGCATCACGCAGTTCGACACCGGAAACCTCCACGAGGAGTTCCCGCTCAGCCTCACGCTCGACATGGACGAGGCGGCGCAGGTCCGCGACATCGCACTGGAGGCCGCCCGGGTGAGCGCCGTGCGGGTCCTCGAGAAGATGGCCCCGAACCAGTTCCGGCTCAAGGTCCGCCGGTATCCCCACCAGATCCTTCGCGAACACAAGATGGCGATGGGGGCGGGGGCCGACCGTATCTCGGACGGGATGCGGCGGGCGTTCGGAAAGCCGGTGGGGCACGCAGTGCGAGCCGGGATCGGGTCATCGCTCCTGACGGTCTACACCACCGAGGCGCACCTCGCGGATGCCCGCGAGGCGCTCCGCAAGGCCTCGCACAAGCTCCCGATCCCGACCCACGTCGTCGTTACGACGAAGGCGACGACGGCTTCGTAGGCGGGGACGGACGCACGACCAGCACCGGGCACGGTGCGTGGTTCACGAGCGCGGACGAAACGCTCCCCAGGAGGAGGCGACGGGCGGCCGATAGGCCGCGGGACCCGACGACCAGGAGGTCGGTCGGGTGGTGCTCGAGATGCGTGAGGATCTCGTCCACCACGACCCCTTCGTCGCAGACCCCGGAGACGCTCTTGACCCCGGCGACCTCGGCCTGATGGATCGCCGCGCCCACGATCTGCCGGTAGTGGGCCACCTCGCTCTCCGGGACGGTCGCCGGAAGGTACGGCTCCGCCGCGGTCACGTAGACCGGAACGAGCGGGGCGATCGAGATCACGAACAGGCTGGCGTCGTATCGGCGGGCGAGGTCGATCGCGGTGTCGAGGGCAGCGCGTCCGTTCGCCGAGCCGTCGATCGCCACCGTGATCCTTCGGAAGATCGGGTCGGGCATCGCCGTCGGTACGCCCGGGACGCTACAAGGGCGTTGCGCTCGGACCCCCCGCGCCGGGCAAACGATTTTAACGGTTGGCCCACCTTCCCCTCGGCGGAAGGGTGTTTCCGGTGCCTCCCGTGTGCACGAACTGCGGCGCGAGCGACTTTGTCTGGGTGAACGAGCTCAAGACCGGGTCGATCGGGGGCGGGTCGCTCGCGATCCGTTCCCGCGGCGAGCTGTCGCTCGGTACCCGGATCTGTCGCGGCTGCGGACACGCCGATCTCTTCCTGAAGGATCCGTCGATACTGCGGATGCCCCACACCTGGCGACCGGGCGAGTTCGTCCCGATCCCGGCCCAACCCGCCGCCGCGCCCGCGCATCACCCGCCGCCGTCGACGCACCCGGTCCACCCCGCGCCGCCGCCCGCGGCGCCATCGCCGCCACCGGCGCCTTCCAGCACGCCGACTCCCGCCGTGATCCCGCCCCCACCTCCCCCTTCCGAGCCCTCTCCGCCGCCGACGGCCCCGCCAGAGCCCGTGCCCACGGAACCGGTGGCCTCTCCCACGACGCCCGAAGGGACGGCTTCATCCGACACTTCGGGTTCTTCCGCGCCTGCCTCCGCCGAGCCGACGACCCCGGAGCCGGCATCCGGGCGATCCTCCGGAGGGACCGCCCCCAAGAAGCCGACCCGCCGGCGGTCCTCGAAGAGCTGAGTCCGGGCCGACCCGGATCGGCCCGTGGGGCCCGTCGCTCATTGGGTTCGGGGTGTCGGTCGGGGACCTGAGGGCCACACGGCCGAGGACGAGCGTGCGACTTGGAGGGTGTGCACGCGTTCGGTCTCCGAGCGGCGGAGAGGCGTGCTGCCTTCCTTTCGGATGATCTCTCAGACCACGAGCCGCCGCGCTATGGGGTCAGATAGCGGGGCATGGATTGACCGTCTCCGGGAGTTCGAATATCCATAATTTCTCTAAGCAACTGCCTACGGGGGAGCGAGACTCGAGGAGATCCTTCGCGCCGAGCAGAGCTGGCCCTCTCGCCAGGACTTCATCATCGACGCGGTGAGGGAGAAGCTCGACCGTCTCCGTGTCAGCCGTGCACCCGGGAGACGTCCACGCGGGCGCTGAGGCTTGCTGGTCGCGCCGGACCGAGCTCGGGGCATCCGCGAGACGGCCTCCAGACCGAGGCCCCCAATGGTGTTTCATGTTGTCTACAACCCAGCGGTTGTCGACCACAAGACCGTCCTATGATTGGCATCATCGTTTTTCGAGTCCGATGTGCGCTCCTAGCTTTGGAAGCTGCGAAGTCGGTCACGCAGGACTTGGGCCGGCACCTATATAGTCCCGCGAGGGGCTTCCCGTGATATGCCCGCAGGATCATTCTTCTCCAGAGCAGTTGAGGTCATCGCCGTGACTAGGGCGGTAGAAGCGCTGTCCGGGAACTCAATCTACCAGGTGACGTTTGGTGAGATGGCGGAGCTGAGCGACGAAATGAGACAACACTTCCCTCAGGCGGTCGGGTCGCTTCCGCCGAAGAGAATCGGTTCGAACGTCCTTGTCCTCTTCTTTAGCGGTGACGCCGCCGCACCCTACAAAGTCGGATCACGGTGGAGGATCGAGGTCGGCGGGTCGGGCGAGATTTCCGTCAGGGGGGAGGAACAATGACCGGCGGACTACCACAGTCAGTCCCGAGGCTGCAGAACACGTGGGCGAGCCTGCCGAGTACGGCGGATCCGGTGACCGGGTCGGTCATGCTCAATATCAACTGGGGGAAACTGCCGGCCGGGCCCGTCCAGTTCGTGGACAGGGACCCATTGAGTCACGTGGAGCTCACGGACCTGAGAAGCTCAGAGGAGGAACTTCGGCTCGGACGATACACCACAATCGCCGAGGATGTCTCGGACGAGGACCTCTTCCGATTCCTCGACTCCGATTAGACACTTCAGAGAATGAACCGCTTGTGGATCACGGCGACCTTTCGGTCGGGCTACAAGCAAGAGCGAGCCGCCCCGGAGAAAGTGCTCGGCGGCGTGCGAGAGGGTATCCGGCAATTGAGATCGAGCCCGATACCGGAGTCATTGGGAGAGAAGAAGAAAGACGGACTGAGCGAAACTCGATCGTTCAGAATCAACTTGGAAAACCGTATCCTCTATGGCGTGCGTCGAGTCGAGGGCGTCACCGTGGTGGCGCTGCTGAGAGTATGCGATCACCCGGCGGTCTACCAAGTGGCCGACTTGACGATGGCCGAAGCTGAGTTTTTCACACAGGTCGGAGCGACCGTGCTCGCCCAGACCACAGAGTCCGAACGGTGGCTGTCCGACAAGGAAGCGGAACAACGGGCGCGTCGACAGCGGTCGCTCGAGCAGCTCTCGATGTACAGGTAGAAACCTTCGCTCGTCGTCCGGATCTCTATCGAACTTGGACGTGTCGGACGCCCGGCGAGCCATCGGGAGAGCTAGCTCACGTTCATCGCAAAGCTGCCGTGTCCATAACTCCGAGCGATGGACGACGCGGGCGAGCCAGGCGGAGTGGATTCGCGCTGCCGCTTGGTGGGGGCCACCGCTGATCCCGTGCGATCCCTTCGCGGATGCGCGGGAGGAGCGCAAGTCCGTTTGCCCATTGTCTGTTGCCATTACCGGTTCCTGCTTCCCACTTCCTGCTTCCGAGCGATCTCGTCGCATACGCGCGAGGAGGGAACGGCCAGCCCGGCCCGGGGGCGGTCGAGCGCGACGACGGGCAACACGACCGAAGTACGCGCGGTGTTGCCGTGTTGCCGCGTGTAGCGTAGCGCGTGGGGCCGGCGTGGTGTGGCGCGCTCTCTCACGGGCGCGCGAGGACGGAACGGGCCGGTCTGGCCGCGGGGCCGACACAACTTGCACGAAAAGGGGGGATGATCGACATCGCCCCGACCTCGGAGGCCCAGGCCCTCCTGATCTCCTTCGTGCTTGTCGTTCCCTTCGCAGTCTGGCTCAGGCCGCGGCTCCTGAGCCTCGCGGGGGGCGCCACCTTCGTCACCCTCGTAGCCCTGCTGGTGGAAGTCCTGGTCCAGAACGCGCTCCAACCCCTGAACGCGGCTGCCATCGTACCGGTCGTGGGACATCTCCGTCGCTATAGGGTCGGAGGCAAGGCTTACGCCCTGCCGTCCGCCACCCCCAACGTAGTGGGCGGGTTTCCCGCGCTACGCTGTCTCGACCTGGTCGGAGGGTGGGGTCTTGCTTCCCCATCCTCCCGAGGGATACCGACCGGCCCCAGGGGTCTCCCAACCCCACCGTCCTATGGCCGCTTTGAGCAGAGGGCGGGCGAGGTTCCTCCCACCATGCATCGCGCTTCTTTCGGACGTCATCTGCCGGCCTTCTGCGGTCCTCTTCGGTCGACCAGGAGCCCTTCCCTGACCCCCCATTACAGGGGGCCCCATCGGTACTACGACCCCATCTGCCGCCCTGGTCTTCTCGGCTCACCTCTTTCAGTTCGCCTACCGCCTCCGAGTCTCGGGCCTTCGCCACCTCGGACCTCTCCGAGGGGACACCCTCCTCGACTCGCGGCGGACGGACCGAGGGCTTCCCAGGATCACCACGAGAGCCCGATACGCCCATGCCCACCTCACGCACGTCGCCGCCGTACGCCACGCTCGACTTCCCCCAATCAGGAGAGGGTCGCCCTTCCGCGACGACGCTGGACTCGGTTCGCTCTTGCTTGGGCCTGGACGCTTGCGCTAGGGGCCCTTCAGATTCGGCGTTTCCACCGACACCCTGCCCTGTGCTATCGCATACACGTGGCTTCTGCGTCATCGGCTTGTCTCATGCCTCTTTGGTCCTCATGGCTGCCTGGCGTACCCCGAGTTTGGAGGTTCGAACGAGTCCGCGGCGGCGGCCAGTATGTCAACCGTCACCTGGTTTCAGTAGGTGGACCTATCGCAGGCCACAAGTACTCGGGAGTGGTGCCATCCTTCGGCTGTGGGGTCAGCCGCGTCCCGCCTCGTAGCGGGGTCGAACTGCAGCATGCTGCCAATGACCCCTGGGAGAGGTGATACCCGGGGAGATGCAAGGCCGTCCGATGGCTTCCAAAACGGATGTGCCCCACCGACACCCCGTCGAGCGCCTGCCGCCGTCTTTGGTTGAGCTATCTCCCGAACTGAAGGCACTCCTGCGTCCGTGGATTGACGTGGACGAGCTGGGCCCCGAGGGGTTCCTCTCGTGGCTACAGTCGATTCTCCCTTTGATTCCGCGCTCTCGTTCGAGCAAGCGAGGGGCTTCCGAGGATCCTTCGGAAAGGATCCGAGCGCTTGCCGTTGCGCTCGCGGAATGTTCCAGTGATCGGGCCCGCGTCCACTTCCAAGCCGCCGAGTACTATCGAGAGAACCAGGCGCTCGCCCGAAGGATGAAAGCCTTGGAGGCTGCCCTCCGCTCCAATCCGCCAGGTCGCGAGCAGAGCAGGCCTCTGCGGGAGGATTCGGAGGCGGAGCGAGCGAGTCGGCGGTATCTCCCGAAGGGAGAGCCAGGGCAATGACGAACTCGAGCACTTCAAGAACCTCGACGCTGGAAGTACCCCAGAAATCTGGCGAGAGCGGTATTGAACGAATCGTGGTCGGGTTCGACGCCTCCCAGTCGTCCGCGCGCGCGAGCCGACTCGCCTTGGCGTTGTCGACCCCGCGTTCGGGGCGCATCTGGTTCGTCCATGCATCCGAAGCCGACCGTCGCATCGCCGAGCCCTTGACAGAGGAGGAGATCGACATCCCTTCCCGCGCCGTCCTCCGGACGATGGAAGCGCTGGTGTCTGAAGCGAAGAGCCGGGGACTGCAAGCGCTCGCGCTGATTCGGGAGGGACCACCTGCCGAAGTGTTGCTAGGTGTCGCACGCGAAGTGGACGCGGGCCTCATCATGGTCGGTACACGAGGTCGAGGTGACCCGAGTCGCGTCCTGTTGGGTTCCGTATCGGCCCATGTTGTGGCCAAGGCACACATTCCCGCAGTGGTCGTTCCGTAGAAATGGTCGCCCTTACGGCGACGGAGAGTACGGAGCGCTCCGCTCCCTGCCGACAGATTCCCCACGACGTGTGGGCAATCTCGTTCACCAGCTTGTTCTCGGATTGGAGCTACGAGATGCTCCTCCCGATCCTTCCCTTCTTTCTCGCCATCGACCTCGGAGCCTCGCCCCTTGTCGTGGGCCTGGTAGAGGGTCTTGCCGTTCTCGCGCAGAGCGTCTCGCAGTTCATTTCGGGACCCCGTCTCGCCCATCGGATCGATCGACGTCGAGTCGGCACCGCAGGGTATGCGACCACCACGGTCTCCCACGCCCTCATCGCGGCGGCCACCGCTTGGCCCTACGCCGCTGCGCTTCGGATTACCGCGTGGACGGCTCGGGGGGAGCGCCAGCCCATCAAGAAGGCGATCTTGGCCGATGCCTCACGTAGGGTCGGTGCGGGCCGCTCCTTCGACCTCGAACAGATGTTCGACTCCTTGGGTGCGGTCGCCGGCACGGTCTCGGCAGTCATGGTGGTCCTGACCGAGGGTCTTTCCGGATTCCGGACGATCTTCGCCATCAGCTTCGTCCCGGGAGTGGTGGCCGTGCTGTTGTTCCATCGCCTTGTCTGGGACCGGAATCCCTCAGCGAGTTCACAGCCCGATACCGTTCCGCGCGCGACCTCTCCTGCGTTTCCCCGGCGGTTCAATTGGTTCCTCGCGTCGGTGGCTGTCTTTGGCCTCGCCTTCTTCAACATCCTCCTCGGCCTTCTTCGGATCGGGTCCGGGCTGATCGGGTCCGGAGGGCCGAGTGCGGTCGGAGGCATTCTGGTCGCCCTTGTGGCCTATCTCCTCTACAGCCTGGTCTACACAGGAATGTCGTACCCCGCGGGGGTGCTGGCCGATCGGTTTCCCCGGATTGGCCTGGTCGCCGTTGGTTACCTCCTCTTCGTGCCCGTTGACCTGTTGTTCATCCAGACCCCGAGCGATGTCATCGCCTTCTTGGCCTTTCTGATCGCGGGAGTGCAGATCGGGCTATCGGACGTCGCCCAATCCACATGGATCAGTCGAGCGGTCGGTCCCGGCGAGGTGGGCCGGGCGTTCGGATGGTTCGGAGCCATTCAGGGTGTTAGTTCGCTCGGTGCTTCGGTTCTCATCGGGGCCCTGTGGACCGCCTACTCCGCTCCGCTCGCGTTCTCCGTTTCGGCGGTTCTGGCCATGGCCGGCACCGCGCTCCTGATCCCGGTGGCCTTCGATTCTCGCAGTTCCCCGGCCGGCGAACACTAGGGCCGAGTGGGTCGCTGCGGACCCTCAATACGCCGCTGCGACGTAGACCACGACCGCGACGACCACGACCAGAACGTACGCCAAGTACCGGCCGAGGCGGCCGGGCATGATCCATGCCTTGAGGGCGTCCGAGATCGCGTTTCCGATCCGGACGAGGGCCGCGTAGAACAGCTTGAAGCTGTCAAACACCTCGAGGTCGACGCTGTACGGTTCCCCGGCATGGACCCCCGCGACCGCCACCGGACCCTGGCTCTCCCGCACCTCGCGGGTGCCTAGGACCGAGCTCATCATGACTCGGATGCCGGTGCTGTAGGCGAACGAGGTGTAGGTCTGCCCGGGTTCGCCAGGCGGACTTCCTGCCATCCACAGCTTCACTCGGCGCCTCGGCCGGGGCCGCCCCAGGAGGTAGTACCCGGCTCCCACGGTCGCTCCCACGAGAAGGGCGATGGGGATCATCGGGGGCGACATGATGCCGAACGGCGACCCGGAGAGGATGGACCAATCCGCGGGCACGGACAGAAGACTTCCCACTGGTGCACTCACGTTCGCACCGAGCACCGCGGACGCCGAGGGCGCCAGGAACCGGAGCACCCAGGGGGCCAGCACTCCTACCGCAACGACGATCGTGCCCACTGCGGCAACGACCGCGCCGAGTCCGGGGGTCCGTTTGGCCGGAGTGGAGGCGTGTGGTTTCCAAAGGATGGAGAATCCGGCGAACTTCACCATCGCTACGAGGATCAGCCCCGCCGCCAGCGCGACCGCGGCGCCGGAGAGCAGCCCGACGAACTGGACCCAGGACTGCCCGAATCGGTACGACTGGAACAGGCTCTCGAGAATCATCCACTCGCTGACGAACCCGGCGAGGGGAGGACTGGCCGCGAGACTCAGCACGGCGGCTATGGTCCCCGCGTACTCGCCGGGGCTTCCTTCCTTGACCGACCCATCGATGGAGTTGAGGTCGAACGTGTGCGAGGTGTGTTCAATGTATCCGGCGCTTAGGAAGAGTCCCGTCTTCGCGACCGCATGCGCCAGCGCCTGGTAGAGCGCCGCGAAGACCGCGAACACGGCCAAGGCGGTCAGCCCGTCGCTCTCGGCGAGGAGGGCCACTCCTAGCGCGACCAGGATCAGCCCGTTGTTCTCGATGGTGCTGTACGCCGGCAGGCCCTTCGTGTGCTCGCTCACGGACGCGAACAGCGCCCCGAGGAGGGCCGAGATCGCGCCGATTCCGAGCATCACCGCGCCCCACCACAGCGGCGGTGACGATAGCAGGCTGACGATGCGGAACAATCCGTAGGCTCCCGCGAGGGTGAGGGTCGCACTCAACACCGCCGACGCATTGGAGGGCGCAGAGGAGTGGGCGATCGGCAGCCACTCGCTCATGTGGAACGGGACGATTCCCATCTTGAGCCCAAAGCCGATGAGGCCGGCAACGAAGACGAGCGTGGCCAGGGAGCCGGGACCGAGATGCGGACCGAAGGTGAAGGTCCCGGTCCCGACCCAGAAGCCAGCCACCGCGAGGAACACGAAGAGGGTGCTCGCCTCGCCGAACGCGAGGAAGACGAACGCCGCCGAATAGACCCGGTCGCCCCGACCGTGAGCTTGGAGGATCATCCCGTAGGAGGCGAGGGTCATCGTCTCCCAACCAATCAGGAAGAGTACCTGGTCCGAGGCGCTCATCAACAGCGCAATCGATCCCAGCGCCAGGCTGTAGGTGACCGCCAGCAACGGCGACCGACGGTCGTCGTACGCGAGGGAATACAGCGAAGTCGCGGTCCACACAATCGAGGCTACCAGGACGAAGAATGCGGAGAGCGCGTCCAGCGAGAGTCCTTCACTAGCGCCGAGAGGACCGAACCAAGTGGCGCCGGTTACCGAGCCACCGACAATGACGGTGACGGCAACCGCGAGGAGTCCCACCGAACCCGCGGACGAGGCGAGGTACCCGATTCGCCGGTCGATGAACGACCCCAGGGCGCCCACGAAGAATGCGGCCACCGAAGCGGTGAGCACGACCCCCGCGATATTCACGGTCATGCCCCTTAGGTCCTCCGTCCTCGCCCTGTGGCCCGAAGAAGCCCGTCCAGCACGTTCACCGGGGCGGGAGGGCAGCCGGGAACGTAGACATCCACCGGAAGGAGCTGGTCGAGAGAGTCGTGGAGTCCCTCGATTCCGGCGAACGCACCGCCGCTGATCGCACAGACGCCAACAGCGACCACGGCCTTCGGGGCGGGGAGCGCGTCGTACGCTCGGCGAAGAGGCTCGACCATCTCGTCGGTCGGGACCCCCACTACGAGCAGGACGTCCGCGTGGCGAGGAGAGTTGGTGAAGAAGATTCCGAGCCGCTGGGAGTCGTACAGCGGATTCGTCAGAGCGAGCACCTCGAGGTTGCAGGCGTTGCAGCTGCCCGCATCGACCAGGAAGACGTGGAGAGATCGGGATAGTGGTGCGAGCGGCGGAATCGGGCGGGAGAGTGCGCCGGGGGACTCCTCGGCTGCGAGCGCGGAACGGGTGAGGACCGCGGCTTCAACCGGTCCCAAGAACTCGAAGCCGCCGGGAAGACACCGAGCGCAGCGAATGCACTTACCTTGGTCCACCGCCCGTTCGGAGATGGCACCGACAGGACACAACGAGACGCCGGCACGGAGCGAATTCGGGCCCTGCGTTGGGACCGGGGGCCTGCCGGTCGGGGGGATCTCGGACTCCGACGCGGGGACTTCCGGATATCGGGTGGTAACGATCCCGTTGCGGACGGCCTGTCCTATCCATGTCGGCATCTTCCAATCCTCCTAGCCGTCCACTTCGGCGAAGACGAGCCCGAAGCTTTCCCAGGCGAAGTGAAAGTCCGTGAACACTCCGTCCCGCAATCCTAGGGCAAAGACGGGAAAGTTCGCCTGACTTGCGGACCGCATTCCGATGGAGACGACCCGATCCCTGGAAACGGTCACGTCGTAGACGAGGTCGCCGCTCGGACTCTCCACTCGCCCCAAGCCACGAGACGAGGCCAACGAGGAAGGGGGAGCTTCCAGAGCCTCAGGAGTCACGGGCCACCGGTCGAGCAGCTGCTCGATCAACAGGAAGCTCGCGCGAACCTCGTGAGCGCGGACAAGGAGACGCGCTAGTGCGTCCCCGCTGGATTCCTGCGGTAGGTCGAGAAACAGGTCCGTGTAGGGCGACGTCGGCACGCGGAGTCGATCGTCCCAGGCAATGCCGCAGGCTCGTAGCGTGGGGCCGACCGCACCCCAATCTCTTGCGACGGAGGGAGCCACCACGCACGTGGACTGGATCCGGTCGACGAACGTTCGGCTGCCCAAGAACAGTTCCCAGAGCCGCTCGAACGCCTCCGCATGCCGTTTCAGGGTACCCCCGAGCGCGCGTCGCTCCGCCGGGTCCAACCTGCGACGGGGTCCGGAGGTGAGAAGCGCCCCGAACAGCCATCGGTGGCCGAAGACGGAACCCTGGACGCGCAGCATCTCCTCGGCGAGCGCATGGGCTTGCGCCGTGCCGACGTTCTGCGACGCCGCTTCAGCAACCCGGGCGATGACATGGATGTGGTTGTAGATGCGCTGGAGCTCCTGGGCGAGTGCGCGGACCCAGAGCTCCCCTCGGGCTACGCTGGCTCCTGTGGCACTCTCGGCGGCCGACAGGAACGCCGCGACGTGGGCGGCCGAGAAGTTCCCGGCGAGTCGCTCGATCCGTAGCGCGGCGTCAGAAACGGTCTGACCGCAGACCGAGGAGAGGATTCGACGCGACTTGTATCCGGCGACAGGCGAAAGGGCGAGGATCCGCTCGCCGTAGGTACGCACATCGAACCGGCCGCTCTCGGGCACTCCCATGCTGATCGGTCCGTACGGGAAGGTGAAGACCCCGTACCCCTCCACCGCCTCCACGGGCGCGGCCGGACGGACCCGCCAAGCATCGCTTGTCCGTCGCCAAGTTGCAACGACGTCGCGAGACCCCTCGGCTTCGGACCCTGGTCGGATCGTTTCGTGGCCCGAGGAGTAGTCGTTGTACACCGCGAACGAGCCATCGTCCGCTGCGTAGGCAAGGGCCAGGTCGGGGTTCGCGGAGGTCGGACCCGGACGCCCGCTCGGCGTCCTGGAGCTCCCGATCATGGCGGAGAGCCTCCCAGCAGGGAAGAAGCGGCGCGAATCGCGTCCGAAAGGTACGGGAGGGAAGCAACGCCGACCGCGAGCGCAATGGCGACGTTGAGGTAGGCGACGGCCGCGCTGTCCTCGGGGACGCGCGTCTGGACCGAGCCCTTCGCCGAGGAGCTTCCAAAGACCATCCGTCCAATCTGGCTGTTGACCCCGAGGAACGCAACGAGAACGGCGAGCACGAGGAGTAGAGCGAGCCAGTACCAGCCCGCCGCGATCGCCCCCATAACTATCAGGAGCTCGCCGAGGAAGGTTCCGAACGGCGGGGCTCCCGTGACCGCGAACGAGGCAAGGACCCACGCGCCCCCGGTGCGGGGCATCAGGTGCTGGAGGTCCCTGACCTCGTCGACGCGAGTGGTCCCGGTCGAACGAAGTACGTTGCCGGCGCAGTAGAACGCGGCCGATTTCGCGAACGCATGGGTCACGAGCAGGACCAATGCACCGTAGAGGGCGACCCCGCCGAGCGCAACTCCGACGACGGCGATGCCCATCACTTCCATGCTCGAGTACGCGAGGAGCCGCTTGAACGACCGCTGACGTTGCAGGAGAAACGCTCCGGAAAGGGCGGTCGCGAGGCCGAACGTTACCAGTAGGTCCGTGACCATCGCCGGCGCGGGGCTCGGCAGTATCGCATAGACCCGGAGGAAGGCGTAGAGGGCCGTCGGGAGAAGGACCCCGGAGAACATGGCCGAGATGGGGGACGGCGCCTCCGAGTGTGCGTCAGGCAACCACGTATGCATCGGGAACAGCCCGACCTTCGTGCCGTAACCCACGAGCGCGAGAGCCACTGCCATCTCGATGGGAAGAGAAAGGGCGGGATGGGTCGCAGCGAGGGCGAAGGCATCGAGCGTGCCCGTGTCCGCGTAAATCAGGAGAAGCGCGAACAGTGCGATGGTGAGACCGGCCGAGGCGATCAGCGTGTAGCGCCACGCTGCCTCGACGCTGGTCGGCTTGCGCTCGAGGACCACCAGGAGCGCACTCGCGACCGTCGTCGCCTCGATGCCAATCCACATGAGCCCGAGGTCGGTGACCACGAGCGTCGCGACCATCGCGAACGCGAATGCACCGAGAAGTGCGTAGTACAGCTGGGGAGTGAGGAACGGCTGGTGGACCCCCCGGAGGTAGCCTTCGGAGTACCAGGTGGACGTCGCGTAGACGCTCGTGACCATCACGAGGAAGACCCTGCTGAGCGAGTCGAGGCCGAGGTAGAGCCCCCACCTTCCGCTCGTTCCGTCAACCAACAGCGCGAGAGCGGCCGCGAGGGCCACCAGGGACCCGACGCGCGCAGCCATCCGACTTGCTCCCGAGTACGGAATCAATGCGAGCAACGCGCTCGCTGGCGGGGCGAGGAGCACGAGATAGAGCCCGAGCAACGGATCGAGCACGTTCATCCGGCCAACTCCTCGAGACCGGCCTGCTCGGGCGAGCCGGTGACGTCACGCTGGATAGACAGAATAACCCCGACCAGTACCACCCCGAGAACGTCGAGAAAGACGACCACCTCGACGAAGAGGGGGAACGCACTCGCGAAGAGTGCGCCCGCATAGACGATCGCGTTTTCCTCCTCTAGATACCCGATCACTTGCACAAGGGTGTTCGACCGGGTCGCGAGCATCAACAACCCCTGCACGAGGAGCACGAATGGAAGCGCGGCGCCGGGTTGCGGGAAGACGGACGCGAGCGTCTGCTGGAAAACGAACCAGGCTATGATCGCGGCCGCCACCGCGGCCAGTGCATGACCGGTGACGCGGCTGGCCGCGTGGATCTCCCGGATCCGCCAGTGGAAGGCGCGAATCTGCCGGCGCAGCACGTACGGAATCACGAGCGCCCGGACGACGACTGTTAGCCCGGCAAGAAGCGCGAGATCAAGGCTCCCCTCCGTCGAGGCCAGCCAGCCCAGCAGGAGGGCGAGGAGGAGCGACTGGAGGGCGATACCTTGTATGAGCGGGCTGATGAACGACTCCGATTGCAGGAAGAGGGCCGTCAGGAGGATGCCCACGCCGACAAATGCGATCACATCCGCGGTGGAGAGCAACTAAGGCACCCCCAGAATTGCGAACGCGAAGACCGACAGAATGGCCAGCGAGAACGACAGCGCAAGGAAATCCCGGATCTTGAACAGCCGGACCTTCGCGACAGTCGCCTCGATCAGCGCGAGAACCCCGACGAGCAGGAGCAGCTTGAGGAGAAGGATCCCGATGTTTCCGACAGCGCCCAGCAGTGTCGGCTGCGAGAACATCCCCCACGGCACCGCGAAGACGTTGACGAAGACGGAGCAGAGGAGAAACTGCTTCATCCATCCATTCCACCGCAGTATTCCGAGCAGCCGACCGGAGTGCTCGTAGAGTCGGCCGTCCTCGAGCATGCCGAACTCCATCAGGCCGGCGCTCTCGACGGGAAGGCGGCCGATCTCCGCCAGGAGGAGCAGGAAGAAGGCACCCGTCACGAGCAGATGCGTGGCCGAAAGGTAGGCCGATGTGGACGAGGTCAGCAGATTGTTCGTGACATACGGGTTGTTGGTCCCGGTGATCACCGCGACCGCGAAGAACACGACGATCAGAGTGGGTTCGCCGAACGCGGCGAAGGAGACTGTTCGGCTCGCCCCGAGCGCCGCGTAGTTGCTCCCCGAGTCCAGGGCCGCGAGAAGGGTGACGGCCCCGGCGAGACCGAACAGGAGCCCGCCCCCGAGGAAGTCGACGGTTGAGGCGTACGGAATCGGATAGGGCGTGATGATCGGGACAACAACAGAGATCAGCAGGTAGCTACCGAACGCGACGAACGGGGCCAGGACAAAAGTCCTCGAGGACGCCTCGGGGACCATGGTCTCCTTTCGAAGGTACTTCGCGAGGTCGAAGTAGGGCTGGAAAATGGAGGGTCCAGCACGCGACTCCGTCCACGCCTTTACTCGCGCGGAGATGCCGGCAAGCAACGGTGATAACAGAAGTACCGTCGCTGCTTGGAGGACGTTGATCGCTTGCCGCGTCGGGTCCACTTTACCCACTCCTCTTTTCGGGAGCAGGCGTCATTGGCCCGAGGGCAGTTCGCCGGTTTCCGGCTGGCGGACGCCTCCGCCATCATATCCGGACCTCCGGGAGTACTTAGCCATGACGTTCGAAGTTTCTGTCTCTTGCCGGTTTCGCACGAGTAGATCCACCGCGTGCCGGGGGAGGGCAGGCGAGCCGCCCGGGGGCTAGGGTACCCTACCGACGTTCGGCCAGCTCGAATCTAGC